>NZ_JASDDB010000023.1:0-45478 GCF_030407615.1 Pseudoalteromonas sp. APC 3355 | reverse complement strand
ATGGTGGGTTATGATGGATTTGAACCATCGACCAATTGATTAAAAGTCAACTGCTCTACCAACTGAGCTAATAACCCGCTCTTTTTATCGCATTTCGAGTGGGGTAACCATTCGTTTGCTGCGGGCGCTTATAATACTTATTTATAAAATGAGTGCAACCGAAATTGTCTCTTTTTTTAAGTTTTTATGTCTAGATGCACAAAATTAAACCGTTTGTGCTCAAACTACATGCAAATCCAAGATTCTTCGAGAGTTTCCATGTAGTTTGCTCGCCTTAACTAGAAATTTAATCGCTGGTGAACTTTAGTTTCCCAAACGATCAGTTGCTAGTTTTGCAGCGGTAGTACTTGGGTATTGATTGATAAGATCGCTCAATATTTTTTGTGCTTGCGCCGCTGAACCTTGATCTTGTAAAAGTGTGCCTAACTTTAGCATTGCATCAGGGCGTTTATTAGAATTTGGAAATTCGTTAACAACCACTTTAAAATGCTCTACCGCTTTTACGCCATCATTTTTAATAGTAAGCAACTGCCCTAACCAATAATGCGCGTTAGACGCATATACAGAGTTTGGATAGGTAGTTAAAAACGTTTGAAATTCAGGAATCGCTTGATCATAACGTTTATCTTTCATTATTAACGCAACAGCACGCTCGTACGCTTCATTTTCAGATAAGTCACTGCTGTAGCTCTGTGCATCGTTTGGCTGCGCCTGATCGGCTACTGGAGCTGCTGTTGGCTGTGTATAAGCCTGGCTAACGCGGTTTTCAATCTCTTGATACAACTCACGCTGACGCTGGAGTACTTTTTCAAGTTTGTAGCTTTGCTCTTCAGTTACACCGCGAATTTGACTTACTTCGTCTTGTAACAAGTTAAGTTGTTGCTGTAACTCTACTTGTAAAAAGTTACGCGACTGCATCATATTCTCAAGCGACGCTAATCGCTTCTCAATACTTGATTGTGAACTTGCAGCTTCTGAAACAGGAGCGGGAGCAGCCATTAACTGGGTGCTCCCGCTCAATATCATGGCTGCCAAAATAATTTTCGGCTTCATAATATCTCTTATCTTAGTAAACTAGTACCGCACGGCGGTTTTTAGCGAAAGCTGATTCAGTGCGAGATTTAACCATTGGCTTCTCTTCACCGTAGCTTACCACTGACATTTGGCTAGCTGAAACACCTAAGCTTAATAGGTATTTTTCAACTGCTTGGCCACGGTGCTCACCTAGTGCAATGTTGTACTCTGGAGTACCGCGCTCATCTGCGTGGCCTTCAATTAGTACTTTAACTGATGGGTTTTGAACTAAAAACTCAGCATGTGCACGAAGTAAATCAGCGTACTTACCTTCAACAGTCGCTTTATCAAAGTCAAAGTAAATTACTTGCTCTTGACGTAGTGCTTCGTACTTTTGACGAAGTTGCTCTTCTGCTTGTTGCTCAGGAGAGATTGTAGCTACTTCAACTGTATCAGTGTTAGTTGATTGCTCAACAACGCCTTGATTTGATTGGTTTGCAGCACCTTCATCAATATCAGAAGATGAGCTACAAGCTGCTAATGTCATTACTGGCACAGCAATTAGCAGGCCTTTAAGTATTTTGTTAAGTTGCATTGAGTAGATTCCTATTTTGAGTAAACCAGTAATATTACTGTAAGTATGGCGACCAAGCTGGTGCCTTTACTTGTCCGTCTAGCACAGGTAACCGTGCTTTAAAGCGGCCGTCCATCGATACTAGCGCAAGTACCTGTTTATTATTATGGAGCGTGCTGTATATAATCATCGAACCATTTGGCGCTATGCTCGGTGATTCATCTAGGCGTGTTCTCGTTAATACTTGAAACGCACCTGTAGCCAGCTCTTTCTTAGCAAGATGGTACTGCCCGTTGGTACGGTTAACCATCACTAATTCTTTTCCATCTGGTGTTATAGAACCAGCAAGGTTCATATCACCATCAAAGGTGAGTCGTTGTGACCTACCTGTTTTTAAATTTAACTTATAAATCTGAGCATTACCACCCCTTTCAGATGTAAACACAATATCTTGGCCATTAGGGTACCAAGATGGCTCAGTATCTATGCTACGATGATTTGTTAAGCGTGTTTCTTTACGTGTAGCAAGGTCAAGCATGTAAACTTCTGTCGCACCCGTCTTATCCTTAGAAAGCACTAATAATAGCTTTTTACCATCTGGCGAAAACTGCGGTGCACCATTAATACCACGGTAGCTTGCTATTATTTCACGCTTACCTGTGTATATATCTTGAATGTAAATTTGGCTTTGACGGTTTTCAAACGTTACATACGCTAGTTTAGTACCATTTGGTGACCATGCTGGCGACATTAATGGTTCTTTTGAACGAAGTAATACCTGTTCGTTAAAACCATCGTAATCAGCAACGACTAGTTGATAAGGTTTAGGCTCGTTATCACGTACTATTACATATGCAATTTTAGTTAAAAACGCGCCCTTTTCACCCGTTAGCTTTTCATAAATAACATCACTAATGCGGTGTGAATAACGACGAAAACCACTCTCGCCAATAACACTTTCACGCGCTTCTAAAATATGATCTTGGCTTTTAACTAACTTACCGTTACTCATCATTTGCGTATTGCCACCAGTAATTTGGCCGCGAATCACATCAACTAACTCATAACGAACTAAATAACGCCCATCAGTTTGTTGTTCAACCTCACCAACAAGAACAGCTTCAACACCTTTATTAACCCAAGACGCATAATCAATTTCGCCATCTTTACTTGGCTGTTGCGGCATTTGCGCCACATCAACAGGTTTAAACTTACCACTGCGCATTAAATCGGCAGCAATAACACCACTTAGCTTTTCAGGGATTGGACCAACACCTTGGTATTTAAAAGGTACAATGGCAATAGGCCTTGCACCGTCTACACCTTCTGTTATTACAATTTCAAGCGCTGCATTAGCAACACCCGTAAACCCAAACAGTAAAACTAAACAGGCTATTTTTATTTTGTTGAACATATCATTCCTTTAAAATTCTGGCTTGATTGTTAAATTAATATTCTTAAGTTTTTCGAATACGTCTTTATCTTTAGATACCGGTAATGTGTCAGCCATGCGCACTGCTCTTAATGCAGCTTCACATACTAACTTGTCGCCACCTAATGATTTAACTTGCGTTACTAAACCATTAAAGCCCAAACGAATATTAACTCGGCACTGTTGGTTTTTCATTTTTTCATCAATCAGTAAGTTTTGCTGAATACGCGCCATAATTAATGCACGGTACTTATCAACTTCGCTCACCACTTGTTGCTGACGTATTTTACTACGGGCAGCCTGCTCTTTGGCAAGTTGCTCTTGTAACATTTGCTCTTGCATTGCTTGCTGGCGTTTACGTTCGGCCTCAGCAGCACGCTCTTTTGCTTCCTCTTCACGCTTTTTGCGCTCGGCTTCTGCTTTTTTAAGCGCTTCTTCTTCAGCTTTGCGTTTGTCAGCTGCTGCTTTTGCTGCGTTTTCAGCTTCTTGCTTTTGCTTTTCGGCTTGCTTAGCTTTTGCACGCTCTTTTTGCTCAATGGCACGTGCTTTTTTAGCTTCTGCCTCGGCTTGCGCTTTTTCTTTCTCTTTAGCTTTACGCTCTTGCTCTAGCTTTTTAATATTACGTGCTTCTGATTCGCGCTGCTTGCGTGCATTGGCCGCTCTGCGTTCTAAATCACGGATACGTTTATCTTCAGCACTTTTTTTATCTTTTTCTTTCTTTTGAAGTTCAGCAATTTTTTGCTCAACTTGTTTTTGATCAACTGTAACGGCTGATACCGCTTTATCTGGCGTAGGTATAGCCGAATTAAGCGTTACTTCCATTACTTTAGGTGTTGGCGGATGAATATTTGCAGAAGCATACAAAAATCCACCAATCCCTAAATGAAGTACTATTGATTTTACTACTGAACTATTCATACAGCTACTTCCCCTCAAAGGATTCAGTCATTAATCCTACTGATGGTACGCCTGCATTTTTCAAAAAATCCATTAGTAATAATACTTCTTGATACGACACCTTACCCGAGCCTTTAATCATTACCGGCACGTCAGGGTTTTTCATTAGCTGTAATTTTATAACCGCCGCTACATCAAGTGCTTCCATAGGCTCTTCTGGATCTGTACCTACACTCACGTAATATTTACCTTGTGCATCTATTGAGGCAATAATAGGCGGAGTATCTTTAGTATCAACTAAATCAGACTCTTCCATTTTAGGTAAATCAACTTTTACACCATGCGTTATAAGCGGTGCTGTAGCCATAAATATTATAAGTAGTACCAACATTACATCAATGTAAGGTACTACATTAATCTCTGCGACCGGACGGCGCTTTTTACGCTGATACATTCGCTTGTGCCTCTATTTGTGTAGCTGCTTGACGGTGTAAAATATTAGCAAACTCTTCCATAAAGTTAATATAGTGAGACTCAAGCTTTTCAACACTGTTTGAAAAACGGTTATAAGCAATAACAGCAGGGATCGCGGCAAATAAACCCATAGCAGTGGCAATAAGTGCCTCTGCAATACCAGGTGCTACCATTTGTAATGTAGCTTGCTTAACTTCACCTAGTGCAATAAAGGCATTCATTATACCCCACACTGTACCAAACAAACCGATGTACGGGCTTATAGAACCTACTGTTGCTAAAAACGATAGACTAGATTCCATTTTTTCAATTTCACGAGAAAGCGCAACACGCATAGAGCGGTGCGTTCCTTCCATAACAATACTCGCACTTTGAAATGTATTCTTTTTATGGCGAGCAAACTCTTTAAAGCCCGAAGTAAACAAAGCTTCAATGCCTTGAGACTGACCGCTGCGTGACGATATTTCGTTATATAATTTGCTTAAATCAATACCCGACCAAAACTTTTGCTCAAATTTCTTAGCATTTATTAGCGCATCCGATATTGCTTTTTTACGTTGAAATATAATTGTCCACGACATTACAGACATGGCAACTAGCCCTAACATTACTAATTGAACAAGCAAACTTGCTTCTAAAATTAGATCTAAAAAATTAAGCCCTGATCCCACGTTAAACTCCTAAATAATTTCAAAATACGGCAAATTGGTTAATTTGTGTAAATATGACCGCTTACACGGCCAAAAGTTGCATCTAGTGTATCTAGTCCATTTCAAGCTGACAACGGTATTGCTATGAATAGGCAACAAAAAACGTTAAAAAAACAGCTTTAGTTGGCATTTCCCTTTGCCTCAGTATTTTATTTAAACTTTGAAACAAACTCGCTAACTATAAATATGCGTAAATATATGCATGAAACGTCATAAAATGCGCCGTTTATTCAAAATAAGAGCATAAACACTCAAAACCTATAAGCCTCACCTGCACGTAATAGTAAAACTAATACCGAGCTATAACGAAATAAATTACTTAAGTTATAAATTTCATAAGCTTATAAATTTAACGATTAATTAACGCACAAGATTCAAACAACAATAAAATTCACTAAATTAGTTTTTCTAATCTGAAAATACAAATTTTCTAGTTTGAACAAAAAAGTAAACTTACGTATTATTCTCCCATACCGAGCTAGCGCACTGAATGAGATAGTTTCATTAAGCCAAGTTCTTAGTAATAGGATATTTTATCGTATTACATTGTTTTACTCTTTCTGGATAAAACCAAATTTAGTAAAACGTAGTTCCCCTGGATTACTTCCTTCAACTTGTTGTTTGCCCGCATTTTTTGCGGGCTTTTTTTTGCCTGCAATTTAGTGCGCTACATATTTTATTTATAAACTAATAATTGCCCTACCTAATTTACAATAAGTAATTCGCTTACTAGTTTGAATGGTACGCAGGATAGCTTCGCGAGTCTTAACGCCCTGTGAATTAACAGTTAACTATAAAGCGTATTAGTATTTTGAAATAACATTTGCAACAGAGTGTTGAGGTTTTGAGTATAATAATTCGAAACAAAGGGATACTGAAACAATTACCTGCTGCGCAATAAAACACAGCAAGTAAAGTATATAGGCTAGTCTTTTTTAGGAAGTAAACCAAAGTGATGATATGCACTGTCAGACACTATGCGTCCACGTGGTGTACGCTGAATAAATCCTTGCTGGATTAAAAATGGCTCTATTACATCTTCTATTGTTTCGCGCTCTTCACCAATAGCAGCCGCTACATTGTCGAGCCCTACTGGGCCGCCCATAAATTTTTCGATTATGGCGAGTAAATATTTGCGGTCCATATAATCAAAACCACTTTTATCTACGTCAATCATATCAAGGGCTTGCTTAGCTACATCGGCGTTTACTGTGCCGTCAGATTTTACTTGGGTGTAATCGCGTACACGGCGCAATAAGCGGTTTGCAATACGTGGTGTGCCGCGCGAGCGCTGCGCGATTTCGGTAGCACCATCGTCACACATTTCTAAACCGAGATAATGTGCTGAACGCCCTACTATGTGCGATAAATCTTCTACAGAATAAAACTCTAATCGCTGCACAATTCCAAAACGGTCACGCAGTGGCGATGTAAGCGAGCCTGCTCGTGTGGTTGCACCAATAAGTGTAAATGCAGGTAAGTCTAATTTAATAGAACGCGCAGCTGGGCCTTCACCAATCATTATATCAAGCTGGTAGTCTTCCATTGCGGGATACAGTATTTCTTCAACTTGCGGGCTTAGCCTGTGTATTTCATCGATAAACAGTACATCGCCTTCTTCTAAATTAGTAAGTAGAGCAGCTAAATCGCCTGCTTTTTCAAGTACAGGGCCTGATGTTGTTTTAATACTTACGTGTAATTCATTGGCTACAATATTTGCAAGCGTGGTTTTACCAAGCCCAGGTGGGCCAAATATTAATAAATGATCGAGCGCTTCACCACGGGTTCGGGCAGCTTCAATAAAAATTTCCATTTGCTGCTTAACATGAGGCTGGCCTCTGTAGTCGGCTAAAAGTTTTGGTCTGATTGCACGATCTATAGAGTCTTCATTTGTTTTTTCAGTCGCATCAATTAAGCGATCCGCTTCAATCATGGGTTACTCACAACATAGATTTTAAAGATTCTCTAATAAGAACCTCAGTAGACATATCGGGTTTACTTATCGATTTTACTGCTTTTTGAGCTTGTGGCAATTTATAACCTAATGCAAGCAGTGCCGATACGGCATCATCCGCTGCATTATTAGCAATTGTCGCATCGCTCATTGGCTCTATTACTGCACTGTCGCTAAATGGCGTAAATAAATCATTACCCCAATCTTTTAATCTGTCTTTCATTTCGAGTACTAAACGCTCGGCTGTTTTTTTACCTACACCGGGTAATTTAACAAGCGATGTTGAGTCTTCGTTATTTACACAACTTACAAATTGTTTTGCCGACATGCCCGATAAAATAGCTAAGCCAAGTTTTGGCCCTACGCCATTTGCTTTTAATAGCTCTCTAAACAAAGCACGTTCAACTTTATTATTAAAACCAAACAATAGTTGAGCATCTTCACGCACTACAAAGTGAGTGTAAACAATCGCATTTTCACCAATTTTTGGTAAATCGTAAAAACAGGTCATCGGCATTTGTACTTCGTAACCGACACCACTTACTTCGAGTAATATTTCTGGTGGCTGTTTTTCGACTAAAATACCATTTAAGCGGCCTATCATAATTATTTCCTTAAACGTCCTCTAACGGTTTTGCTTGCGCTACCCGCTAGTTTAATTAAATTTTGTTCTGAGTGAGCGTGGCAAATCGCAATAGCGAGTGCATCAGCTGCATCGGCCTGTGGCGTACCTGGTAGTTTCAAAATATTTTTTACCATGTGTTGCACTTGTGTTTTATCTGCACCACCGTTGCCTACTACTGCTTGCTTAATTTGCCTAGCTGAGTATTCAAATACGGGTAAGTCGGCCATTGCAGCGCCAACAATCGCCGCGCCTCTAGCTTGGCCTAGTTTTAAAGCTGAATCGGGGTTGTGCGCCATAAATACTTTTTCAATGGCAAAGGTTTCTGGCGAAAACTGTTCAATAAGCTGTGTAATGCCTTGGTAGATCATTTTAAGCCTAACCGGAAAAGGATGATCGGCTAACTTAATACAACCACTGCCTAAGTATGTAAATTTAGAACCTTGATGGGCAACAACGCCATATCCGGTCAAACGTGAACCAGGATCGATCCCTAAAATAATGGCCAAACAGCACTCCATTGTTATTATTTTTAAATTACGCTAATAATGCCAGAGCACTGTATAAATTACCAGTACAAAGAAAAACAAAAATGCCCACGTGTTAGGTGGGCATTTGCAGGAGGATGTTAGTTTAAGCTTACCCTAGGGCACGCACTAATCCTTGGGTATTTTGTTTAAGTGTTCGAGCAATCATTAAATAGCCTAAACCAGCCACAAATACACCGCCAGCTACCGGACCAATAATCCATATATGCGGATGTAACTTACCTGCTAAATCAAACATTTGTTGCTGCACAATTAAAAGCGCTATATCACTAAAAAATGCGGCAACTAAGCCAGCTAAACCGCCGAGTAATAAAAACTCGTACAAGGTCGCGTTTTTAATTAATCGGCTTTTAGCGCCAAGTGTTCGCAGTATTACAATTTCTTGCATACGCTCACCTAAACTAGCTTGCACTTGCGATATAAGTACAAGCGCGCCACACAGCACAACAATTGCAAGTACAAAGCCAATGGCGAGTGATACTTGCGAAATAGTTGTTTGTATTTGCTTAACAAAGTTATCAATATCAATCGCTGTAATAGTAGGGTAAGTACGCAATAACTGGCTAAAGTCACGCTTTTGATCTGGATTTATACGTACAGACGAAATATACGTTGCCGGAAAATCTGCAAGTACATCTGGGCTTAAAATAATAAAAAAGTTAGGTTTAAGCGTGGCCCAATTAACTTTGCGCACACTGGTGATTTTAGCATCGAACGACTGCGAACCAATTAAAAATGTAAGCGTATCGCCTATCTCAACATCTAAACGCTCAAGCATCGACTCCTCTACTGAGGCTTCAGCCATCGCATTTTCACCAAACCACGTGCCTTGTGTTACTTCATTTTGGTCAGGCACATCTTTAAGCCATGTAAGATTTAGCTCGCGGCCAATACCTGCACGTGCTTCTTCGTCTTTTTTCTCGTTGTCTTGCAGCGATACTGAACGTGCTACCAACTCGCCATTCACCGCATTTACGCGCCCACGAATAGTGGGATAAAACTCTGATACTTGAATATCTTTTTGAGCTAAATATTCATTAATTGGCTCAAGCTCATTTTGCGTAATATTAACTAAAAACGCATTAGGCGCGTCGCTTGGAAGTTGCGACTGCCAATCAGATATCATGTCGTTTTTAAGTACCACTAAAAACAGCAGTAATTTAATCGCTAACGAAAAACTAATTAACTGTACCGCGTTCACATTTGCACGCTTTTGAATAGATGCAATTGCAAGCGACCAACTGTTACCTGGCTTAAGTCCTAATTTTCGACCGCCACCAAATATTAATTTAGATACTAAAAACAGCACACCAATTAGCGCAAGTGTTGATATAAACAAAATAAGCGTTATTTTTATGTTGTTGCTAAATAACCACATTAATAAAAACACGGTTAGCGCACTCATACCTAAATGCACACGACTTACTGCCAACTTGTCACCTAAGTTACGGCGCAGAACTCTAAGCGGCGGAATATCAAATAAATCAAATAACGGTTTGATAGAAAACATAACAGCACAAATTACGCCAGTGCTTATAGCCACCAGCCAAGGTTTAAAGCCACCTAAAGGTAACTCTGTGCCCATACTTTTTGATAAGTAACTTGTTGCTATTTCTTGCAAGCCATAACCAATTAACAGCCCTATACTTACCGCCATTGCACATACAAGCAATAAATGAAGCATGTATATTTTGCGGATCATTGAGCGGCTACCGCCGAGCGTTTTCATCATCGCTACTGGGTCGTATTGGCGTTCACAATAACGTTTTGCTGAAACAGCTATAGCCACTGCTGCCAAAATAATGCCCAGTAAACCAGCAAGTAATAAAAAGCTCTCAGCGCGGTTTAAGCTGTTTGAAATGGGGGATTGGCGGTCTTTAACGCCATACCATTGTTGGTTTTCTTTCATTTGTGGTTTAAGCCATTCGTAAAAGCTATTTATGTCGGCCTCACTACCTGCATAAAGTTGGCGGTAATAAACACGACTACCTGGCTGCACAACTTCGGTTTTTGCCACATCGTCAATATTAATAAGCACACGACGGCTGCTCGAAAATACATTAAATGGCGCGTCAGGCTCCTCTACAATAACTTTTGAAACATTAAATAATGCAGCGCCAAGCTCTACTTGCGCGCCTATATCAATATTTAAACTGTAAAATACCGATTCACTTAGCCACACATTACCAGGCGTTGGTCCGCTATTAGCAACCTTAGTTTCACCTGTAAGGGTATCCTTAACTTTTAACTGACCTTTTAGCGGATACGCATTAGATGCCGCTTTTACTGAGCTAAACTGCATTTCATCATCGGCAAACAACATAGTGTCGAAGTACACCATTTGCGCCGTTTTTAAATTTTGGCTCTGTGCTTTAGTAATAAAAGCAGTATCGAGAACATGATCGCTTGCAAGTACACGGTCTGCAGCAATAAAAGCACTGCTTTTTTGCGCAATACTTTGCCCTATCCGCTCAGTAACCATAGACAGTGTAAGCACGGTTAAAACAGCAAGAGCGATAGCTGCGCTTATGACCGTGAGCTCACCACGGCGAAATTCTCGCGAAAATAACTTAAGCGCTAACTTAACCCACATTAGCAATGTCCTCTACTTGGCTTTTTACCAGTAAGCCCGCTTCTATTTGAATAATGTGCTCACATTTTTGTGCAAGCCCTTCATCGTGAGTAACCAAAATAAGCGTGGTGCCGTGTTGCGTGTTTAAATCAAATAATAAGGATTCAATCATTTTACCGTTTTTGCTGTCTAAATTAGCCGAAGGCTCATCAGCAAATAGTATTTTAGGTGTACCAATAAATGCTCGCGCAATAGCAACACGTTGCTGTTCACCGCCAGAGAGTTGCGACGGGTAATGATCAATTCGATGGCTCAAGCCTACTTTTTCAAGTAATGCAATTGCTTGCTCTTTTGCATCACTTTCACCAGCGAGCTCTGCTGGCAGCATAACGTTTTCTAGTGCCGTTAAGCTTTGTACTAACATAAACGATTGAAATACAAATCCAATTTTAGCCGCGCGCAGTGCAGCACGCTCTTCTTCATCTAAATTGTGTAATGGTTCACCATCTAAAAATATTTCACCGCTGCTGGCGGTGTCCAGCCCTGCTAATAAACTGAGTAACGTAGATTTACCAGAGCCCGACGTGCCAACAATAGCAACAGACTCGCCATGCTTGACATTAAAGCTGATGTCGCTGAGGATGGGCAGCTCACCTTCAAAGGTAGAGACTACTTTAGACAAACCATTAACCTGAATTATATTTAATTGAGAAAGCGCTGACATATGACTCATTCAATCCTTCGTTTAGTATTCATTTTATTTTTAGTTATCAAACCGCTGAGCGCAGCAGCCGACAACACGATTTTAATACTCGGTGACAGTTTAAGCGCAGCCTACGGACTTCAACAAGAAGAAGGCTGGGTAAAATTGTTACAAGATAAATACGATGACGAACAAGCCGACATTGAACTTATCAACGCCAGTATTAGTGGCGAAACATCTGGTGGAGCCCTACGCCGTTTAGATGCATTGCTTGAGCAATACGAACCCACTCATGTACTTATTGAGCTAGGTGCTAATGACGGTTTACGTGGTTTTCCAGTCAAAAAAATGCAAACTAATTTAACGTCTCTTATTCAAAAAAGCCAAGCAGCTAATGCGATGACCGCCTTAATGGAGATTTACATTCCCCCTAATTACGGCCCGCGTTACAGTAAAATGTTTACTGACACTTTTTCGCGCGTTAGCGAAGAAACAAATGCGCATTTAATGAACTTTTTTATGCTCGATATTGCCAGTCAACCTGAGCTAATGCAAAACGATAGTTTACACCCTAACAAAAAAGCTCAGCCATTAATACGAGATGAGATGTATGACTCGATCAAAAAGTGGTTAAATAAAGACTAGCTAATTAATACACCGCAAGGGCGCCTTTTTAGGTCTCTTGCGTAATAAACACCCAAACAAACAATCGCTTATTGATTTTTAAAAAAATACACGTACTATTGCAAACAACGTCGGTATGTAGCGCAGCTTGGTAGCGCACTGTCATGGGGTGGCAGGGGTCGAGAGTTCGAATCTCTCCATACCGACCATTAATACCAATCCGCAATAATACTTAATCATTTTGCGGGGCTAAACGTGTCGCTACCTGTGTTAAAAAATTCTCATTTAGAACAACTAAATAGCGAATTTTTTGCCTAGCTATCAACACGTTTTTCCATCTTAAAAATAGATCACTTAATTAAGCGAATTGGTATAAACTCCCTCTATATCAATAAGTTAAACTTCTCTTCAAAATATAGCCAAAATCCATCTTTTTGATTCTACAATTTATCCGTAGCACTATCTTATTTATCTAAGCGCACTTAATAAAACTGAGTTTAGCTGGCTAGTTTTGTGGTTTTTGAGGGGGGTTGTATTTGATTGTTATTAACTTGAAGTGGCCTTTGTGGGATCTATATGAAGCATTTAATTTCAATTTATTGAAATTAAAATAAAAAAGCGCTCTAAGCGCTTTTTTATTAAAGTACTAGTGCTTGCGCCCTACACCATTACGTACCATATCTTGCCCTGTTTGGAATACATCTTCTGTAATACTGCGCGCTAAAAGTAATTTTTGATTATCGTCAAACACGGCTACAAAACGACTACCATCACTATTGTTTGTTGCCATACCAACGCCCGAAACATCCTTAAGGCCAAGACCGCCGTTTTCTACATTTAATAAAAAGCTTTCTAATTCGGCTAGACTAGAAATTACATCATTATCTTTATTCATTTTAACACTCTTTTAGTAAGGCTTTTAAATCATTATGGTGGCTATTTTATAGAGAAGAGCCAAAAACTTAAACCCTTGGCTCAGGTTAGTCACTAAATCGACTTTATAGCTAACTCTAAATTGCTTAGCGCACAACCAAACTCTTTTGCATTGATGCGATGATACTGTGTGTCACTCGTTGCTGTAAGGCTAATTATAAACTCGTCTTGTTGGGCTACCGCACTTTGCTCTTGGCTTAAACACATAGCTTGAGTAAGTGAACGCAGTTTTGAATTTGTTAAAATTGAGCCAAAACGCTGCACTGGCAATGGAGGTATTTTTATAGCGGGTAACGCTTCATCTATTGTGCGTGCGCTTAAGGTAAACGTATTATTGGTAATTTCAATTACACTGCTTGTAGGCCAGTACGAGTAGCTATAGCTCTTACTCTCAGGTTGGGCTTTTCCTTGGTTAGCCAAATGCACTACACCACTTTTGCCTATTACGGTTATTAAACTACCTTCTGGCGATTTAATAGCAACTAAGGCTGTATTTTCATCAATACCAAATCCATGTTGAATTTCTGTTTTAGTACTTTTTACTTCGTTTTTATTTAGCGCTGCTGTGAGCCTAAATGTACGGTTTTGTTCGCTAAATTGAGTATCTAGTACACCAAAATTAAAGCTGCCCAGCCCACTAGCATTAGTGTTATTTTCACTTTTACGAAGTGCCTCAAGGCTTGTCGTATTTGTAAGCATGCTCGTCACTTTACTTTGGATTGCTGCGCCTGCTCCTTCACCTACAATCACTGGGCGAGTTTGCAATGCTTGCGTCCAAGGGTATGGGTTATTGTTTGGATCAAATAATATCTTATGTGTTAAAGCCGCATCACCATCATTAAACATAACGCCGGTACTGCTTTTAATAAGTGATACAAGTGCATTAGTGCCACTTTTACATAAAGCGTATTCGGCCTTTGTGCGATCGGGATAAATCACTTCACGGTTATACACATTCATTAATGTATTTCTAAGCGCTGGTAATTCATCGCACGAGTTACTCGTAATCGCTTTAGCAAGCGCTGGCGTTAGTGCTAACCATTGAGTGTTTATATTTGATTGTGCCAAAAAACTTTGCGCTACATCTGCCGACTCATAAGGGTCGCGGCTCGAAGCCGTAATAGCAAGCATGGTTGGTTTTGCGTTATTAACTTTTAAACTGCCCGACACAAATTGTAAAATATTATTAGTCGCAACCTCATTATTAAAATCGGTATTTACTTGCTCTTTTAAACGCTCACCGTTTTTATTAAGTAGCGGTACTTCTAGCATATCAAATACAAAGTTGTACTCTTGCTGAGTTAGACTTTCTAATTGCTGATTATTTATATCGCGCCACTGCCAGAGTAAATCTGTTTTTGATAAGCTATTTGACGATTTACTTTGTATGGTTTTAAGTGTTTTTAATACAGCCGTTTTTGCCTCAACATTATTATTAGGCCAATGCTGCGCGATGTTTTTTATTTGAGAGCTGCTAAGTGTATATAAATTATGTGACTTACCATCAATAACAGCCTCTTTTTGGCAATTATTGAGCTTGGCGCTAGTACAGGTAGTAAGCTCTGACCCCACTAAAATTAAAGTTTGGCTTTGCTCTTGAGCCACTGCATTTATTGAAAATCCTGCACCGACCAATGCCACTACCATACCCAGTAACTTCGGCTGTTGATCACGTAAAAATGCACATATCATAATGTAAACTCTAATATAAATAATAAAACTAATGTGCTGTAGTTTAACAGCTAGCCACTGGCGCCTAAATATATTTTTGTAAATGTTAAATAATTCAAGTCTCTGAAAAACGTTCGGGTTAAGCACTGCATTTAAATACATTGTTTAGTATGCCCTTTTGTCTTTGTAAATATTATCTAAACAAATTTAAACGGGGCATTTATTGACCAATCTTATTGTTTAAATTACGGTGGTGAATTATTTTATGTAACTGGGGTGAAATATGGACTTTTCTAATGAAGAGATAAATTTTTTTGCTGAGTTATTTAAGCCTAATAAAAAGTCACATGCTCACAACAGTCACGTTTTAACGTTACAAAGTTCAGTACCAGCCAATATTGCTCACTTACTTAATAGCGCTAATTTAACCCTGCTCGCAGAGGTTGCACACTATCAGTTATGGTTTCCGTTGGACTTGAAAATTGATAGCGCCGGTATAATCAAACCGATTTTAACCGCCCCCGAAGTAATAGACACACAAGGCACACTGCGCAGTTGGCGCTGGAGTGAGCTAAATATTAAAAGCCAAGGGTTTAAAATTGAATCAATATCAAACACGGGGATGTTTTTAAAACCCCTCAGAAAAGGTAACCATTTAAATAAATCACAGCACATGGAATTTATTTTACCTAACAAACAAAGTATTTCGATGGAAATAGAACCCGTAAGGCAAAGCACGCAAGGTATAGCCGCTAAAATAACGCAAATTCATAGCGGTCAAGAGCAACTAAGAGCTTACCTATTTGAAGAACATAAGCGTCAACATGCTAAATTATACGAGAATGGCCAATTAGTTGAGCAGCTAATTTAATAGGTGTTTACCCCGCTATACTTGCATTTAGTTGGCTTTATTTAACCCCCTCTCAATGTTAATCTGTACCCTTATTAATAAATCATAAGGATATGACAATGCCAGGTGCTTTTGCGCACATCACTGCTGTTAATATTGCAACGCAAACCAAGTCACTCGCTAAAATGGATATGCCTAAAAAAGCAAAGCTTATTTTAAGCCAACGCCAAGCATACCTTGAACTAGGCTGTGTAGCCCCCGATTATCCTTACTTAGCTGTAGCGCAGCCTAGCCAAAATGCGTGGGCCGACCTAATGCACTATGAGCACACAGGCGATTTACTTAAAGCAATGATTGAATACTGTAAAACACTTGAAGGTGAAGCATTTGAAAAGTGTTTTTCCTGGTTATGCGGTTATATGGCCCATGTTGCTGCAGATATAACAGTGCATCCGGTTGTTGAATTAAAAGTAGGCCCTTACGCGCAAAACCAAACGGCGCACCGTACCTGCGAAATGAATCAAGACGCGTTTATTTGGCAACGTTTAAACTTAGGTGAGTTAGGTTATGCTGACCGCGTGCAACAAAATATTGGATCTTGTACTAACAAAGACGATAATTTTGATACCGATATTGCAAAAATTTGGCGACATGCTTTATTAACGGTTCACCCAAGCTACGCAGCACAACACGCTCCTAACTTTAATTCATGGCATAACGGTTTTCAGCTTGTAGTAAATAATGTTGAAGAAAGCTATCGATTATTTGCCTGTGCACGCCATGTTGCTGCTGATTTAGGCTTGTTTTATCCTCGCCCAAACGAAGTAGACCCCACTTTTATTGAACATCTAAAAACGCCGCACGAGCCTATGCATTACAACGATATTTTTGACTTTGCCGTTAGTAACATTCAGCACTACATAACCATTATTGCCAATGCCGTATTTTTAGATACTGATTACAGTGCAATTAAAAATTGGAACCTAGATACAGGCTACGATGAACACAACACGATGACGGTATGGAGCAAATAAAATGAAACACTTACTTTATATAAGCCTCATAGTATTACTTAGCGGTTGCTACACTCCTAAAAAAAACAATCCAGAAGTGATGGCCGACTTAGCCTCACAATTAAAAGATATTGCTACAGCCGTTGATGGCACACTAAAATTTAGTGAAACATCCTATTCAACAACTGATGAGTTATTAAAAGCCGCTGTTAATAACGATTTAAGCAAACTTGCACCTTTTGGGGAATACACGCTTATTGTAAACGTACAAGATGATAACGCAGTGCTACTTTTATGTGATGCCAATACGGCTTTAATTGAAGATGCAGGCTGTACTGCTCAATCAGATATACAGCATTGGGGAGCAGGAGTTATTCATCAGTGCGAAATAACTATAAACGCCCAACAGCTCTGTAACTAGGTAATAAAATACCTGCTATACATTTAAAGTTGAGCCGTCATCTCTTTGGGGTTAAACACTAAGCCATGGCGGCTAACATGCTCTGCAAAATTTTCGGCTGACATTGGTTTCCCAAAGTAAAAGCCCTGAAATTCTTTACACCCCATTTGCGCCATTATTGCTACTTGCTCTTGGGTTTCTACTCCTTCGGCTACACACTTAATATCAAGCTCTTCACACATAACGTGCACCGCTTTAACTAAACTTTTTTGACGCGTAGAGCTTGTTACTTGGCTGATTAATGAGCGATCTAACTTGAGCTTGTTAATAGGGTAATCGGCAAGGCGTGCAATATTAGAATACCCCACTCCAAAATCATCAACCGAAATAGTAAAACCCCACGATTGCAGTGTTTGCATAAGCTTTAGCGAATGCGCTTGGTTTGCCTCAAGAGAGGTTTCAGTCAGTTCTAACTCTATTTGAGGTGGCTTTACGTTGAAGTCGGCAAGGTATTTAACCAGTTTTGACATAAAATCGGTTTGGCTAAAATCAATTAGAGATATATTTATTGCCACCGGCACACTCGGTAAACCCGCCTTAGTCCAATTGGAAATTTGAGCGCAGACTTTTTGAATAATCAGATCGGTTAACCTACTGACCATTCTGTATTCTTCGGCAATTGGAATAAATACCACTGGCGACACATTACCTAGTATAGGACTGTTCCAACGCGCTAAAGCTTCAAGCCCTATACATTTACCCGTTGCATCTACTTTAGGTTGATAGTGTACCGACAAATCGCCCTGCTGAAGCGCTTCATCTAATAACATCGAAATTTCGTATTTTTCGATAAAAGCTTGTGATTGTTTTTCGTTATAACCACTTAGAGGCATATTACAGTTTGCAACTTTAAGTGCTTCGCACGCATTGCTAAGTACTGTTGTGCTGTTTTTTCCGTGATCAGGATACTTTGCAAAACCAAATAAAAATGATTGCTGACACTTAGTGCCAAACACATTATAAGTTTTATCTAATGTATTTTTTATTTGCATTAATAGCTTATCTTCAAGCTCGTTTTGCGAGTTTGCGCCAATTATAAAAGCAAGCTTTCCTACTCCTATATGGGCACACAACAACGGCCCATCTGCCATCGCCTTTAAACGCTTGTACGCGTTAATAAGTAATGCTTGAGAGTCGGCTTTAGTGAGCTTTAAATTTAAGTATTCACTATTTGCACTTTGGGTAACAACGATAAAAAAACCTTTTTGGTATTTGCTTGTTAATCTGTCGCATTGCAGCTCAAACCATTCTCTATTAGGTAGTTTTGTTTGCGAGTCTCTAAAGCGTAAACGTTTATTTTCTTGTTCCATCATCGATAAATTTTGTTTAATGAGCTGCTCTTGCGTGCAATCGTAAAAGTCGTATACACGGTAGTTTGTACTCATTGTTATTTGTTGGTAGCAGGCTTTAAAATAACTTTTTTTGTACTTCACAATTTTATTTTGAGCATTAGAGTCGTCAAAAACTAAGGCCGGAAATAAATGAGAAAGATTAACGCTTCCTTCTTTTAATTCTTTTTTTATACCAAACATATCAATAGCATGTTGATTAAAATCAGTAATGACAAGATTTTCGTCAACAATAATTTTGGCTTTATTTGATTCGGTGAACAGGCTTCGATAAAGCTCATTTTTATCTTTAAGGTGTGTATTAGCGCTTATCATTGTGTTGTTTAAACGCTTAGCAGCCACAATTGTGCGTGCCACAGCAAGGGGAATACAAATGTTAAAAAATAAGAATATTAGCCCTGTAATGTATAAGCTGGCATCGGGAAGTTGCTGAGCAATGCCAGTTAAGCCCGATACATCAACGTTATTGATGATCATATAAAACGGTACAATATTTAATACGCCATAAGCAAGGGCTGTTCTATAACCAAGTAGCATAAGTGCGATTATTGGGCAGGAATACATATACATAGAGCCCACTTTAGCAAGCTCTAGGTCTGTTAAAAATAAGTTCATTGACACGCTAGCAGCTACAATGGCTATTAAAAGTACATGAGCGCTGAAGTGATAAAAACGCTTACTTGCTATAAGTAAACCGCATACAGTCGCAAAAAAACTGCTTGTTAATACAACAATATAAATTAAGTTAAACTCAATAGCGCTTGCGTACGTGTGGCACACCACAGCAAAACATAACACCATTACTAATGATAGAATAATGCGCAGTGCACTTACTCGCCAATTAGCAACCTGATCAGGGGCTGAATAGTGATCGTTTAATAAAAAGAACCTATTGAAAAAATGCATAATAAACAACAGTTAAAGCTCATTTTTCTATTAGACATTGATAACTTGTTAAAATCAATCAAATGAATATAATTTCTATTTACATTGTTCTATAAAATAGACAGGTGTAAACCTGCTCGTTAGCCATTAAACATTCATTTTTCGAGTGTTTTTACAGTTATCCTCTTTAAGCGCGAAACCACTGCACCCTAAAAATTCACCGTGCTTAGATTTACGTTTACGCATTTCGCGACCACACTTTTCACAAATTGGATGCTGCGTTTTACACTCTGTATTCACACATTGTGAATACGTGCTTTTATCAACTGATGGGCTACTACAGCTTTTACACACTCGTAGTTTAGTTTCGCAAATCTGCGTATTAGTACAGCTATAATAATCACCATACTGACCCGTTTTTGGCACAATTAATCCGTCGCTGCACGTATTACACTCTCTTTGCTTTAGTTGCGACTTGTTAAACAACGTGGAGCCGATTTGAATAGGATAATCGTCATTTACTAGTTCTTTTACAAACGCTGAGCATGCATAAGGGTCTGCAATTAAATACGCTTTATGTTTTGCGCGCGTAATACCTACATAAAGCAAACGCCTTTCTTCTGAGTGAGTGAATTCATCTTGCACTGGTAATAACGACTCCACCAGGACGTTATTTTGATTATCGCTAGGAAACCCTAATTTACCTTGTTCAAAACCAATAATAATACAGTAATCGGCTTCAAGCCCCTTAGCGCTATGCAATGTCCAAAAATAAAGAGGGTTTGTATGCTTTTTATCTTTTAAATGCTGCTGCACGCTATTTAACATGTATCGGTATCGACTAAGTATGGCAATGCTCGCTGATGCATCGTTTTTTTGAATAGTGCTTATGCTCTGTTGTACTTTCATTTCTATCGATTTAGTACCTTGGTATAAATCGTCTAATAAAATAACTTGTGGTGTGGTTACTTGTGTATGTGTGCTGATCTGCTTTTTATATTGCTCAGGGTTTTGCATTACAAAACGCCCTGCTACATCACTAATACTATTGTTATATCTAAATGTTTTTTGCAACATAGTAAGTGAGTGGCTGCCCACTAATTCATTAAAGCGTGTAGTAAGCGCTAAATTACCACCCGAGAACCGATAAATTGCTTGCCAGTCATCACCAACCGCAGTAAAGCGTATTCCTTTGCCATATTTTAATATGGCATTTAAAAAACCCATACGCGCACTTGATATATCTTGAAACTCATCAACTAAAATGTGGCTCCACGGAACATTAAAATCTCCGCTTACTATCGCCTTTGTTGCTTGAATAATCATGTCGTCAAAATCAATGGCATTTTGCGTGCTTAGTTCATTTATATAAGCGTTATGAATTTGCACTAACAAGTTTGCATATTGTTGATAGTTTTTAATACCACTTTGCTTGATGCGCTGCGCTATTTGCTTATTACTTAGTTGCTCTACACGAATAGCTTGTAAGCATTTTATGTACTTATCAATGCCTTGCTGTAACTGTCCTGAGTTATTTAAAGTATGAAATATTTCGTCGCTACTTAAAGGTGTTAATTCAACATTATGCTGCTTTAATTGCTTTGCGAGAGTTTGCTCAAGCTTTCCTTCTACCCAGTTGTAATGAAAGGTTTCTAGTAAAGTGGTGCCATTTTGTTTATGTAACTTACGCTTAAATGCAATTTGCTCGTTATAGTGTTTTTTATCTATATCGGCACGAGTATTCCCTTGCCTATCAATGCCAAAGTGCTCTAAGTAAATATCGTATTGAGGTATATAAAAGTCTGGTTGGTATTGCCCACTTAGCTCTGCGCCTTGATTAAAGTGATAATTCACCTCATAACTGTGCGCCACGCAATTTAAATGTAGCCAGTTTGAAATAAGCACTTCCTGATAACTTTTTACTTTATGACCCGCAAGGCTACGGTATTCGTTATCGCGTACGTACCGCTCGTACTGTGCATTATCTTTAAAGCTAAATATATCAATCGGCTCATGGAGTAAATCTACAAATGCTTTTAAAAACTGTGGCTCGGTTTGTATTTTTTTACTTACCCACCCAGTTAACCAACTATTTAATTGAACTGGGTCGGTTGCAAATTTTGACAATTCGATTGGCTTTTTAGCACTTTGTAATAATTTAAGCCCAAGCGCATGAAACGTTAAAATAGTGGGTGCTTTGGTATCCAATTTTGCATACGTGGCGCGTTTAATAAAGCGCTCTTTAAGCTCATTTGCTGCTGTTTTATTATAGGCCAGCACCAAAATTTGCTCAGGCTTGGCAATATCACACGCTATTAGATCTAACGATTTTGCGACCATCACAGATGTTTTACCTGTGCCTGCTGCCGCTAATACTAGGTTTTTATCGTTATCGCGTATTACCGCTAAGCGCTGCTCTGTTGTTAAAGGATTTGACTCTACTTGATTAAAAAAGTCATTTTTAAGAGTTAGTTGTTTTTTTTCATATTTATGGCGCAGCTGTGCGATTGCATCGTGAGTATTGGGTGTGGAGCTCAGTATATTTAAAAATTTAATACTGCTTGGCGATAAGTGTTGTTGCCATGTGTTTATACTTTGAGCGTATTGTTTAGCAAGTAAAAACACCTCGTTATTAAGTATTTTCATGGAACTATCACGTAAAAACTCATCTAAAGCATAACGCTTTAGCAAAGCCTTGGCGTTATTTACTTTTTGCTCCAGCATGGCTGAAAATTGCGTATTAAGGGCGGTATTTAAAGACTTAGCTTGTGCTTTGTTTAAAAAGCTAATTGATGTATTGCTACTATCGCACAAATTAATTTTGGCGCTAAATAAACGATTTTTAAGTATTGAGTAATTATAAAAGTCTTTAATTAAAAATGTCCGTGCGGGAGCACTTCTAAAATGCACAACAAGGTGCTCTTGTTCAATAGTTACGTGTTTAATACGGGTAAAAAAACGGCCTAGCCAACTTGGAGTAGCAATATACTGCGCCATAATACTCAATATGAAGATATGCTTTGACTTGATTGTAACATACTCTTTTATATTACATTTAACGCTAAATAGTAGTCATTTATCGAGCAACCTCTTAGCAGGCTGACTTTTAAAACTTAATATTAGCATTTTACTCACAATCATTAACAATTTTAAACATTTACAGATAGCGTGTTGTGTAACAATGCACAAATACACTTAATATATTTACTAGGTATATCCGCAATTAAACAATCATTTATAGCTAATTCAGTGGTTAAAAGGAGCTAACATGCTTAAAAAGTGCATTACCACAACTGCTTTAATTTTATCATTATGCGCATGTACATCAGAAACAGAGTCGAATTTAATAAAAACAAAAGGAATTTGGGCAGGCTTTGAGCTGGTTTCTGACGGTAACCGCACGCGTGTTAACGCAGAACTAAATGCGGGAGATGCTAATGGCTCAAACATTGTTTTAAGCGATAGTGACTCATTACAAGCTGTTGTTAATAACACTGCTATTGTACTTACAAAAGATACCGACTTTTTAGACGTTGATTACCAAGCGTATATAAATGCCACTGACGATAATCAACAGTTTGATATAAAATTTAAACGAGACGATGGCATAAATGCGAATTCAGGTGTGGAACTACCTTTAAATTTTATTATTTTAACCCCGAGTAACAACCAAACTTTTAGTATTAATAGTCCCCTTACAGTTCAGTTAGATGGCACTGATCCCAATAGTACTAGTCAAGTAGAACTTAGCAGTAGCTGCACTAACAATAATAATGAAACACTTTTACAATCAATGCTTTTTGCGCTTGGCACTTCGCGCCTTGAAATAGATTTGCAAAGCTTAGATATGTTTAGCAGCTCGCAAGTAGATCAAAGTAAAACGTGTAGTTTAACCGTTAGTGTAAAGCGTGAACGAGTAGGTAGTATTTCGGGTGAGTTCGCAAACCAAAGTTATATTAAAGCCCAGCAATCACGCGCTATTAAAAATATGACTTTAACGTTTTAATTTGCACGCTAATTTACTCAGCGTTAAGCTACGCCTTTATTAAGTAATTTTACCAATTGTAATTGCCCTCCTTATTTATAGGAGAACAAATAACAGTTGATATAAAGGTTTATTATGACTAACAGCACATACCCTATTGGCACACCAGGCAAAAAATGGAATAACAACGATAAAGCCCAGTGGTTAGCACGCCAAAACATTAAACGCAGTTACCAAAACGAAGTCGTAACGCTAATTAATGACCTTAAAAGCACCTTAGATATAGAGCAGTACGGCGAGCTTAATTACGCCGCTGGTACTTACCCATTATATATATTAAAAACGCCTAACTTTAATGCCAATAAGCCAACTGTTTTAATCACCGGTGGTGTACATGGCTACGAAACCAGTGGCGTACATGGCGCACTTAGATTTGCTAAAACATCCGCTATGCAACACTCTGAGCAGTTTAATATTGTTGTTGCGCCCTGCATTAGCCCTTGGGGATATGAAACAATAAACCGCTGGAACCCTGATGCTATTGATCCTAACCGCTCATTTTACGAAGGCAGCCCAGCACAAGAGTCAGCAGCTATTATGGCGTTTGTAAAATCACTCAATGTAGACTTAGTTGCTCATATTGATTTACACGAAACAACGGATAGCGATAACAGTGAATTTAGACCCGCACTTGCTGCCCGTGAAGGCACAACAAACACTAATTGGAACATACCTGATGGGTTTTATTTAGTGGCCGATACCAATAAGCCTGAGCCTGAATTTCAAAAAGTAATTATCGAAGATGTGGCAAAGGTCACGCACATTGCCCCGAGCGATGAAAACAACCAGCTAATAGGCGTCCCTCAAGAGCAATTTGGCGTTATTAATTACGCAGCACGCGATTTAGGTTTGTGTATGGGCTTTACAGATGCACCCTATGTAACCACAACAGAGGTATACCCTGATAGTCCAACAGCCACAGATGAAGAATGTATTTTGGCGCAAGTAGCCGTTATTAAAAGCGCGCTTAACTATATTAAAGCACTTTAATAAGTTTGCAGCCGCTTGTACCCTCTTGGCTGCTAAACTACATTTAGATAAAAAGCTAATTTAGGAGGTATTAATGGAATACAAAAATAAAAACGGACACGTTAATTTATCGCTTGAAAATAACATAGTTATTGCACAATTTAGCGGAAACCTAGAACTTGAGCTTTTAAGTAATTTTAAAACAGCGCTTTTTGAAACCATTCAATCATTTAAAGGCGAAAAATGGGGTTATATAAGTGACTCATCAAACGTTGTAGCTGCAACCCCACAGGCCGAGCAAGAAATGGTAGCCATAAGCCACAGCATGCAGCAAAACAACTGTTTAATTAGCGCGTTTGTGCTTACATCACCTATCGCTATAAGCCAAATGCAACGAATAATGCAAAACGCCAAAAGAGACGTTTCTTTCAAAGATTGTCTTTTTGATAATCTAGAATCGGCAAAGCATTTTATTTCAAATGAATTAAACAACGACTTGAGCTAAGTAAAGCTCAAGTCGTTGTTTATATAGAGCTTATATACTGTACTAATTTTTATAAAATTGACTGTCTTTGGTTATAGTAATGCTGGCATCTTCTTGCGCTGTTACTATAAATTGTAACTTACTCACTTTGTGCGCAATATTGTAACCATCGGCTGTTACAGTAACGGGGACTCTTTTCATTGCACCTGGCTGTATAAGTGTAGAACTTGGACTTGAGAGTGTTGCTTCTGGCAAGCCCTCTATGGCAATACTGTAATGCAGAGCTTGCTGCGTTTTATTAATAATAGTAAGTGTATAAGGGTTTTCTACCAGGCCCTCGTAGTTCACTCTATAAAGCGCATTCCTATCGCGTAGTACTGAGGCTTCTATTGGTGTGCGTTGCAGCATCCAGGCAAACATAGAAATTATTAACAAAGCCGTTAATGCGCCGTATCCTATTAGTTTTAATCTAAATGGATTGGTTTTTTTACCTTCCATTTGTTTTTCACTGGCGTATTTAATTAAGCCTTTTTGATAACCAAATTTCTCCATAGTATCGTCGCAAGCATCAATACATAAGCCACAGTTTATACATTCATATTGCAGCCCATTTCGAATGTCTATACCTGCCGGGCAAACCTCTACACATAAGTTACAGTCTACACAGTCACCTAAGTTAAGCTCTTTTGGATCGGCTTTGCGTTTACGCGGTCCACGACTTTCACCTCGCTCGTTATCATATGTAACAAGCAACGTATCTTTATCAAACATAACAGCCTGAAAACGAGAATAAGGGCAAGCAATAGTGCACATTTTTTCGCGTAAAAACCCTGCATTACCGTAAGTGCAAAAAGCGAATAAAAACACCCAAAAGCTCGTAATACCTGACCATTCAAATGTAAGCATTTCCATATACAAACTTTTTGCGGGAATAAAATACGCCATAAACGAGGTGGCGGTTAAAACTGAAATAACTATCCACGCGCTGTGCTTAGTTATTTTTTTGCGCCAAGTACTTAGCGTCCACTGAGATTTATCTAATTTAATTCGCTGATTTCGCGTGCCTTCAATGCGCTGCTCTACCCACGAAAACATAAGCATCCATATTGTTTGCGGGCACGTATAACCACACCAAACCCGACCAAGCCAGTTAGTTACAAAAAATAATGCAAAAGCTCCCGCCATAAATAGCAGGGCTAAAATCATAAAATCTTGAGGAAGGAGTGTTAAACCAAAAATAGTAAAGGTTTGCGTTGCCACATCAAGCAGCACAGCTTGTTGACCGTTATATTGGATCCACGGTATTGCAATAAAAGTTAGCATTAGCAGCCAACCTAAAGTACGGCGTATGCGCTGAAAAAATCCTTTTTGCTCGCGGATATAAATTGGCCCTTCGGTGTTATAGGGCTTAATGATCATGTCTTCTTCTTTAATATCAAACTTCATAGTACTTGCTTCATAATGACGAGTATTACGCAAGCATTTGCAACTTTCAGACCAAGCTGAAAATTTAATTAATCCATTGATATTGAAGAAATTATTTCAAAGAATAAAAACCAACCTCGCGATATAAAGCGTACTTCGCGATATATCACGAATTTTTACCAATTCCTAACTTTCGCATTTTTGAGCGTAGTGTACTCTCAGGTAAGCCCAATTTAACTGCCGCTCCTTTATCACCCGATATTTGCCAGTGCGATAACGCGAGAACTGAGGTTATATGCTGCTTTTGCGCTTCATCGAGCGTAAGTGAAGGATTAATAACTACTTCACCACCCGCTTGCAAAGGCTGACTTAGCTGAAGTACCGCTTGATTAGATAAAATAGCTTCGCGTTCAAGTACATTTTGCAGCTCTCTAATATTGCCTGGCCAATCGTAAGCCTGCAGCTGCGTAATTGCTTTTTTACTTAGCCCTTTTAAATTTTTCCCGAGCCGTTTATTTAGCTGCGCAATCAAATTAGCGCATAAATAAGGAATATCTTCTTTTCGATCTTTAAGGGCGGGTACTTTTATAGGAAATACATTGAGCCGATAATACAAATCAATTCTAAACGTGCCTTTTTGTACCATTTCCCACAAGTCGCGATTAGTCGCTGCAATTACTCTAATGTTTACTTTTAGCGTGTTGCTGCCACCCACGCGTTCAAACTCTTGTTCTTGCAGGACTCTCAGTAATTTACTTTGCGCCTCAAGTGGAAGCTCTGCTATCTCATCTAAAAACAAGGTGCCTTTATCAGCAAGTTCAAAGCGCCCTTTACGACGCTCATTGGCACCTGTAAACGCGCCCTTTTCATGGCCAAACAATTCCGACTCTAGCAAGCTCGGGGTAAATGCAGCGCAATTTACTTTTATAAAGGCCTGTTCGCTACGTTTGCTCAGCCTATACAAGTTACGGGCTACCAACTCTTTACCCGTGCCATTTTCGCCAAGTATAAGCACTGTGCTGTCGGTTTCACTTACCAGTTTTATTTGATCTAACATGGTTTGAAATATATGGCTTTGTCCAACTAGCCCTGAGTCTTGCCAGTCTTCGTTGAGCTCTGCAATTAAGTAGTTGTTTTCATCTTTTAGCTGCTCACTTAAGTGCTTTACTTGAGTAAGTGCCTCTTGCAGTGCATTTTGTGTTTGCTGTTGCAGTGATATATCGCGAAATACCGCTACAGCACCAATTAACTTATCATTTTGATAAACCGGTGTTGAGGTGTATTCTACTGCAAATGAGCTACCATCTTTACGCCAAAAAACTTCATTTTTAACTTCACGACGCTTTCCGTCAAACATGGTACAGTAAATTTGGCATTCATCAGCGGGATAAGGTGTGCCATCAGCATGAGTATTATGATGATATTGGTGTATTTTTTTACCTAATAGCTCCTCAGCGCACCAACCTGTCATGCGCTCAGCGGCAGGATTAACAAATACCGCATTACCCGATAGGTCAAAACCGTATATGCCCTCACCTACTGCGTTTAGCAATAATTTAGGATCGTTTAAAAATTGTTTTATCATAAAATACACCTCGCGAAATATCGCGAGCATTATGGCAATTTTATACGCTAAGTGCACTCATTACTTAAAGTGCACTTACGCGTAAGTTAAAACGCTATAAATAGTGCTTAAATAACGTTTTTACATCTATTTTTACACCTAGCCTTGCGGCTATTAAGTAAAGTCCTGCAAGTTTTCGGTGAATAAATAACGCATCAACGGGCGGTGTATGCCATTGCTGAGATTGCGCACTAAGGGCAAGCCCTGCATTTTTAATTTTGAGCGCGAGTTCGCTATTTTTAAAATCAAATTCCCCTTTTACTCTTAGCGGCTCGCACGCCATTAAAAATAAATCAATGACGTTGTTTTTATACTCATCAACTAAGTCATTTTTAAAATAACCTATGTGTGATGCCGCTTTAAGTACACCTTCTCGGTTGTTTTCGCTACCCGCTTTAAATAAGGCTAAGTACGCTAAGCTAAGCTCGGTTGATATTTCTCGCGTTGCACCAAAATCAAATAAAACAATTTTTTGGGTCTCAAGCTGATAATGAAAGTTGGCAAAGTTAGGGTCGGTTTGAATTAATTTAAATTCAAACATTTCTTTAAAAAACAAATCAATCAGTTGCTTTGCAACAAAGCTTTTTTGACTATCTGGTAGCTCTGTAATGCTCTCAATAGGTTCTGCTTTTATATACTCCATAGTTAGCACTTGTTGTGTGCTGTGCTCTGGATATACGTTGGGTACTTTAAAGTGGGGATTAGTTGCTAATGCATTTTTATAACGTATTAAGTACTGAGCCTCCCGCTTATAATCAGCCTCGGCTAATAACTGCGCCTTAGCCTCACCAATAAGTGGTTTAATATTAAGATCTTTTGGCAATAATCGAGATATCGTTAATAACGAAATAACGTTATCGACATCACTTACTACACTTTTTGCAATACCAGGATATTGAATTTTAACAGCAAGCTGATCGCCATTTTCTTTATAAGCTAAATGAACTTGCCCTATAGAAGCTGCAGCAAAAGGCCTTAATTCAATATGAGAAAAACGCGCTAGCCAGTCATCTCCCCATTGCTCTTTTAATACCGCTACAAGTTGCTTATGAGGCATTGGGTTGGCATCTGAGCGCAGTAAAGCAAGTAATTGAGCTAATTCAGGACTGAGTAAGTCACCGGCATCCATTGAAAGTAATTGCCCGAGCTTCATTGCAGCGCCACGTAAATGAGATAGCTGTGTGGCTAGCTTTTCAATATTTTTAGGTTGTAGTAGTAAGCTTTTATTGTCCCAACCTTTACCAGTTAGCGCGCTCTTAGCACCATCAACTAACATGTTGGTAGCAACACCTGTGGCAAGTGAGCCTAATTTTGCAAAACGGGAAAGCCGAGAAGTGGGAACAGTACGAGGAGCCGCCATAATATTAAAACCTAATTAGCCTGAAAGTCAGGCTAATCAATACGTATATTGTAAGTAGGTAGATCTACTTATAGACGAGGTACTAGCTTAATTGCGCCTTCAACCACCTTCATATCAAGTGGAAGTTTACTAAGTAGCATCATTTTAGGGTCATCCATGTTTAATGTATAAACTGGGTTAACCGCTAAAAAAGCATTAATAACATCCATTGCTTGGCTATCAAGCGCACCTAAATTACCTTTAAAACCGCCGGCATCTACACTCGAATCAAGTAATTTAATATTACGTAAAAACACTGCTTTTTTCTCACTGTCGTAAAATGGGCTACCTTCAATTTGCAGCTTTAAACGCACAGGGTATTTAAGTGCGAATGCATTAATTTCAGCGCTCGAATCGGCACCAAGCACAACAACATCGCGGTTATCAGGACCAATGTTGACACTTAAGTCGTTTACATCAAACTGAACGGGTAAACCCATTAAGCTTACTTTTTCACTTAACTTTGGTAATTGCTTACCCAGTACAGATTCAACCTCAGAGTTAGTAAATGAATATACTGATATGCCTTGCGTGGTATTACAGGCAGTTAAAAATAACGCTGCAATAATAACTAAAATTCTCATGAGAACCCTTTTGTTTATGAATTAGTGATACATAAAAAAGCCGCTATTAAAGCGGCTTAGTAAAATAGTAACCAGCATAGATTATGCTGGTTTTATTAAGCTGCAAGTGTTGCTTTAAGTCGCGTTAGTGTGTCAGGTTCAACTGAACCGTCACTGAGCGCTAATAACTGTTTTAAATAATAGTTTAAATCAGCATGATCGCCACGATGTTTGTCATCTAGCATGGCTACTTGTTCTGCCATTCTAAGTGACTTATCGGTTGAACTTACGTTCGCTAGTATTTCCATGCGAGTAATAAGTTGCTCTTTACTTAATGTTGTTTTAAGCGGTGCTTGATACTGACTTGGTAACGTTTCATTGTTTTCAAGTGCAGTAATTAATGCATCTAAATTAGCTTGCTCAGATTTACTTGTAAGCAATGCAAGCTTGTCTTCAATAGCAGCTAGTAGCTTAGTAACCTTTGGCGCTAACGATCTAAATTGCGTGTACCCTTTCACTTTTGTTTCGAGGTCGTGCAACTGCGCTCTTTGATTAACATCACTAAGTGCTGCTTCAAGCTCAGCAAGTTCTGCAACTGCTTGTTTATCTGACTCGTTTTGCTCGAGTTTTTGCTGCTCAAACTCACTACTACGCTTGGTAAATGTTTCATCGTTATACTGACGAAACTTTTGCCATAACGCATTTTCAGCTTTTAAACCAGCAAAGCCAATGGTTTGCCATTGCTGCTGCATTTGCTTCAACTCTTGGCACGCAGCGGCTAAATCATCGCTTTGTGATAATTGCTGCGCTTTTTCTACTAACTCATTTTTAAGTGCTGCATTACTTTTATGAAATGCGTTTAATAAAGCCAGTACTTGTTGTTGCTCATTTTTATAACGATCGTTTAGTGTACGGTATGTTTTAGGGTCAACTTTACCCACACTACGCCACGCTTTATTTAAACGATTGTATTGGCTTTCATATTGTTTCCAATCAAAGTCATCCTCAGCAGTTGGCTGTAAATGGAGCGCATGCATGTCGTTAATAATATTTTCACGTTGTGCTTTTGATGCTTCGCGTTGCACTTCTTGCTCTGCGAAGTAACTACGGCAAGGCGCAAATAACAACTCGATTTGTTCATCAAACTGCACGCCTTGTTGCTTTTCTTCATCTGTATCTAAACGACCTAACTCATTCCAGCGTTTACGTAGCGCTTTTACTTGCTCTGCGCGTTGTTGTGGGTCTGTACACTCTTCGCTTACTAATGCACTTACTTCTTCTAATAAAGCTTTACGCTTTGGTGCTGCAGCGTATTTTTGCCAATCTTTCGCATCTGCAAGTTGCGCTTCAAGGTCTGCTTTTATATTCACAAGTGGCTGCTGATATTGCTCAGTAAGTGTATTAAATAACTCTTCAAAGCCTTTAAACACGCCAAAAGCAACATTAAAACGACCTTCTTCAATTAGGCGCTTAACATCACGAGCTTTGCGCTTTGCTTGGCTTTGGTTTTTTTCAAGTGGCTTAACTAGCTCATTCATTGGTGCTAAAAATTGCTTTTTATGCCCATTTAACTGTGTTTTAAAGGTACTTTGCAGTGCGCCATCTAATATATTCAAATGATTACGCGCTGCTTTAAAGCCATTATTAAATTCAGTTAGAGTTGAATCGTATTGTGCTAAATCTTCTGCTGGCTTAATTTCGCATAATGCTGCAAAAGCGAGTTTGTACTCTTTAATAGCCGTTGTTAGCTCGGGTAACTTAGCAACTTGAGTAAATAGTTTTTCTAACTTGCTTACAGCGAGTTTTGATTGTGCATTATTAGCAAGTTCTGTTTCGCTAATAGCTTGCTTAGCTTGCGCTACTTTTGCATCAAGCCAATCTTGTTGAATTTGCTCTGGAGTTTCAAGACCAAGCTGTAAGGCATTTTCGATTTCTTCACCTAAAGCTTCAAGTGTTGCAAGTGCTAATAATTGACGCTGTTGTTGCGCTAATTGCTGCTGCTCTTTGTCATGTACCGCTTTTAGCTGTTCAATGTGTGCATCTAACTTAGTAGTAATAGAAATATATTTTTCATCAAGCAGCTTTACACGTTCATCACTTAGCCATTTGAGCTCAAGTGCTTGCCACTGGGCCATTAATTCGCCGGCTTGTGAATTTACAACACCAAAATCTGTTTTTTCACGTAAAGCATTTAACTTAGCTAAAATAACACGTGTTGCACTTTCAACCTGAAGTGGCATTTCAATTGCTAAACGCTCATTTTCAATATGCGTTTCAAGTGCTGTTTTTGCATCACCTTTGGCATGTTTTACTAATGGCTTAATTAGTTGATGGGTAATAACAAGTTCAACTAACTGAGTTTGTAGCTCTTCGCTACCTTCTTTAAATGCTTTTTCTACTAATTTTGGATTTGCTAAACGTTTTAATAATTTAACGCGTACTTGCAGTTCTTTTTCTGCAAATGCTAACTTTTCGAGTGTTTTAACAGGTGCAAAACGCTCTATGTATTCACTTTTGATTTGCGCTGTTAGTGTACTTTCGCTATTTAAAACAGCATTAGATATTTGCAGCTCTGCTATATCTTTTAATGCTTGATCTTGTTTATACGCTTTCCACCATAGCGGCAAATTATTTACCTTTTGCAGCGCTTTACGGCGAATTTCAGCTGAGCTATCTTCAAGTGCTAACGTGTTTAATATGGTTGCATCACGTTCAATGTCTAATTTTTCGATAGCATCAAGGCGTACTTGTTGCTTTGGGTGTTTCCACTTAGGTGTAAAAAGGTGCTTAAAGATCATGTTCACTAAACCTAGCTATTTCGTTGTCTGATTTGAATTCTTTTTGTAGTTGAGCTTTTGTCTTTTGGATCATTTCACCATTAGCACCAATCGTAAATTGCTCGTTTGATTGAGCCACCTTTGCTTGATACAACATAACCAACTGCACTGTTTGTTGCTTTTGTTCATCTGATAAAACGGTACCGTCTGGCCACTTGCCAGTAGAAGCACCGTATTGTAAGCGTTCGAATAACTCGGGAGTAATATTTTGTACAAGATTGTCGATGTTCATGTCATTTTTTCTTTTTTAGAGTCACTAAAATAATACGATTTATAAGGTACCAGATACAGCCTATGCCTATTGCAGCAGTGTAAGCATACCACTGAAGTGTTTCTTCTTGCGGTTGTAAAAAGTACAAGCAGAAAAAACCACCTAAAAATAAGATAAGCGCCAAAAAGGAGTGATTTATAAACATCTGCTTTTTTTTAATTCGCTGTTCGCGCTGAAGTTGTAAAACTTGCTCGTCGTTTAGCTCTGCAATGTTGCTTTCGCAATGCGGACATTGCTTATGTTTATCTGAAATTGATTTTGCACATTTTGGGCAACGAATAATCGCCATACTTCTCTCCATACTACGCATAAAAAAAGCGCCTTTCGGCGCCTTTATTGTACTTGTTTTATTTCTCGTTGTCTTTTTTGAATTCAAACCAACAACTGATTTAGGGGCTATAATTTTCTAAGTTGCCCACTAAGTTTAATTACTCAGCGTCTTTTGACTGTTTCTCTAGACGCTTTTCCCAAAACGAGGCGTTTTTAATCCCTAATTTAACTGGATCAAATGTGATTTTTCCGCCTTTTTTCTTCTGATCCTCATAATCGCTCAAACATAACAAAGCTGGCTTAGCTACAAAGAAAATAGCTAAAATACCCAATATGTTAATCCAAGCCATTAAGCCAACGCCAATATCTCCAATAGTCCAGATATAACCTGAATTATTAACCATACCGTATGCAACCATGAACATAATCACAAATTTCACAAGGACAAGCGGGATATTGCCTTTAAAGTAACGATTTAAGTAAGCAATATTTGTCTCTGCAATGAAGTAATAAGCAAGTATTGTGGTAAAGGCAAAGAAGAATAATGCAATACCGACAAATGCTTGTCCAAAGCTGCCAAATACACTAAATAAAGCCATTTGAGTAAAGGCTGCTGAGCCTACTTCAGTGGCTGCATCTACATTTTGTACAATAAACTGTCCTGCTGGTAAATCACCCACAACATTATATTGCTGCGTTATTAAAATCATTAATGCTGTTGCAGTACATACAAAAATGGTATCAACATAAACCGAAAAAGCTTGTACTAACCCCTGTTGAGCTGGGTGATCAACCTCTGCAGCAGCTGCAGCATGAGGCCCACTACCTTGGCCAGCTTCATTAGAATATATACCACGCTTTACGCCCCAACCAATAGCAGCACCAAAACCAGCCTGCGCAGTAAATGCATCACTAATAATTAAATAGAATATATCAGCTACTTTATCTAAATTTAAAAATACTACGATTAATGCCAGTACTATGTAACCAAGCGCCATAAATGGCACTACTACTTGCGTAAAGTTTGCAATACGCTTTATACCGCCAAAAATAATAAACGCTAAAACAATAAGGATGATTGCTAAAGCGACTAACTTAAAGCTACCTACGTCACCAAAGCTAGTAGTAACCATGTTGCCATTGCCAAACACTTGGGTAAACGCATTACCTACTGCATTTGCTTGCACGCCAGGTAGAAAAACACCACAGGCAATAATCGCCGAAACAGCAAATAAAACAGCTAGCCACTTTTGCCCTAAACAACGGTCAAAATAGTACGCTGGGCCACCACGGTATTGCCCATCTTCTTCTGTTTTATAAATTTGGCCTAAAGTAGACTCTGCGTATGCAGTACTTGCACCTAAAAATGCAACAACCCACATCCAAAAAATTGCGCCTGGTCCACCAAAGCCGATAGCGGCAGCAACACCAGCAATATTACCAACGCCTACTCGTCCAGATAACGATACTGCAAGGGCTTGAAAAGATGAGATACCTTTATCAGACGTGTTAGGACTAAATAATAACTTACACATTTCTTTAAAATGTCTAACTTGAGCAAATCGAGTTAATACTGAATAAAACAAGCCTGCGCCTAGGCATAAATAGATGAGTGCATCACTCCAAACAACATCATTAACAGCACTTACAAAAGCTTCCATGGATATCCTCTATAGTTATATTTATTATTTTTAATTACGAGACTCTGCTTTAGCTACTACGCTACATAAGCTTTACGAAATAAGGTTTTACCTCTCCCGTCCCGACTCATGATTTAATTAATCTTAACTTAAGTAACCTAACTTTGTTAACACTTAATTTTCAAAATATATAATTACACACTTGGCGAAAGGCACTACATCTGTAGTATTTAAATGAAAGTAGATTGATTTGTACCGATACGGTGATGATACGCAGCGAAGAAGCGTTGAAAACGTTTTAAGAATAAAGCTGCTATATGATTATTTTTTTTTATACAAAGGGTTTTATTAAAAGCAAAAAGGGTATCAAAACTATTGATACCCTTTTAGATAAGCGTTTTATCTTAAATCATCAACAACATTAACAATAGCCGCTAATGTATCTTGACCAAATTGATACGAACGACGATCTGACCAGCCATAATCTGGATCAGGTAAATCGTTGTTGTCTTTAAATGGCATTTCAATTGTGTACGTTAATGCTTTGAATTCTTCAGCCGTAGCTGATGAACCTACCGTTAGGTTAGCTTGACCTGGCTCATCTTTTGGATAGCCATGCTCATCTTGAAACTCTGGTGTAATAGTTAAAAGCGCAGCTTTAAAGCTATCTTCTAAGCCTTTTAAGCGTTCATCGTAACTTGGAATACCTTCACTGCCTGCCACAAAGTTATATGGGATAGCTTCATCGCCGTGTATGTCTAAGTGCATATCTAAGCCAGCTTCGCGCATTTTATTAAGCACTAAGTAAACCTCAGGGCTATTTTCCATGCTGGGTGTTTGCCATTCACGGTTTAAGTTAACACCTTTAGCGTTAGTACGAAGATGTCCGCGTGCGCTACCGTCTGGATTCATATTTGGCACAACGTAAAATACTGCTTTTGATAAGAGCGCAGCTGCATGTGGGTCTTCGTCATCAAGAAGTTTGTGCAGTAGACCTTCAACATACCACTGCGCCATTGTTTCACCTGGGTGTTGACGTGCTGTGATCCAAATGGTTTTCTTGTCTTCACTTGGCTCACCAATTTTAAGCACACTCATATCGCGACCATCGAGTGTTTCACCAAGCGTTATTAATTGGCAAGCGCCTTGGCTTTGTGCCCAAGATAATAGATCTAAATGGCGGTCGTAACTGTATGGTGCAAAGTAAGCAAAATATACGCTGCCGCACTCTGGTTCAATTTCAAAGCTTAATGTGCCATTTTCATAGCTTGATGGTACACGAAACCATGTTTGGCGGTCATATGATGCAACGGCTTGATACCCTTCCCAACCATCTGGGTAAGCTGATTTATCAAGCTCATTAATATCTAACTTATGCAATTGGTAAGGTGTTGTTTCAAGACGAAAGTGAAACCACTGATAAAATTCAGACTGGTGATCTTTATTAATTTCTAATTGAATATTTAAAGGATCGGTGGCTTCAATAACTTTGATATTACCACTGTCGAAATTGCTGCTGATTTTCATGAAAAAACCTTTAGGTTGAATAAGTTTATCTGCTTATTAATTCACAGAACTGACATTATTTTATAAATAGTAAAACGAATGTGCATTTTATTAATTAAAGCCTATCACAAGGCATACGCTTTAAAAATAATACACGACCAAAAAAGCCAGCAACATGCTGGCTTTTAAGTCACTGCAAATAAATTAGCGAGGTAAGCTTGGGAATGACACTTCGGCCATATCGCGCATACAACGAACTACTTGGCAGCTGTAACCAAATTCATTGTCGTACCATACATATAAAACAATACGGTTATCTTCAACAATTGTTGCTTGTGAATCAACAACACCTGCGTAACGGCTACCTACTAAATCGGTAGATACAATTTCCGTTGATGCAGTGTAATCAATTTGATCACGTAAGTCTGAATGAAGTGCTGTATCGCGTAAAAATGCGTTTAGCTCTTCAACTGATGTGCTTGTTGCTAAGTTAAGATTTAAAATAGCTAGCGACACATTAGGTGTAGGTACGCGGATTGCGTTACCTGTTAACTTGCCCTCAAGCTCTGGTAATGCTTTTGAAACCGCTTTTGCAGCACCTGTTTCAGTAATTACCATATTAAGTGCTGCGGCACGGCCACGGCGCTCTGCTTTGTGGTAGTTATCAATAAGGTTTTGATCGTTCGTGTACGAGTGTACAGTTTCAACATGGCCATTATTGATACCAAACTTATCGTTTAGTGCTTTAAGCGTTGGTGTAATTGCATTAGTTGTACAGCTTGCTGCACAAACAATTTTATCCTCAGGTAATATATCTTTGTTATTAACACCATATACGATGTTTTTGATATTGCCTTTTGCAGGAGCTGTTAATAAAACTTTTGCAGCGCCCTTACACTCTAGATGCTGGCCAAGGCCCGCTTCGTCTTTCCAAATACCAGTGTTATCAACAATTAATGCATTGTCGATACCGTATTGAGTGTAATCAATTTCGCTAGGAGAGTTAGCGTAAATAACTTGAATGTAGCTACCGTTAGCTTTAATTGCATTGCGTTCTTTATCAATAGTGATTGAGCCATTGAATGGACCGTGAATTGAATCACGACGCAGTAAGCTTGCACGCTTTTCAAGATCCCCATCTTTACCACCACGCACAACAATAGCGCGCAAACGTAAATCTGAATATGGACCTGATTTTTCAATTAATAAACGCGCTAATAAACGACCGATACGACCAAAACCATACAATACTACATCGCGTGGCTCTTTCGCTGGTGAGTCTGTTATTTCTGCAAGTTCATCTTTTACAAACTCTTCTACTGAACGACCTTTTGCGGCTTCAGTGAACAAATAACTATATGCAAGCTTACCAATATCAATACGTGCTGAGTTTAATTCCATTTTGCTGATAGCTTCTAAAAATGGGAAGCTTTCGCGCAAACGTAATTTAGTGCCTTCAAACTGAGCAACGGTTTTGTGAGATTTGATAATATCGATAGTACTGGCATTTACGAGAGGACGGCCATATACAGCGATTTCGATACCACGATTACGGTAAAGCTTACCAATGATTGGTTGCATGCTTTCTGCGTAATCTTGGCGCTCTTGCCAACTATTTGTGTATTCTAACTCGTGAGATGAGGTCATTTTATTTACCTAAGTTTATCATTTTGAACGGATAGCCTTTAAAAATGCACTATATTTTGAGAGTAATGCACTTCAGGCAGGGCTATTCTAATTTAAACTGAAGTTATTCTCTACTGTTAGGCGTTAAATGATTGCGTTAGAATAACAAAGTAAATATTCATTTGGGGTTAAGGAATGCTTAAAAAAGCAAGTGTACTATTGGGTTTGCTAACATTGGCAGGGTGTGAAGAGCCGTTAACACTCGCACAAGTGTGCAAAGAAACACCTGGCTTTTGTAGCGACTTAAACAAAGACAGTCACTGCAAGGATGAGCGTTCTGATGTAATTATCAAACGCTACATAGAATACAAAGACCCTACTGATGAAAATAAATACCAATTACTCAAGGACTTTGAATCTTATAACCAATGCATAACTTTGGCCGCTAAAATTGAACATATTAAGTTAAAAGCTAAAAAAACGTCACGTATTGATGGTCAATTAACGAGTATTAAAGAAATGACTCGGTTATATCAAGATACCCAAAATACAAACCACCCAGGTTTGCTCTACTACCAATGGTCACGAAATAACAACCAAAGTGCGTTGACTAAATTATTGGCTATAGAAAATGATAAAAGTGTAACGCAAAGTGCCGAAATGCAATTTTTTTTAGCATCGTACTATATTAAATTTGATGATGAAAAAACCATTGATTTACTTTATAAAACTCTAGAGCTCAATAAAAAAGACAACATACCGAATCCGGAAGTGTATACATCACTTATTAGTCTTTTTTATAAACATGATAAGTTTAAGCACGCATATATATTTTCTAAAGTAGCGAAAATGTCGGGGATTGAAAATATTGATGTATTTGAAATTGAGCAGAAATTAGTCGCAAATGGTAAAAGCTTAGATAGCCTAGATGTACTTGCAGAGCAAACATTTCAGCAAATAATGGCAGGTGATTTTGTATCTCCTCGAGAGTTTTAATTTATAATCGCAAAAATAACCTAATACCAATCTGCTTATGTATGGGGTCTATTTAACGTTAAGAAAATTACGCTAGAACTAGGCAAAAACTTTTGTATCTAGTTGTTCTAGATAAAAATATTTTAACGACGTTATAGTGCTATTTAATTCGTTAAATTGATCAAAGATTTATGCAGGTTGGTATAATTTAATAACTAGGTTATTCAGGCAAATAAAAAGGCAGCTTACGCTGCCTTTTTTTATTTTGCTTTGCTTGTGCCCACTTCTACGCGGGTTTTAAGCTTTTGACCTGGTCGAAAAGTCACCACGCGACGTGCCGAAATAGGAATATCTTCGCCTGTTTTCGGGTTGCGGCCTGGTCTTTCTTTTTTGTCTCGAAGATCAAAGTTACCAAATCCAGAGAGCTTAACCTGCTCGCCTTTTTCTAGCGCTGAGCGGATTTCTTCAAAAAACGCTTCAACTAAATCTTTGGCATCTTTTTTATTGATCCCGAGCTTTTCAAATAGGTGTTCAGCTATGTCGGCTTTAGTAAGCGCCATATCTAGTCCCTCAACGATGCATTAAACTGTTCGGCCAATTCGGCCACCACGTTATCAACTACTAGATTGATATCTTTCTCTTCGAGTGTTCTATCAACCGCTTGCAGTGTTAGAGCAATCGCCAAACTCTTATAATTTGGCTCAATACCTTTGCCCTTATACACATCGAATAAGTTTAGGTCAACCAATTGATTTCCGCCAACTTTTTCGATCACGCTTAAAATGTCGCCAGATTTAACGCTGTCTGCCACTAAAATCGCGATGTCGCGGCGATTTGAAGGGAATTTAGACACCCCTTCTGCTTGCGGTAAATTTCTTTTTTCTATTGCTGACATTTCAATTTCAAAAACAAAAGTTGCGTTGTTGATATCTAACGACTTTTGAGCTTGAGGATGTAAAGCACCAAAAAAACCAACCTTTTTACCATCAACATATATTACTGCTGATTGACCAGGGTGAAGTCCATCTGACTGCTCGGCTTTAATTTCAAAGCGAGTAATGTCATTGGTAATTGCAAGTAAGGCTTCAACATCACCTTTTAAATCGTAAAAATCAACATTACGTTTTTCTTCAACCCAATGCTCGCCATTTACAAGGCCTGTTATAACACCGCCAATAACCGGCACTTGGTAAACACCGTTTTCTGCACTTTCGTCGCTTATAAATTTAAGACCATGTTCGAATAAACGAATACGAGGCTGTTGGCGATTTTGGTTATAAGCTACAGACGCTAATAAACCGGGCATTAAACTTACACGCATTGCTGACATTTCAATTGAAATAGGATGCGGTAATACCATTGCTTTACACTCTGGGTGTAAAATAGCTTGTGCTTTAGGGTCTACAAAGCTGTATGTAATTGCTTCTTGGTAACCACGAGTCACTAACGTATTGCGGAACTTGCTAAGCGCAATAGTTGCTTCGTTATGTGTCGTCATTTTAAGTTTTGCAGTTGGTGCAACATTTGGAATGCTGTTGTAACCGTAAACACGTGCTACTTCTTCAATTAAATCTTCTTCGATGCGAATATCAAAACGGTAGCTTGGTACGTCCGCACTCCAGCTTTCATTTTCTACTTTAACATCAAGACCTAAACGCGTAAGAATATCTGTTACTTTAGCATCTTCAATATGATGACCAATAACACGGTCTAAACGTGCACGACGAAGACGTACTTCAGTCACTTTTGGTAGTTTATCAGCCGCTACAGCTTCAACAACTGGACCTGCTTGACCACCTACAATCTCGAGAAGAAGTGCTGTTGCACGTTCCATTGCATCGTGTTGTAGAGCAAAATCAACACCGCGTTCATAACGGTGTGAAGCATCAGTGTGCAAACCGTAGCTACGTGCTTGCCCTGCGATTGCAACAGGATTAAAAAATGCGCTTTCAAGTAATATATCAGATGTTTTATCTGTAACACCTGATTGCTCACCACCAAAAATACCTGCAATTGCAAGTGCTTTATTATGATCGGCTATCACAAGTGTTGTGTCGTTTAATTTAGCGGTATTACCGTCTAATAAAACAAGTTCTTCGCCTGCGTTTGCACTACGAACTTTAATACCACCTTCAATCGCATTTAAATCAAACGCGTGCATTGGGTGACCAAGTTCAAGTAATACATAGTTAGTAACATCAACTACAGGATCGATAGAACGTACGCCACTACGACGTAATTTTTCAACCATCCAAAGTGGTGTTTCAGCATCAAGGTTAATGCCTTTTATCACACGGCCAAGGTAACGAGGACATGCATCTTCGTTAACTAGCTCAATTGATACTTTGTCATCAATTGTTGGCGTAACCGCTGGGATATCTAATACATTTACGTCAATGCTATTTAAAACACCTACTTCACGAGCAAGGCCTTTAATGCCTAAACAATCACCACGATTTGGTGTTAAGTCAACATCAATAATATTGTCATCAAGACCTAGATAGTCACGTAAATCAGTGCCTACTGGTGCATCGCTTGGCAATTCCATAATGCCGTCGCCTTCTTCGCTAATACCTAGCTCAACAAAAGCACATAGCATTCCGTTTGAAGGTTGGCCGCGTAGTTTGGCTTTTTTAATTTTAAAGTCACCAGGAAGTACAGCGCCCACAGTTGCAACAGCAACTTTAATACCTAAACGACAATTTGGTGCACCACACACGATATCAAGTAGCTCATCGCCACCTACGTTAATTTTGGTAACACGCAGTTTATCTGCATCAGGGTGTTGACCACATTCAACAACTTCACCAACAACTACGCCATTAAATTTGGCAGCAGCAGGCTCAACACCATCAACTTCTAGACCAGCCATTGAAAGCTGTTCCGAAAGAGCTTGCGTATCAATAGCAGGATTAACCCACTCTCTTAACCACTTTTCACTAAATTTCATTTTATTGTTTCACTCTTAACGGAACTGGTTCAGGAATTTTAAGTCATTTTCGAAAAATGCACGCAAATCGTTTACGCCATAGCGCAACATTGTTAAACGCTCTACACCCATGCCAAAGGCAAAGCCGGTGTATTTTTCTGGGTCAATACCCACAGACTTAAGTACATTTGGATGTACCATGCCGCAGCCTAGTACTTCTAACCACTTACCGTCTTTACCCATAACATCTACTTCAGCTGAAGGTTCTGTAAACGGGAAGAATGAAGGACGGAAACGAATTTCCATATCTTCTTCAAAGAAGTTACGTAAAAAATCATGCAAAATACCTTTCAACTCAGTAAAGCTAACATCGGTATCAACCATTAAACCTTCAACCTGGTGGAACATTGGTGTATGTGTTTGGTCGTAATCGTTACGGTATACACGTCCAGGTGAAATAATGCGCAGTGGTGGCTGCTCAGTTTCCATAGTACGAATTTGCACGCCACTGGTTTGTGTGCGTAGTACTAATTTAGGATTGAAATAAAAGGTATCGTGATCAGCACGTGCTGGATGATGCTCTGGAATATTTAGCGCATCAAAGTTATGAAAATCGTCTTCGATTTCTGGACCAGATTTAACTTCAAAACCTAACTCACCAAAAAAGCTTTCTATACGCTCAATAGTGCGCGTAACTGGGTGTAAACCGCCGGTAGGCATAACACGCCCTGGTAGAGTTACATCTATAGTTTCAGCAGCTAGCTTTTCTTCAAGTGCTTTACTTGCAAGCAATTCACGCTTTTCGTTAATAGCAACTTGCACATCTTGTTTAGCTTGGTTTATAACTTGGCCTGCTTCTTTACGTTCTTCAGGTGCTATTTTACCTAACGTTTTAAGTAAGCTAGTGATTTCGCCTTTTTTACCAAGGTAATTAACCCTGATATCTTCTAACTGCGCTATTTCACTGGCACTGGCTACCGCCTCAAGTGCTTGCGCTAATATGTTTTCTAAGTTCATTCGATACCTGATCTTTCACAGAAGGTGATTGCTTAAGAGCGTGTTGGCCTTTCAAGATTGCTTTCAACTGTGTGATTGGCAAATAAATAAGGTTAGGCATTGGGCTGTAGTTTCTACATCAGTCATGCAATAACGCTAAATAAAGACCAAACACGTGTTGTTTGAAGTGTTTATCTTGAAGGCTACTCTCTTTGTTGTTCGGGTTTTACATATAAAAACTATGCTAATGTCCTCACGACGCGATTAAAGCACCCTTAAGTTAAACAAATTCCAATCAGGAAAGGTAAACACGCTCTGATAATAGCTTATGATAACTGAAAGCAGGGTCTAGATTCTAGACCTACTACAGCTTTAACGTTGATTTTATAAAAGGAATAGTTAATTTTCGCTGTGCAGCCATAGATGCATGATCTAATTTGTCGAGTACATCTAATAAAGCTCGCATATCACGGCTTAAACGGGTTAATAAAAAGCGTGCACACTCATCACTTAATTCAAGGCCGCGCATGTGAGCGCGCTTAACGAGTGCTTGTGCTTTATCGTCATCACTCATAGAACGAATTTGAAAGGTTGTTCCCCACGTTAAACGAGACTCTAAATCAGGCAGAGATATATTGAGCATGCTAGGAAGTAAATCAGCAGTTACTACTAACATTTTACCGGGTTCGTTAAACCGGTTAAAAAAGTTAAATAGTGCTTTTTCCCACGCATCATTCCCTGCAACTAAATGCACGTCATCAATACATAGAACATCAAGCGCTTCTAAACCGTCTAATACCATAGGTCCAAAGTCAATTACTTCGCGCATAGACAGCAGCATATTAGATAAGCCACGCTCTTGAGCTTTAATACAGGTTGCATATAAAAGGTGAGACTTGCCCGAATCACCTAAACCACATAGGTATGTATACTGAAACGTTTTTGCTAATTTGGAAAAGCTATCTTTTAGGTGATTAACCTCCAAAGAGTCTTCTCCCCCAAAATACGATGCAAATGTTTCGTCATCCGGTAAAGTAACCGGTAGTGCCATTTGCATCGGCTCAGACATTAGCATTATGGTGTTACCCATTGATACTCTAGGCTATTTTTATCAACAACATGATAAAATGCGCGTGGATCCTCATAATCTTTAAATGAAGAGTCTAGCCCTAACCCTTTTTTAAGATCACTCAAGTTACCAGTATGGTTTAGTTTAAATTCAACAAATTCCGGTGTTTTACGAACAATTTTGACTTGCGTAACAACACTTAGGCTCAATAATCTTCGTTTCGCTAATTCTATATCAACAAAACTTTGTGTGCCTTTTAGCGTGAGCGTAGCAGTTGCTTGTTCATAATAAGCATTTGGATCAATTGCATACTCGCTTGCAAGGCCTCGTGCTAAGGTGTCAATCATCTGGCTAACTATTTGCTGCTTATCACCGGTTAATCGATTTGAATCAAATTGATCATCATTAGTAAAACGCCAATCCAAAATCCAATTTTGGCTATCTGCTTCTTTATACATTCTAGCTGTAATACTTCGCTCAGCACTGTAGCGTCTAGAGGCCTCTTCTACTGGTTCTGAAAAGTTACCCCACACCTCAGGAATACCTACTAGACGTCGATCTTGTAAATCAAGTAATGGAACAACGACAGGTAAACCACGACGCCCTGCTTTGTCATAAATTAACTGCTCTAACTGCGGATAACTTTCTTGTGTTACTAATTCTCTGCGCCAATTGTCTTCAATACCTAACCATATTGCGACTAATGGACGTTGTACTCCCCATAAAGGTAAGTTTAACTCTTTGATTAGCGCGTTGATCTTTCGAGCTTCAAATTTAACAACGAGTTTCAATTGTCCATTTGCTCTCTCGTCATATTCAAACTTAAGCATATAATCAGAAATATCTTTAGTACGTTGCTGCGCTAATTTATTTTGATCCGCCGTTTCATCACCGCTTACTTTCACTAAAACATTAAGCAAAGCTTTACGACTCGCAGCTAATCGAGTATCTCGTGTTTTGTCATCCACTTTTAAAATATCTTGATATAGATCAGTTACTTCAACTGCCGACACAGAAAAACAAAATAAAATGGATATGGCGCTAATTAATAATCTATACACAGGCTGTTAGTTCTTGGTTTTAAACTGATTTGATCCTAAATCAAAGACAGTAACAAAGCAAAATTAAATTTGTTATCTAAGGAAATGAAAGTAATTAGCTTTTATAAAAATTAAAAAAGATTAAATTAACGTCAGGAGTCGCTACGCTCGAACGACCTACGTGATGGGTGTTGGTGTGAGTGTGTGTTAATTACGCACATTTCACTTTTCTGCAGACGTAAAAAAGCCCGACTATTTCTAGTCGGGCTCTCTACAATTTGAAGCCTGGGATGTCGTAGTGCCCACAGCGGTAGAAAGTCACATAGCAAATGCTACACTATCGTTGGCCGGGGCTCGCCTGCGAGCTGTTTCGTTTCACTACTGAGTTCGGCATGGGCTCTTTACTAAATCCCAGACAGCAAAAACCGTCACATTGCTGTAACGGGTTTCTCTTATTTGAAGCCTGGTAATGTCCTACTTTCACATAGCAAATGCTACACTATCGTTGGCCGGGGCTCGCCTTCG
>NZ_JASDDB010000002.1:682150-727208 GCF_030407615.1 Pseudoalteromonas sp. APC 3355 | reverse complement strand
GCGGTACACGAGGCTCGAACTCGTGACCTCGACCTTGGCAAGGTCGCGCTCTACCAACTGAGCTAGTACCGCATTTTATTTATCAGTTATTTGAATTAGCACATGATGATTTATGTGAACATTCAGGTAACTGATTAATTACCGTTTCGTTTATCTCGGGGGCTATGCCCTCTCAACACGGACGCATTCTACAGAGATTATTAAACGCGTCAATACAAAAAATGCTAGTTTTGAACTGTTTGCTTGTTTTTTATCTAAAACGGTGCGTTATTATACATTTAGAGTTAATTTTTAGTCAATTCACCCCATGCTGCACGTAAATATTGCATCATAGAACTCAAGGTTAAAAAGGTCGCAATGTACAGTAGTCCAAAACTTAAATAGTTCATCCATGTATCATATTGCCAAATCAAACCAATAATGGCTAACATTTGTGCAGCCGTCTTAATTTTACCCATGTTTGATACAGCGACATTACCACGCTTACCCTGCTCTGCCATCCATTCACGAAGTGCAGATATGATAATTTCACGGCTTATTATAATAAGAGCAGGTATAGTCATGTACATTGACTGGTACTGATCAGATAACGCTACAAGTGCGGCACATACCATTACTTTATCAGCAACAGGATCTAAAAAAGCACCAAAAGGGGTTGATTGCTCAAGCTTTCTTGCTAAATAACCGTCTAGTATATCGGTGATTGATGCAAGCCAAAAAATAAAGGCGGCAGCAAAAAAAGCCCAGCTATAAGGCAAATAAAATATCACCAAAAAAACGGGGATAAGAAAAAGTCTAAATGTTGTGAGTGTGTTTGGAATATTCCACATAACTACTTGGATATGTCTTTTTTGCTATATTCGCATGTAGGGCTAGCCCTTGTCATGCAAATGGTTAAATATCTTCTCAGCCATGTCAGGGCTGATCCCAGGAACTTTCTTTAACTGTTCTATATTAGCAGCTTTTACTCCCTGCATGCCCCCTAAATATTTTAATAATGTTTGCCGACGCTTAGAGCCGACTCCATTTATTTCTTCTAGTAGTGATTGCGTACGTTGTTTTTGGCGCTTATTACGATGCCCAGCAATTGCAAAACGATGAGATTCATCACGTATATGCTGTATTAAATGTAGCGCAGGTGCATCTGAATCCATAGGAATGGTTTTTCGACCACCGTCAATCAATAGTGTTTCAAGGCCAGGCTTACGGCTAGTACCTTTAGCAACACCTACTAACAAAGGCATTTTTGTATGTGGCCAGTTAGAAAAGTACTGCTCCGCGCGCCCCAGTTGCCCCTTACCACCATCAATAAAGATAACGTCTGGAATTTTGTCTTCATCTACTAATTTGTTGTAACGCTTATTAAGTGCAAACTCCATTGCAGCATAATCATCACCACCGGTTATACCCGTTACATTATAGCGCCTATACTCTTTTGTATTTGGGCCTTGTGAGTCAAATACAACACAACTTGCAACAGTGTTCTCCCCCATAGTGTGGCTTATATCAAAACACTCCATTCGGGTAATATCATCAAGTCGCAATGTTGCTTTTAATTGTGCATAACGTTTATTAATAGAGTCTTGGGTACTTTGCTTAACTGCAATACTGTTTAATGCATTTTTATTGGCCAGTTGTAAGTATTGAGCACGCTCACCACGGGTAACTACTTTAAGTGTTACTTTGCGCTCACTTATTTGTGTGAGTGCTTCACCGAGTGCCCCGCTTTCTTCTATTTCAAAAGGTAATATGATTTCTTTTGCAATACGCCCTGTTGCTCCTGGCGCTAAATAGTACTGTCCTAAAAATGAGGTCAATATTTCTTGCTCGCTTGAATCTTTAGGTACTTTTGGAAAATACGTTTTACTACCCAATACTTTGTGATCGCGGATCATTAATAAATGAATACCATTTAAACCATTTAAATGAGCAAAACCAACTACGTCCATTTCAGCAAAATTACCTGATATAGACTGTTGCTCCTGCATTTTACGAAGTAGCATTATTTGGTCGCGAACTTTTGCCGCCAGTTCAAAATTTAATTGTAGGCTGGCTGCTTCCATTTTTTTTATTAAATCAGCAATAACTTCGTGAGATTTACCCGTTAAAAACTTACGGACATAGTCAACTTGCTCGCTGTAATCATCATCCGTAACTTTATTCACACACGGAGCTGAGCAACGCTTAAGCTGATATTGCAGACACGGGCGACTTCTTGCGCGGTAATAAGCATCTTCACATTGACGAACAGGAAATATTTTTTGCATTAAGCGCAAGCTTTCAGATACCGCTCCCGCGCTCGGAAAAGGCCCAAAGTACTCACCTTTAATTTTACGACTGCCACGATGAAACGCTAAACGAGGGTGTTTATGGCTAGTTAATAAAATATAGGGATACGACTTATCGTCGCGTAATAATATGTTGTAGCGAGGCTGGTATTTTTTTATTAGATTATTTTCAAGCAGCAGCGCTTCTGTTTCAGTATTAGTGAGTGTGACTTCGATGTCACAAATATTACTCACTAAAACGCGTGTTTTGCTATCGGTTATGTTACTTCTAAAGTAACTGCTCACACGCTTTTTTAAATGCTTAGCTTTACCAACATAAATAACTTGGTTGTCACTATCAAGCATGCGATATACACCCGGCTCACTTGATAGCGTTTTGAGAAAATGTACGTGATCAAATTCAGACATAAATTATATTTAGTACGAAACGTCTATATCAATCATTTTATGACGGATTGCTAAATGGGTAAGCTCAACATCACCACCTACATTTAGCTTTTCAAACATACGATAGCGATAGCTATTTACTGTTTTTGAACTTAGGTTTAAACGCTCAGCTATATTTTGTGCTTTTTCACCTTTAGTGATCATAAGCATAATTTGCAGTTCGCGTTCAGATAAGCTCTGAAAAGGATTTTCGTCTGTGCGACCTGTCACTTGCGCAAGTGCTATTTGCTGTGCAATTTCAGGGGCAATATAACGCTGACCGGCATGAACACAACGAATGGCACGCACCATTTCGTCAGAACCTGCACCTTTAGTTAAAAAGCCATGTGCACCAATTTGCATTACTTTACTCGGAAACGGGTCTTCACAGTTAACGGTAAGCACAATAATTTTTACATCAGGGCAGTAACGACAAATCTTTTTAGTCGCTTCTAATCCGCCCATGCCTGGCATATTCATATCCATTAATACTATGTTTGGCGCATGCTGACGACAAAACTGTACAGCCTCTTCGCCAGTTTTAGCTTCACCAATTACTTTAAACCCTCGTACATCATCAAGAATACGCTTTATTCCTGTTCGTACAAGTTCATGGTCATCAACTAAAAGTACATTAATCAATGGAACATCCTCACTTACCTAACAACATGCAATTTAATTAAATTAATTTGCCACAGTAACATACATAAAGCGAAACAATAACTAATATTATTGCCTCGCCCTAATAGTTTAAGATGACGATTTTTCGCTAAATCTGTCAACCCATAACGCAATGATACCATCACCCGTTACATTACACGCAGTACCAAAGCTATCTTGTGCCAAATAAAGTGCAATCATTAATGCAACCGCGCCTTCATTAAACCCAAGCATGCTTGTTAATAGACCAAGCGCCGACATAACTGCGCCACCTGGAGCACCTGGTGCTGCAATCATTACTACACCTAACATCATAATAAACGGTAGCATACCCATTAATGAAGGGACTTCCATGCTTGGCGATAAAAACATAACAGCCATTGCACAGGTTACTATGGTGATAGTTGAGCCAGATAAGTGAATGGTTGCACACAGTGGTACGGTAAAGTTTGCTACATCTTCTTTTACGTTATTTGCTTTACTTGATTGAAGCGATACTGGAATCGTTGCTGCACTTGACATAGTACCTAACGCTGTAAAGTAAGCTGGTAGCATATTTTTAACTAATTCGATTGGATTACGTTTTAATAGTACACCTGTCGCTATATATAAAACGCTTAACCATAACCAGTGCATAACAAGCGCTGCAATTAGTACTACGCCAAATGTTTGCAGTGTATCTACCACAGTACCCGCTACCGTCATTTCGGCAAATACACCTGCAATGTAAAATGGTAAAGCAGGGATAATTACTTTTGATAATAACCCGTCAATCACATCACGGCCCTGATCAGACACCTTTTTAAGCGTATCCAGCTCTAATTGGCTCATGCCTATACCAAATACAAAAGCAGTTACTAATGCGGTCATTACCCCCATCAGAGGTGGAATTTCTAAATCAATAAAGCTGCCAATTTCTGTAGCAACTTCTGCCTCGAATGTAATACCACCGCTTAAAAAAGGGATAACAGCACTTACTAATAAAAATGCAAGCGTACCTGCAATAATTGTAGAGCTATAAGCAAACCCGACCGTTTTACCAAGTAAGTGACCAGACCCTTTTGGTAGGCCTGCAATACCTGATGCAATAAAAAATAATATAATAAGTGGAATGGTAAAGGAGATAATTTGACCAATCAGCTCTTTTACTGTGAATAAAAGTTCAACACCAGCTATAGGTACATATAGTCCAACTAGGATACCGGCCACAATACCGGCAATTAATTTTAAGATTAATTTCATTGTGATTGCTTAATTGAATTTAGATACGTGTTTTTATCATGTTTTAGACGCATTGTGTGATAAAACTATTCAAGTTACATTCATATGCACAAATATTGAACAAACACAGCTTAATTCAATACTCTTTTGAACATTTTTTGACTAAACGAAGTTTTACTCTTTAAATTTTAAATTAAGCCCGCACCTATAATAACTAAAGCACCGCTAATAATTGATTTTTATTTCGACTGGTTATAAGCCCAATAGATATATGTTATAGCCAAACTTTACTTTAGTTTTTTTAAACTCACAGTAAAGTGTGTTTATATAGTTAATAGCAAAGGCTATTAACACGTTGATCAGATTGCATCCAAAGGAACATTATGTCTACTATTTTTGAAGATAACTCACTAAGCATCGGTAATACACCGCTGGTAAAACTTAACCGTGTTACAGGTGGGAATGTATACGCTAAAGTTGAATCTCGTAATCCAAGCTTTAGTATCAAATGCCGCATTGGTGCATCGATGATTTGGGAAGCTGAAAAGTCAGGTCAGCTTGTTGAAGGTAAAGAACTTATTGAACCAACATCTGGGAACACCGGTATTGCACTTGCATTTGTTGCAGCAGCACGTGGTTACAAGTTAACGCTTACTATGCCAAACACCATGAGCCTAGAACGTCGCAAGCTATTAAAAGCATTAGGTGCAAATCTAGTACTTACCGACGGTGCAAAAGGTATGAATGGCGCAATTGAAAAAGCAAAAGAAATTCAAGCAACAGCACCTGATAAGTATATTTTATTACAACAATTCGAAAATCCTGCAAACCCAAAAATTCACTTTGAAACAACAGGCCCTGAAATTTATGATGCGCTTGACGGCAAAGTAGACTTTTTTGTAGCCGGTGTAGGTACTGGTGGTACTATTACAGGTGTTAGCCGCTACCTCAAAACAGAAAAAGGTCTAAACGTTAAGTCTATTGCTGTTGAGCCAACTAACTCTCCAGTTATTACCCAAACGCTTGCCGGTGAAGAAATTAAACCAGGTCCTCATAAAATCCAAGGTATTGGTGCTGGCTTCATTCCTGGCAACTTAGATATGGACTTAATTGATGGCGCAGAGCTTGTATCTAACGAAGACGCAATTGCAATGGCGCATCAGTTAATGAAAAAAGAAGGTATTCTAGTAGGTATTTCGTCAGGTGCAGCGGTTGTTGCAGCTAAGCGAATTGCTGAAAAACCTGAAAACGCAGATAAAAATATTGTTGTTATTCTACCTAGTGCAACTGAGCGTTACTTATCAAGCCCAATGTTTGATGAAGAGTTTAGTGAACAAGAACTAGTACAATAAGTAATTTTAAGATTTTTAGAAGGATGCTTTAGGCATCCTTTTTTATTATTTATTATCCAATTTTCTATTTATTGCCTGCCATACCTTTACATCTGCATAGATAAACCACACACTTTAAAAAAACTAATTAATAATAATTAATATGAAAAAAATCACGAGTTTATTAAGTTTGGTCATCTGTTTATTTTTATCAGCCTGTGGTGACGATACCAAAACACTTGGCGACACTCCTGGCGATACAGCAACCGCTTATTTTGATGCGCTTTATAACCAGCAAGACCTTCAAAAAGCCAGCACCATGGCAACCCCCAACCTTACACGTATAATGAAATCCTACGGCACCGCTAAACAGTTTTCCCGTAACTTAGTAAATATGCAATACGATGAAGTCACCATTGAAGTTGATATGACCAATATGAGCGTCCGTGAACAATACGGCGATAACGCTAAAATAAACCTTATTTTTACCGGCTATTTAAATGGTGATAAAATTGACGAAATGCGCAGTGTAAAAATGCTTCGTAAAAAGGGAAAATGGTACATAGATAAAATTGTTGCCGACCCTTACGCTCGTTAAAAATAAATGAATTAAACATAAAAAGGCCTTACATTCGTAAGGCCTTTTTCGCTTTAGCTAGGGCGTGTTGATCTTTGTGGATTGAAGTTTGTTCAATCTAGGGGCGATTTAATCGCGGCGCGAGGTTTGTAACCTAGTGGGCTCGATAACTGCTCCTGCGTTATTCTACTGGCTTACATCCATGTAAGAATAAGTAAAAACCGAGCAACAAAGAGTTAATCGTCCCTAGAAAGAACCCAAAGGGCAGCGCATGTTTGGCATTTATGCTGCGTTATCGCCGATTTATGGGGAATAACCACACTACATAGGCTCTGCCTTGCCTAAAAACCAAACAGCCTGCTGCAAATTCAACCACGAAGGGTCAACACGCCCTAGTATTTAAAGTACTGCGCTACAGCTCACCAGGTTGAAAGTTATCAACTGCAATGGCTTTCTTACGTAGCTTATTAGCATGATGCATTGCATCAGCATCCGTTTGCTCTAACAACTTATTTTCAAGCGCATAATTTATAGCACCTTCAATATCAAGCGTTGCAGGCACACTGCCCTTACGCTGCCATTGTTTTAAGTCTTTAAACTGCGCTTGCATATCATGCATAGCTAAAAATGCGCTTTCCATGACCCCTGTACCTGCATTTTCATCTACATAACATAAATGCGTTAAGCGGTTTCTAAATACACCAGGTTGAGTCATACGCTCGCAAATACTTTGTGCTATTTCATCACTTGGTCTGTGGTAATGGTTTCCGAGCGGGAACACGATACGTTTAAGGATAAAATTAACAACCGGATTTGAAAAGTTTTTAAAGAAGCCATTAAAGGCTTGGCCAATTTCAAATAATGAGTTCTCAATTGCATATTTTACAAATGGTAAATCCGCTTGTTGGCGCCCTTCATCTTCATAACGTTTTAAAACAGTTGATGCTAAGTACAAATGACTTAATACATCACCCAAACGCGCTGATATCATTTCTTTACGTTTAAGCTCACCGCCAAGCATTAACATTGCAACGTCTGTACAAATAGCTAAGCCTCGGCTCATTCTACTCAGTTGTTTATAATAAATAGCCGTTTCACCACCTACAGGCGCTTTAGCAAAGTAGCTACGTGTTAAACCATGCACAAATGCCATGCCTGCATTACTTGCTGCAAATAATATATGGTTCATTAATAAACCATCAAATTGTTCAAGTGCTGCGTCGTCATCTGCCATTGCAGCGGCTTCCATTTCTTTTAAAACAAATGGGTGGCAGCGCGTTGCACCTTGACCAAATATCATTAAATTACGCGTTAGAATATTCGCGCCTTCTACTGTAATTGATACTGGAATCCCCATATAGCCATGCGCCAAATAGTTATTAGGCCCTACTTGAATTCCTTTACCTGAATGAATATCCATTGCATCATTCATTACCGTACGACCCATTTCAGTCATATGGTATTTAGCAATCGCAGTTACAACCGATGGGCTTAATTTTAAATCAATCGCACCTGCGGTCATTAATCTGCACGACTCAAGTGTGTAAGTTAAACCACCAATACGCGCAAGCGCCTCTTTCACGCCTTCAAATTGCCCTATAGATACACCAAACTGCTGGCGTACCATGGCATATGCCGATGTCATTTTTGAAGCTAAATGCCCAGTTGCTGCACTCAATGCTGGTAGTGATATACCACGCCCTGCACTTAAACACTCAACAAGCATTCTCCAGCCACGCCCTGCACACTCTTGACCACCAATGATCCAGTCCAGTGGTATAAATACATCTTTACCGTAAGTGGTACCATTCATGAAGGCCATATTAAGCGGATAATGACGCTCACCCGTTTCAACACCCGGATGATCGGTTGGTATTAGAGCACATGTAATGCCTAGCTCTTTCTTATCACCTAATAAAGCATCAGGGTCATACATTTTAAATGCTAAGCCGAGTACAGTAGCCACTGGTGCAAGTGTAATGTAACGCTTTGACCAATTTAAACGCAGGCCCATTACTTGCTCGCCATTGTGCTCACCCATACACACCACGCCCGAATCAGGAATGCTGCCAGCATCAGAGCCCGCCTCTGGTCCCGTTAATGCAAAACAAGGAACATCTGTACCATTAGCTAAACTTGGCAACCAACGATCTTGCTGCTCTTTAGTACCATAGTGAAGAAGTAACTCGCCCGGACCTAAGCTATTAGGCACCATAACAGTGACTGCGGCTGTTAAGCTTTTAGTCGAAATTTTTGACACTATCGTTGAATTAGCAATTGCCGAGAACTCACGACCGCCAAATTTTTCAGGAATGATCAGCGCAAAAAAACCTTCTGTTTTTAGGTAATCCCACACTTCTTTTGGTAAGTCTTTGTCTTTTTGTACAATTTGATAATCATCAAGCATCGCCAATAAGGTTTCTACTTGGTTAGCCATAAATGCGTTTTCTTTATCGCTAAGCTCTGGTTTAGGAAAGCGGTGCAGTTTTTGCCAGTCTGGGTTACCACTAAATAACTCACCATCCCACCAAACATCACCTGCTTCCATTGCCTCTCGCTCTGTTTGCGATAATGGCGGAAGCACCTTTTTGAACATTTTAAACGTAGGACGACTAATCAAGTTTAGGCGAATATCTTTAACCGCAAAAATAACCACCACCACGACCAGCAATATTATAAATATTAACATGCGCACATTCCTTACACATTGAATGAAAATAGTAACTTAATTATGACCCATCTTAATTTAAATACAATCATTGCACGACGAGTCGTGAGCCTTAACGCATTCATTTTATTGTTTTAAACATCACTGCTATTATCAACGTTTTAATAACAATAAATTAAAGGAATAGCATGACCCCCTTTCGATTTAAACTAAGTATGAGCGCCTTAATGGTAGCAAGTACTCTTGCTTTAACAGCCTGCGATGCGCAAGTAACGATAGACACTACCAATTCAGCACACACTAAAAAAGCTGTAACAGCTAAAGATGCAAATACATTTATAACAAACACAGAAAAAGAACTAAGTGCACTTTATTTAGAATCGAGCCGTGCAGAATGGATTTACGCAAACTTTATTACTCATGATACGTCGGCTCTATCGGCTGAAGTTAACCGTAAAATGACCGAAACAGTCGTGCGTTTAGCAAATGAAGCTGCAAAATACGACGAACTAGAGCTTGATTACGATGCTCGCCGTAAGCTTGATAAACTAAAACTAGCACTTACACTTCCTGCCCCACAAGACGCTGATAAAACAGCGAAGCTTTCACAAATTGTCGCAGAGCTTGGCGGGCTATATGGTAAAGGTAAATACTGTAAAGAAGATGGCAGCTGTTTGAGCCTTGGCGACATGACCTCAAAAATGGCCACCAGCCGAGATTACAACGAACTACTTGATTTATGGCAAGGCTGGCGTGAAATATCAAAACCCATGCGCCCACTTTACGAGCAACAAGTAGCACTTACCAACGAAGGTGCAAAGGAGCTTGGTTATGCCGATACGGGCGCTATGTGGCGCAGTAAATACGATATGCCTGCTGATGACTTTACCACTGAGCTTGACCGTATTTGGGGCCAAGTTAAACCACTTTATAACTCGCTACATTGCCATGTTCGCGCAAAGTTAGGTGAAAAGTACGGCACCGACAAAGTACCTCAAGATCAGCCAATACCAGCGCACTTACTTGGTAATATGTGGGCGCAAGCATGGGGTAATATTTACGATGTAGTTGCACCAGAAAACGCCGATCCGGGTTACGACGTAACCGAGTTATTAGCTCAAAATAATTACGACGAACTTAAAATGGTCAAAGGGGCTGAAAACTTTTTTACCTCAATGGGTTTTGATGCACTACCAGAAACATTTTACGAGCGTTCATTGTTTGTAAAACCAAAAGACAGAGATGTGCAGTGTCATGCATCAGCATGGAATATCGATAGCAAAGACGATTTACGCATTAAAATGTGTATTCAGCGCACAGGCGAAGAGTTTTCAGTTATTCACCATGAATTAGGTCATAACTTTTATCAACGCGCTTATAATAAACAACCTTTATTTTATCAAGAAAGTGCAAACGATGGTTTTCATGAAGCCATTGGAGACACCATTGCCTTATCGGTTACACCGGGTTACTTAAAAGAAATCGGCTTACTTGAACAAGTACCTGATGAATCTAAAGATATCGGTTTGTTGATGAAAATGGCACTTGATAAAGTAGCCTTTGTGCCGTTTAGCTTAATGGTTGATCAGTGGCGTTGGCAGGTATTTTCAGGTGAAGTAACCCCAGAGAACTACAATAAAGCTTGGTGGGAACTACGTGAAAAATACCAAGGAGTGCAAGCGCCTATCGCACGTAGCGAAAACGACTTTGATCCGGGTGCTAAGTACCACGTTCCGGGTAACACGCCTTATACACGTTACTTTTTAGCGCATATTTTACAATTTGAGTTTCATCGCAGCTTATGTGAAATTGCCGGTAACGATAAAGCCATTCATCGCTGCTCTATTTATAATTCAAAAGAAGCAGGGGATAGGCTAAACGCTATGCTTGAAATGGGTTCATCTCGCCCTTGGCAAGAAGCGCTTGAAACTGTAACAGGTAAGCCGCAAATGGATGCGACAGCAATGCTCGATTACTTTGCACCATTACAAACATATTTAGATAAACAAAACGAAGGCCGCAACTGCGGCTGGTAAATAGCGCTGAATAAAAAGCCCGCTCAAATGAGCGGGCTTTTTATTCATATTCTAATTTTAGTTAAATTAGAACTGTAAGCTTAAATTTGCAAAGTAAGCATCATAATCAGAATCATCCCAGTTATTGCCGTAACCTGCTTCTAAACCAACATTGTTGTTGAAAAAGTGTTGAGCACCAAGAGTGTAATCATCATTTTTATTAACTGTAACAAAAACCGATGTTGCTTTGCTGAAATAGTAGTTAGATGCTAATTCCCAGTTACTTGAACCGCCATCAACATCTTCAAATTTACCTTCAACAGTCAAATAGTTACCTTGCTGTAAATCAACAAAGTACTTAGCAGCTACTGCACGGTAGTCAAACTCATCATCTGCTGTTACTGTAAAGCCGATATAATCAGTGCTGTTTAACTGGTGGTTATATGCTAGGTCAAACACAAACTGATTGTCAGCATCTTCAACATCTACAAACGTAGCTTTTAATACAAGGTTTGGGTTAAAGAAGTAACCAGCTGAAAGTTCAATTACATCCGTGCTTGAGCCAAAATCACTATCGAAATTATTGTACTGTGCACCTAATACAAAATCTTCTACAAAATACTCACCGCCAATGCTAGTAACATCTCCAAAATCATTATCACTGTATGCACCATAAACATTTGTTTGCTTATTGATGTATTCAAATTGATCGTAAGGACCTAAAGTCGCTTTTGGAGAAAAATAATAAGTTGAGTCAACAGTTACTGTGTCATCACCATCTACATCCACGTATCCTACATGGCTGATTGATTGGTAAGTATCTGCAGCTATTGCAGTGGTTGCAGCGCTTGATAATAAAATGCTCGAAATGATAACGGCTAATTTTTTCATTTTAAATTCCCTATAAATATTACTTTTTATGCCTCAGCTGTCTAGCCAAAGTCGGGGCGCATCCTAACGCCAAAAAAATGAACAAAAACTGAATGAGGGGTCAAATTAAAACCACTGGAAATGTAAATAATTACAAGCAAATGTAAATAATAGGTATCATCAAAATCTACGTAACAATAGTCTGTCATCATTTAAACTCAAAAAGTAACAAATAAGGTACAAACAAGGTACAAATTGTCGCTAAATTAAACACAACTTAATTATTCGATAAACCTCATCAATATAACCTCCTCTCACTAAATTTTTCTAATTTCTCAAAATAATGACTATATTTAATTCATTATTTCTGAATTTATAATAAAAAATAGGTTTGTATAAGTGCATATTTTTATCTGTTTTTCCCAATAACCATTATTTACCAGCAAAAAAACGCCAATACTGATTATTTTATAGCTATTATCATCGACTCTACTTAATGGCTTTAATAACAATCTAGCCATTTATGGCAACTCTATTTATAACTTAAAGGGGTTATTTAGATAAGCATAATAAAAGCCGTAATTATGATTGGTAAAAGATCAAACGTTTATAAACAACAAAGCCCGCTAAATTTAGCGGGCTTTTGATATTACTTTTGTATTAACTAAGTACGGGACTTAATTAAAACTGGAAACGCATGTTAGCAAAGTACGCATCGTTGTCAGAATCATCAGCGTTGTTTTCGTAACCTACCTTTACACCAATATTTTTATTGATGAAGTGCTGAGCACCAAAGCTGTAAGTGTCTTGCTTGTTGTAGTTAGCAAATACAGATGTTGCTTTTGAGAAGTAGTAGTTAGTTTCTGCTACCCATTGGTTTTCTGCGTCATCAATGCTTTCGTATTTACCTTCAAAAGTTAGGTAGTTACCTTGCTGTAAATCAATAAAGTATTTAGCAGCAACTGCACGGTAATCAAAATCGTCGTCTGATGTAAGTGTAACACCTACGTAATCTGTGCTGTTTAGCATGTAGTTGTAAGCTAAATCAAATAATGCGTAATCGTCGCCGTCTTTGTTTTCAACTAGTGTTACTTTTGCAAGTAAATCAGGGTTGAAAAAGTAACCACCCGTCAGTTTATAAAGCTCACTGTTAGAACCTGAATCTGGGTCTAGGTTTTCGTAAGATGCGCCAACAACAAATTCATTAATGAAGTATTCACCACCAACCGATGTTAAATCGCCAAAGTCGTCATCAGCGTAGCCACCATATACGTTAGTTTGTTTATTGATGTATTCAAACTGATCGTACGGACCTAAAGTTTTTTTAGGAGATAAGTAGTAAATAGAATCTACAGCAACGGTGTCGTTGTTATCGCTATTTTTGTAGCTTAGGTTACTAATTGAATTATAGCTGTCTGCAGCAGCCGCAGTGCTAGATAATAAAATGCTCGAAATAATAACTGCTAATTTTTTCATTGTAAGACTTCCCTATGTACATTGCTTTTTATGCTCTAGCTGTATTGCTAAAGTCGAGGCACATGCTAACGTTAGGAAACTGAATGAAAACTTAACTAACCAGTTGTATTTATTAAGTTAATTGTAAGGAAGTGTTGTAAACTGTAAAATTAAAGTAGTTGCAACATCTAGTCAACAACTACTTAAAACATGTACCGTATTAAAGCGCGTGTTGGCTAATAATTCGGTAAACATCGTTAATATTATCGCCAGACTTAAACTCTTTACTAATTGGTGTTGGATCTGAGCCAACCCATATTTTTAGCTCGGCATCTAAGTCAAAGTGGCCTGCACTTTCTTTACTAAACTTGGTAATTTTAGAGTAAGCAATACTCACCATTTCCATTTTAGAACCGGTCATACCTTGCTTATCAATTAAGATTAAGCGCTTATTAGTAAAAATAAACATATCACGTACTACTTTATATGCTTTTTCTACTTGCTCGCCGTCAATTAATGTATTGGCAAGGATTTTTTCTAAATCAGAATCGTCAACTTCGCTTGCATTACCCATAAGTCCGCTAAGTAAACCCATTATACTTTCTCCTGTTTAAATATTTGGTTCTCTAATGTATGACCATTAACTAACTGCCGGTACTGCCAGTGTTGTTGATGACAAAAATTCAGTAGTGCAATATCAAGTGGATCGCTCGTTGGCTGATACTCAACTACATATTCTTTATGTTGGCTCATATACACACGACTCACACCTGCAATTGCTTGAAGCTGTTGCTCAACATTTTGATAAGCCTCGCTTAGCATTAATGTATAAAAGTGTTTATCTGTATTATTAGTTTTTGTTTGATGCTCGCTTAGTACGCCTTTATCTAAATGAAGTACCTGTGAGCATAGTCGCTCAAGCTCAGTTAAATCGTGAGAGCTTAAAATAAATGTAGCCTGTTCACTTAATTCTGATACCAGCTCACGTACTTCTCTGGCATGAATCGGATCAAGGCCTGCGGTTGCTTCATCAAGCATTACAATTTGTGGCGCGCCAATAAGTGCTTGCGCTATCGTAACGCGCTTGCGCATACCGTGCGATAAGTCCCCCGCACGCTGCTTTGCAATTTCTTTTAAGCCAACCAAATCAAGTACACGTAGCGCCTCAGTTTGGCTTTGCTTAGCACCCATACCTTGTAGCTTTGCATAAAAGGCGAGTTGCTTATCTATATTAAAACGGGGGTCAAGTTGCGCGTCTTGCGGTAATGCACTTACTTTATTAAATAAAGCAGCGCTACCAGGTTTGTGCCCTAATATTTCAAGGCTGCCTTTACTTGGCGCTATATAGCCGCACAACAAACTAAATAAGGTAGTTTTACCCGCACCATTTGGCCCAACAAGTGCCACTGGCGCGCCTTTGTTAATTTCAAAGTCCACATTATTAAGCGCAAGTTTTGCACCATACGATTTACTCAAACCGCTAGCTGTAATTAATGGTCTCATAGTGAGCTCCTTGCAAAAATACGTTGAGCAACGCTTAGTAATACCGCAGTTTGCACAAGGGGAATAGCCACAGCGCTCAATAATGGTAAATTTTGCCCCGCTAATAGCTCTATTTGCACACCCGGAAATAAATAATCAAGCAAGCCTAATGCAGGTATTTGCCATTGCAATATACCAACTACAATACCGCCTGCTGCAAAATATAAAATTGCCAATACAATAGATAAACGCGATGAGCGAGCAAAGGTATTAATTAACGTCATTAGTGCTACAAATGGGCTCAGAGTAATCACTAATATTAAAAATATAGAAAGCGCACGGGCAAAACCACCAGCCAGTAAACTTGGCTCTCTAAAACCCAATACAGCGAGTGTAGCCACAAGCGTTATACCCACTAAGCAGGCTAATACTCCTAGCTGCCCTAAAAAACGGCCAAACAGTATTTCAAAGCGAGTGGAGCGCAGTGATAAAAACCTTAGTGTGCCGCGCTCTCTGTCGCCTACCGTTTGGTCGCTACAAATAAATAAACCAAAAACGGGAAAGCTATAAAGGGCTATTAACCAGTACATAGCAAATTCGGCCTCAGGCCAATCCAATAATTTACTTAAACCAATAGAACCTGATATATCACGGGCTATTTGCTCAAAATCGGGGGCACTTACAATGCCTACTGCCTGCCCTATTGGGTAGCGCAGTATTATTAGCCACACCAATGCAAAGGCAGCTAATGCAATAAGTCCACGTTTAGTTAAAAACATACGTACAAGCTCAAATCCCGCTATTTGCGTTAATCGCCCTACGTTTATCGGTAATGATGTTGCCATTGACTATCCTTAATGACTTTTTATTTTCTGTGTATTTATCCACACTAAGTGTAAACACCTTGAATTACCAGCAAAAAAAAGCTCACCTGTGGTGAGCTTTGTAACAATACATTTAAATGTAACAGCATAAATTGCGATATAAATTATAAATGCCGCTTATAAACCTCAAGTGCTTGGCTTAAATCGCTAATTAAATCTTCTACATCTTCAAGACCTATGTGCAAGCGAATAACCGGCCCTAAATCCCAACCTGTATTTGAGCGCAGCCCTTTCATGGTTAAATTAGCCGTTACCAAACTTTCAAAACCGCCCCATGAAAAGCCCATTTTGATATGCTCAAGGCTATCTAAAAAGGCATCAATCGCTTTTTGATTGCCGGTTTTCATAACAAATGAAAACAACCCATTACTGCCATCAAAGTCACGTTTAAAGAACTCATGCCCTGGGCAGCTTTCAAATGCAGGGTGTCGAATATGATCAACAAGCTCATGTTGTTCAAGCCATTTAGCTACTTCTATTGCTGCTTTTTCATGTTGATTTAAACGCACACCCATTGTACGCAGGCCTCTAAGTGCTAAATACGCATCATCGGCACTGGTACATTGCCCTAGTAAGTATGAGTTTTCGCGCAAGGTTGGCCAATACTTTTTATTAGCAACAGCCACCCCCATCATCACGTCTGAATGGCCAACAATATACTTTGTTGCAGCTTGAATACTAATATCAACACCGTGCTCTAACGGGCGATAATGCAGACCGTTACCGTAGGTATTATCAAGCATGGTCATTACGTTGTGCTCATTGGCTACTTTTACCATAGCGGGCACATCTTGCACTTCCATCGTAATAGAGCCTGGAGATTCTAAAAACAACACTTTAGTATTTGGCTGAATGTAATCTTTAATACCTGCGCCAATGGTTGGCGGGTAATAGGTTGTTGTAATGCCCAGCCCCACTAAAATTTTATCGCAAAAATCGCGAGTTGGTTCGTATACGTTATCAACCATTAAAATATGATCACCGGTTTTTAAAAACGATAAAAATACTTGGCTGATCGCCGCAGCGCCACAAGGGTACAATGCACACCCTTCGCCGCCTTCAAGTCCTGTAATCGCTTCTTGCAGTGCAAAGTGTGTTGTTGTTCCTCGTCGCCCATAAAATAACGTTTTATCGCCACGGGTTTTAGCTGCTTCTTTTAAATCGGCTACGGTATCAAATACAATGGTAGATGCACGCTGTACAACGGGATTTACTACGCCATGTGTATAGGCTTTTTTTCGCCCTGATGATACCAGCTGAGTGTTTTTATTACTTTTACTCGACATTGTTAATCCTTAAGGGTTTGTGCGCCAATGCTCAATTAAATAACGAGAGATAGAATCGGTTCTAGGCAGCTTTAAATGCTCGCCTTCTTCGTGCCAATTACCAAATTGCTCTAAGTCTTCACGACTAAACCATTTTGCATCGTCTAGCTCTTCTTTATCTACGTTAATTTGCTCAGATGTCGCCTGTGCAAAAAAGCCAAGCATAATTGACGATGGGAACGGCCATGGCTGAGATGCAACATAACGTACGTTATCAACTTCTATGCCTGCCTCTTCTTTAACTTCACGCGCAACAGCTTGTTCCAGTGTCTCCCCCGGGTCTACAAATCCAGCAAGCGACGAATACATACCTGTGGGCCACGCAGCTTGGCGACCTAACAAGCATCGCTCTACTCCGTCAGCAAAGACTTTAGTAACGACCATAATTACCGCAGGATCGGTACGAGGGAATGTAGGATGCTTACAGTTTTCGTTTTCACATACACGAGAATGGCCGGCTTCCACTGAACGGTTTTTACTACCGCAACGCCCACAAAAACGGTGCGTGGCGTGCCAATAACATAACCCTCTCGCAAGGGCGGCTATTGAGGCATATTTAATGGTTACTTGAGGCCCATATTGGCGAATATCAAAAAACTGAGCGCCCTCTATTAAAGGCGAAAGTACGCTTTCATCCAGATCAGAAACATCCAATGCAAACACACCATGTTTAGCATTGTTTAAACCAACAAAAATAGCACTCGTTAAATCTAAATGTGCCACTTGTTGATACGTTAAATAGCTTACTTTAGGGGTATCTTTAATAAATAGGGTTTGATTATTTTTAACTAAAACCCATTTACTTTGCGCCGACATTTGCGCTTTAAGCCACGATGGGTCTTTACGAAAATTTGAGCCTCTATCTAGTGGCATGTTGCTGTAATGAAGCATGTAAGTCCTTGGTAACTCGTTATGCTTTAAAATTACCATAATCATTTAGCAAACCCAATTGATTACAGTAATAAAAAAAGCCTATATAAGGCTTAATTCATCTATTACGGCTTTGTATTAAAATCTCTCATGTTGCAGGCACTTAGCTTGCACTTTTTTAACTATTTTTTACTGTTAAAGTAGCAAAGTATTATCAATTAAATGAAATTGCTCTGCGCTTTGTTTTAATACCTCAGCAGTTAACCTGTCAGCACCGTATACATCGCACGGTACATTATATTGATTTTTTAAATGCCCAAGTAACAAAGCAAAGTCACCATCGCCAGAAAGCAAAATAACTTTATCAAGATTTTTACCCTGCTCTAACATGTCTATTGTTATGCCTACATCCCAATCGCCTTTAGCACTTCCATCACGGCGTTGAATAAATGGCTTTAGCTTTACCTCAAAACCAATCGCACGCAAAATATTTTGAAACTGATTTTGCTTTTCATCTCCTCGATAAATAGCATACGCAAAAGCACACTCAATATTGTATTGCGCCTCCATCATTCGCCAAAACGCATTGTAGTCAAAATTTTTCCCGTAACTCTCACGGCACGTGTAATAAATATTTTGCACATCAACAAAAATACCGACCCGTGGTTTCGTGCTTTGCTGCTCGTTTTGTAAAGTCATTTAGTGTCCTAGTGAGGATTAATAGCAATAGAAGTAACGTTATAAAATAAGTGTACCTTGCAATTTATATTTAAGTAACCTAAATTAGTTACATACCCTTATGTAACCAATATTGGTTACATATTAAAAAGTAACCATTTTGAGATTTTTATGATTGGTGTGATCAGCGGCGATATTATTAAATCGCAAACAATCCCTAAGCAGCAATACGATGCCATGCTTTATCAACTAGAGCAAAGTTTGCGAAACATTTCGGGTGAGCAAACCCTTTGGAATATATACCGAGGCGATGCCTTTCAGTTACAAGTTAATAATCCTGAGCTCCTTTTTAAAAATGCCATACTTGTATATTTACACCTTAAATCGTCAGGTTATGAACTACGACAAAGCTTGGCACTTGGGCAAATAGATAACCCACGCAGCGATATAAAAACAGCAACCGGTTCTGCTTTTACGCTTTCGGGGCAAGGCCTTGATAAAATAGGCAATCAACGCTTTGTTTTTAATATTAACGAGCAGCAGCTCGATGAAAGCTTAAATCTTAATTTAGCCTTTGCCGACGTATTGCTCACTAAAATCACACAAAAACAAGCAAATGCCCTGTATGTCTATTTAACATCACCAGACAACAGCCACGCGGCACTGGCTAAAGAGCTTAAAACAAGTCGCGAAAATGTAACCAAACTACTAAATTTAGCGCACTACCAACTTATAGAGCGCTTTATTAAGCACACACAACACGTTATAAAAAATATAATTAAAGGAGGTGAATAATGGCGTTTTCACTTTTACTGGTCGCGCTTATTATTGGCCACTTACTCGCTGATTTTTACTGGCAACCTATGAGTTGGGTAAACGACAGAAATACCCGTCACTTTAAAGCCAGTAAGCTTTATTTTCATGTACTAGTGCATGGTGTAACAAGTGCACTCATTATTACCCTGTGGGAATACACATTCGGGTGGCAGCAACTAAGCTGTGTTTTAATTGCCACGGCGAGCATTATGCTGAGCCATTACTTTATTGATATAGCTAAATCGTATTCTAATAAAGGCGTGGTGCCTTTTTTACTAGATCAAATAGCGCACATACTCGTTATTATTGCGCTCAGTATTTGGCTAACTGATAACAGTAGCTTTATGGCTGCAATTAATAATATGCTCACTGATCCCAACATACTGTGGGTGGTATGCGGTTATTTAATTATTTTGAGTCCCAGCGCAGTATTTATAAGAATGATGTTAGAGCGTTTAACAAGTAACTTTTCAAGTACTGGTAGCTTACCACTTGCAGGGCAAAGCATAGGTATGTTGGAACGCGTACTTATGCTGAGCTTTATATTGCTTGACCAATTTGCAGGGCTTGGTTTTTTACTTGCGGCAAAGTCAGTATTTAGGTTTGGCGATTTAAGTGCAAGCAAAGATAAAAAACTTACCGAGTACGTTATGCTTGGCACACTACTTAGCGTAAGTGTTACTTTATTTGTAGGCTTGGGCATTAACTATTTAATCAGCTAGGACAAATTACAGGCAATAAAAAACGCGCTGCTTCTATTAAATTAAAGAAGGGAGCGCGTTTTTTGTATCAACCTTTAACCAAGTTCTAAATTAATTAAACGCCAATATAATCATTAATAATGAATTAATCGTTATTTGTGCGACGACGGCGCTGGCCATTACCGCCAACAGATTCACGCTTTGCCCATGGGTTTTGCGCGCTGTCATCTGTTTTAGCAGCTGGCTTTTTAGAACCACCACGGCGTGGGCCGGTACCATTACCACCATTGTTCGGCTTTTTACTGTTAGGCTTGCTGCTATCAGATTTAGGCTTATTAAAAGGCTGCTTTTTCTTAGGCTTTTTAGCCGGCAGTGGGCGAGCATCTAATGCGCGTTCAGCTACTGGGTTAATAGGCTCAAAACCGTCTTCTTCAGCACGTGGAATAAGCTCACCAATAAAGCGTTCAATACCGTATAAATCAACAGCATCATCAACCGTTACAAACGAAATCGCATGACCCGACGCACCAGCACGGCCTGTACGGCCAATACGATGAACATAATCTTCATATACGTTTGGTAAGTCGTAGTTAACAACATGCGGTAATTCAACAATGTCTAAGCCACGTGCAACAATGTCTGTTGCTACTAATACGCGTACTTCACCACTTTTAAAACCATCAAGTGCTTTAACACGTGCGCCTTGTGATTTATTGCCATGGATAGCCGCGCCTACAATGTCATCGCGTTCAAGTTGTTTAACTAAGCGGTTAGCACCGTGCTTTGTACGACTAAACACTAATACTTGTTGCCAATCGTTAGTGCGAATCAAGTGGCTTAGCAATGCTGTTTTACGTGTTTTATCTACCGCGTAAACGCACTGAGTAACACTTTTAGCTGTGGTATTTTTTGCAGCAACTGAAATTTCAACTGGGTCATTAATTAACCCTTTTGCTAATGCACGAATTTCATCTGAAAATGTAGCCGAAAACATCAAGTTTTGACGTTTAGCAGGCATTTTAGCAATTAAGCGTTTAATGTCGTGAATAAAGCCCATGTCTAACATGCGGTCAGCTTCATCGAGTACAAGCACTTCAACGCTATCAAATTTAACTGCATTTTGATTATGTAAGTCGATTAAACGACCCGGCGTTGCTACTAAAATATCAACACCTTTACGAAGACGCTGCATTTGTGGGTTAATTTTAACGCCACCGTAAACTACAAATGAGCTCACATCCGAATGCTTAGCGTACTCTTCAACGTTTTCGCTTACTTGCAAAGCAAGTTCACGTGTAGGCGTTAAAATAAGTGCACGTACGTGATTACTTTTAGCTTTAGGGCCCGACGACAAGCGCTCAATAAGTGGTAATGTAAAACCCGCTGTTTTACCTGTACCTGTTTGTGCTGCTGCCATAACGTCACGGCGTTCAATAATTGCAGGAATTGCTTGAGCCTGAATCGGCGTTGGCGTTTCATAGCCCTTTTCTAAAACCGCATTAACCAAAGACTGTGATAAACCTAAACCTTCAAAACTCATATAAACTCTCTTTTAAATAAGGCTACATTAGCCAGTTGCGCGCATTATACCTGTAGTAGCTAAGAATGCATGCCATTATTTACGTTGCAGGCAATTGAGCATAGTTTATTAAAATTAAACCTGTGATTAAGTTGCTTAAAAATGCAAAAAACGGCCATAGGCCGTTTTTTGTTTATACTTAATTACTCTAAGTATTAGAGTTACTTAACACCTAACTCACGCAAACGTTCTTGCAAGTAGCTATCTGCCGTGTAGCGCTCTGAAAGCACAACATCTGGATGCGGGTGTAAAAATAACGGTAATGAAATACGCGATTTAGTAGATGCTTTACCCGTTGGGTTAATTACACGGTGAATTGTCGATGGGAAATACCCGCCCGACGCTTCTTGTAGCATGTCGCCGATATTAATAATTAAGCTGCCAAAATCACATGGCACGTCTAACCAACCGCCATCTGTTTTTTGAACTTGTAAACCAGGCTCATTAGAAGCTGGTAATACAGTCAATAAATTAATATCGCCATGGGCTGCTGCGCGAATAGCACCAGGCTCTTCATCACCCGTCATTGGTGGATAATGTAGGATACGTAACAATGTTTGCTCAGAATCGGCAATCATGTCTTTTAAATCAATTGAAAACTTAGCACGTACATCAGCTGGTGCTTCAGCCTGAACCCAGCTTAACAATGTGCCAGCAAATTCACTTGCTAAACGGTAGTATTGACGTACATCAGCTTCAAGCTGGGCAGGAACGCGACCTTTAGGGTACACATGAAAGTACTCTTTAATGTCTTTTATTGTAAAGCCTTTCGCTACTTCTGATACTGAAGGCGGAAAGTAACCGTCTTGAGTTTCTTTAGAGAATAAAAAGTCGTGCTTTTGCTCTGAGTTAAAAAAGTCTTGCCAATTTTTGTAAATAGACTCAACTAAAGACTGTGGGATTGGGTGGTTTTTTAAAACGCCAAATCCAGTATTTCTTAACGATTCAACAAATTGTGCAGCCGCATCGGGAGCTTTATAATCAACAGTAGGTAATTGCATTGTACGTTCCAGTGAATAGGTTGTGTGAAGTGAGTTGCTTTTAATAGTGCTAAATTACTTATATAAAGTAGCAAAGCCTTCATTATAGCGCTGTGTGAGGATAGACAAATGACCTCAAAAACATAAGGACATATGTCCTCAAGACATGGTCACCGTCACTTTGCTTGATCAAGATCAACTTATAAAAAAACGTTGAATTTGCAAGGTTTAGTAACTATCTCTGGTCTACTATTAGAATATATTTTATTTGTGTAAATAAGGCTCCCCATGCGACAAAAAGTATCTTTTAAAAGCGGCGATTTAGAACTTGCCGGCCAACTTGAACTTCCCTCTGGTGACGTTAAGTTTTACGCGCTATTCGCACACTGCTTTACATGCGGTAAAGACATTGCAGCAGCTACACGGATTAGCCGTGCACTCACACAACAAGGTATCGCCGTACTACGTTTCGACTTTACCGGTTTAGGTAATAGTGATGGTGATTTTGCTAACAGTAACTTTTCATCAAACATTCAAGATTTAGTATCTGCGGCAAATCATTTACGTGAACATTTTGCTCCGCCGCAACTACTCATTGGCCACAGTTTAGGCGGCGCTGCGGTACTTGCTGCTGCTGAGCATATTCCTGAAGTATCGGCTATTACAACCATTGGCGCACCGTCAGATGCGCAGCACGTAGCGCATAACTTTGAAGCACATCTTGATGAAATTAACGCAGCAGGTGAAGCTAAAGTTAACTTAGCTGGTCGTGAATTTACCATTAAAAAGCAATTTATTGACGATATAGCCAAGTACGATAAAAGCCACATAAGTAAACTTAAGCGCGCATTATTAGTAATGCACTCCCCTATTGATGCGACTGTAAATATTAGTGAAGCTGAAAAAATTTATGCATCAGCTAAGCATCCTAAAAGCTTTATTAGCCTAGATAACGCCGATCACCTTTTAACAAATAAAAACGATGCCGACTACGCTGCACAAATAATTGCAACGTGGGCAAACCGTTATGTTAAGTACGACAAAACTAAATACACGGCAAGTTTAACGGGTGGTAATGTACTTGTTGAAGAAAAAGACCATGTATTTACTCAGCACGTAAGTACAAAAGATCATACTTGGCTTGCAGATGAGCCAATTAAAGTAGGCGGTAAAAACTTAGGCCCCGATCCGTATCATCACTTATTAGCGGGGCTTGGTGCCTGTACGGCCATGACACTGCGTATGTACGCTACACGTAAAAACTTACCACTGGAGCATGTAAAAGTAGAGCTTGATCACACTCGCGATTACAACAAAGATTGCGACGATTGTGAGCAAACAGGTAACCTTGAAGCAATTACCCGTAAAATCACCTTACGTGGCGACTTAACAGAGCCAGAGCGTCAGCGTTTACTCGAAATAGCCGACAAATGCCCAGTGCATAAAACACTACATAATAACCCTGTTATTGTTAGTGAACTGGTAGAATAACTGCCGTAAAATTAATATAGCGCAGGTAACACTGCGCTATGATTTAACTTTTATATACCTAACTTTTACTATCTAAAAATCCCTCTACTTCTTTACTCATTCTATCCACCAGCCATTTTGGCCCGCCATCGTACATATCGTTATGACGCGATTTTTCTATCATTATTTGCGTAACGGGAAACTTATTCAGCTCTGAATCGTTTAACAGCACATTTGCATCAGCTGGGTAATCACTACCGCGAAGTGTAAGTACGCGTATATTTTTATTGCGTGGGATCAACATGCGACGATGATCGAGCGTAATAATAGTGCTAACTTCGTTTGGATAAATAGAGCCATATAATGCGGAAATATCACCGCCATTAGAATGCCCAAATAAGGTGAGTTTTGTAAAGTCGTACGCTGGGTATTTACTCGCTAGCTCATTAACTAAAAACTTAAGCGTTACTACGCCACGATGCCAGTTTTTCATGCGAGTTGTTAAGTAAGGCTGCTCACGATTAAGGTCAGGGTCGGTTTTTAATTCATGTGCAACTGCTACTGTTAAGTATCCGCGCTGACTAAACGCATTACTGGCAAACGTATACCCGTTATGGCTAATCCCGTAACCTGCGTTAATAAACGCTACAGGGCATTTTACTTGTTCAGTGCACTTAGCATTGTTACTTGGTAGTGTGATATTGATAGGAATAGTGCGATTACGGCTTTCATCAGTTATAACACCATCGTTTGCATAGCTTGTTGCGCCTATTACTGATGTACTTAGAGCTAGTGCGCTTAATATAAAAAGCTTTTTAAGTGTTTTTTGCATATGTAAACTTATATAAATTATTGTTTTTAATTAAAAATAATTTTTACTTTATAGGTTTGCATTCTCTATTGTCAAACTATGCGATAATAGCCGCCATTGTTTAAATATATTTAGTAAAAGATCCAATAAATGAAATCATACAATAGCATTCAAGAACGTATAGAAATTTTAGAAGACAAACTAACTGCAATACATGACGAAATCGAAACACTAAAAATCCCTGCTAAAAACAACAATGAACGTATTATTTTTAAGTTTATTGAAACAGGCAGCACAGGTAAAACGAAGGATTTTGTTCGTGAGTTAGGTATTAAATCACCACGTGACGGTTTGTTTTCGTCAGGTGACGTTACAAAACTAATTAAAGATGGCGCTGAAGATATTTCACCTGCGTTATTAGAAATCGCAAGACAGCTTGCCAGTGCACGTAATAAAAATGGCCCAAGCCGTTAATTACGCAGTCACGCAGTATCTAGAAGCCCAGCCAAGCTGCCGCTTCTAGATATGTAATCATATTAAACTAAATTAATCACATAGTTCTATATTAAGGCTGGTAAGCAAGTTTAGTGCTTCGAAGCGATCAAACTTAGCATTCGCTAAAATATTATTATTCAAATCTATATTAAACGCTGTCGCACCTACAAAATCACATTTTGTTAAGTTAGTTTGAAAAAACTCACTATCGCGAAAATCTGTTCCTGTAAATTCACTACCGCTTAAATCAGCATGTCTAAAATCAACATTTTTGGCAAAGCAGTGTGTTAGTTTGAGGGCTTTGAGGGTTAATTCAAAAAAAGAACTATTACTGAGCTCGCAATAATTAAAACTCACCGGTGCGTTAATACTAAGCGCTGGCCAATCTACGTCAGTCCATTGCAGACTATTTAATTTACAGTGGCTAAAACTTACATCTTCAAGCGAGCTGTAGTTCCATTTAAGTGACGATAAATTACAGTTTTTAAAACTGCATTCTATAAATCGGCAATTTTTAAACTGCCCGCCTGAAAAGTCGCAATCGGTAAATGTGCACTCTTCAAACTCAGAATTTTCAGTTAGTTGCTCTTCGTGCAGCAAAGCATTAAATTGCTCGTCGAAGTAGTGATTATTATTTGAAATTGACACTATTAACCTAGTTTTTAATGGGCATAGACGCTATTTTTAGGTAAATCTTTTTTAAGCGCAAGCACTGCAATAAAAATCAAAGCAAATAGTGGAAATAGCGCTAAACAGCCACCCACAAAAGCTAAAACCCCAGGCATAGTACTTTTACGCTTACCTATTTTGTAGCTAATTACAGCAAAAATAGGAATACTCAGCACAATAAAAAAAACTAAGAACTCACCAAATAAGGTTGCATTGATCGACATAATAATTCCTTTTTCGTCTGTTCGGTTAAAATACACTCTGCTGCAAATTTAACCACAAAAAAACCCTTAAGCATATAACTTAAGGGTTTTTAAATTTAGCTCAATAAGCTAAATAAAAATTACTCTTCGCTAGGTATCGCTTTTTCCACAACACTAATTGCAAGCTCAGCTAACGAATCCATATTAGGCTTACTAGGCGCGTTAGTTAATAAACACGACGCTTGTGTTGTTTTAGGGAAAGCAATAACGTCACGAATGTTATCGGTACCACATAAAAGCATTGCTAAACGGTCAAGACCAAATGCTAAACCAGCATGTGGTGGTGTGCCGTATTTAAGTGCATCAAGTAAAAAGCCAAACTTGTCTTGTTGCTCTTGCTCGTTAATACCTAAAATTCTAAATGCAGTTTCTTGCATATCTGCATTATGAATACGTACCGAACCGCCACCCACTTCGTAGCCGTTCAATACCATGTCGTAGGCATCTGAAATAGCCGCAGCAGGGTTTGCTTCAAGCTCACTTGCAGTAATATCTTTTGGTGCAGTGAATGGATGATGCACAGCATGTAATGTGCCCTCGTCATCTTCTTCAAACATTGGGAAGTCTACAACCCAAAGTGGTGCCCAACTATTAAGGTTAGTGATTTCTAAGTCAACACCAATCTTAACGCGCAGTGCGCCCATTGCTTCGTTTACTGTGTTACGCTTATCGGCACCGAATAAAATAATATCGCCAGACTGAGCATTAGTACGCTCAAGTAATTTTGTGATTACGTCTTCGCTTAAAAACTTAGCCACTGGTGATTGAACGCCTTCAGCGCCCGCAGTGTGGTCGTTTACTTTCATCCACGCCATGCCTTTAGCGCCGTAAATACCAATAAACTTAGTGTAATCGTCAAGCTGTTTACGAGAAAGCTTAGCGCCACCCGGTACAGTTAATACAGCAACGCGACCTTTTTCGTCGTTAGCTGGACCTGAGAAAACATTAAACTCTACGTCTTTAACTAAATCTGCAACATCAACTAACTTCATTGGGTTACGTAAATCTGGCTTATCAGAACCGTAAAGGCTCATTGCCTCGCTGTAAGGCATGATTGGAAAATCGCCTAAATCAACGTTTAACAATGTTTGCCACATCTCGCGGATCATTTTTTCAGTCATACCACGTACTTGATCAGAGCTCATGAACGAGGTTTCTATATCTATTTGGGTAAATTCTGGTTGACGATCGGCACGTAAATCTTCATCACGGAAACATTTAACAATTTGGTAGTAACGGTCAAAACCCGACATCATCAACAATTGCTTAAATAACTGTGGAGACTGTGGTAAAGCGTAAAAACTACCTTTATGAACGCGGCTTGGCACTAAGTAATCGCGTGCGCCTTCTGGCGTTGCTTTAGTAAGTACAGGTGTTTCGATGTCTAAAAAGCCGTTTTCATCTAAAAAGCGACGAACAAAGCTGCTTGCTTTAGCACGTAATTTAATACGGTCACTCATTTCTAGACGACGTAGGTCTAAGTAGCGGTATTTTAAACGACGCTCTTCTGAGTTTACTTGGTTAAAATCAAGTGGAAGCGGTTCAGAGCGGTTAATAATTGTAAGCTCAGTACCTAAAACTTCAATTTCACCTGTTGCCATATCTTTATTTACTTGGCTATCAGGGCGTGCACGTACAGTACCTTTTAGCTGAACACAAAATTCTTGGCGAAGTGTGTTAGCTGAACTCATTAACTCTTCAATGTCAGAGTCGAATACAACTTGTACTAAACCTTCTCTATCGCGTAAATCGACAAAGATAAGTCCACCAAGGTCACGTCGTTTGTTGATCCAGCCACATAGTTCAACTTCTTGATCTACGTGAGTTTTATTTAGCTGTCCGCAATATATAGAGCGCATAGTTTTCCTGTCAGATAAAAGGCTTAAACGGTTATATTTATTTGTTTTAAGGCGTGTGATTTAAAAAACAGGTCACCACAATACAAATAAAGCCGCTAGCAATCTAAAAATAATCAAATGAAGCCCTGCATTATACTCAACTAACATTAAGATGCTAGGGCGTGTGTTTAGCTTTGTAATGTTAATTTGCAGCAACCACCGCATGTATTTGGTACACTTGCGCCACGAAGTAATTTATCAGCCATTTATATGTTATATATTGGATGCCCTCAGTGGTCGAGCAACGCATGGAAAGGCAATTTATTTTCAAGCCAATGTAAAAACGCCGATATGCTTAGCCAATACGCCCAACATTTTAACTCAGTTGAAGGCAATACCAGCTTTTACGCCGACCCTTCGCCAAGTACCGTATTGCGCTGGGCAAACAGCGTACCCGATGATTTTAAATTTACGTTTAATCGTCGCTTTAGCCACGAGCTGCATCTTACTAATGTTCAAACCGAGCTTACTGATTGGCTTAACTTGTTCTCCCCTATTTTAGAAAAAACCGGGCAAATCATGCTGCAATTACCTAAAGCATTTGGCCCTGGTGACTTACCCAAGCTAGCCCAATTTATTAGCCTGTTACCAAAAGAGGTTAATTACGGTGTAGAGGTACGTCATACTGCTTTTTTTCAAAAGGGTGAAGCCGAAATAGCGCTTAACCAATTATTAATGGCAAACAACATAAATCGTATATCGATGGATACTCGCGCCCTATTTGCGGTAAAACCAACAACCGAAGCGCTAATAGATGCACAGCAAAAAAAGCCGCATTTACCGGTACATGCAATAGCTACTGGCTCAGAGCCCATGGCGCGCTTTGTTATCGCCGATTTACAAAACGACTATAAACCCTTTTATAAACCGTGGCTGAGTAAAGTAAAACAATGGCTTGATGAAGGAAAAACGCCTTATGTGTTTTTTCATACGGCAGATAACCGAGAAGCGCCATTATTAGCAAGGCAGTTTTGTAAAGACCTTGGTTATGATCACAAAGCATTAAACCCATTTACTGGCGAAAAAGAAGCCCACCAGCCAGCACTTTTTTAAAAGTAAAACGACAGAGAAATAATAATGAGTGAATACGCACGTTACTTTACCGGCTACCCAGCTAACATTGTTGAGCAAGTATTAAGCCTTATAAATAACAAAAAGGTATGTGACTACTTACTTAAAAAGTATCAGCAAGCACACACTATTACCAGCGATAAACTACTTTATAGCTATGCAACCGAGCTTAAAAAACAATATTTAAAAAATGCGCCACCATTTGGCCGTGCGGCGTTTAAAAAGCAAGGCGATATGGTCACCAATGCACTCGGTACACATACGTATCGAATGCAAGGTAAAACCCGTAAACACGATTTAGCGATAAACAGCGACTTGCTCCGCGCTCCCGAGCCGTTATTAAAAGCGTTAGTGGTACATGAGCTCGCCCACTTTAAAGAAAAAGACCACAACAAAGGTTTTTATCAACTTTGCTGCCATATGGAGCCGAGTTACCACCAGCTAGAGTTAGATTTAAGAATTTTTTGTGTGGTAGTCGCAATGGGAGAAAATCCTTATTTTAAATAAGGATTTTAGCGTTATTTAACTGAGTGAAAATAAAGCCATGCTTAAGTTAATATTTCCTTTCATAACCAAACGCTCATACCCAATATCTTCTCTTATCCAAGTAAGCAGCTCACAACTTAACGCCTCGTCCTTAATAAAATAAAAAAGTTTAAAACTACATAATTGCCCTACATTTGAGAACTACACTCTTAAAAGTTAATTTAATCTTTGGAGTTTTTAAATGATGAAAAATACCCATGCCATTTTACTCAGTGCACTGTGCTGCTTAACCTTAAGTGCCTGCAACGAGCAAAACAGCCAATCACTTGAACAATCAAACCTCAATGATTTTACTCTAACCAGCTCAAAAGTAAGTGATGGCGGTAATTTGCCTATTACTTATACATGCGATGGGCAAAGCATTAGCCCGCCACTTAACTGGAGTGGAGCACCTAAGGCAACCAAATATTATGCATTAATTATGGATCATAAAGCGCCAGAGGGAATGCATTGGTATTGGACCATGTACAATATTGCCGCCGATAAAACACGAATTAAAGCGGGCGAAACTCTCGGTGAAGTAGGCTCTAATAGCGTAAACGATTTAAACCAATATGCGCCGCCTTGCTCTAAAGGTCCGGGTGAAAAAAGCTATACTTATACTGTGTACGCGTTATCTGCACCGGTTACCTTTAATAGCGATACAAAAGTAGATCGCTCAGCATTACTCGCTGCTGTAAAAGATATTACGCTCGATACTGCAAGTATGACGGTTAAATACTCGCGAAGCGCCAGTAGCGCCGAACACAAACCTAATACAAGACCAAAACCAAATGAGCAACCAAAGCCTGATAAATCATATTTAACCGCTAACGTAAAATCACCTCGTTGCGATGCTATTACACAATCAGTAAGTAATGCAGGGTTTGATCAAAGCGTATCTGTTACGTGCGATGAACAATATGCTTATATTGCCTCATCTACTTATCCTGATCATGAAGTAATGACTGGTATTACAGGTACTAACGAGCAAATACCTGTTCCAGCTAAAGACTACGTAGCACCTATAAAGCTAAATCCTAAAAAAGCAAAAACAATAACAACAATTGATGCAGCCGTAGGTGTTGCCGTTAACGGCGTACCAATATACGACTATTCTTCGCAAGGTGAGTTGGACGTAAATAGCTACGATGAAAAACACGACACTTTAGCACTCGGACAATTAGATATATGTGGCGGACACGCAGGACGAGGTGATGACTACCATTATCATGTATCGCCAACGTGTATGATTGACACAATGAAAAACCAATCAAGCGATGCCATTATTGGTTGGGCTTACGATGGTTACCCGCTGTATGGCAGTAAAAACCCAGACGGCAGTGCAATTGCCAAAGGTGACCTTGATGTATGTAACGGGCAAACCGACGACACATTTGGCTATCGCTACCAAACATCAGCTACGCCGCCGTATATTATTCAGTGCTTAGTAGGTGAAGTAGATACAGCTAAATTACCAAGAGTTGCACCACTTAGTGGCGATACTCAAGGTATAAGAGCCGATTTGCGCCCGCCACAAGGAGGCGTTGAAAACCTAACGCACACAATCTCTGAAAACGGCAGCCGTACAATGAGCTACTCATACAAAGGTGAAAACTACTTTACTACCTACAGCCCTGCATCACAGGGAAAAGACTGCTATAGCTTTAAACAAAAAACCATCAGTAATGGTGGCAAAGTTCAAACAGGTACATTTTGTAGAGGTCCGCAACCAAATCACCTTACTCCAACAGTCACTAAGCAAAATACAAATCCTGCCATTACGGGCAAGCATAACTTAAAGCTAGAAGCATGGGCTGATAACTGGTTTACAGCCTACATAGGCGAGCAGTTACTTGTTGAAGATTCTGTGCCTATAACCACAGAGCGTTCATTTAATGCCGAAAGTATTACGTTTTCTGCAAACTACCCTATTGAGCTTAATTTAATAATTAAAGACTTTAAGCAAAACGACACTGGGCTTGAATACATCGGCGCTAAAAATCAGCAAATGGGTGATGGCGGTTTTATTATGCAGCTTACCGACACCGATACAAATAAAGTAGTTGCCGTAAGCGATAAAAGCTTTAAATGCGAAATACTTCACAAAGCGCCGCTCAACAAATTATGCGAAAGCGAATCAAACCCAGTTGCGGGCGAAGACGTTTGTACGTTTATGTCAAAAGAAGCACCAACTAACTGGCTGCAAAGTAACTTTGACGATACCAATTGGGCTAATGCAGTAGAGCACAACTTTGCCGATGTAGGACCAAAAGACGGTTACGACGACATTAACTGGGATGAAAACGCAAAATTCATATGGGGCGAAGACTTAGAAACCGACAACACCCTTATTTGTAAAGCAATTATTGAGCAACCTCAATAAACAAAAAGGTCAACCGCCTCAATAAAAGGTAGTAATTATGTATTTTTTAAAAAAATCAAAATGGCTAATGCTAGCGTGTATTTTAACAAGTATGAGCGCTCAAGTGAGCGCCCATGTATTAAAAAACACAACAGCCCAAGTAATTTTAAGAGACGGGCAAGTTGAGGTTAAAGTATTAACTAATGCTGAGCATTTAATTTCAGCGCTGCAAAGCGAGCAAGCATGGCTTATGGGCGATATTGATAAGCTTATGCCTACAAACTTAAGTGCAGAGCAACAGGAAGAGTTTGTAAAAAATGCACTTAAACAAAAAACGAGCTTACGTGTAAATCAGCAGGTTATCGTGTTTGAACGCGTCGCTTTTACCACCAGCAACAACAACGAAGCGCACGACCTAGAAATTGTTTTTCAAGCGAAGCACACATTTACAACAGTAGATGAGCTTGCCATATCGTTCCCTAAAAGTTTAGGTGCAGTACACGCAAGCTTTGTAAAACCACAATATAAGTTACTGGGTGCTGGCGATACCGCAAAAATAAAGTTCTAGTCCAAATATCAACATATCTAAAAAGCTTACTTAAAAAGGATTTTAGTAAGCAACTCCCCAAATACGCTAATTGTAGGCACATAATCAATATGCAATACTGCTTGGTACATTAACACATGATTTTTACTATTTGCCAATCAGTGAAATTAATACATAAATTCTTTTTAGCTTTTTTTATCACTAATATCGCCCTTGTTGGGCTTATGTTTGTGTTTATATACATGACCTTTTCGTCAGGGTTTAACGACTTTGTTGAACAAGAAGAAACAAAGCATGTCGCAATGGTTAAGCAGCAACTTATTGAGCTTTATAGCGAATTAGGCAGTTGGCAACCTATTACGCAAAACACGCAATTATGGCGCTCTATTGTAGAGCCGCAAAAAAAGCCAGGTGAACCTAAAACTAATAAACACACAAGCACCCCACCCAAACCAAATAGCAGTAAAGCAACGCCCTCTTTATTGTGGGTACACTTACCTGCGGGTTCCCTTAAAACAGGGCAACGTATAAGTTTATATGATCAAAATAAAAAAGTTGTTGTTGGTAGAGCGAATTTAAACGACAACCCACATATAGAGCCAATTTTATTAAACAATAACGTTATAGGCTGGATAGGTTTAGTACCTTCAAAACTTGTGCAAAGTAGCCCAGCTAAAGCGTTTTTAGCAGCGCAATTTCATAACTATTTTATGATCACGTTACTCGTTATTGCGCTCGCATTTATTATGGCTATTGTGTTATCTCGCCATTTAATAAAACCAATAAAGCAAATAGTGACTGGCACAGATGAGTTAACAAAAGGAAATTTTGCTAGCAGAATAATTCCCTCTAGTAAAGATGAGCTAGGTACCCTATCCAACAACTTTAATGCCTTAGCCCACACGCTTGAGCAAAACCAACAAATGCGGTTTCAATGGGTGTCAGACACATCCCACGAATTAAGAACCCCGCTTACCGTACTACGATCGCACTTGTTAGCTGTGCAAGATGGTGTATTTACAGCCGACACAAAGCGCATTAATTTACTCATAAACCAAGTAGATAACTTAAGCCACATTGTTGACGACCTAGCCCAACTAGCACAAACAGATAGCGTTAATTTAACCTATAACAATGCACACATTGATTTAATAAACATTTTTGAGCAATCAATTGAAAACTACACCGCTCGCTTTAAAGAGCGTGAATTAAATGTAGATAGCAAAAGCTTAGCCAAAGCCGGTAAATGTATAATAAATGGTGATAAAGAACGCCTTATACAATTATTTTCAAACCTGTTAGAAAATACCTGCAGATACACGCATAAAGGTGGGCAAGTAATAATACTTGCCAACAAAACGCACAATAACATTGAGCTTATTTTACAAGACTCAGCCCCAAGTGTTTTACCAAACGACTTACAAAAATTGTTTGAGCGTTTTTATCGCGTTGAAAAATCTCGAAGCCGAGAGCACGGCGGCTCGGGCTTAGGGCTTGCACTTTGCAAACAAATAGTAGAAGCACATGGCGGTCAAATATCGTTGCACAACTCACCACTCGGTGGGCTAGAAGTTAAAATAACGCTGACACTTTTAGGTTAAAATAATGGCATCACAAAAAATACTTATCGTTGAAGACGAAGAAAACATTGCAGAGGTACTTATTGCCTATGCTAAGCAACAAAATTACGAAACTGAGCACTTTAATAGTGGCAAAGGTGTAGTTAGTTTTGTAAAACAAAACGCAGTAGATTTAATACTTCTTGATTTAATGCTGCCAGATGTTGATGGCATAGAGCTATGTAAGCAAATAAGAGCCTTTTCAAGTGTGCCTATTATTATGCTTACCGCAAAAAGTGAAGAAATAGACCGCTTGCAGGGTTTAGAGATCGGCGCCGATGACTACATATGCAAACCCTTCAGCCCCAAAGAAGTTATAGCACGCATAAAAGCCGTACTAAGAAGGACCAGCCAGCCTAAAACCAACATCATCAATCATAATAATTTTCAATTACATAAAGACGATTACGAAGCACGCCTAAACGGCAAAAGCATTGGCTTTACCGCCGTCGAGTTTAAAATATTTTTATTATTTATAAGCCACGTAGGGCGTGTTTTTACCCGCGAAGATATTATTAATAACGTATACAGCGATACAACCGACATATCCGATCGCAACATAGATACACATATTAAAAATATACGAAAAAAGATTAACGACATTCAAGCAGGGCTAAACCCAATAGCAGCGGTTTATAGTGTGGGATATAAGTTTAAAGAGTAGGTTTACTTATTCAAATAAAGCTAACATGACGCAAAAGCGCGATATAAATCGCGCTTTTATTTTAATCACTAACCTGAACACTCATAACTAAAGATTAATAGCTGAGCAGTCGTTGGGTTTCGTTTCTCTCAACCCAACCTACGTAAATAGACTTAAAGCCCTAGGCCTGCCATAAAATCATCATCGCCATCATCTTGTTCTACTACTTTAGATGATTTTTCTTTGTCCGCTTTTTTACGTGCTTCGTTTTCAATTATGTCATCTGGGTCTAGAGCTTCTGCAATATCAAAGTCATGTAATTTAATGAACTCTGTTTTATCCATCGCTAATTCCAAGTAAAAAATATTTTGCTTACTTGTGGTGAATGTTACGCGGCGGGCTTGCGGGCGATCCATTGTGGTATCTACCGATATTTGAACTTGCTTATTTATTGCCATCATTTTTGGCTGGTTTTGCGTAATAGAGGTATGCAATTGCTCACGCACTTTAGACGTAAAGTCGCCAACAATTTGATTCATCAACTCGCCTAGTACGTTTGATACGTCGTCTGATAAATGGCTATGCGCTATTTCATCTTCTGGCATCCCCATGTTGCGCATGTAATCGCCATAAATTTCCATCGCCGCTTGCGAGGTAAAGTTGGTAATTACGAGCCCTGTAAAACCGCCGTCAAATAAAACAAAACAACCAATATCTGGTCGCATACATGTACGTGTTATTTTTTGCACCATGGCTGAGTAGCTAATACCATTGCCGCTGGCTGATGTGAGTACACCTGTCACTGAATGACAAAGGGTTGCTAATATATCGTCTGTGCTGATGACCTTACTTTTGCTCATTTAATCTTCTCTTTTGTACTTATTATTCATAATTCTAGTCAAGCTACTGAATTTATCACTGACTATCCAGTATAAAATGTTAAAATAGCGCCATTATTTACAAAGAGACTGCCTTCGTGACCATAAAAGACAGTATTTATGCCTCTGAGCAACAAGTAAAAGATTTTAGCTTTGACCAAAATGTAGTCGAAGTTTTTCCAGATATGATCCAGCGCTCTGTGCCTGGGTATGCCACCATTGTAAGCACTATGGGTAAACTTGCGGGTGAATACGCACAAAGTAACTCAAATCTTTATGATTTAGGCTGCTCTCTTGGCGCAGTCACGCTTAGCATGCGCCGTAATATTCGCACCGATAACTGCCATATAATAGCGGTAGATAACTCTCAAGCTATGGTTGAGCGTTGTAAGGTACATTTACAAGGTTTTAAATCAGATGTGCCGGTTACTGTTACTTTGGGCGATATTAACGAGCTTGAGATTCAAAACGCCTCAGTAGTAGCAATGAACTTTACACTGCAATTTATTCCACACGCACAGCGCCAAGCCGTACTTGAAAAAATATACGCTAATTTAAAACCTGGTGGTGTATTGCTGCTAAGCGAAAAAATTAAAGCCGAAAACGAGCAATGCGACAATTTATTGATTGATTTGCACCACGACTTTAAACGTCACAATGGCTACTCTGAGCTTGAAATAAGCCAAAAACGTACCGCCATCGAAAACGTTATGCGCCCAGATACACTAAGCGCTCACTTTACTCGCTTACAGGATATTGGTTTTAGCCAAACTCAAGTGTGGTATCAATGTTTTAATTTTTGCTCAATGGTAGCAATTAAATAAAGAGAGTCATCCATGTCTCAATGGTTTAACCAATTTTACGCAGCTATCGCACAAAGCCCACTTAGTCACTGGCTAGAAACCCTCCCTGCTCAATTAAAACATTGGCAAAACGAGGCTAGCCATGGTGATTTGCCTAAATGGCAAAAAGTACTTAAAAACTTGCCTGAGGTGGCAACTTCCCATGTTGATATTTCTACAAAGGTAGAAATTGGCGCGCCAGGAGAGATGAGTGATGGCGAGCAAAAGCAAGCCATGCATTTATTAAAACGCATGATGCCATGGCGCAAAGGCCCATTTAGTGTGCACGGTATTGAAATAGATACAGAGTGGCGCAGTGATTGGAAGTGGGACAGACTCCTTCCTCATATTGAGCCATTAAAAGGTCGCACTGTTTTAGATATTGGTTGCGGCTCAGGGTATCATTTATGGCGTATGCGCGGTGAAGGCGCAGAGTTTGTCGTGGGTATTGATCCATCTGATTTATTTTTATGTCAGTTTCAGGCAATTAAACACTACAACCCAGACGAAAACGTACATTTACTGCCACTAGGCGTAGAAGCATTACCCGAGCTTAAAGCGTTTGATACTGTTTTTTCGATGGGTGTACTTTATCATCGTCGCTCACCTATCGACTTTTTAGCGCAGTTAAAAGCGCAGCTTCGCCCAGGCGGCGAACTCGTACTTGAAACCCTAGTAATTGAAGGCGACGAAAACACGGTATTAGTCCCTACCGACCGCTACGCTAAAATGCGCAACGTTTGGTTTATTCCAAGTACTGCAGCATTAAAACTGTGGATGGAACGCGTTGGCTTTAAAGATGTGCAAATAAAAGATTGCGCTATTACCACGCTTGAAGAGCAACGCAAAACCGACTGGATGGAAAACGAATCGTTAATCGACTTTTTAGATCCAAACGATACAAGTAAAACAATTGAAGGCTACCCCGCTCCACTTCGAGCCATATTAACCGCAAAAGCATAGCTGTTAATTTAACGCCTTTAATACTAAAAAAACGCCTACGGGCGTTTTTTTGTTTATTTAAACAACAAACAGCGGACAAGTGTCCTTGTTAATTATTTCAAAATTACATTTGAGCTAGCCGCGACCTTGCAATTGTTGTAAAATACGCGCGTTTCTAAGCAACCCAAAACAACTATTTTGAGGAAAACCTGTGAGCGAACAAAAACAGTCTCTAAGCTATAAAGACGCGGGCGTAGATATCGACGCTGGTAATGCACTTGTTGAGCGTATTAAAGGCGTAGTTAAAAAAACTCGTCGTCCTGAAGTAATGGGCGGAATTGGTGGTTTTGGCGCACTTTGCGAAATTCCTGAAGGCTACAAGCAACCAGTATTAGTTGCAGGCACAGATGGCGTTGGTACTAAACTACGTTTAGCAATCGACTTAAAAAAACACGATACGGTTGGTATTGATTTAGTTGCAATGTGTGTAAACGACTTAATTGTTCAAGGTGCTGAACCCCTGTTTTTTCTAGATTACTATGCAACTGGTAAACTAGATGTAGACACAGCAGCTGACGTAGTTACAGGTATTGGCAAAGGTTGTGAAATTTCAGGTTGTGCCCTAATTGGTGGCGAAACAGCTGAAATGCCAGGTATGTATGATGGTGAAGACTACGACATGGCAGGCTTTTGTACAGGCGTTGTAGAAAAATCAAAAATTATTGATGGCACAAAAGTAGCAGCAGGCGATCAGCTTATTGCACTTGCTTCAAGTGGTCCTCATTCAAATGGCTTCTCTTTAATTCGTAAAGTACTTGAAGTGTCAAAAGCTGATACCAGCGCTGACTTTGAAGGTAAAACATTAGGCGAAACTCTACTTGAGCCTACGCGTATTTACGTAAAACCTTTACTTGAGTTATTCAAAAACGTTGACGTACATGCGCTTTCGCATATTACTGGCGGCGGTTTTTGGGAAAACATTCCACGCGTATTACCCGCTTCGGCAAAAGCTGTAGTTAAAGGTGATAGCTGGCAGTGGCCACCAATTTTTAATTGGTTACAAGAAAACGGCAACATTACTACACACGAAATGTACCGTACATTTAACTGTGGTGTAGGCATGGTTTTAGTAGTCCCTGCAGACAAACTTGAGCAAAGCTTAACAATGCTAAAAGACTTGGGCGAAAATGCATGGCACCTTGGTGAAATTCAAGATGCAGCAGCTGGCGAAGAGCAAGTTGAAATTGTAGGTGGTGCTAAGTAATGGCACCGACTCGTCTGGTAGTTTTAATCTCAGGTAGTGGCTCTAATTTACAAGCCATCATAGATGCCTGCGAACGTGGCGAGATAAACGGACATATAGCGGCTGTTATTAGTAATAAAGCAGACGCTTATGGCCTAGAGCGTGCAAAACAAGCAGGTATTGCTACAAAAGTGCTCAGTCATAAAGATTTTGACTCGCGCGAAGCATACGATGCACAATTAATGAACGTTATCGACTCTTTTATGCCAAATCTAGTTGTATTAGCTGGGTTTATGCGTATTCTTACTCCTGGCTTAGTGCAAAAATATGTTGGAAAAATGTTGAACATTCATCCATCTTTGTTGCCTAAGTATCAGGGGCTGAATACCCACCAAAGAGCAATTGATGCAAAAGACGATGTTCATGGCGTAAGTGTTCACTTTGTTACTGAAGAATTAGACGGCGGTCCCGTTATTCTTCAGGCGCAAATACCTGTACTCAAGGATGATACAGCAGAAACATTAGCAAAACGCGTGCATGAGCAAGAGCATATAATTTATCCTTTGGTGGTCAAGTGGTTCAGTGAACACAGACTTACTATGGAAGCAGATTATGCAGTTCTTGACAAAAAACAACTTCCTGCACACGGCGCGCACTACCCACAATAAAAAAATAAGTGCCCTGTTGTTATGTGCGGGCGCTTTACTTCCAACTAGCCTAATTGCAGGCGAATTGACCCAGTATCAAGCTAATTACGATATTTTACGCAAAGGTAAAAATCATGGTGAGGCTGTTCGTGAGCTCAAAAAAACGGGCGACGATACTTATGAACTTACATACCACAGCAATATTGAGTGGATGATTTTCTCTGACTCTCGTGAAGAAACATCAGAGTTTACCTTTAAAGATGGCAAGGTTACCCCGCATCATTACAACATGATTCGTACCGGTACAGGCCCAGATAAAGATTACAAAATTGATTTTGATACAACAAACAAAGTAGTGACTAGCAGCGCTAGTGAATACCCACTTAAATGCGAATGGACTGATGAATTTCAGGATGCTATTTCGTACCAAGTGCAAGTGCGCGAAGGATTGAAAAAAGGCGAAACAAGCTTTTCATTCCCGCTCATAGACAAAAAAGGTAACCGCCGCGACTACAACTTTGAAGTTGTTGAAAAAGAGATGATCTCCTTACCTATCGGTAATGTAGAAGCCATTAAAGTGAAGCGTTTATACGATAACGATAAACGCCAAGCAATTGCATGGTTTGCGCCAGAAATGGATTACATGCTGGTACGTATGTGGAAAGGCGAAAAAGGTATGGAGCAGTTTGAAGTTCAAATGAATTCATTTACTGTTACTGCGCCTACAGCTGTTGCGCCTGCAACAGCAGAGCAACCTCAAGAAGCTAACTAAATTTAATTAAACCAAAGTTAAGTTAAGTTAGTATTTAAAATAGGTGGGCTAAATTAGCTCACCCATTTTAAACAATGCAAATTCCCCAGGCTCCATTTTTTGCCAGCGCTCATCATTCGTCAAAGGCCTTGTAGCTATAACTGTTACTACATCGTTTGGTGTGGTCTCTTGTTGAAAATCAACCACCATGTCGGCATCAATCAACGTTGCCTTACCAAATGGCGCACGGCGCGTTATGTAGTATAAGTTATTAGTGCAATACGCTAAAACAAACACCCCATCGGTCAATAACATATTAAACACCCCTTTTTCACGCAGAGTTTGCGAAAGCTTAGCCGCGTATCTAAAAACCGACGCCATATTACTTGGACGCTTTGGGTATTTTTCGCGAATTTTATCAAGCAACCAACAAAAAGCGAGTTCGCTATCGGTGTTACCCACTGGGCGATAGTACTGCGGTTTTAAATCATGATAATTAGATAGCTGCCCGTTATGAGCGTAAGTAATTTCACGCCCCCATAACTCTCGCGTAAAAGGATGAGTATTTTCAAGGCATACTCGCCCGCGATTACCTTGGCGAATATGGCTAATAACCGAGACACTTTTAATGGGGTATGCTTTAACGAGCTTTGCAATTTCAGATTGATAACTCGGCTCAGGATCTTTAAAGGTTCTACAGCCTTTACCTTCGTAAAATGTAATACCCCAACCATCTTTATGAGGACCTGTATTACCACCACGCTCTAAAAGGCCTGAAAAACTAAAACAAATATCGGTAGGCACATTGGCTGACATGCCAAGTAATTCACACATTAATAAAATAACCCTTAAAAACCATACATTAAAATAAATAGCGAATATTTGTGTATTAAGCGTACACTAAATTGCAGCCCGCTATAACGGCTATACTTACTTAAAAAGTGTCATTTTGCTATTAGATTTATTTATTTTTACGTTAACACTACTTACGGCTAATGCTTTGACTATACGATAGTTATTGAGTGTTCCTCTGTCGGGTAATTAAATATCGTATTTAAGTTACTTTCTACTACAATTTAACATCGTTATGTACTTGAAAATTACTGTTACTAGCGCTACTCTAAGTGAGGTGGTCTGACCTCTATTAAGGAATAAAAATGACACTCATATTTACACTGGTTCTAATCGCGTTGCTTTGCACTGCGGTTTACCACAGAGCAAGTTGGAACACAGCACTTGGTGTTTCGGCTATAACTTTATTAATTGGTACCTTTGCGGGTGCTTTTGGTTTAATTAGCTGGTTGATCTTTTTGATCATCGCGGTTCCTCTTTCTGTTACTGGCCTTCGTCAGCAATATATCATCAAGCCTATTTTTGCTACGTTTAAAAAAGTAACGCCAAGCATGTCTGATACTGAAAAATCAGCTATTGATGCCGGTACGACGTGGTGGGAAGCTGACTTATTTTGCGGTAACCCAGATTGGAAAAAACTTCACCAATACCCAGTTCCTAAACTTACTATTGAAGAGCAAGCCTTTGTTGATGGCCCTGTTGAAGTAGTATGTAGCATGTTGGACGATTGGGAAGCAACGCACGAACTAACCGACCTTCCTCAAGATGTATGGCAATATCTAAAAGATAATAAATTCTTTGCCATGATCATCAAAAAAGAATATGGCGGTTTAGAGTTTTCTGCATTTGCACAGTCTTGTGTACTTCAAAAACTAACAAGTAAATCAACATTACTTTCGTCAATTGTTGGTGTACCAAACTCTTTAGGCCCAGGTGAATTATTACAGCACTATGGTACAAAAGAGCAAAAAGATCATTACTTACCGCGCCTAGCGAGCGGTCAAGAAATTCCATGTTTTGCATTAACTTCGCCAGAAGCGGGTTCTGATGCAAGCTCAATTCCAGACTACGGTGTGGTATGTAAAGGGCAATGGAATGGTGAGGAAGTTGTGGGTGTTAGTTTAACGTGGAATAAGCGTTACATTACACTTGCCCCAGTGGCTACCGTACTTGGTCTTGCGTTTAAGTTACAAGATCCTGATGGGCTAATTGGCGACAATAAAGAGCCAGGCATCACCTGTGCACTTATTCCAACGGACACTCCTGGAGTTGAAATTGGTCGTCGACATTTCCCGCTAAACGTACCATTTCAAAATGGTCCTACTCGCGGTAAAGATATTTTCGTACCACTTGATTATATTATTGGTGGTCCAGATATGGCTGGTCAAGGCTGGCGCATGCTGGTTGAGTGTTTATCGGTTGGTCGTGCAATTACATTGCCGTCAAATTCTGCCGGTGGCATTAAAATGATTGCCGTTGCAACGGGTGCGTATAGCCGTATTCGTCGTCAGTTCCGTTTACCTATTGGTAAAATGGAAGGTGTTGAAGAGTCACTAGCAAAACTTGCTGGTTACGCTTACAGCTCTGATGCTGCGGTTAGTATGTCTACGGGTGCGGTTGATTTAGGCGAAAAGCCATCGGTAGTTTCTGCCATTATTAAATACCACCTTACAGAGCAAATGCGTGATGCAACTATTCATGCAATGGATGTACTTGGCGGTAAGGGCATCATGCTTGGGCCAAATAACTATTTAGGTCGTGGCTACCAAGGTGCACCTATTGCCATTACCGTTGAAGGTGCAAACATCTTGACCCGTAATATGATTATTTATGGTCAAGGTGCAATTCGCTGTCATCCATTTGTACTTACCGAGCTAGGTGCGTGCGAAATTGAAGACCGCGAAGAAGCGCTTAACGTATTTGATAAAGCGCTAATGGGTCATATTGGTTTTACTATGTCGAACCTTGTACGTACTAAGTGGCTTGCACTTACCGGCGCTCGTTTTACAAGTGTGCCATACAACGACGAAACTGCTGAATTTTACCGTATAGCGTCACGCTTTAGTGCATCACTTGCTCTTATGTCAGACATTAGCATGGCAGTATTTGGTGGTTCACTAAAACGTAAAGAACGTATTTCAGCACGTTTAGGTGACTTACTTAGTTACTTATATTTAGTGTCTGCAACGCTTAAGCGTTACAACGACGAAGGCCGTAAAAAAGAAGATTTTGCTCTAGTAAAATGGAGTTGCCAAGATCACCTTTACCATTGCCAACGTGCACTTGCTGATTTAATTAATAACATGCCTTCGGCTCCACTGCGTGCCGTGTTAAAAGTATTGTTATTCCCGTTTGGTCGCCCTGTTCGTAAACCAACTGACCAACTTGAGCATAAACTAGCGCAACTACTACAAGTACCTAGTGAAACGCGTAACCGTTTAGCAAGCTACGTATACTTAAAAAATGAGCCGCTTAACCTTGTGGGCCGTCAAGAGCAAACGCTTAAAGACATCCTAGACGTTGAGCCATTATTCGAAAGAGTATGTAAAGAGAAAGGCCTTAAACTGCCATTCTTCCAGCTTGATAAGGTAGCGCAAATGGGGCTTGAAGCAGGCATATTAAGCCAAGCAGAGGCTGATAAACTAGCTGCTGTTGAGCAATCTCGTTTAGATGTTATTAACGTTGACGACTTTGACCCTGCTGACTTACTTGCAGGCAAAGCCGCGCGTAATAGCGTTAAAAAAGAAGCTGATGCAGCTTAACTAAGCTAAGCATTTACAGACCAAAAGCCAGCATATAACATGCTGGCTTTTTTGTGCACAATAAAAAGTTTTAACAACGTGATGGAGTAGTTTAATTCGTTAGATTGTTTAAATAATTATACAGTTTGGTATAACAGGCAGCTCTGACATCTAACCAACCCTAAAAGCTCTGTATTGATTAAATACCCTTAATTCATCTCTATACTCCTGTAAAAACTTAAACCCTCTCAAGAGCTCTACAAGTACAACACTATTAAGTTAATGACTATACCAATTAGCAATAATACTTAGAGCCTGCCTAGCAGTGTTAAAAATCTCTGGTATACGACTGCATGGATGCAGGAGATAGAGCAATGCAGGATCATTTGCCGAAAACAACTAAATAACGAATTATTCCTTATTATCGACATGCTTTTCTTACATCAAAATAGATTACTTAATTAAGCGAATTGGGGTTAAACCTGGCGTTAAGCTAACTGCGGTAAAAGTTACGAGAAGAGAGATACAGCGCAATGCATAAGCATTTACCCAGAGCATCGGCAGATTGATATAGGTATTGATACGGATAATAAGGAATATTAGCAGGTTCGTGCAAGGAATGTGTTTGATAGCTAATAGCTGATAGCTGATAGCTGATAGCTGATAGCTGATAGCTGATAGCTGATAGCCAAAGAATGTTTTACTAAATTATTTAATCAAGGATTTTATAAGCTTGTTATTGAGGAAATAACAAGTGGCGGAGTGGACGGGACTCGAACCCGCGACCCCCGGCGTGACAGGCCGGTATTCTAACCAACTGAACTACCACTCCGCAGTGGTATGTGCATGGGGTAATGCACTTACTAATTTTAATCATGATATCAAATGGCGGAGTGGACGGGACTCGAACCCGCGACCCCCGGCGTGACAGGCCGGTATTCTAACCAACTGAACTACCAC
>NZ_JASDDB010000002.1:548388-682051 GCF_030407615.1 Pseudoalteromonas sp. APC 3355 | reverse complement strand
TTGGCGGAGTGGACGGGACTCGAACCCGCGACCCCCGGCGTGACAGGCCGGTATTCTAACCAACTGAACTACCACTCCAGCTTTTACTTACAAGTTTTACGAAAATGGCGGAGTGGACGGGACTCGAACCCGCGACCCCCGGCGTGACAGGCCGGTATTCTAACCAACTGAACTACCACTCCATATTTTCGTTGCTGTTTAGGTCTCCCTGACAGCGGCGTGAATAATACGAACCAACCCCTATTTCGTCAAGGGCTTTTTTGTTTTTTTATAGGTTTTTTAGTCATCTGTCATCGAAAGGTTTAAAATTTCACCTGATCTGTCATTTTTTGAGCCATTTTTACCGACTTGATTTTTTTCTGTGTCGGCAACACCACCTTCACTTGTTTTCTTTTTCTTTAAAAAAGGCAGCTTCACTTTAAATTTAATCGATTTTTTCTGAACAAATATACGAATTAACAACCAACCGAGTAATAAAATGAGCGTATTGCAGCCTACAATTAAACTAATAATTGCCGATGTGGCCATTTTTTCTTCAACAGGCTCACTCTCAATCATTTTATCTGGCGTAATAATTGTTGCCGAATCAATTTCGGGCACCGCTTCTATGGGTCGTTCTATCTCAAATTTATACGTTGGTAGCGTTGCCATAAATTCACGGCCATTAATATTAGTGCCAAAAACAGACAGTTCAACACTATATCTACCCCAATCATAATTTTTAACACTAAGCTGACGTGAGTCTTTAGCTGCAGCATCTATGGTAAACATTTGCTCTTCGTTATTGGGATAGTAGATTTTTCCCTGGATGATGACTGTCTCTGGCTTAACAATACTTGGGTCTATATTTATAGTTAACAGATGCTCGTCTGTGTCTTGTTCTGCTAACGCGACTTCGGTTATAAAAGGCGGCTCGTGCACTTCTATTGTATTTTGCACAATGCGGCGCTGCAGCAGAGGTGTTGCCACGTAAAGCTCTGGTGTCCATTCACCCGCAGGAAAATCTAAAGTAAACTCGCCGGTAAACACACCATCTTTAGGACGCTCATCAAATCCACGTCCATCGTCTTTAAATTCCGCTACTTCTTGAATGCCTGCGCCAAAGTTAGCAAAGTTTTCATTGTTGGTACTTACAAAGTCAACATTAAGGCTCACAACATCCCTAAATAGGTTTGTGTTAATTGGCTCATCGTCGTTTAGTATTTTCCCGGTGATTTTTATTGTCTCCCCCCTAAACAACATTGAAGGAAGAGGCTCTGCCTCAAGAGATATTTCGCCTAATACAACTATTCTGCTGTCGGGTAAAATACTGCCTATTACTTGCCAAGGACCCGCCATAGGTTTTTTTATGGTAACTAAATCGTAGCTGAGTTCGTCAAACCAATCTAAGTTAGGGTTTTTAACTGAGTCAGTAGCAAAGTACTTACTGCCATCGGGCCGCACTAAAATAACAGCAGGTGCACCTGATTTTCTAAAAAACAGCAGTGTTATTTCATCTATTTTGCTATCTATGCGAAAACGATTATCAAGTAAAGGGATCTCATTTTGATGCCCATCGCGCTTGAGCACTTCTACTTGTTTTACGCCATATGCATTGCCAGTAAATAAACTAGCAGCACATAACGCTGTTACAAAATACATCGTTTTCATTAAATCGCCTTATTCTGCGCGCCATATACATTGGCCGCCTTCTTTGTTTACAAGATCTAATCGTGCTTCGTGTGCGCTTTGCTCAGCGTCGCTTGCTCGCAATACAACTAATGGGGCTCTATCGCTATTTAAACGCTTTATACCGCCTTTCTGTTGCTCGCTGCCGTCATCTTTGTTTTGATTCAAATTCAGCTTTGTTTGACCACCCGTCATGGCAAGGTAAACATCGGCTAAAATTTCAGAATCCAGTAGCGCGCCGTGAAGTGTTCGCTTTGCGTTATCTACATCGTAACGACGACATAATGCATCAAGATTGTTCTTTTGACCTGGATGCAAGTCACGCGCCATTTTAAGCGTGTCGAGAACTTGACAAAAAGTCTCTGTTTTAGGATAGCCCTGATTAAGTAGTGCAAATTCATTATCCATATGACCAACATCGAACGGTGCGTTATGAATAACTAACTCTGCCCCTTCAATATAGTCGAAAAACTCTTGGGCAATTTGATGAAATAACGGTTTATCACGTAAAAATTCGTTAGTGATACCGTGAACGTCGATTGCTTCTTCTTCGCTTGGGCGTTGTGGGTTTATATAAACGTGAAAGTTATTGCCTGTTAAACGGCGATTTACTAACTCCACACAACCAATTTCTATAATACGGTGCCCTTGTTTAGGGTCGATGCCGGTGGTTTCTGTATCTAAAACTATTTGTCTACGTGCCATATCGAATTTAGCCTGATTCTGGTATCTTTCTATAATCACTTTATTGTACATAAGATCAAGGTAAAACAGTGCAAAAAACCGTAGAGATTTACACCGACGGCTCATGTTTAGGTAATCCAGGCCCCGGCGGTTATGGTATTTTTATGATTTATAACGGCCACGAAAAAGAAATGAGCCAAGGTTATAAACTCACAACAAATAACCGAATGGAAATGCTCGCGGCTATTGTTGCCCTAGAATCACTCACTCGAGAATGCGATGTAAACCTAACAACCGATAGCCAATATGTTAAGCAAGGCATTGAATCGTGGATCACTAACTGGAAAAAACGTGGCTGGTTAACATCAGCTAAAAAGCCGGTTAAAAACGTCGATTTATGGAAACGCTTAGATAAAGCCTGTAGCGAGCACAATGTAACTTGGAAGTGGGTTAAAGGGCATAGCGGCAATAAATACAACGAAATAGTTGACGATTTAGCCCGCGATGCCGCTGGCAGTAAAGATTTACTAGAAGATGTAGGCTACCAGCCTTAAATTTATTCTAAGCTAGGGTCTGTTGATCTTTCAGGTTAAATTTGCAGCAGTCTGTTTGGTATTTAGGCAAGGCAGAGCCTATGTAGTGTGGTTATTCCCCATAAATGGGCGATAACGTAGCATTAATGCCAAACAGGCGCAGCCCAAAGGGTTCTTTCTAGGGGCTATTTACTCTTTGTTGCTCGGTTTTTACTTAGCCCACTAGGTTACAAACCTCGCGCCGCGATTAAATAGCCCCTAGTTTGAACAAATTTTAATCCGCAAAGATCAACAGACCCTAGTTGTTATACCAATTTTATTAAAAACATGTTCATTCTATCGCATTAAATAACTCACTAACTGCGTTAAAAATTATTCATATAGAACAACTATATGTCACAATTTTCGCCTTGTTAATGTGCTATTTTCTTAGCGCTATGATAGATCACTTATTTAATGCAATTGGTATTATTTTTTTGCTCGCACGATTTAAAGTGTTGCTTTGACGTTTGTCTAAGTCCTGCCCCTTTTACTGGTGCAAACTGCGGCCTAGCATGCCACTTAGGTTTTATCGGCGTAAGTGGCGCAACTCTTTTTCGTGCCACCAGCATATAAACACTGCCCATTGGTTTTAAATACTGTTTTGCAAAAGTCCGCCAAAACTCAAATCTTGATAACCTGTTACCTCTTGCCAGTGATGAATAAATAAAACGTTCGTCACTTACAATTTCAAAACCCAATAAATTTAGCCAATCTTTAACCCTCGCAGGGGTAAAAAAGCGCCCCGTCCATGGTAACTTCTGACCACTAAAAGGCAGCATTTGTGCAAGCCCACACAAACTAAACGGATTAAAACCAGTCACTAGTATATAACCGCCCGGAATAAGCGTGCGATGTGCTTCTCGTAAAATGTGATGTGGGTCTGAATGATACTCTAAGCAGTGGCTTAGTATACAAGCATCAATACTGTGCTCGTAAAATGGCAATTCATCTATGTCAGCAACTACCCCAGTGTAAGGCCCAGGCTCTGCAACACACACTTGGTGTTTAATCGTACTTATACTTGTGTTTAATTCGCCACTTAAATTACCCAACTTAAGCATATGATAGCCAAACATACGCGGAAGCCATTGCTCCATTTTACGTTCAATATCTGTGCGTAAATAATCCCCATGAGGAAACTGCTGCCACGACAGTGGTTTGGGTCCTTCTTGAAAACTAAGGGCTGGTTTCATTTTTTGAGCTCGTTATACTATGCGATAAGTGTCACTTTATAGAGCAATTTACCATGGTGCAAGTCAAAGCAATTAAAGCCTTTTCTGATAATTACATTTGGTGTTTAACTACCGATAACAGTAACCAAGCATGGGTAGTCGATCCAGGTCAAGCACATCCCGTATTAACCTACTTAGCTGAGCACAAACTAACGCTTGGTGGTATTTTAATTACGCATCATCACTACGACCACACTGATGGCGTAGCTGAATTAGTTGACGCCTATCCAGATATATCGGTTTATGGCCCTGCAAATAGTCCATTTAAAGGCGTCACTCACGCACTCACTGATGGACAAAGCATCAGTGTGCTTAATATTAACTTTAGTATTTTAGCAACTCCTGGGCACACGCTTGATCATATTTGTTACACAAATGATGAACTTGCTTTTACAGGCGATACATTATTTAGCGGCGGATGTGGGCGCTTATTTGAAGGCACGCCAGAGCAAATGTGGAAATCTTTTAATAAACTAAGAGAGCTGCCTGCAAGCTGTGTTGTTTATTGCACACACGAATACACGCAAGCTAATCTTGCCTTTGCCAAAGCAGTTGAACCACGCAATCCAGAACTCCTTGAGTACAGTAAAAAAGTAGATGAATTACGCAGTAATAATCAAATTTCTCTACCGACCTCTATTGGACAGGAGCTAAAAATAAATCCATTTATGCGTAGCGATTTGCCAACCATTATAGAGTTAGTGCCAGAGAAATTTATCTCGGTTACAAAAAACAATGAACCTTGGGGAAACTTTGCGAGTCTGAGACAGTTCAAAGACAATTTTTAATGCAAAAACTAATACTTTAATATTTATTTCATTAGAATCATTAACTTAAGATATAGTGATGATTCTATTTCTGCGTTTTAAAAAGTCATTAAGTGGCAATGTTAACTCATAACAGGTAGTATTCGCCGAGTTTTTTACCCGATGTATTGGTATTTATGAATAAATCTCCCCTATTAGTAGCCTTGGCGTTAGCGCTAAGTGGTTGTCAAACTGTGACAACATTAGAGTCAGACTCTCAAGTTGCCACGCAAGCAAACCAACAACTCGAAGGCGCAAGTCCTAACGACATTAACAATGCATTGATGGTAAACGCACAATATCAGCAAGTTGACTCTGATGAGCAAGAAGCGCCCGTGTTTGATGATGTGTGGGAGCGAATTCGCTACCAACTTTCTATCGAAATACCGCAAAACCGCCCTGTTGTTACTGAACGTAACTATTACGCTCGCCACCAAGCCTATTTAGATCGTATTTCTAAACGTGCAGAACCTTACTTACACTTTATTGTTGAAGAAGTAGAAAAGCGCGAAATGCCAATCGAAATTGCACTACTGCCTATTGTAGAAAGCGCATTTGACCCATTTGGTTATTCTAATCGCAGCGCATCGGGCATTTGGCAGTTTATGCCTGCAACCGGTGAGCGATTCGATTTAAAACAAAACTGGTGGTACGACGGTCGTCGCGACATAGTGCAGTCGACTCGTGCAGCACTTGACTACTTGTCGTATTTACATAAAACACTTGAAGGCGATTGGCTAAATGCGATTGCTGCTTATAATTCAGGTGAAGGGCGCTTGATGCGCGCTATTAAAAAGAATCGTAAAAAGCATTTACCTACCGATTTTTGGTCTCTTGATTTACCTAGCGAAACAACAGCCTACGTACCAAAGTTATTAGCACTTGCCGATTTATTAAAACGCTCAGATGATTTTAACGTTACATGGCAACCAGTAATTAATGCACAAGTGGTTGAAGTGGTTGATGTTGGCTCGCAAATAGATTTAGCACTTGCTGCTGATATGGCCGATATGACGCTTACTGAGCTATACAGATTAAACCCTGGTTTTAACCGCTGGGCAACTGATCCTAATGGCCCACATTCTTTATTACTGCCAGTAGATAAAGCAGAGCAATTTAGCCAAAAACTAGCAAACACTGATGTTAAAAACAGATTACGCTGGCAACGTTATATTGTGGCTCGAGGCGACAGCTTATCAGTAATTGCCAAAAAGTTTACAACGAGCTCAAGTGCAATCCGATCGCTTAATAAACTCAAATCAAATACGATTAAAGTAGGCCAAGAATTATTAGTCCCGCTTACTGATGGCGCTATAAATAGCGAACATTTACCAAAGCAGATGCGCTTAGCTGCTAATAAAGCAACTCGCACAAAGCTTTCGCACACAGTTAAAAGTGGCGACACGTTATGGGACATTAGCCGCGAATATGACGTAACTATGGATGAGTTGGCTAAATGGAATAAGCTAAAGAAAAACTCTGTACTGCGCCTAAATCAAAAACTTACTGTGTATAAGTCTGCTAATAAACCACAAGCAACGGCAAGTACCAACCGTACTATTACATACAAAGTACGCCGTGGTGACTCACTTGCACGTATTGCGTCTAAGTTTAATCTAAGCGTTAACGAAATTATTAAGTGGAATAATTTAGCCGGTCAAAAATACTTACAACCTGGCCAAAAGCTAAAACTTAAAGTAGATGTCAGAAGTAGTTAATTTATAAAACTATATTAAAAGTAAAAAGGAGCGCATGCGCTCCTTTTTTAATACTTTAAAATTAAAGGATTAAGCAGGTAGTTTTTCTAGCCATACTTTTAACCAAGGCTCGGTTACCGGCCACGGTTCAAAATCTTCACATGCATCTATTTCTAGGCGGTTGCCCACAGGCTTTGCTTGTAAATCACGAAGTAGCTCGTCAAAGCTTCGCCCTGCGCCACAAAATGTATCGCCGTAACATCTGTCACCCATTGCAATTACACCAAACGGTTTATCGGTAAGCATTGGGAAAGTGCTATTCATTGCAAAGTACAATCCGGCCAAATTACTCGGTACATCACCTTGGCCTGTTGTGGAGGTAACAATTAAAATATGCGATGCATTTTTTATATCATCAAGCGATGCTTCTGTAATTACTGTAGCAGTATGACCCGCTTGCTCTATTGTGGCTGCAACTTCATCGCTTAAACGCTCTGCACCGCCATTAACGCTGCCTACAAAAATACTAATATGTGCCATTAATAATCCTTTTCTTGCTCTGGCCAACCTAGCTGCTTACATATTTCAAGCATGTCTTCACCTAGTGGCGCTTTAATTGTTATTGATTCATTACTATAAGGGTGCACAAAACTAAGCTCTGTTGCAAATAACATTAAGCGTCTTAGCTCAAAATGCTCTCTAAAAAATTGATTATGCTGGTTATCACCATGATTTACATCACCAATGATAGGCAGTGATAAGTGCTTTAAGTGTCTGCGAATTTGATGCTTTCGCCCGGTTTTTGGAAAACACTCAACTAACGAGTAACGCACTGTTGGATACTTACCTATAGGAATAGGCAATGCAGCTTGGTGCAAGCAATTAAACTGGGTTTGCGCTTCTTGCGGTGCTTTATCTTGATCTGCAAACTTATCGGCTATTTTATCAAGTTCTTCTTTAAGCGGTTTATCTAAAAATACTGACTCTGGCGCAAAGCCGCGCACTAAGGCCAAATAGCGCTTAGCAATAGTACCTTCAATAAATAGCTGATTCATATCGCGAGCTGCTTCAGAGCTCAGTGCGAACAGCAATACGCCCGACGTAGGTCTATCGAGCCTATGTACTGGAAATACATGTTGCCCTAGCTGGTCGCGCAACATTTGCATAGCAAACTGGGTTTCGTGTTTATCTAAAAACGAGCGATGCACTAATAAACCTGAAGGCTTATTTATAGCCACATAGTTTTCATCTTGATACAAAATAGTCAGCTCGCCATATTCAATAGGCGCTGGACGCTCACTCATTTGGTTCTCCTAAAAAGGTATCAAGGGCTGTTAGTAATTCAATAATTTCATCGCTTCCGGCTTTATTTACAAGTGTCATTTGCGCCATAGGGGCAATAGCAAAGTTACGCGGCAGTGGTTGCCTATGTGTTATTAATTGCTGTATTTTGTCAATAAATACAAACTGTAACCACTGCTCAAATGCCATTGTATCGTGACAAAAAGGAGTATTTGAAAGCAGTGCCTCAGCGTCTATTGGCTCACTTTGCCAAAGCGCGTGTTTTTGTAAAAGTGCCGTTAGCTGCACTAAATAAGTTTGGGTTTGCTGGTACATAACCACCCTCTTTTATATATGTAATGCAATTATACCCTGTTCCCTCACAAGCGGCTATGACGTATAATTAATGTAATTTTGCAGTAAAAACAGTTGAGAAAACAATGAGTGATCAAATAGCTACATTAGGTCAGCTTTTAGATAGTGCGGGTACTCAGTGGCGTGCTTTTGATATTGGCAGGCACATTACTAAGCTTGATAAAAAACAATTTTTAGCTATTGAACAAGCTCAAGTGCCTTACCCTTATCCACTTGCTGGTCATGCATGGCTCGCTATTCAATTTTGGGATACTAAAGCCAGTAAAGAACCGTATGTATGGTTTTTAAAATTCCCCCTTGATGAGCAAAGTATGCTGGTAAGTGCTAGTCGCGATCACTTTGCTGATATGGTTATTCAAGCGCTAGGCACTGAAATTACAGGCGAGCAAGCCGATGGAAAGCTTGATAATAACCCTTATGTTTTTACACCAAACGCAAATAAATTAGCGGCATTTAACGCCCAAGTAAAAGTACTATTAAAACAGCCTGCATCGCAGTACTACGAGCATGCACAATTGTACTTTAGCGGTAAAATTGGTTTTGATAATTGGCAAAGTGTTGCACTACAGGGTATTGCCGATTTTGCACTACGCTTAGACAGCGATACAAACTTAAGTAATCTGCAAAAAGCATGGGCGCATTTACCTATTGAAGTACTACAACCACTCAGTGCAATGCTTGAACACGTTGAAATACCAACATCAATGAGTGAGTTACTTGTTGATTACACCCAGGGTGCAATTAGTAACAACGACACAGTGGCTATAACCGCAGCACTAAGATCAGCTTCAAAAGGTCAAGCTCAAGGATTATGCGCTCAATTAGTTGATACTGTACTAAGCTCACAGGTAAGACACGACTCTGACGTGTTACTAACAATAGCTGGGCGGTGTTTTAAACAATTAGAAAACCCTGAACGCTTACATGTATTTATGGATAATTGCGCGCATCATCAAAAAATTGAAGAATTGTTTCCAAGTATTTTTGCTGACTTAGTTGCAATACCAACTATTCGCCCGCATTTATTAGGCTTATTACGTAAAGAAAATCGTAGCGAAACCCTCGCGCGTGCAATTGGAAGGTTATTCTCTTAAATGGCAAGTTTATGGACGTTCATACTTATTGGTAGTGTAATTTACTTATTTTGGCTTAACCGAAAGGTTGCTGAAGCGGCGAACGTTCATGCTAAACGTCAAAGTGAGCAACTGCAGGTGCAGTTAATGAGTGTTGCATGCACAAAACGCCGCTTTGGTTTTTTAAAGAACGGCAAGCCAGGCATTAAAAGTGAATTTATATTTGAGTTTTCAAGCGACGGTGAAAATGCTTATCAAGGTGTGTTAATTATGGAAAATGAGTTTTTGAAAAGTGTGGTTGTTCCACCCCATAAAATATAAAACTTAATATACTTTAGGAGTATATGTCTTAAATTAATAAATTTAATTCAACACAAAAAACTAAGGCGTAACTAAAGTTACGCCCCAATTGGACTGCATCCTGCTAGATATCCATTATCTTAAATCCGTATTATCATCCCCTGAACGAGTAAACAACCTTGTTTACCCTCACATTGCATCCTGCAATATCCATGGCCACCTTGGCAAACCCACGAAATCTATCGTTTGGCTACATCCGTAGCATCATCCCTGGTAATCCTTTAAAGTAGCTCCTGCCACTTTTGCATCCTGCAATATCCATAGCCATCTTGGCAAACCCACGAAATCTATCGTTTGGCTACGTCCCGTAGCATCATCCCTGGTAATCCTTTAAAGTAGCTCCTGCCACTTTTTGCATCCTGCAATGTCCACTTGCCATCTTGGCTGTCCTGCGTAAACTAACGCTCCTGCTACTTCCTGTAGCGTCATCCGTGATTATCCTAAAGTAACTCCTAGCTACTAAGTGCTTCATGCACTTCCTTATTCTTCCTTGTATCCGTTTTAGCTTGTCCTTTATGCTTCCTGCTAGCGTCTGCTATGTTGCCTATTCCTTATCCTTGGCAGTAACTCAATCATTGAGCTATGTCGTCTTGACAAAGAGAAGTTTAAAGCAATCAGGGGAGAGAAATAGGACTTAACATTAAATAAATAAACGTCACAAAAATGAAAAAACAAAATAAATACTGCAGAACAATAGCTTAGAACAAAAAAGGCTACTTATTAGTAGCCTTTAAGTGACAATGCTTACGATGATGTGAGATATATCTCACGGTCTTATGTCCGTTTGGGCGCATTGGCTTACATTATAATTTTAAATAGTTGGCTCAATTATTGATTTAAACAGTAACTCGCCCTCTACTTGGTTAAAAGTAAGGTGTTTAAATGCTTCAAACTTTTCAGTTTTAAAAAATTCAATGTGCTCCTTACGTGTTACAAATACAGCCATCCCTGTAGACTCAGCGTTACATTTAACTAAGTCGTCAAGCCCACGTAGTAAGTAACGACCAAAGCCTTGTCCATGAAAATGCGGATCTACGGCAATAAAAGCTAAAAAATAGTAATTGCCTTTTTGCTTAAGGGCGTCTCTAATTGTTTGTTCTTTATCTATTAATTGATTTGTTTGCAAGTAGCCCGCACTCAGCATTAATTTTAAACGCCAGTGCCAATAACGCTGCGCTTGTAATTGGCTATTAGATTCAAATACACACGCTACTGCTTTTAATTTATCGTTGCGGTATAAACCAATTAATGGCTGTTTTTCTTGCCAAAAACTACTGAGTTCTTCGCGAATTAATGATCGTAATTTTTTTTCGTAAACTGATTTATTTTCGTCATTGTAGCTAAGCATGTTTAGTAATACAGGATCGTCATGATAAGCCTGATAAATTAGGCTCGCTGCAGTACTAATATCTTCTGCAGCTAAATACTGTACGCTGAACGTATCAGCTGGTGTGGTTACACTCATTGTATTTCCTTTATTATTTTAGCTATAGGCTGTTTAACTTTAAACCTAACTATATACCTAAAATTATTAACCGTAAATTCAGCGAGAGTTTAACTAGCAGGAGGTACAGTTAGGTACTAGTATGAATTTTCATTCATTTAAAGGAGCAATTTCATGGATACGACAAAACACGACATTAACACACTTTTTGCACAGCTTGGATTACCAAATAGTGATGAGCAAATAGATGCATTTATTGCCTCACATGAATTAGAAGACACAACACTACTCCAAGAAGCTTCTTTTTGGGATGAGGCACAACAGCACTTTTTAGCTGAATCCCTTGCACAAGACGGAGATTGGAGTGAAGTAATTGACGAGTTAGATGTACGCATTCGTCAAAGTAAGTAATTTTATTTAATGTACCCTCCCTTATTTATTGCTAACATAGCATCTGCGCAGCATTTATATGCTGCGTATTTATTTTATTAAAGAGTTATATATCTAATGAATTCAGTTGTATTTGATGCAATCAAAGCCCTTCTCGATGAAGGCAAAATCCCTACTGTAGCACTAACTAAAAGCCGTTTGGCGCAACCGGTTCCAATGCCGATGATTATTGCAGCAGTAAGCCAATATAAAAACAATCCTGATTCAATTAATAACTTCATGAGAAACCCACAGCAGTCAGATAATACTGAGCTTAAAACAAGTCAATTAGATAGAATTGAGCAAAAACTCGATAAACTTCTTGCGCTGCTAGAACAAAAATAATTTGAGACTATAAATGTTCGTTGTTGATTTAACTTTTGATTGCTACCAAGACACCACCCTAGAACAAGCCGAACAAGCAATAAATCGCTTAGTAAATGCACTGCGTTTTAATGGTCAAATAATGGGGGAAGAATTTCCAACCGTTTTAAAAGATGGATTTTTTATTACCCGCGTTATGTGCCCGACCGAAGATGCAATGCACCCGCTAAATAACAGCCCGTTTGTTAAGCACAGTATCGAAAAGTTACATAGTGCTGGGCTACTTGCGCCAAAAGTAAAAGTGATCGGACAAGATATTCACTCCAACGGCGCTGATTGCTGCAAAGAACCATCAAGTTATATTTTATATACAACCTATGTGCATACGTGCAGCCCGCTTTATTGTGGTGATGACTTTTTGCCTTTGCCGCTATTTCGTATTCCGGCAATTGCTAATGGTGACTATAAAACGCTTATAAAATGGCAAGAAGATTGGCAAGCCTGCGATCAAATTCAAATTAACGGCGCAACCCGTTGTGAATTTCCGGCGCTTGAAGAAATATCGAGTATTAAAAGCGACTTATATAGACGCGGAAAAGACATAACAAAGCGAATTAGTTTTTTAACTAAAAAGCCAACCTATTATTATTTATACCGTGTAGGCGGCGTAGATAAAGCGTCTGAACTTGAACGAAAATGCCCTAGTTGTAATGGCGATTGGAAATTACCTGAATCGTGGTTTGGGTTATTCGACTTTAGGTGTGAGCCCTGTGGCTTAGTGTCTAATATATCGTGGGATTTTCAGTAGTTACACTAAATTAATGAGCAACAATAGCTTGGTGCTAACTGCACCAAGCTGATTGTTGAATAGACTCTAAACCTCTAATGCCTTTAAAAAAGCATTAATGTTGGGAGCAAGTACATGGTGTGTGTTTTTGCCAACATGCTCTAAACATACTTCACCAGTGTGCACCAATACACTCACTAGTAAATCATCTTGTTCTGTTAAACCAATAAATACTGTTTCTGGCTGCTTGAGCTTGCGTTTCATTAAAACGTGGCCCGTTATATTTTGCTGTAGCAAATTAAAGTCTTCTTCGTTCCATGCTTGTAGTAATTCAACCTGATGCCCATCAATACTTGCTAAAATACTTCCACCGTACATATGTCCGTATAGCTCGCTAAGCGCTTTTGGAAACTCAAGTTCTAGTGCACTGGCTAAATCATTAAGCGAACCTGCGGGTTGCTGACGCGCCCCCTGCCATTGAATGTTTCCTTGCTCGTCAACCTCACCAACTTCACATGGGCTTGGCCATTGATCGTCGTGTGTAATAAGTGGGTACTTTGCAGTGTTTTTAAGGGTATTTTCGCTAAATTTTTGATGAAGTTGTTCTATAAGCAATGCAACAGACATACTGTGAAACTCATTTAAATTAGATATAATGTCCCCATTGTAACTATTTAAGAGCAAACATGACAGATTACAGCAATTCTCCAGACCTTAAAGGTAGCGTATTAGGCCAATCTACTGAGTATGTAGATGTGTACACGCCAAGCTTGCTTTTCCCTATTGCGCGCAAACTAAATCGTGATGCTTTAAATATTGACGAAGCAGAGCTGCCATTTAAAGGCCAAGACATTTGGACAGGTTACGAGCTTTCATGGCTAAATACTAAAGGTAAACCGCAAGTTGCCGTGGCCTTATTTACCTTTGAATGCCAAAGCAGCCATATTATTGAGTCAAAGTCGTTTAAACTTTATTTAAATAGCTTTAACCAAACCCGATTTGAAAGCATTGATGTAGTAAAACAGCATTTAATTGATGATTTATCAAACGCGGTTAACAGCCCTGTCAAAGTGACTTTATATAATCCTGATGATTACAATTGCTTACCGTGTACAGCGCTGCCAGGTGAATGTATTGATGATTTAGATATTGAGATTAATAATTACGATATTGATGCTAATTCACTTAAAGCAAAGAATGATAACGTAGTAACAGAAACGCTCTACAGCCACTTACTTAAGTCGAACTGTTTAATTACCTCCCAGCCTGACTGGGCAAGTGTGATCATAAGATACACAGGCGAGCAAATATGCCGTGAGTCGTTATTGCGTTATTTAATTTCATTCAGAACACATAACGAATTTCATGAGCAGTGTGTTGAGCGTATTTATAGCGATTTAACAACACAACTTAATATTAAAGAGTTAGAAGTTTACGCGCGTTATACTCGTCGCGGCGGGCTTGATATAAACCCGTATCGCTCTACACATTATAACGATACGCCATTTGCAGTTAAAATTAATCGTCAGTAGGTTATTTTAAACTGGGATATGAGTATTAAAAAAGGAGCCTAGGCTCCTTTTTACATTCTTTAATTAACTTCGCGCTTAGTGGGTATAGGCATACCACACACATCAACGTAATTATGTGCTTTAACAAACCATGGCTCAACACGGTTTTTACGAGCATTTATTAAGTTTTTAAACACCGATGAGTTTGTTTTCATCACTTTAAATATACTTTTATCGCTTTGTACATCACCAAGTACTTGTATATTGGTAATTGGGTTAAATGCTTTTCCTTCAGTTGGTATGCGCGCTAAACGGTTAAAATGCTCTATACCTTCGAGCACTCGACCAAACACCGTAATGTTTTTATCAAGGTAGCGCGGGCCTTGCCCTACTGTTACAAAAAACTCCGTACTCGCACTATTTATATCGTTGTCGCGCGCCATGGCAAACACGCCACTACAATGCACTTGCCATGTTTGCGTATGTGCTGAGTTTTGAGCTACTGCAAAGCCGTTTAAAAAGCCAGTAACTGGTGCATATCCGTCGCCATTTAGCTCAGTAATTAAAAGTGGTTTGTTTGTTGTTAAATAAAACTCAGCAGGGACTGTTTTATCTGCCGTTTTAATTAACTTTTTACCCGAGCTGTCCCCGCCTTGCGCTACAAAACCTTCAACAAACCGATAAACGCTGGTATTTTTATAAAACCCTTCTCGCGCTAACTTTTTAATATTTTGAACGTGCTTTGGGGCAAGTTGTTCATTAAGCTCAATATACGCATCGCCCGTTGGCAGCGTTACCTTTAAAATATTTTGAGCATCCACTACTCGCCAGTCATTATCTGTTGCACTAGCAATTACCTCACTCGCGCTCAATAAAGGTAGCTCTTGTTTAGCAACACCATTACCAAGTTGTTGAGCACAACCGCTCAATAAAACACTAAGCAGAGCTGGCAATATAATTTTTTTCATCGCTTATATCCTTATAATTATTATAGCTTTGGTTATTCCCAATCAAACTTATATAGCACATCAACATTTTGATATAGGCCGCTCGTTATTTCTATGTATAACTGTGAAAGTAACTGATAACGCACAGCCACTTCACTGAGCGAATCAAATACACCCACGCTATATTTAACTTGTAAGCTGGGTGCTACGTAACCAGATATTTCTACTTTGGTGCTATCACCACTACCTGATGAGCTTAAACTTACATCTGACAGCCCAAAGGTTTCACCTACCTTAGAAACAACCCCTTCGCTGCGGCTAACCCCTTGAGAGAGTAATAACTGTGTAAGCATAGCATCGCTTGACGAACTTTCTCCATCACCTAAAGGTTGGCCATTAAGTAAATATGCAAGTGCTTGTGCTTGATCCATCGCAGGCTCAGAAAATATTTTAAGCGTTGGTTGTTCAACATTACCCGTAAGCGTAACCCCTGCAATGACACCATTTGCAGTCGTATCGGGGTTACGTATTGCTTTAATATTTAAAAATGGTTGTTCAATTGAACCGCTAAAACCTACTTGCCCAGTGCTGATTATTAAATCTTGCCCAAAGGCTAAGTAAGTACCTTCAATTAAGTTAAGCTCACCTGTGGCTATAATTGGTGCACCTTGACTCATTTTTATCGCTAAATCACCCGCAACTTTTGATTCCAAGCCAAACGATTCTACTTTTACATCGTTTTTAACAATCACTTTTAAATCTATGTCGTAATCAAATGGAACTGTTTCTGTGGCCTCGGTTTTTTGATCAACAATAATTTCATCATCGCTAACTTGCACTGCGCCCTCAGGAAGCTCTTCAATCATTATACGACCGTAAGGCACAACTACCTCACCAGCAAGCTTGAGTGCATTATTTGCCAAGCCTATTTTTAAATCCGGCGATACTTTAAAAGTAACCCCTTGCTGCGCACGTACATAAAACTGCTCGCCAACTACCGCCACATTTACAGCTGGTTGCGCACCTTGCCAATCAACGTCACCGGTGAGATTTATTTTACCGCCCTGGTTGTCGTTTAAGTTGCCTTTTATTGTGGCTGTTGTTTTATCAAACAATACGTTTATATTTGATTTTTGCAGCGCTATAGGTAATTGCTCGCCCTCTAAACTAATATCGCTCACATTAAGTTCGCCATTTAATAATGGATCTTTTAACGTACCTGCTAATGCGATTTTTCCGCTAATATCACCTTTTAACTGCTCAAGGGTTTCAAGAAATGGTTGTAAGTCTGAAAGGAGTATTTTATCAATATTAATAGTGCCGTTAAGCGCTTGCGTATTTTGTATGTCGTCAATATCAATTTGTGTGTTTATTTTACCAAGCACACTTGATTCTAAATTAGCTTCAAGCTTGCCAACTTGAGAGTCCGAAAATGCACTAACAGTTAGAGTTTCGATTGGTAATTTAAAACGATCTTCTTCCGAGGTAAGCACCGCTTCTAAGTCGCTAGAATCGATATTTGCGCGTAATGTTTTAAGCGCACCACTTTGCCAATTAAGCGCTACATCGCCAGTTATATTACCGCGAGTACGAATGCTATTAGGTAAAAAGTGCTTAAGCTCCTCAAGAGCTAAATTGCTTAGTTTAGCATTTAGCTGACCGAGGTTTTTTGATTGGGCTAAGGTGTCTATGCACAATTTACTTTGCTCAGATGCCCAACAATGTGCACTTACATCAAAGTCGCCACTTTGCGTATTAACCATAATGGCAATATTTTTAGTATTACTAAAACTAAGCTTTTTATCGCTGAGCGTTACATTACTAAGCTCGCCATTCCAAGTGGTATTATTAATTTTGCCATTAACTTCAAACTCTACACTGCCTTGCTCAGCATCTACAGATGCCGTAAGTTGGTGATCTGTTTTGTCGCCGCTAATATCAATTTTAACGCTATTAATTTGCTGTTCGGCTACAAGCGCCGAACCAACACTTACCGAAACATCGGTTTGCCAATCGGCTGCGGTATCTAACTGCCCTTTTACTGATAATTTATTAATGTTTATTTCATCAAAAATAAAGCGATCGAGTATTAGCGCTAAATCAACAGAGGGCGTTAACCTTTCCCCTCTCACTTTTAAATTTGCGTTGCCATCAGCAGTAAATGGAATATTAGCTTTTTCATCACTTTTAAGCGTTACTTTGCCATCAACCTGCCAAGTGTCATCAACTTGCCCGCTTAGTGCTAATTTATTGGTGCCGCTACTTAAATAAAAACTATCAATATTAGCTTTTAACGTGTTGTCGAGCTTAAAGTTTGAGGCAAATTCTAGTGGCACGTCGTTAAGTAATCCGTTTAACTTTGTATTATTCATTTGTAGCTGCCACTTGTCGTCAGCTGCATTAAACGAGCCTTTAAACTGTCCTGAAATATCACTGGTAGCGGCATCAGTTAAGTACTGCGCTTTTAAGTTAGCAAGCGTGCCATTAAAGTTAGCCTGTATGCCTTTTTGCCAATCAACATTGGCTTTTATAGTTGCACTGCTTTCGTTCGCTTTAATGCTTAGCGCTTGTAAAGTTGCTTTGGTGAGACTGCCTTTTAATTGGGTATTTAAGTCAACAGCTGGGTACGCGCCTAATTGGCTATTCCCCTGCAGGCTAAGCTGGTAATCGTCGGCATTACCTTGTGCATTGAGGCTTACATTTCGCACTTTAAGCTCATTACTTTGTGCATCAATAAGCCACTGTTTAATTTTGCCATTTAACTCAAACGGATAGTTTTTTTGCTTTAAATTTGCCGTTGCCGTTAAACTAAGTGGATATTGCCCCTGCGTTTCTAAATTTAAGTTTAGATTTGATAAGTCACCATTCAACTGCAAATTGGCTTGGTGCTCATCACTTTGTAAAACAACATCCCCTTTTACGGGCAAGTTCCCTGCAAGCTCAGCGTTAAGATGCGTATTAAGCTGCCACTGTTCATACTTTGCTGAGAATGACTCTAAATTAATAACCGCATCTTCCACACTTAATTGCAGCGAGATGTTTTCAATAACATGTTGGGCTTCGTTTTGCTCAATCGTAATGTTAGCTATTTCAAAGTCTTCAACAACTAAGTAAAGTGGCGAAGTAAATTCTATATTAGGTAATGCGGGTAGGTGCGTTAAAGGCGCTTGAGTATTTTGCGCCGTTTGTGTTTTCGCATCTTGTTCTTGCTCTTTTAAAGCAACAAGTATGGTGGGAATATTCAGGCTTTTAACCGTCAGCTTTGAACCCTCTGCTTTTGCTGAGAGTTTAAAGTGATTAACGCTTACGTTTGCACTTGGGTGCTCTAGAGTAAATTTATTGATCGCAATGTTTTTTACAGCAATATTAAAAGGTAAGCTGATTTTTTCAAGCGGCTCTGCAGCGGCTTCTTCTTGTGACTCTGCAGTTTTTGGTAATGTTAAATTTATAGATTTAGCACTTAAGTTATCTATACAAATTCCATCGCACTGCCACCAAAACAAATCAATTTTCAATTGTTGTGCATTAAAATCCAAGCCATTGCTAGTAAAGCGCACATTAAAGGCATCATTATAAATAAAACGGCCATCTTTAATTACGATATGTAGTCCATCTACCGCTTTGTTTGCACTATAAGCAATAAATTGATTACCGGGTGCGGTAAATAACAAACAAAATAGTGCAACAACTAACGTGACAAAAATAGCACTTACGGCGGCTGTTATCTTTTTTAATACTGACATTAAATTTCTGGCCCTATGGTAATACTTAAACGTGTGCTTTTACTTTCTTTTGTTAATCCCCAAGCGTGGTCTATACGCACTGGGCCAACGGGTGTTAAATAGCGAAAACCAAAACCAGCGCCTACTTCAAAGTCATCAGAAAAATCATTCGTTGCTGTACCACCGTCAACAAATAAAGCTGCGCGCCAGTTTTGAGCAAACTGATAGTTGTACTCTATTGTACTGGTTAGTAAGTATTTACCACCGATGAGGTCGCCATCATCATTTTCTGGCGATATTGATTGGTACGCAAAACCACGAACACTTTGATCGCCACCTGCGTAAAAACGCAGTGAGTAAGGTACGTTTTCAATATCATCAACAAGCATTGCACCAACATTTGCTTTTAAAAACACTAAATGCTTATCTAAGTATGTACGTAACCACGCATGTTGCATTTGCACCCTAATCAGATTAGTACTCGAAAGCACATCATCTAAACCAAACTCAGCAGATATAAGCCACTGCTCTCCCCAGTATGGAGTCGTGCCGCCTTTTGATTTTTTGCGGGCGTAGCTAATGCCCGGCATTAACATTTCGGTGCTTTCTTCCTCTTCATCACCGATGCGGTAGGTTTCTTGGTCGCGGCGTAAAAATGCAGTACGCACCCACTTATTTTCGGTTAACCATTGGCGCTGAATTTGCCCCGTGAGTATTTCACTGTAGGTATCGTTTGTTAGTTCATCCTCTAATTTATATCCAGCAGAAAAACGCCATAAATCATCATTCGGATCATCAACTGGAATGGTATAAGCCATGGAAATATCTTGCTGCTTTTGCGCCACATTTAAATTAGTTTCGAGATAATGGCCGTCTTCTGTGATCCACGGTTTACTCCATTTAAAACGCACTTTGGGCCCTAAGTCAGTACTAAAACCGCCGCCAATTTCATAGCTATTTGCAGGCTTATGCAACACATCTACCTTAATAGGTACTTGGCTATTTTTACGCGCAGCAATATCGGCGTAAACGCGCACGCTTGCAAAATAAGGGGTGCTTGATAAATCCAAATTATAGTCAGCAATATGTGTTGATTTATAAGGTTGACCCTGAGTAAAAGGCGCAAGCGAGCGTATGTATTTTTCAGCAGGCGTATTACTAGCTATTTTTATATCACCAAACTGATATCTAACCCCAGTATCAATTACAAAAATAATAACAGCACTATTTTTCTTAAGTGACACTTCTAATTTGCGCGCTGGCCACTTTGCATCAAAATAGCCAAGCTCCAATAGCATAGATTCTATTTTTTTATGAGCAGAGTCATATCTACCATGATTTAAAACATCACCTTGTTTTAAGTTGGTATTTTTAATTAATGCCTGTAATTGAGTATCATTTTGGCCATCGCCGTTTAGCGTAATATTAATTGCTTCTATGCGAGTTGCAGGACCTCGCTCAACTTTAACAATTAGCTCGCTGTCGTCTTTATCATAAATAACCTCGACGGTCGGGCTATAATAACCAAGTGCTTTAATGCTATTTTGTACTTGCTTTTGGGCATAACGACGAAGTGTACGGGTTGGTTTTTCACCAATTAATTGCTTGAGATAAAGGGCTACGTTATTTTCTAAATCACCACTTAACCCTTTAATTTCGTAATCTTCTATGACTTTTTCTGCCGCATAGCTATTTGTCGCAATTAAAGCGCTCACAACACATATGCAACGTAAAAACTTAATAAACAAGTAAATATCCTTACTTTTAATATCTTACATAAAACTGGCTGATTACGCGCATATTAGCATAGCCATAATGAGCAACACATTAACTTAATGACAATCTAACGCGTAAATTTAACTTTGAATAAGTATCAGCATAATTAAAATTAGTACGCGTTAAGACAATATTTTAGTTACAATAGTGCCTACGAATAAAAAATTAATTTTAAATGAGTTTTTAATGCAATTCCCTGATGATGATAACGGCCAACTTTTAGCCGAAATAGCCGCTGCTGGCATTGATTTAAATAAAATGCACCAAGTCGATTTTTTTATTTTATTTGAACAAGAAGCCGATGCTGAAAAATTTGCTAAAGAAATAGTCTCTGATGCATTAGTTCAAAATGCTGAACTTGAAAAATGTAAAGACACTGGCGTTTGGGAAGTAATCACTCAAGTACAAATGGTGCCAGAGCACACCCTTTTAGGCCAAGCTGAGCAATACATTGAAAGCATTGCTAATAGCTTTAATGGATACGGTGACGGCTGGGGATTAATGGACGGTGACGAAGCTTAGTTGCCTTTTAATTGTATTAGTTCAATGTACTCTATCAGTTAAGCTTAGCGGCTTAACTGATTTGCCTTCCTAAAATTGCCTTTATAGTCAAATAGCTTATCAGCCACTTTCCAACCATACTTTTTGCTTTTTCGTGCAATAACAAAATCTGGTGGTACTAATTCAAATTGTGCGCTTAGTACTTGCGCTGCAGTTTTAAAATTAATAGGTGTTTGTCCAAGCCCTACTCGTAGACCAAATTGCTTATTAAATATAAATTGCCCACCTTTATTTGCGAGGTTATATACCTCATCGCAACTTGCGCCATCTTCATCAAAATACGTTACTTTAATAAGTTCATCTTTAATTTGAGTAACCGATAACCCACTACATCGAAGCACAAGTGCGTCTTTTAAGTTTAATGCATTACGTAACTTATCATCAGGGTCGGCCATTACCGCGCCGCAATCATGGCATTTACGTGCAGCAATGTCATTTTGGGCGCCGCACTGCTCACATTCTTTAAACCTAAAACGATAATCGCACTGCTCTTTATGCCCATCATCTTCTAACAGGCCTTGGCAACGCCTGCCAAAGTGCTCTATTACTTTGCCAGTAGAGTCTGTTTTACCCCAAAATATATTCGCAAACCCACAACCTGGGCAAAGTACCTGCACAGGTTCATTATCACTATCGCCTTTTTTATCACCTACTTCTGGGTGAAATAAATTAAAACCATTGCCAGCATAATCTATTACTAAGCAATCCGTTTTTGATTCAGATAACCTTAAACCTCGCCCCACAATTTGTTGATATAAACTAACTGATTCTGTAGGTCTTAAAATAGCTATAAAGTCGACATGTGGCGCATCAAAGCCGGTTGTTAGTACCGATATATTAACTAGATACTTTAATTGCTTAGCTTTAAATTGCTTAATGATTTTATCGCGCTCAGTGTTTGGCGTATCACCTGTTATAAGTGCACTTTGATAAGCTGGCAAATAGCTTAATATTTCCTGGGCATGCATTACCGTGGCGGCAAAAACCATAACCCCTTCGCGCTCTTCACTGTATTGAATTACTTGCTGTAATATAGCCTGCGTTGCGCGCTCACTGTTTTTTAAAAGCGCATTCATGTCATCAGTCGTATATTGCCCAAATGCATTGCTATCTAAGGACGAAAAATCATAATGGCTAATTGCTGCATCAACTTCGTTAGGCGGCGTTAAATAATTATGTTTGATCATATACCTGAGCGGCAATTCAAAAATACAACTTTTAAACGGACTTTCTTGAGTACCCTTAACAAAACCATGATAATGGTGGTGGTATATCCACCCCATTCCTAACCGATAAGGTGTTGCTGTTAAACCCAATACTTTTAACTGAGGGTTATACTCTTTTAAACTGTTTATTACTTTACCGTACTGACTTTTTTTATCCCCATTTACCCTGTGGCATTCATCAATAATAAGTAATGAATAATGCTCATTTAATTTGTTTAAATTACGAGAAAGTGATTGCACACTGGCAAAGGTTACTTGATGGTTTAATGATTTTTCTTTTAAGCCTGCTGAAAATATACTCGCCTCTAAACCAAAACTTTTATATTTTTGTGAATTTTGCTCTACCAGCTCTTTTACATGAGCAAGCACTAATATTTTTTGCTTAGCTATACGCGCAAGTTCAGCAATAACCAAACTCTTACCTGCGCCGGTTGGTAGTACAATAACGGCAGGATCATTACTCTTTCTAAAGTGTAAAACGGTGCGTTCTACAGCTTCTTGTTGGTAAGGTCTTAGTTTATAGCTCATGGGAAAACAAATAGATTTTAATAAGGGGATTTTAGCAAATTACTGCTATGATATTTAGACTTTGATTATATTTTATTGAGAGGTAAACAAAAAAGAGAAGCCGAAGCTTCTCTTATATTTAGCTTTAGGCTAAAAATTTCTCAAGCTCAACACCTTCAAACGCTTTAGGACGACGGCCACGGCCAGTCCATTCAATAGTCTCACCATTAAGTTCCATACGGTACTTAGGCTTAACTTTAGTGCGCTTGTCTGATGCTCCATCTTGTAAATCTTCTAGCGTAAGTCCTTTTTCTTTTAAAAGATCCAAAACTTCCTGTTTCGCTTTTTGCTGCTGGGTATATTTTGAAATTGCATCATTGATAAGCTGTTGGGCTTTTTCAAGCTCTGTTAATGATGCTGTTTTAATAAAAGATCGGACTTCTTTCATCTATATCTCGCTAAATTGTGTGATTGGAATTATTTAAATATTCTTTTTTAGTATAAGGCTATTTTTCAAAAATAACTACGGCACATAATTTATTAATGTATATAAAATTTATTCATAAAAAAACCGCGATTAAAATCGCGGTTTTTATCGTTCTTATATAAATAACAATTAGAATTTAGTAGTAAAACTCAATTGGAAGTAACGACCAGTTACGTCATAAGCTTCACCAACAGTGTTTATACCTGATGCTCCACTTACTGAACTTTGGTTTGCTACAGGAGGTTGCTTATCGAAAACATTCCGAACTGACAAAGTAACGTCTGTTCCAGCAGTGATGTTATAAGTACCTGATAGATCGTGATAAATAACAGTCGGGAAGCGATTAAACTTGTCTAAAGGGGCTCCCGTTGAAAAATTTTGATTCCCTTCAATATTACTATCATTTGAGCTTGCCCAATACTTCATGCGCCATGATACTGCAAAGTCATCAACTGTATAGCCTAAATTTAAATTTGCACGATTAGTAGGAGTTAATACCTCACCTCTGTAATCAATCTCTTCACCAGATTCAATTGATGTTTCAACATACTCATACAAATGATTCCATATCAAGTCCGCTGATAATTGCCCGAAAGCAAATTCTTGCTTATAACTTAATTCTATATCTAAACCTTTTGTGCTTAAATCATTTTCATTGCTAGTCCCTGAGCTAACTTCTGTCAAGGCACCTCTTGTATCACGTATTGCCCCACCACATGTAGCATCAAAGTCAGATGGATCAACACCATAGCATCGGTTCAATACAGTTGTTCTAGCAGTAGTAGCAATAGCGTCATCTACAGCAATATCGTAGTAGTCAAGCGTTAATGAAAATTCATCTGTTACTTGCCAAATAGCGCCAACGCTAAATGAATCAGATGTTTCTTCTTTTACATCTTCATTACCACCAATATAACCACCAGTGCTCTGACGTTCAATAGTTGTCAAATTGAATGCGCCTTCAGCAGCAACTCTATTAGCCACTTCAGCGATAGAAAGACAATTAGCAGCTACATTTCCTGTAGATGATGCAGTAATTGCATCACAAGGATCTGCAACACCTGAAAAAGTTTCGCCTCTACCACCGAATAAGTCAGCAATATTTGGAGTTCTAATAGCTCGTGCTGCTGATGCTCTTAATTTTACTGTATCTGTAGGAGAGTATTGTACACCTGCATTCCATGTTGTTTGTCCGCCAACAATTTCATGGTCCGAATAGCGAGCGGCTAAATCTAGTTCAACATTTTCTAGAACTGGTAAAACAGTTTCAACAAAAACGTCGTTAGTGTAGAAGCTACCATTTGTAGGCTCAGATTTATTTGTACTTGAAGCACCAGTTTGCGCTAAATCACCTGGAGAGTATGAACCTTTTTCAAGACGATGTTCTGCACCAACAGCTAGCCCAACCATACCACCTTCTAACTCAATTGGTAATTCACCAGAAAGGGTTGTTGAAAATATAAACTGCTCAACTTGACCTTGAGATTTTGCAGGTGATCTTACATATGCAACGGCTTCATCAGACAAAGTTCCTGCACCGAACAAATCTAAAGGCACACACCCTTGAAGTACTGCTAAATCATTAGAACATTGAACGTTACCTTCTGCATTAGTATATACATCTAATGCATTTGCAGCACGTTCAACATTTATTTGACCACCATTTTCTTGGCGCTGGTCAGTTTTACCCCATGAGATATAAGAGTTTAAAAGCCAGTTGTCATTAATTTCCCAATCTATACCTGTCGCAATACGAATAGTATCACGCTCTAAATCTGTTGAGCGAGCACCAAACTCAACCATACGGCGAACTAGCGTTGGGATATTATCATCCATTGTCAAATCAGGATTATCAGACATTAAATTTTGGCGTAAAAGATCTGGAACTAAAGGGCTTCCCAGCTTAATACCACCAACGCCACCACGTGAAGGTAGATATACATCATCCGTAGTGAAAGGAGTCGGTTCAATAGTCGAGTTGTATGTTTTAGATGAATTCCAGTTTACTTCCGTGAAAGAGTGAACACTATCTGAAATATCTTGTTTAAAGTTAACTGCTGCGTATTTACGCTCAAGCGGAGTCACTAACTGTCTGTAAGATGCACGATTGAATGAATTCTCATCACCTACATATGGTGTACCATCTGCATTATATCCGCCAACACGGCCTTGAGGTGGGTATGAAGAGTTTTGAACACCTACATATTCACCACCTTCATCATTCAAAAATATAGCTTCATCATACCTTGAGAAGTCTCGATCGGATGACTTCAAACCCTTATCATCATCATATCCAGCAGCAATTGTTACACTACCTGAATCCCAGCTATTACCAGCAGTAAGGTTTAAAGAATATTTTTCGCGATCAGATTCATCTGAAACACCTGTTTGAGCGTTAACTTCAACACCTTCAAAATCGCTTCGCGTAATTATGTTCACAACACCAGCAACAGCATCTGAACCATAAACTGCTGAAGAAGCACTTTTAAGAATATCAATACGTTCAATCATTGATGCTGGTATTGCATTTAAGTCAACCGCATAACCGCTTGAAGGAGAAACACCTGATACAAAGCGACGACCATTCACTAACACTAAAGTTCTTGAGGAACCTAAGTTGCGTAAAGACGTAGTGTTAAGACCAACACCTGTAGTACCGAATGCACTATTTGATTGATTTGAACCAGCGATAGTGACCGGAGATTGATTCAAAACATCGGCTACATTCAATGCGCCCATTTGAATAATATCGCTTCGGCCAATTGATGTAATTGGTACAGTTGTTTCAATATCAGTTCGCTTTATGCGTGAACCAGTAACTTGAATACGCTCTACTTTTTCTACACCTTCGTCAGCAGCTATCGAGTTTGCAGAAAATACAGCTGTAGATGCCGCGCCAAAAGCTATCGCTAAGCGAACAGCTTTTGAAACTTGATTATTTAACATTGGATTCTCCCTAGAATATTTTTTAATTATTTTGTTTTCAAAACGGTCTGCAATTCATCACAGTACCTATTTCGGTTTGAATAGTAGGCCCAACTCAAGCAAAAGGTCAACACTTTGACAACGAAAAAACACATTAATTTACAACAACTTAAAGAAACAAAAAACTAACACATTGCGATATCATCACCATTAACCAAAGAGCAATATTCCACTTTTTGGTGCTATGCTAATAAAATGAAATTAAATGTAAGCAAAACTTGAAAGTGAATTAACATTTGTAGATTATGGTGTTCCTAACAAACAAAGGAATTGCTATGAAAACTCGCCTCGTATGTATTTTAATACTCACTATCTCATTCTCGGCTTTCGCTGACTTAAAAGAGCTTCCGGAAGAATTTTCAGATTTTAGTTTAAATAGAGATATTACTGTCTCATATGATGACTTAGATACTCTTCTAAGTTTTACTGTAATTGATACTGGAGCATCAGATCGTTCCAAACTAAATTCTCAAGCCTCCATCGGTACAAGAATGAAGTCGCATAAAAATAACGACACAGCATTAGAAGCAAATCGTTTCTTCTTTGAAGAAGTAACAAAATCAGAGATTAAAGACGGTTTTTATAAGATCAGAGTTAGCCTAGAAAGTCTGCCAAATGAAATCTCACTTAACGAACTCAGCCTTGATGAGCAACTTGCTTATTGGTTAAACCTTTACAATACAGCCATGTTAGAAAAACTAATCACACACTATCCTATTCGCGATACAGAAGATTTACTCTTTGGCAGCAATTCAATTTTAGAGGATGAGTTTTTAAATGTTGCTGGCCATAAACTTTCTTTAAACGATATACAACAAAATATTGTTTTTAAAAAGTTTGGTATAAAAAAACCAATAGTTATGTATGGGTTTTATCAAGGAAATATAGGAAGTCCTAACATTCGTGCCGAAGCATATAAAGGAAACAAGGTTTATCATCAATTAGTTGAAAACGCTGAAGAATTCGTCAATTCAAATAGAGGAACTAGTATCAAGCGAAAAAATCGCCTTTATGCTTCTAAGTACTATGAGCAAGTTAAACCATTATTCGAAAACTTCGAGAAAGATTTACGAGAGCACCTAAAAGACTATGCAAACCCGCCAATGAGCTCTGATATAAAATATGCTAAGAGCTTTAAAATAGGTATTGAAGATTGGAGAATCACTGATATTTATGGCACAGAGCGAAAGTTTGGTGGCGCAGCGTCAACAAATCCTGCCGCCATGCTCAATGCTGTTGCAAATAACTCATCAAAACCAATAGGAGCTGATGGCGCAGGTTCAGGACTAGGTGCTGTTAACATAAGCTTTTTATCTAATTCTATTTCGGAGAAAACGATGGACTTTGGCCGCTTTTCTCCAGAAATGCTCGAAAAAATTAGAGCTCTCAAGCTAAAAGAAACTGATAATAGTGGCTCTGTAAAAATAAAAGACCTTTAATAAATTTTATTATTTAACTTTAAAAAACACCCTGTTAACATGGTACGAAAAATAGGGTGTTTTATGTCTAACTTTCTTAACTCTGCGCTCGCTGCTTATAATTCACGCCAATATAACCAAGCTATTCTTTTTTTAAACAAATGTGATATTAAAACTGTTGATTGGTATATTTTACTTGCCGCTACATATAGCGCACTTAACCAAAATGAAAATGCCGAACAAACATATTCTTACGCAGTAAATAAGTTTCCTTCATCCCTCCCTCTAATTGAAAACTATACAAACTTGCTGTGCAGAACTGCTAAACATTCGTTATGTTTAAACTTTTTAAAAAACACAAGATATTTGGCATTAAGCAAAAAGGTATCTCTGAATTTTATAGAAAGCTTGATCAAAACCAACCAGTTGTTACAAGCAAAAAAGGAACTTTCTAAAACCGTATCTGATGAAACCTTAAAAGAGAGATATCACTGGTTAAAGCTTGAATTACTAGAACGTTTGGGTGACTTAGAATTAGTTGAAAGCTATTATCTGTCTTTACCTGCCGATTTAAAAAATCAATTTTTATTTAAATATAAACGTGCTTGTAATTTTCGCAATATGGGTAAATTTGACAATGCTTTAGATATATTTTTAATGCTAAGCGATAAGCAGAACAAGTATAGCCCCGAGGTTAACTTTTTGATTGGCTGTACTTACTATGATTTACTAAAGTTTGAGCTCTCAGAGCAGTATTTAAAACGATGTCTTGAACAGGCTCCTAACTATATACCTGCACATGAGTGTTTAAATAAATTATACTGGGATCGTGCAAACAAATCAGCCCTTATGAGCTCCTACAATAGTACATTCTTAAATCATGCTAAAAACCCACAACTAGTTCAATCACAACTAGCTCAGCTTTTACATTTTAAAGATTTTAATCAAGCCCTTGATGTATCTTCACAAGCAATTAGGCTCTTCCCTGATAACTTAGACATAAAACATGCTCATGGCATCATTTTAGGTAAGCATGGGCAAAGTGATAAAGCATTCATTATATTAGATGAGCTTGTATCACAGGCTCCCCAATCAGCAAGATATAGTGTAGATTTGGCAAACTACTGTATTGAAAATTTTGAATATAAAAAAGCAATATTGCACTTAAACACTGCAGTTAAACACAACCCTTTTAATCAAGAAATCTGGGCTTATTTATCCACAGCTTGGCGCTTAGCTAAAGACGATAAATATCATTGGTTAACTAATTACGATATGTTTGTTAAAACAATGGCTCTACCTACGCCTAAAGGCTACAAGTCGTTTGACTCTTTTGGGAAGGAACTCAAGGAACTATTACTTACTCTACACACTAAAGAACAAGACCCGCTTGACCAAAGTGTTAGAAGAGGAAGTCAAACTGAAGGACACTTACTCTATCGCTCAAATACGTTACTCTCATTATTTAAGCAGTCAATGGAGTCATGTATATCTACTTACTTAAATGATTTACCAGCAGATAGTATGCACCCATTAACGGCAAGAAATAGCCTAAACTTTACTGCCAAAGGCAGCTGGTCAGTAAAACTAGAAAATGGAGGATATCATGCCAATCATATTCATCCTCACGGTTGGTTGTCAGCACCCAGCTATATTTCTATACCTGATGAAATGAGTAAAAATGATCCACTTAAAAATGGCTGGTTAAAGTTAGGAGAAACATGTCTTGATCTAGGAAAAAGAGAATCAATAGATCGCGAGATATGCCCTGAAAGTGGACAAATTATCATTTTTCCTAGCTATATTTGGCATGGCACAAATGAGCTTAAAAGCGATAGACCTCGCTTAACAATACCTAGCGATATTATGCCAATTGGTTAATCTAGTTGATTGAAATTCAAACTAGTGCTATAAAAATAAACAAAAACAAAGGATTGATCATGATAAAATGCTTGCTACTTATAATCGCTATTGTTTTTATTCCAGTGAAAGCTGAAGAATTCTCTTTACCCGAAGAGTTTTCAGATTTTGGCTTAAATAGGGATATAAGCATATCTTATGAAGACCTAGACCAACTTCTAGAGTTAACCGTTATTGACATGGGCTTATCTGATAGGACTATTCTAAAACCAATAGTAGGTAATGGCACAAGGTTACGGTCTAATAGAGACAGAGATACGGCTTTAGAGGCTAACCGCTTTTATTTCGAAGAAGTTGTAAAATCGGATATTAAGCTAGGTTTTAAAGTAATTCGCCAAAGCCTAGAAAAAGTACCTGAAGAAGTCCCTTTAAACGCATTAACCTTAGATGAGCAATTAGCTTATTGGCTAAACTTATATAATACAGCCATTATTGAAAAGTTAATTGAACATTACCCAGTTCGAAATGCAAAAAAATTACTCGAAGGTGAAAGCTCAATACTAAACGATAAATTTATAAATGTTTCAGGCCATACCTTGTCACTTAATAATATTCAACATGATATCGTTTTTAAGAAATTTGGGAATAAGAAAATAGTAATGTATGGCTTCTATCAAGGGATAATCGGAAGTCCGAATTTACGTAACGAAGCTTACACAGCTGATAAGGTATATAAACAACTTTCAGGTAATGCTGAAGAGTTTGTAAACTCCAACCGAGGCGTTCAAGTTAAAAGAAATCGTCTAAACGTTTCTATTTTTTATGATCAAGCAAAAATTTTATTTCCTGACTTTGAGAACGATCTACTAAAGCATATTTTAAACTATTCTGATTCTTCTATTAACTCACAAGTAGAAGATTCGGAAGAATTAATTCTAGCTATTGAGGACTGGAATGTAACCGACATATACGGCACTGAGCGCTCATTTGGTGAGGGTAATGCCACCAACAAAGCGGCCTTACTAAATGCTGTAGTAGGCAATAGTAACGTGCCTGGTGCAGGCGCTATGAATCTTAGCTTCCTAAGCGATATGTTATCCTCTAAAGTTAGCTCTCAATCTCGCTTTTCACCTGCTGTATTAGACAAAATTAATCAGCTTCGTCTCAAGAAAAAAATCAATAGTAGTAGTGTTAAAATAAAAGACTTACCCACTAAATAATTAAATTGTATTCAGCGCTCTATTGAGTGCTGAATACTCTCAGTGATTAATCTAATACATTATTAAACTCTTCAAAATCAGAAATAGATAAGCTTTCTTTAATATATCTACTGAAATTTTTATATCTTCCCGATGAAGATGTATAAAGAGGCTTTCTCACCTGCCAAACACTAGCAGTACTTACAATATTTTTTTGTTGATGAAATAAACCGCTTTCACCTTGATATTTTACGCCTAAAAATTCGAACAGAGGCAATAATACCCCCTCGGGCTTTGAAACAAGTTCATCATAATTGACTGTAAAAATATCATTAGGATACTTTTTTAGCCAATGTGCTTTAACACGCTGCTGCGCTTTATGATAGTGCACTGTATCATTCAGTGCGGTCGCATAATTCAAACTTGGGCCTAAATGTTGAAAGTAAGCTGATAAACTGTTATCTCTAATATCGCGCTGTGTCCAAATAACTTTTGCTTCAGGGTACATCATTTTAATTATATCAATGTATAAGTAGTTCTCAGGCCGTTTATCAGTAACAAGACTACTTTTTCCCGCTCTTAACTTTAATTCTTTCTCATAACCTTGCTGAAATAATGTTGAGTTAACCGTGCTTGACAGCACTTTAGGCTTATCAATTAGATTGAATAGTTGCTTATGCAAGTAATCAATCTCTCCTCCATTGCTAATCACCTCAGAAGTGCAAATTATTTGTTCTATTAAGGTTGAACCAGACCTAAACATGCCACAAATAATAATTGGAAAAATATCGCCAGTCTTACTTTTTACGTTACTAAGCTCTCTTGCTAGTGTGTTACTTACTTGATGTTCGATATCAACCCTGTTGTATTGCGGGATATATTTTCGATTAAAACTATTGGCTTTAGTATAATAAGACCATGATTTTTCATAATCTTTGCTATCGTCAAAGGCTTTCCCAAGCGCATAATACATATCAGCTTTTAATACATCATCTTCTGTAGCTTCTAAAATAGATAGGCTTTTTAGTTCGTATTCTAACGCTTCTTTTTTATTAAATGTTTGTATATCAGCAATTCTCGCATGCGCCAGACCATATAAAGGATTTATCTTTAATACCTGATTAAAGCTCTTTAAACAGTTTTGCTTATCACCAAGCTGCTCATATATATTAGCAAGATTAAAATAGGCATTAATTTTATTTGGTTCAACTGTAATTGCCTGCTGTAAATAATTAGTCGCAGTCCCATAATCAATTAAAAGCTCAGAGTAGACGGATGCTAACTCCACATAAGCGGTATATATGTCGTGGTAACCAAGCTCGATAGCTGCTAAGAAAGATGTACTTGCAAGAATACCATTGCCATCTTTTTTTGCCATTTCACCCAATTGAAAATACGACATTGCGCTATCCGGTACTATTTCAGTGTATTTTTTAAGTAAGTCTATTGCTAAAGAGAATTCATTACTGGCGGCATATAACTGACAAAGAGTATTTACATAATCGAATTTTTTGGGGACTATTGAAATGAGTCTTCTACAAACTTCCTTACTTTTTAGTAAATCTCCTTCATTCATAGCTACTTTAAACAATACAGCTAAAGCTTGCTCATTAACTTCAGGGTTGTCGCATAAACCTTCTAGGGTTGCTTTTCCTGCCACAATCTTTCCACTATTCAATTGCTGTATTGCAAACAGTAAACTTTCTTTTACCGATTTCATTTTTTCCCCATAAAAAAAGCGAGCCTAAGCTCGCTTAATATACATTAATTAATTCAAATTAGAATTTTAATGAAAGGCTCGCATGGAAGTAACGACCTAACGAATCGTAGTAACCAGCAATAGCATTTGCGTTTGTTGATAATGAACCACCAACTAGAGGTGCCTCTTTATCCATAACGTTGTTAACACCTACTAATAAAGACGTGTAATCATTAATAGTAAATGTACCTTTAAGGTCAATATAGCTTTGTGAGCTAATACCGTCGTCTTGTACTAATGTATCAGCACCAGTGTAATCGTTTACACCGCTGAAGAAACGCCATTTAGCAGTAGCTCTCCACCAGCTGCCCGTGTCGTAGCTAGCAGATACAACATGACGCCATTCTGGTTGAGGGAAACAACCGTTATCTAATGAGTCAACACAGTCATATACTTCACTTACACCAGGAATATTATCAAATTCCTTAGTTAACATGTAGGTACCAATGATACTAGTTTTTAATGTACCTTCAGCAATTTCCATATCGTAGTTTGCGCTTAAATCGATACCTTCGTAATGGATATTACCTAAGTTAGTATTTGTAGCAACAACTTGGCCAGAACCTATCCAAAGGCTACCACTACCAGGTGTACGGTCTACGTTATCACAAAATACAGCCGCGCCGCTTTTACCACATTGTGTAACTAGAATTTCTGGGTCAATATTACCAATCGCGTCTTCAAGTTCAATATCCCAGTAATCGATTGAGAAGTTGAAGTTTTCAAATGGGTTACCAACAACACCTAAAGTAATAGTATCAGCAATTTCTGGAGATAAATCTGGATTACCACCAAACAGAGCATTATATTGATCCGCAGGGCTCTTACCTACATTGCCATACTGACTTGCAGAAACACCTGTATTTGCACACTCAGCAGCTGTTAGGCTTGGTGTACCAGCACATGGATCAGTACCGGCCCATAAACCAGTGCTTTGTTGAGCAAATAACTCACCATTGTTTGCTGCACGAACTGCACGATTGTAGCTTGAACGAATTTTCCAATCGCTAGTTACATCCCAGTTCATTGCCACTTTATAAGTCGGCTCAGCACCTGAAGTGCTATAGTCTGACCAACGGTAGCCTAATTCAACAAGTAAACTTTCAACTAATGGTAAATCTTCAACGATTGGTAGGCTAAGCTCACCAAACACTTCACGTACTTGATAACCACCATTTAAACTCTTAGTAGTACCACCTTGGCCTAGTAATAGACCTTGTGCATATACTTCATCAGCTGTTCTACTGAATGTTTCTTCACGATACTCTGCACCAAATACTGCAGCAACTGGGTACTCTGAAGATGGAAGTGAGAAATCGAATTCGCCAGTAACAAAACCACTTACAATCAATTGCTCAGTAACACCGTTCAAGATTGCCGTACCAGTAAGTGACTGTGCAGCTTCTTCTGTTACACCATCAAACTGAAAAACATCGTACGGAATACAACCAGAAGTCGCGCTACAATCTTCACCATTTGCTGATAAAGCGGTGATTATACGCGGACCAAAGAAATCATTTTCATATGCTGAAGAAGATGAAGTTGAACCGTATTGAGCAAATGCTTCGTAAGACCAAAGGTCGTTAATTTCGCCTTTACTACCTAATACTAAACGGAAAGAGTTATGTTCAAGGCTGTCTGCACGAGGGCCACCTTCAACGTTACGCTTACCAATATAAGTTGCAAACTGATCACCAGAAGTCAATCCAAAGCGCTCAGTTAGTTGTGCACGTTGTGTATCATTTAATAATGGGCTATCAAAATCAATTGAGTAATTATCATTAAAGAACGTACCAGACTCAGCAATCTGCGCTGTAGTGCGGTTACGCATAAACATTGCTTCCATGAACGGACGGAAGCTATCATTGATTTCGTAGTTAGCAAACATACCTAATGTATGACGTTCATCAGGACGCATAAAGTGGTTAATTGGCGCGTAGTTATATGTATTACCAACTGAAGGAATAAAGCTGCTATCTTGACCTAGAGTCCAGTATTCGTACTGGCCTTCACCAAAGTCTACAACACCGTCAGCGTTAGGAGCTGAGATATAAAAGTTAGGGTTAACAGCATTACCTGAACCACCACAAGCTGTACCAGCAGCATTTAGAGCACAAGATGAGTAGTCACGTGCACCTTGGCGTAATTCATTTTGTCTGTTGTAAGTAAAGTAAGCTACTGCATGACCCCTACCACTATCAAATGCACCACCTAGGGTCGCTGCAAAATCAAATGACGCGCCATCAAGACCCGTATTACCTTCTTCATATTCAAAGCCAGCATCATCCATTAGGCCTTGCATGTATTCATTATCGTTATTATGTTGGTAAGCAGTTGTACCTACATTAACTTCAAAACCTTCAAACTGATCGTTCATTACAAAGTTTACAACACCAGCAACAGCGTCTGCACCGTAAGTAGATGAACCACCACCAGTCATTACATCTACGCGTTTAATTAGCGCGGCAGGAATTTGGTTAATATCCGCTGATTGTGTGTAAATACCACCAGCTTGCATACGACGACCGTTTACAAGAACAAGAGTACGCTGAGGACCCATACCACGTAAATCAAGAGTTGCAGTTCCCGAAGCACCATTTGATTGGAAAGAAGTATTAGACGCTTCTAGTTGCGGTAAGCTATTCATCATGTCTTCAACACGAGTAAAACCTGCAACAGCAATTTCTTCAGCAGTTGTTACTTGCACTGGGCTAGCTGTTTCCATATCTGTACGTTTGATACGTGAACCAGTAACTTCAATTCGTTCAACCTTATCAACTTTTTCTTCATCAGCAGCAAACGAACTTGCTGAAAAAGCAGCTGTTGAAGCTGTACCGAAAGCTATCGCTAAGCGAACTGCTTTTGAAACTTTATTATTTAACATTCGATTCTCCCAGAATACTTTATATTTTTTATATTTTTTGCTTGATTACCATTTGTTAATAAATGGTAATCATACGTTATGATAATACCAGCAATACAATGCGGTCAACATAAAATTAACTTATTGTTAATTACCAACACTTTCAAAGCTAAAGCATTACAATTTTAAAATCAAAAAATTTACATTGGTATTATTAAATAGCGCCATTACTGCATTAAGGGAAATTATAAAAAAGGGGGGATTGAATTCACAAAGGTTAACTTTTAGCTTACGGTAACTTAAAAGAGAGAGGTTTGAGTGCTCTTTGATAGCGTCACTTCCATAGCACTAAAAATCATTTCGGCTATTGGGTCTAATTGTTTTTTTATATACAAAGGATAATTCAGTCTTTTATTTGTATCACTGAGCTCTGGTCCATCAAATGTGTAAACATACTCTATAATTTGCCCTCGTTTCACCTCAAAGTTTGGGTTCTGGGCTTTATATTTTTTAACTGCTTGGACATGTGGTGGAATATTCTTTTTATATTCAGTTAAATTTTGTCCTAACCTTTTTCTATAAATTAATTTATCGTCAAATTCTCCATTTTGTAAACGCCTAGAGTAAGAATTAACTAACTCCTCTAAAAGGCTTATTTTATAGTCACTACTGAACAAAGTTTCAAACAACTCTACTTGAAATTCTTGAGCGAACTCAGTCCAATCACTTCGAACTGCTTCAACACCTTTAAATACTAGCTCATTGTGATTTTTATTAATTTTTTGACCTACATATCGTTTTTTAGAGCCCATCGTTTTCCCCCTAATTGTAGGCATAAAAAAAGGACTGTATAAGGTTTCAAATTCAATCTCCAAAAAGCTCTCTAAGTCGTGTTTCTGACTAATTTCTTGTACCCACTGTTGATTGATATTAATAGCTAATTGTTTACCGATTTCATCGCATTGAAGCGTATTCAAACCGTCATCCAAAGTAATGAATATTGAATCTGTATCGCCATAAATTACATTGTACCCACACTCCTCTATCCATTTTTTTGTGGTTTGCATTATATCGTGCCCACGTAGTGTGATTGAACTTGAAAGACGTGGATCGTAAAAGCGACATCCCCGAGAACCAAGCACTCCATATAAGCTATTCATAATAATTTTTATAGCCTGCGATAACATAGGTTTTTGGCTATCTTTTGCTTCTTGTCTTGTTATTGATAGAGTTTTTATAAGGGCTGGTAAATGATTTTTATGTCTTGAAAAAAGTGCATTATTATATCCTGGAATTGCATCTTTTGGATTGAGCAACCCCTCAATTAAACCAAGAGGGTCTATACAAAAAGTACGCATAATTGATGGATATAAGCTTTTAAAGTCGAGTACAAGTACATTTTTATAAAACCCCGGTTTTGAAGACATTACATACCCTCCAGGACTATCAAAACTTAAGCCATGATCTCCTAAATTAGGTGCAACATAACCACTTCGGTGAAGTAAGGGCAGATAAAGGTTAACAAATGAAGCGACTGAACCGCCCATTCTATGAAGTTCAAGCCCCGTTAATTGACTCCTAACAACAGCAAAATCAAGTAAATTTAATTTGTTAAAAATACGTAGAACCAGTACGCAATCTTGTCTATTGTATTTCGCAAGGGATAACTTATTATCATTAAATTGGCGTTCAATTTCTGCTAGCTGGTCACTTGAACTGATGTACTTTTTCTCACCAAGCTCCTTAGCAGCTACATTTGACAGGCTAAAGCTATCATAGTGGTAGGTCGCATTTTTTAACGTGTCTATACCGTCTATAACAACTCTTCCTGGTATAGTTAATCGAGTATAATGGCCTACTCGTAATTTTATTTTTTCGTTATTACGTCCAAGACGCAATTCTATACCTAGAGTTTCAGCTCTGGAGTGAAGAACAGAAAAATCAAACTCAATGACGTTCCAACCAATAATAAGATCTGGATCTGTTTTTGCTATAAAGTGCTGTAATTTTTGTAAAAGATCGATTTCATCAACACACCATATTATTTCAATTGCATCACTATATTTAATAGGACTGCCAATCATTAATACACAATCAATGCCATGACCGACCAAACCAATGGAAAATAATACCCCTTCTCCATTGCACTCGATGTCTAAAGAAACTGTTTTAAACTTAGGATTTACATCTGGGTTATTTTTAAATTGGCAATTGGTTAACAGCCTATATCCGTCTTTATGTGTAATATCTCCTCTCACCCATGTGGAGCCTTTAATAAATCGCTCCATTAAAAAGCGATCTATAGGGCGTATGTCATCTTCGTATGTCACAATGCCCTCTGCGCTTAGAGCTTTTAACGCATTGTAGTAATGTTTAAGTGATTTAAAGTAGCAACCAGCCACAGTCCCCTGCTGAAAATCTTTTAATTCTACAGGGACAATTTCAAAAGAAACATCTGAGAGCCGCAGTACTTTTTCTACCGTCGCTTTATCCTTTAACTTGATAAAAAAAACAACTGACTCTGGTAAGCTAATTGCTTTTAATGGCCCTTTTTCTGTTAAAAGCCAAATAACAAAACTTACGCCCAAAGGTGAATCAACTGTTTCTGTAGAGAGAATAAACCCCGAGTCTAAGTGCATTAATGAAATAAGCCTTGTAATAAAAAACGACAAAAATAAAATTTGTAAAGCAGGTTATATTTTATTTCTTTCTAAGTTAGTCTTAAGAAAAAATAATATGAGCATTCAATGAGCCCTTCTGAAATTATCCAACACGCTAATAATCTCCTTCAACAAAACAAGCTTCAACAAGCCAAAAAAATAATATTATCTTTAATTCAAACTGCACCAGAGCACCATCAAGCTTGGCAAGTATTAGCCCAAGTACATCGACAGTTAAAAGAGCAAGAGCAATACCAACAAGCCATTAAACAATATGAGATGATTGCTTGGTTTAACCAACGTTTAGATAAAGCGAATCAGCATCTATTAAACAAAGAATTAAAACCAGCAGAAAACATTGCCCATGAGTTGCTCAAGCTTGTAGCGAATGAATACCGTGTTTTAGTGTTATTAAGTAAAATAGCTTTTCAGGCAAACGACTTAAAAACGTATTTGGCTATTACTTCTCATAATATAAATATAAATAGCACAAAATCAGCCGCTTATGATGCGCACATTGAAGCATTATTTAATACAAAGCAATATTTAGAACTAATCTCCTTTTATAATAGGTCGACCACATTAGTTACTTTACTACCAAAATCCCAAAGTTTACTCGCTGCTGCCTATGTAAAAATGATGGACTTCAAAAATGCATCTCTAAATTACCAATCTTTGTTAAATAAAAATTATTACCCCGCATATTGCAATTTAAGACTTGGAAACATAGAAAAGATAATTGGCAATAACCAAAGTGCTATTGCGTACTATTGCAAAACAATAAAACTAGCTCCCCATATCGGCGAAGCCTATTGGAACTTAGCAAACTTAAAAACATATACTTTCACTCAGCTCAATATAGCTAATTTAGAACAGCAGATAACAATAGACTCAAATAAATTAAATAGAGCACAACTTCACTTTGCTTTAGCTAAAGCATATGAACAACATAGCAGATACGAAGATGCCTTTTTGCAGCTAAGAATAAGTAACGATTTACAAAAGTCACTTACCCCTTACATTACTAATGACTTTAATGAGCGCTGTAAAAAATACCTAACCAAAAAAGTAGCCAATACAGTACATTCCTCAACCGAAAATGAAGTCCAGCTGATATTTATTGTAAGCTTGCCTAGAAGTGGCTCTACACTTATTGAGCAAATACTGGCATCGCATAGCCATGTTGACGCTAGCTATGAATTATCAGAAATCAATTCTATTGCAGTAGAGTTAGAAAACCTTCAGATAAAAAGCAACGTACCTTATAAGCTAAATAGTTTGACTCAAGAGCACTTGGCAACATTAGCCAAACGCTACTTAAAATTCATTGAACCTTTTCGCAATAACAAGCCTTACTTTATTGATAAACAACCAGTCAACTTTCAACATATTGCTCTTATCAAAACTTTATTCCCTAATGCAAAAATAATCGATGTACAACGAGATAAAAAAGCGACTGCATGGAGCCTTTATAAGCACTCATTTTCACAAGGCCATAGTTATAGCTACGATCAGGAAGATTTAGCTCACTACATGAATGAATATTATAAGCTGATGACACATTGGCATAGCGTATATCCTGACGAAATATATACAATTAATTATGAAAGCTTAATAAACAACTTCACTGAAACGGTTAATGATTTATTTGAACATTGCAATTTAGTAGTAGAGCAAGCGTGTTATGAGTTTTATAATAACCAACGCCCTGTTTTAACTCCCAGTTCAGAACAAGTACGTAAGCCAATTTACAAAGAAGCGCTGACTGACTGGAAAAAATATGCAAATCATCTAACGCCACTGCTTAATAGGCTAAATTAGTAAACAAGCTGCTTGTAGTTACACTCTTATAACTCTAAAATCCATAGCACTGTAATTATATACATACTTTAGGTAAATCATCCCATGCTTTCTGACTCACTAAAAAAAACAATTAGGCAAGTACACCAGCATGTGGCTAGTAACCTAAAAGATTATCGCCCTCGTAGCAGTCAAAATTATCTTGTAGCCGAAATAGCAAAAACACTTGCTGGCGAATACCATAAAAAGCAGCGCATTTGCGTAATTGAAGCAGGCACCGGTACCGGTAAGTCTCTTGCCTATTGTTTAGGCGCGTTGCCTCTTGCCTTAGCGCAAAAAAAGAAGCTAGTTATTTCTACCGCAACCGTTGCACTGCAAGAACAATTAATAGCAAAAGAGCTCCCATTTTTTAAAAAGCATTCAGGCCTCGACTTTAAATTTGATTTGGTAAAAGGTCGCCATCGTTATATTTGCGCTCACAAATTACATAATGCTGTAAACGGCGATAGTCAAACACAAATGGACTTTATGCCAACGCTTACTTCACCATTGAGCGCAATGGAAACCAAGTGTTTGAATGAGCTATATAACGCATATGTGAATAAAAAATGGCAAGGCGATAGAGACAGCTGGGCCGATACCGTACCCGATAGAGTGTGGAACTTAATAGCGTGCGATAAACATTCATGCCAACGCCAAATGAAGGCCCATCAAACGTGTCCGTTTCAGCTTGCTCGTAATCAATTAATGCAAATGGATGTGCTGGTAATTAATCACTCTTTATTACTTGCCGATTTAGACCTAGGCGGCGGTAAAATTTTACCCGAGCCCGACAACACCATTTATGTAATTGATGAAGCGCATCATTTAGCACATATAACACGCGACTTTTCATCGGCCGCAGCAACAATTAAAGGTACAATAGAATGGCTTGATAAGCTCACCAAGTTTAGCGGAAAAATGGCAAAGGTTTTAGTGGGGCAAAGAGCCATTGGCCAAAACTTTAAACTTTGCGACAGTATTAATGACGCGAATAAAGATTTAAAAGTAGTTCGCGATATTCTCGATAATGCTGACTTTGAATATTCGAAAGACGATACTTATCGCTTTGAGCACGGTGAAATTCCACAATCGCTGCACAGTAAAGCAAAAGACATAAGCGAAGCCACGCAAGATGCGCTGCGCTGTTTAAACAAAATGCACGACACCCTTACCCAAGATGTAAGCGACGGCGATATAAAACCTTACGTTGCCGACCCAATACTAGGCGAAAGCGGGCAATATATAAACCGGTTAGAGCAACTAAACAAACTATGGTTTAGTTACGCAAAAAAAGGCGAAGGTGCTCCCCATGCACGGTGGATAAAACGTCTTGAATATAAAAGCCATCACGACCACTTATTAAGCGACTGCCCTATCGAGGTCGGTTATTACCTAAAAGATAAATTGTGGCGAGAATGCGCGGGCGCTGTTTTGTGCTCTGCGACATTAAGTGCACTGGGCTCGTTTGATCACTTTGCTTACGAAACAGGGCTTGCTAAAGAAGAAGGCGTTAAATTTATTAAAGTACCTTCTCCTTTTGATTACCCAAAACAAGCCACTTTACGTATTCCGGTATCTAAAGTAGAACCTACCGATAAAGACTTTAGTGATCACCTAGCTAAAACTTTACCTGAGTACCTAAATGATAAAAAAGCGAACCTTGTACTATTCGCTTCTTACTGGCAAATGGACCACGTAACAAAGTTTCTTAGAACAAAAGGTTTTAACTTATTAGTACAAGGTGAGATGTCGCGAGAAGCATTGCTTAAATTACACACTAAAAATGTAGACGAAGGCAAAGGCAGTATTTTATTTGGAACCCAGAGCCTTTCGGAAGGTCTTGATTTACCAGGTAAATATTTAGAGAACCTAATAATTACTAAAATTCCGTTTGCTGTACCTACTTCGCCAATAGAAGAAGCGCAAGCAGAATTTGTACAAAGCAAAGGTGGTAACCCGTTTTTAACGATTACCGTGCCAGATGCCGCAAAGAAATTGGTACAAAGCTGTGGTAGACTGCTGCGAAAAGAGAGTGATGAAGGCTGTATTACTATTCTCGATAGACGCTTAGTTACTAAGCGATACGGTAAAGCCATGCTCGACACCCTACCACCTTTTAAAAGACAAATAGATTATTAATGTTTGAACTCGCACTCGATCCAACAACCTGGGCTGTTTTATGTGCTGTTGCACTTGCCGCAGGTTTTATAGACGCTATCGCCGGTGGCGGTGGCATGTTAACTGTACCCGCTTTATTAACTGCTGGCTTACCTCCACATTTAACATTAGGCACCAATAAATTAGCGGCTAGCTTTGGCTCGTTAACGGCAAGCTATACATACTATAAAAAGAACTTATTTAGTCCTAAGTTTTGGGCTGCCTCTATTATTGCTACCGCAATAGGTGCATTGATAGGTACTGTTATTGTTGATCATTTAAGTATCGATTTTTTAAACAAACTACTCCCGATTATTATTATTTTAGTTGCTGGCTATAGCTTATTTGGTAATTTAAGTACTACCGAAGGCGATGAACTTCCTAAACTAAACAAAGCGATGAAAATAAAACAATGGCTACAAGGTTTAGCATTAGGCTTTTTTGATGGTTTAGCAGGCCCAGGTACGGGTACTTTTTGGACTGCTTCTAATGGCATGCTTTACAAAATGAACCTGCTACTCAACTGTGGCTTAGCGCGTTCAATGAACTTTGTGTCTAACTTTATATCTTTAATTACCTTTGTTGCACTCGGCCATGTAAACTTTTTACTTGGCATAACAATGGGCTTTTTTATTATGCTAGGCGCATGGTTTGGGGCGCATTCAGCAATACGCTTTGGTAGCAAATTTATTCGCCCAGTATTTAATACTATGGTTATACTTTTAGCATTAAAACTAATTTACGAGGCTTACTTTTAATATGCATTCAATGGCTTTAGATAAACTACGTCAACAAGTTGCAACGCTAAAACAACAAGCTGAGCAATTTGATAAAGCTAAACTTTTTTCTAAAAATCGTTACATGCAAGCACAACCTAGCTTGTTTGACCGCGCAGTTTTTAGTACCAAAAGTATGAACCTAGTCGATTACGTAATAGAAATAGAAGATGAAGTTTCGAGGTTACCGCCAAGCGAGCATCGCCATGCTTATACCTACGCGCTTGAACGTATTGCAGCTCAAATACAAGCTGTATTCAATGTTATTAAATCTACCCCTATTTGGGTTAAAGAAAACAAAAGCCATTATAAACCACGCCCTAAGCAAACCGTTTATAAGCAAGCTGTGCAAAAAATAATGCAATCATCCCATGAGCTTTACGACGAATTAAAACAAAACCATGAGTTTGAACGCCGTTTAGTGCTCATGATTGAAGAGCGAAAAATGCAAATGGATAAAGCCTCGCCTGCTAAAGCACAAAAGCTTAACCTTGAAATATTAAGCACACACGCTCGATTAGGCCGCTGCAGAAAAGCAATTTCTGCCACCGAAGATAAAATTCAACAAGTAGAAAAACAGCAGCTGCGTTAAGGCGCACTTTACTATGCAGCTTTATTATCATCCATTGTATTCAGACCTTATACTCCCAGAACGTCATCGATTCCCTATTCAAAAGTATAAGTTACTTAAAACCGAAATAGAAAACCTAGGTGTTTCGGCTATTCACTTTCAAGAGCCTAAAAAAGCAACCAAATCTCAACTTTCACTATGTCATAATCAAACTTATATAAATAACTTTTTAAATGGGACTCTTAGCAATAAAGCCATAAAAAAAATGGGCTTCCCTTATTCAAATGAATTGGTAGAGCGCACATTACTATCAGTTGGGGCAAGCATCCAAAGTAGTGAACACGCGCTAAAACATGGTTTTTCGGCTAATTTAAGTGGTGGCTATCATCATGCATACGGTGATTACGGTAGCGGTTTTTGTATTTTTAACGATCTAGCTATTGCAGCAGCACATTTAATAAATACAGAGCAAGCCGACACTGTTTTAATTTTTGATTGCGACGTACACCAAGGCGATGGCACAGCACAAATCACTCAAAACCATGACCAAATTATTACCTGCTCAATTCATTGTGAACAAAATTTTCCTCGTAATAAGCAAGAGTCCACCTACGATTTTGCATTGCCCGCTAAAACAACCGACGCTAAGTACCTTGCTACATTAGAGCAAGCACTCGATTTTTGCGTGCGTATTCATAACCCCGATATTATTTTGTATAATGCAGGTGCTGATATTTACACAAAAGACGAGTTAGGCTTGTTTGATGTATCTCTCAATGGCGTATATGAGCGCGACTTGTTTGTTCTCAACTTCTGTAAGCAACATCAAATCCCACTAATGTGCGCTTTAGGTGGCGGTTATCAGCGTAATTTGAGTTCACTAATTAATGTTCATAAACAACTATTTAAAGCCGCTATCGATTTATAGTAAGCCTTAGTATAGACTCAGTTAAACGGATTATTTTAAAGCGGTGGGAATATGCGATTACACGAAGACATACACAACTATTACGAAAAGATTGTAGTCGAGGAAGTTATCAAACTTAAACTTGATGAAAAATATGATGAAGATGTAATGGCTGACTTTTGTTGTACGGTACTAAATCAGCTCCCGCCACGATATATTCGCTACGATGTAGATATGGCGTTTTATTTACCGCAATCAGAACGCATACATATGGAACAACGTGTACAAACAGCAATAAATGTTGCCATTAGCCAAATATCAAAAAAGAAAGAGTTAAATGACAAGTCCACTTGATCAGGCCCCTACACATATTAAACTTGCAGTAGATTTAATTATGATACTAGAGCAACACGATGTTGCTCCAGAAGAAGTACTTAAAGCACTTGAAATAGTTAAAAGCGACTTTGAAAAGAAGCTAGAAAAGTCATAACTCTATTCTATTATCTGTATGTCGTGCTCGGTAACGCTACCTTCGTGCTTAGTGCAATCAATTTTAACTTCACCAAATGTACGCCTAGGCGAAGTTGAACGCCGACAGGTCATATTTTGTGCTTTAACGCCAAATTGCGTTATATACAACTCAACTGTTTCGTCTATTTGTTGTTTTTGCTGCGTAGTCGCTGCATTGTAAAATGCATCGTATTGCGCAGACCAATTCTCAACCCCCGCTTCTTTTGCAACACCTAGCCAGCCCATTCCGAGTTTAGTAGATTGCTCCAAGTATTGGCCTTTTAAAAACATGAATGCCAACGTATATTGTGCACTTTCATAGCCAAGTTCTGCCGGCTCTTTTAAATCATAAAAAGCTTGCTCGTACAGCCCCTTTTTATACGCTTTATACCAATTCGCTTAATTAAGTAATCTATTTTGAGGATGGAGAAACTTGTTGATAGCTAGGCAAAAAATTCGCTATTTAGTTGTTCTAAATGAAAATTTTTTAACGCAGGTAGCGACACGTTTAGCCCCGCAAAATGATTAAGTATTATTGCGGATTGGTATTAATACCATTGTATTCTTTTTTCTTCATTGTATTGTCGCTGTATAGGCTAACAGGGTTCGACCCACACCCACCTAATAAACCTACAGCCAAAATCGCTGCAACCGATATACATTTAGCCATAACTAGTCCTTTATTATTTTTATATGCGAGTACCGAATCTGGCTTACACTCTTTGCAAAGCCTGCTATTGTGTAATCCTGTTTGTATAATTAAAATACTATCATGAGCTTAGCAAGTTTACTTCGGTTATTTTTCCTGGCTGCAATTTGGGGCGCGTCATTTTTATTTATGCGAATGGCAGCTAACAGCTTAGGCCCAGCGGTGTTAATAGAATTTAGAGTTGGCTTTGCCGCACTCACCCTCTTTATTGTGGCGCTGTACTTAAAACGCCGCTTGGCGTTTACTGAGCACACAAAACACTTTTTTATAATAGGCGCGTTGAACTCTGCTCTGCCGTTTTTATTTTTTGCTTACGCAGCCCAAACTATTAGCGCATCCACACTCTCAATTTTAAATTCTACAACACCAATATGGGGTGTTGTTGTTGGAATTTTATGGACAAAAACAAAGCCCAATAAAAGTATGGTGATTGGTTTACTACTGGGTTTAATTGGCGTAGTTATTTTGGTTGGGCAAAATCATTTTGTGTTAAATAGCCAATCAATTTTGGCCATAGTAGCAGCATTAAGCGCATCACTTTGCTATGCCATTGCATCGCATTACACTAAAAACGCGCCTAAACTGCCCCCATTCGATAACGCCCATGGCTCAATGTGGGCTTCAAGCTTTATGGTATTACCGCTTATCTTATTTATGCCAATACGAGAAATACCAAGCACCAACGTTATGCTAGGTGTACTCGTATTAGGAGTAATGTGCACCGCACTTGCTTATATTTTATTTTTTAAATTAATCGAAGATATAGGCCCTACCTCGGCGTTAACAGTCACTTTTTTAATTCCGCTATTTGGCATTTTTTGGGGGCATTTAATTTTAGATGAGCAAGTTGGGCCAAATACATTATTAGGCGCATTATTTGTCATTGTGGGCACTATGCTGGTTACTGGATTTTTACCACGAAAAAAGCACTTAGCTAAAACAAGCTAAGTGCTTATATCAAGCACTTTTACCAAAAAAGCTTACTTTTGTGCTTTTTTGCTTAAGTTTTCAATTAAGTCTTGGGCGCTAAAACTGTTGTCGCTTGGCTTTATACCTTTGCCCATTTTAATATCAATTAAGGTGTGCACTTCTTTGCGTTTATCATTGTTGCTCACTTGTACGCCTACGCTGCTTGTCGGACGTACGCGTGTTTCGCAGGTTAATAAACCGCAGCTTCGCTCATATTGCTGGCTTTGTGATGCACTAATAGATGACGCGGGAGCTTGCGATTTAGACTCAACAAAGGTTTCTTTGTTGGTTACAACAAACCAGTCGTAGCCTTGTGCTTGTGTAAGCTCAGCCGCGCGCAATAATGCATAGTCACCGGCATCGGCTACATTATTTGATACGCTTTTAAACTCTACTCGGTATTGATCGTCGCTAATTTTTTGCTCGCTGTAACCTTGTGAGCCATTATTTGCGGCGCGGTAATCAGGTTTAGATGCACAGCCCGCCATAAGTAAAATACTGATAATTAAAATAGATGTTTTCATAGTTCACCTCGTTTTATACACATTATTATTTGTTTAACTGCCACTTTGCGCTAATTGCTTGCTGCTCTTGCGCTCTATCGAGTGGTGCGCCGCTGATCATGCTATCTATAACAGCATCTAACTCATTGTTATTAGACGCCGTTTGATATTGCGCGCCACTGTTACTTTGCTGCACGGCTGTTTGCGCTTTAATTTGCCAACCGCTTTGCGTTTTACAAGCAATGCTTGTTTGCGTCGTATTATTTGAGCTTAGTGCATACTGCCTACAAAGCTCACCTTGCTGATTTTTAAAACTTAGCTGTGCGCTAAATACTGAGCCATCACTTTGCTCAAACACACCACTACTTAGCTGCGTGTTAAGGGCTGAAGCTGTATTGCTGGCTACTAAGTTTTGCGCCTCACTGGGTTGTAAATAGCTCGTCATTGCAATACCAAATACCACAGCTACGCTTGCTGCTATTGCTATACTTTTATTAGCCGATTGCTTAACCTTTTGCCAAGGCGTTAAGGTTACTACATTACTGTTTAACGTGTTTTTTGTCGTTGCTGTATCAAGCTTTACAACCGTTTTAGCTAATGAGTCACTAAGTGGTGCGTCGTCAATACTTGCTGCGTGCTCTTTTACTAACATGTCTACTTCGCTTAGCTCTGCAAGTCGCATTACTAGCTCATCATCGGTTTCAAGGGCTTTACGCACTTGCTCCATTTCGTGCTCGCTTAGTTCTGAGTCTAAAAAGGCGCTAAGTGTTTCGTCGTTAATGTTCATACTTGCTCCTTTTTAAAGTCGGGTTTTATTAAATTATAAAGTGTACTGCGTGCGCGCGATAATTTACTCATTACACTGCCTATAGGTATATCGAGTGTATGTGCTACCTCTTTATAAGCCATGCCCTGCACTGCCACCAGCGATACTATGGCGCGTTGCTCTTCGGGTAATTGCCCAAGTGCTGTATTTACATTTTTAAGCATTTGTTTATTTTCGAGTGTTTGGTGTTCATTGCTTGTAATTGGCTCTGGTAAAATATCGGCCTGAGCCGTATTTTGCCTTACCTTGCGTGAGCGGTATTCGTCTATCCACACATTACGGCAAATTTTAAATGCCCATTTAGCAGGCTCAACGTCATCCGGAATGCCTTTTACTAATAGTTTTTCAATTGTTATTTGCACTACATCGTCTGCATCTGCTTTACTACCCGTTAGCGAATAGGCAAAACGCCTAAGTATGGGCAATAAGGTTTTTATAGTTTCGTTCATTAATTTTTACCCCTTTTATAAAGAAGACGATTCAAAAAAACATTTATTCCCAAATAATTTAAATAATGAAATATTTCTATGTGTTAAACGTTAACTAACCAGTATGATAAATTTAATAGAGTAACCCACTATGAATATTAAAAACACACGCGTTAAACACATAATAACCGCTTCGCTTTGTATATTTAGCGCAACGAGTTCAGCCAACATAGTAAGAGTCGATCAGGTGCTTGGGCAGCTAAACCCAATAGAGCAGCGTATTGAGCAAACTATAGAGCGAGCACAGCGCCTGCCGCTTCCGGTGCCTGTTCCACAAATATCGATTGATGAACTAAAAGCGCAAATTAGTGAGCCAATTAGCAGCTTACCCAATGTGCTTAACATTAATATAAATAGCCAAAACACCGCATTTGTTGAAGTAGAGCTTGAAAACGGCTTTAGAGCAATAGAGCGCCAATGGTTATTAATGGCAAATAGCCAACAACTTAATACCCTAAAGCAGCAAAATGTAACCATTGTATCGGTAAAAAATTACAACGCACTTAACATGAGCTTAGTGCGCTTTAATGTACCCCAAGGTGTTAACTCTAAAAGTGAGTTATTAAAAGCACTTAACTTAGATGAGTCTGCAATACTTGACCGAAACCACATTTACCAAGCGCAAACAGGCGAACCTACCGCAAAAGTAACACCAAATAAGCCTGTTGCTCCTTACTGCACACAAAGCGTAAAAATTGGCATGATCGACAGCGCCATTAATACCAAACACAACGCTTTTAAAGGCGCCAATATCACCACGCAAAGCTTTTTACCTAAAGGGTTAAGCTCGCCAAATTTACACGGCACCGCCATAGCGGGGTTAATTACAGGTAAAGGAGCAACGCTCAGCCCGCTTTTAAGCAGTGCAGAGCTATACAGTGCCGAGGTGTTTTATAGACAATCTGAATATGCACAAGGGGCTACATTATTTGCCATAGTAGAGGCACTTAACTGGCTAGTTAGTAATAAAATACCCGTAATAAATATGAGCCTAACGGGGCCAAATAACGCAATTTTAGAAGCAAGTATTACTGCAGCAATAAAACAAAACGTATTAATTGTAGCTGCTGCGGGTAACCAAGGGCCGGCGTCGCAGCCGTTATACCCAGGCGCGTATAAAAGCGTGATAGCGGTAAGTGCTATTGATTCAAAAAACCACATTTATAGATGGTCAAATAAAGGCGATTACATAGACTTTGCAGCCCTTGGTGTAAATGTTGTTACAAGCCAAGGCAATGGAAAATTTGGGAGGGAGTCGGGTACGTCAATGGCGGCGCCGCATGTAAGCGCGGCATTAAGTTGTTTATTGTTAAAGCATGGGAATAATAAAACCAAAGCACTTAACGAGCTTACATCGCTGGTCGTCGATTTAGGCGAGCAAGGCAAAGACACCACCTTTGGTTATGGCGCCATTTACCCACCTAAAAGTGCACTTTAACTGACGCCGATAAAACCGATTGCGTATAGGTATTACTACTAAGCTTTGATTGATAATCGCCATATTCAGCCTCGGCTATTAGCGTTACGTGCTCAAACACATCTACGTTATAAAACGCATTAACTACATTTCGGTGCTCATCTCGCGACGGTATTTGCTCAAAAAAATCATCCGTTGTTTGCTCATCGTAATCTTTATTTTGATAACGCCAGCCAGCCCCTACTTTGTTAGCCACATTAAAGGCCGTAAATTTGTGCGTAACTTTAGTAGTAAAGCCGTAGCCGTTAAAGTCGTATTGGTTGTCGTCGGCGTTTTCTTTATCAGCACTTAGCGTTGCCATTAGCATGGTTTGCCCATTATTTATAAAATGATAAAGCGCTACATCGCCGCCTAAACCATCGGCATTACGTGCTTTTGCAGTAGCAAAACGTTTAGCTTTGGTTTTTATGCTCATACGCAAATACGTATGTGGGTTTAAAAAGTGGCCATAGTAAGCACTAGCTTGATTAAAATGTAAAAATGTTTCGCCATCTACATTTGCTTTTGCGCCATCGTAACGAACCCCTAGCTCATGGCTATTAAAGCTGTAGCTGCCATCTAAACCATATTGATGAAGGTCTAAATCGTATTGATCAAATTCATCGTAGTCTTGTTGTTCAAACCGATAGCTTGAGGTTAATTTGGCGCCTTTGGTTAATTGCCATTTTGCATTAACACCGGCTGCGGTTTTTATGCCACTGTCGCTTTGTGACGAAATATCGTCAAGCTCCTGAACAGAGAGCGCTGAATTGCTCAATACCCCAACTTCTGCATCTGCATTTAGCTCAAAGCTACTTTTAAAGGGTTTATTTTGCTCAGGTGTTTTAACGTGGTTGGTTTGTGCAAGCACCGCTTGGGCACTAAAAACACACAATGTGGCGGTTATAACTGCTTTCATATTTATTCTCCAACAGGCCGAATAGGTTTCCCTATTCGGCATTTGTGCAAACACGCGGCGTATTAAAGGCCTAGGTCTAAGTCGTTAGTAATGTTGGTTACTACTTCACTTGCGGTGCTAAGTGCTACATCGTTACTAATTTGATCAGTAACCGCTGCACTCACCTGCCCGCTAACACTTTGTTGTACCGTGCTTTGTAAACTGCTAACCGTACTATCTTGCACACTGGCAATTAAAGATTGCTGAACACTACTTACAATTTCATTACTGGTATTAATTGCATCACCTACCTGCAGTGCAGAACTCACTGAGTTTGCAGCCGTATTAGTAATTGCTAATTGGTTTGTAAGCTCACCCGCATTAAGCGCACTCGCTGCATCAGCTTGTGTTACTGAATCGGTTGCGCTACTCACATTTGAAAGTAAAGAGGCATCTGTTGGTGTATCAGTAGTATCAGGCTGAGCGCCTTGCTCAGAGCTAACAGAAAGTAATGACGATTGGCTCACTGCAGTCGTTAAATTATCCGCCGATGAGGTTAACTGCGCGGTTGCATCAAGCGCTGTATTGACTGTGGTATTACCTGTGGCATTTAAAGACGAGGCCGATGCGTTCAATGAGTTATTTAAAGATGAGCTGGCAGATGCAACTAATGAATTTGCAGGCTCTGCGGCCTCACTGCTTTCTTGCGCTGGAGTTTGCGTGTTATTCGCCGTTGAATCTGTGTTTTGCGAATCATCAGCCGTTACCTGTGTATCGTTAGATACGTTTGACTCGTTGCTACCACTGGCTGTTAAACCATTTTGTGAAAGCGCAATAGATGTAGATGTTTGTTGCTGCGCCGACGTTGACTGGGATATTTCAATATCAGCGGCGTGCACTGCACCTGTAAAAGTACACACACCGCTTAACATCATTACGCTTACAATTTTATTTAATTTAGTCATTGTTTTGTCCTCTAGTTTGTCGGATTGACATAAAGAAGACGATTTACAAAAACACTTTATTCCAAAATAAATTAAAAAATTATAATAACGTTACTTAATTATTTAAGTTTCATACTCTTAAATATAAATTACTCGTTTACTGCGTAAGCGTTTCACTGTTTTGGATCAGCAGTAACAGCTCGGCAGTGGCAGTTGCATCAGCCAATGCGCGGTGATGGCTGGTTAAATTTAAATTAAAATGCGCACTAAGGTTACCAAGCGAATACGACTTTAGCCCTTTAAACGCTCTGCGCGATTCAACCACGGTGCACATTTTTGGCATTTTAAAAAAGTGCCCTGCCATCTCGCACTCTTTTTTAATAAAGCCGTAGTCAAAATTAACGTTATGGGCTACAAAAATACTGCCTGCGAGTATATCTAATAGCGGCTTAACTATATTGGCAAATACAGGCGCGTTGTAAACCATACTGTCGCTAATACCGGTTAATGACGTAATAAAGCCAGGTATATGGCGCTCGGGGTTAACTAAGCTTGTCCAAGTATCAATTACTTTACCGTGCTGCACTTTAACAATGCCAATTTCGGTAATTCGGTTGCCGCCTTTTAAGCCACCCGTGGTTTCTATATCAACTACGCTGTAAACACGGTTTGGGTCTACAAACCACTTAACTGCAGCAATGTGTACTGTAAAGCCCACATTTTTTAAATTATCAATAGTTGTAAGTTGGTTGCGCCTAAGCTTATCGCCAGGGGCTTTTACTTCTTCAAAATGTACTTGGCCATTATTAATAACCATTAAGTCGGGGTAGCCGTCTTTTAGCTGTAAATAATGTTTACTCATAGCCGTTAAATGAGTAATTAATGCCTCAAGTGGGCTGTTTAAAATAAGCGCTTCTAGTGGCTCTAATAAATTGCTGCGCCATCTAAATAATCCATTGGGCTGATCAAAATATTGCGCTGCATTTTTGCATACTAAATTAAGTAATGCTTGCGACGTTTGGCACTGAGCTAAGCGCTCGTTTATCTGTGTTTGCTGCGCTTCATAAAAATTACCAAGCCTTAATACTTGCGGATAAATATCAAACTCATTGCATGGCGGATAAGGCGACTCCACAAATAACTCGTGCCAAAATACTAAACCAAACAAACTTTGCCAAAGCGTGTTTTCGGTATTAAATACAGCCATACCTTCGCGAGTATAATAATCGTTTACGCCCTGCTCTACTTCACCTCGGTACAGTTCATCTATTTCTAGCACGCACTGAGTGTCGGCAAGCATGGCACTTAAACGCGAACGTGTTTTTTTATTAAACTTACGCATTAAAAAATCGTCAGCAAAATAAAGTAAATCATCAGTAAGTGGGTTTTCGATAATGGCTTCTAATCGAGCTTTTACCCACTCTTTATTGCCAAGCCTGTATTGCTCTCTTATTTGAATTTCTTGTGCTTCGCTATCATCCACGCACCCTTCAAGTAAACTAAAAGCAAGTTCGCTATCAACTGTTTTTAGCTGCCTATAAAGCCTAACTAATAGTTTGTTTTTTAATACAACGGCAATTGCACCATGTGCAGCTTGCACTAAAACCTGCGACGCTAAAGCAACATAGTCGCTCTCATCTGTAATATTTTTAAATGCTAACCGGTAACGGTTTAATAAATAGTTTGATTGCGCTTCGTCAAGTGTTTCAAAACGCGACAAGCTCTCGCTGTGTCCTTCGCGCGTAACGGTTAAGCCTAAGTCTCGCATTACAAAACGGTTTTGATGATTCACATCTCCACTGCTTAGTTTACCTGCAAATAAAAACTCAAAATACTCGTAGTAATCACTGCGGTTATTAATTACATACTGGCTATAAAGTGGCGCAAGCTCTTGTGGGCGTGCTTTAAAAAACTCACGCGCAATATCCACCAGCGCGCCTTTAGCGGCACTCTTTTTAAAACTTATTTGCTCACTGTAATTACTTAGCAACTCAACCAAAGAAGGCTTAGTTAAGTGCGCTAAAAGCTGCGAATAATGCTGCTCGTTTGGCTCAAATAAAATACCGGCTTTTTTTAGCGTATAAATAGCCTGATGCGGCGAGGTTATTTCTTCATAATTAAGCGATTGCGCCTGCACTAAATAAGGCTTTCGCGAGTACACACGCGCCAACATGCATTGGCTTTGCTCATCTAGCTGGTTAATTTTACTAATAAATTCGCTGTGTTTGGGCTCAAGTAAATGCATACATTTACTAGTTACAAACTCAATAAGCTCTCTAAAATGCGCTAAATAGTATTTTGCTGGTAATTCTTTTTTCATAATATCGCCATAACTGTATATAAAAACAGTATCCAGCATTTATGCTTATTATTCAATCTTAAACTTGTAACTAAAACACGCTATAGTGAGCTTATTAAAGCAAATTCATTAAAAATAAAGGACTTACCATGAGCGCGCATCCGTACGATGTTTTATCACTCAATAACGGCGCAAATATTATTTTTACGCCCTGCCCTGGTACAAAAACGCAAAACCTAGCGGATTCAATCAATACATTAAAAGCAGCTGGCGCTAACGTGCTGCTGTCGCTTATGCCGCAAAAAGAGCTTGAAAAAAACAACGTACAAACAATTAATAGTGAGTGCAATAAGCACGATATAACCTGGTTTCATTTACCTATAAATGACGACGAAGCACCCAAACAGCCTTTTACATCAAGCTGGAACACCCACAAAACCGACATATTACAGGCCATACAACACAAACAAACCATTGCCATACATTGCAAAGGCGGTACAGGCCGCACAGGGTTGGTCGCTGCGCTTATTTTAAATTCGGCAGGTTACACAAAAGAAGAAGTATACAGCCTAGTACAATGCATTCGCCCTAAAGCGCTTACTATAGAATTGCAAAAAGAGTACTTTAATAACTTTTAAGTGTGAGGGAGAGGCTGGGGAGGATTTAGCACTATAAATAGTGCTAAAAATACTTTTAAGCTAGCTATGGATTAGCGATTGATAAGCGAACAACTTATTAGGTTTTATTTTCAAAATAATTTCGAAGTTTTTCATCTGCAACTATAGCAGCGAGTTTTTCATGAAAACCAACAATATGCCTGGATTTAAACTTTTGGGGGCTAAAAGAAATTAACTTTGCCATTTTAATTATCTCGTCAATTCCTCGGGTTAGATAACGCTCAGTTTCATCAATGCTTAAAATGATATCTCGACTATATAACCCGACAGAACCACACATCACAGATAAGAAATACTCATCATTATGCTTATATAGAGTCCAACTCCAAGGTTTTTCATCAATTATTCTCACGTAGTGTCACCTAAACATAACGAAGCCGTAGAATAACTCCAACAGCCAAATTCAATTAAATAATGCGTTTCTGTAATTAACTCAAAACGTTTTCAAAACATTAAGTTATGCATTCTTTGGAATCCATAAAACAGACTGTTTTTTTTGAAAAGAGTAATTCTACAGCCTGAATGCCAAAATCAGGTGCAGCTACGCTGACACCCGCATTTTCTTGTTACGTGTCGACGCTATAATTTTTCGATATGTTTGCTCCAACTTTAAAGCCAGTGTCTCACGGCTCCCAGAGCCGCCACGTATAAGTTTAGATGCCCATTCAAGATTGTCCCTAAGTTCTCGAAACGCCTCTTCTGAAACTAACTTATCGTCCATAAAAAATTCAGATACCTCAATCATTCTATTAAAGTTTATACTTCTAATATCTCCACCGTTTACAGAATTTATGATTGCTCGACCAGCGACCTCATACATAGAATTATTAACAGACTCTTCCCATATAGCATCAACAACCTCAATACTCAGATCTTTAAACTGCTCCCATTTTTCTTTTTTAGATATCTTTATTAACTTTGACAGATGATCATAACAGGTAACAAAATGGCGAATTTTATTTTCATAACTTGTAGCATTATTCGCTTGATTGTAACTTGCATACACATACCGCTCTCCCCATTGAGCATCAAATTTACCTAAACTATGAAGAGCATTTTTACAAACATCTAATATTGCGCTACTACTTCCATAATTAACTTCTGTTTGATACCACATTTCAAAAAATGCGAGCTTTCTTTGGCCCTTAATGAATGCACCAGAGAATGATTTTCTAGCAACCTCATTAGTAACGCTAGGATCTTCATAGTCAGTCTTTGCAAGAATAAAGAAAAGGTCACTATTTTCTTTGTATCGTGGTTTTCTTATCAGTGAACGTGCCGTATTTCTTGAATCATCATACCTTTTTTCATTTAAAAGAGAGTTGCATTGCCTAACCGCTGCTCCAACCTCTGGTATGTGAGTCTGTGAATTTGCCTCTAAACCCTCACAAATCTCTCTAATTCTACCGATGTATTCATCTGCATTTGGCACTATATCATTTGCTATAGAAAGAACTAATTTACTTATAGATGAGGTACTCTCAAATCTTGGTTCTTCTTCGATAAACTCTATACTACTAATAAGAAAGAGATTCCCTAGTTGCTCAATTGATGTATTGATTTCTGCATTTTCAAAATCAGTATACTGATGCAGTTCGCTGCGTGACAAGGAGCCAACATAACTAATAGTTAGTAGAATTTTTATTGCCTCAGGTGATAATTCAGTAACTTCTTTCCTCAATGCTGCTTCTCGTACCGCATCCCCACTCTTTCCCGACCAATCAATAATTGCGTTATCTACTGAAAGTCCTAACTTGCATAATCTTAGAATTGATTCGGTAAATAATGGTGACCCCTCAGAAGCTATATTTAGCTTCTCAGTATTTTTATCATTAAATATTTGAAGGCCAATAGAATCACACATAGATTCAACAAGATCTTTATATTCACCTCCAGTTAGTCCTGGCACTATGATTGAAGAATCGTTTGAATAAATATTGTTGGCTCGTGTTGTCATCAAAACTCTAGATGACGTATTTGATATAGAACGAGCGATCTCCATGATACGCTTTTGCTCTTCGGGAGAGTTTGAGTCAATGTCGTCTACAACAATAAACGATGGAATTAAATGTAAGCCATCTCTGGCAGATCTTTGCAATTGTTGCAAAGTAAACTCTTTTACTTCTTCAGGCAAAAAACCTGTTCTTAAACAAACTTCTTTAAGAAGTGATTCAAGATCTTTATAGTGTGTTTCTGGTGTACCAACGTATTGATCATATGCGGCTTTAAACTGCTGTCTCTTTGCAGTTAGCCAGATAACTTGTTCGAACAGCTCAGTTCCTGACTTGATTATCAGCTGAGAAAACTCATACGCAATTGATGTTTTCCCCTTACCACCATCTGCGGCTAAAACCTTGGTGTATTGAAAATCATCTGAGAGCCAAGACCATAACTCCTGAATTATTTCAAATCTCCCGATAAAATGTGGACATATGAAGTTTTTATCAGGTAGGTTATGTTCGATTATATTTTTTCTTATATTCTTAGATTCAGTTTCTTCAACATTAAAGCCTCTTTCAGACACTAGGAATTCAAAATCAGATTGAGAAACAACTTTTTTACACTCATCCATTTTTCTTATATAAACAGCATCTTTTTCTAATATCACCTTACCTTTAGAGTTGGAACCATCATTGATAGCTGCTATTGAATGAATTCGTTTTTCTCTTTTAGGAATATGTAGCAAACCAACGAGGACATCATTTTCTGGCGAAGGAATAAGTAACTCTACGTATGTAAGATCGAGTCTTTGGTTAAAGTGTCGGTCAAACTGCCCCCTTAGCTTTTGCTGGTCAATTAAGTTCTTTTCGACTCCAGTAAGAATAAACGTTGTATCTTTCTCAACCTCGTCTACACCAAAAATCATATACCCACCAAAAGTATTGTGGAAACTGATAATTGATTTCAGTGTTTTTAGGTATGCATCTTTGGAGTCCTCAAATGTCTTTTTATAATCCCAAAGCTCGCATTCTTTCGGAAGACATGTGCCGTCGCTCTTTACAAGTTTTTCAATTACTGATGCGGAAACATCACCACACAGTATTGACTCGTATATTTCCTGCTTAATTTTAATTACATCCATATAGGTCTCTAGATACACTCTGAATTATTAACACGCAACAACTTAGTCTACGACATCTGTCGCTTTAGACCGATAGATGTCCCTATTTTATAATGTCTTCACTTTAACCACCAAATAACCACCTGTAAACAATTACCTAACTTCAGAACAAATTATGTAATTACAAAAAACTAGAGGTAGAAATCAGTCATATTGAAAAACAGGCACTTTCCATACAAAGCACATTGTTTATTGAAATTCAGTCTGTGTTATTTAAAAGAGCGATTACCTAGTTTTAAAGCCTTTAAACTAAAACCTTTAAACGGCTTAATTTATACCCGCTAAATCGTTATACCTGCACAAATGTATTCAACCATAACGCTTTACGATATTATGCCCCTTTATATTTAAATTAACTTTCAGGGCATATAATGACAACGCACACACCGCCTTCCCACTCAGCCAACACAGCTGAAAACACCTCTCTTTTTTACGTAATATTTATATCGGCTGTGGCTGCTATTGGTGGCTTTTTATTTGGTTTTGACTCGGGCGTTATTAACGGCACAGTGTCGGCACTCGGTAATGCATTTAATTCTAGCAGTGTAGCTACGGGCTTTAATGTAGCGTCTGTGTTATTAGGGTGCGCCCTAGGTGCGCTTGCTGCGGGGCCGCTGGCTGATAAGTTTGGTCGCCGTGCAATTATGATCATCACCGCGATTATTTTTGCCATTAGTGCATTTGGGTCGGGCATTAGCGAAAGCTCTGCGGAGTTTATTTTTTACCGTTTATTTGGTGGTTTAGGTATTGGTGCTGCGTCAGTATTAGCGCCAGCTTACATTGCAGAAGTTGCGCCACCAGCACTACGTGGTCGTTTGGCTACATTACAACAACTCGCTATTGTATTGGGTTTATTTGCTGCGTTTTTAAGTAACTACTTAATTGCTGATGCTGCAGGCAGCGCGCAAAATATTTTAATGCTTGATATAGCGGCTTGGCGCTGGATGTTTTGGGCTGAGCTTGTGCCTGCTGTGTTGTTTTTAGTCGGTGTTTTGTTTATTCCTGAGTCACCTCGTTATTTAGTGGCGCAAGGTAAAGTAGGCGATGCTAAAGCGGTATTTAGTAAAATTTCGAACGACAACGTTGATGCGCAAATAAGCGATGTTAAACGCTCATTGCATAGCGATACAAAGCCAAGTATTCGCGATTTATTTATTGATGGCAGTAAAAAAGTACACCCAATTGTTTGGGTGGGTGTTGCGCTGAGTGTATTTCAGCAATTTGTGGGTATTAACGTGGTGTTTTATTACGGCTCTGAGCTTTGGCAAGCCGCTGGGTTTGACGAGTCGCAATCGCTATTTATAAATGTACTCGCAGGTACTACTAATATTGTATCGACCTTTATTGCCATTGCCCTAGTTGACAAAATTGGCCGTAAACCACTGCTCTTAGTAGGCAGTATTGGTATGTTTATCAGCTTAAGCGCGCTTACTTATATATTTGGTAGTGCAGGCCTTGATGAAGCAGGCAAACTTGCCCTTAGCGATAACATGGGTACGTTTGCACTGATTATGGCTAACTTATTTGTGGTATTTTTTGGCTTAAGTTGGGGCCCTGTTGTATGGGTATTATTAGGCGAAATGTTTAATAACCGTATTCGTGGTGCAGCCCTTGCTGTTGCAGCTAGCGCACAATGGATTGCTAACTTTGCCATTACCATGACCTTCCCTATTATGCTGGCTAACATTGGCCTTGCCGGTGCTTATGGCTTTTATGCGTTATCGGCACTTATAAGCATATTTTTTGTTGTTAAATACATAAAAGAAACACGCGGTAAAACGCTCGAATCTATGTAATTTTTAAAAGCGGTGATATTAATCACCGCTTTGCTTTTACATACAATGGCGTTATTTAAGAGTGATTGTTTGGATGAGCTCAACGTTAATTAATAAATATATTTTAAACTGCTGTTAATACGTAAACGCTCCTTTTACCAGCAAGCTTTTACTACCAAAGTTTATAGCTACCGATTGCATACTTAAATATCACTACAGCTCAATACGTTAGCGAAACTTTTAACTTAAGTTAAGGCTGAATAGCAATATACGCTCATTTATTTTAACTTTATAACCATTGCCGTATTACCTTTTATTATAACTAATCTATTTAAATTCCTTTTTAGAATATCAAAAATTAGCTATTGTCCGCCCATTCCAACTTTATGTATTTACTAAAATGAAAAAACAGTTAATTTCAGGCTTAGCTTTAACGTGTACGTTAGGTTCGTTCAGTGCATTTGCTACTAATGGTTATTTTACTCACGGCTATGGCATGACCCACAAAGGCATGGCTGGCGCAGGTGTAGCGCTGTCAGAAGAGTTAATGTCTGGTGCTAATAATCCAGCAACCTTTTTACCTAACGGAACAGAGCTATCTCTGGGCTTAGAGCTTTTTTCACCTGAACGAAAATATACTGCATCAAAAGTAGATACTTTTTACCCTGGCGCATTTTATCTTGAAGCAAAAACACAAAAAAGCGACAACACTGTATTTGCAATTCCAGAGTTTGCTATTGGCCATCAATTAAATGAAAAAGTAAATATTGGCTTATTAGTGTATGGCAACGGCGGTATGAATACCGAGTACGGCGCAGAATCCTCTCCTGAGGGGACTTTTTACGCTGGTACGACGGGCGTTGATTTAAAACAACTCTTTATTAGCCCAACAGTAAGCTATGAGTTGAATGAACAAACACGCCTTGGTGTATCCCCTATTTACGTGGTGCAACAGTTTGAAGCGCAAGGGCTTGGAAACTTTGCTCCTTTTTCGCAATCACCAGAAGCGCTCACAAATAATGGCACCGATACAAGCACAGGCTTAGGCATTCAACTAGGTATTAGCCAAGATATAAATTCGTCATTAAGCTGGGGGGCGAGTTACCGCTCTTCAGTGTCTATGCAAGAGTTTGATAGCTATAAAGGTTTGTTTGCAGAGCAAGGCGGATTTGATCTGCCAAGTTCGTTTCAACTTGGTGCTGCCTATAAGCTTACCCCAAGTAATCAAGTTGTATTTGATTGGCAAAAAATAAATTACAGCGAAGTAAAAAGTATTGCAAATCCAGTTAATAACTTGATGTCAGCGCCTTTAGGGGCTGATGCAGGAGCTGGGTTTGGCTGGAACGATATGACTATTTATAAGCTTGGCTATCAGTGGCAGCGTACATCGCAACAAAAAATTCGTTTTGGGGTGTCTTATACCGAGCAACCGATTCCTTCTTCTCAAGTTATATTAAATATTTTAGCGCCGGGTGTTCAAGAGTGGCATTTTACAACTGGCCTTAGCCATTCTTTTACCAACAAGGTACAATTAAACGCTATGGTTTTTTATTCGCCAGCAAAAAAAGTAACGGGTGCTAACTACTTAGCGCCTAATCAACAATTATCAATCGAAATGAAACAAACCGGTTTAGGCGTTTCTATTGTTTGGGAAATTTAAAAATGATAACAGAATTCACCCCAGTATCGGCTGCAATAGGCGGGGCATTAATAGGTATAGCGTGTACGTTATTACTGGTTTTATACGGAAAAATTGCGGGTATATCAGGCATTGTTAAATCTGTATTCGCTAAAGCAAATTCAGACTCTCGTTGGCAGTTATACTTTATTTTAGGGTTGTTGTTGGCAGGAGTGGCTGTAAGGGTATTTGCGCCTTCTTTATTAGAAGGCGAATTGCAATTACCGCCTTGGCTTATTGTTGTTGCAGGGCTTTTAGTTGGCGCTGGTACAACGTTAGCTAATGGGTGCACAAGTGGCCATGGTGTGTGCGGCATGTCGCGCTTTTCTACTCGCTCTTGGGTTGCAACATGCACATTTATGCTTGTCGCCTTCATTACAGCAAACCTTGTAGGATAAATAATGAAAGCAATTATGATGGTTGTTATAGGCTTTATATTTGGCTTAGGACTTATTATTAGCGGGATGACAAACCCCGCTAAAGTGATTAACTTTCTTACTTATGGAAACCAATGGGACGCAAGCTTAATTATAGTGATGGCTGTTGCCATGCTAATAATGATGCTTACATGGTTATGGGTTGCAAAAAAAGAGAAGCCACTTCTTTCAGGAACGTTTAATTTAAGTGATTTAAAAAAAATTGATGCGCGCTTAATTATCGGCTCGGTACTTTTTGGTTTAGGCTGGGGTTTAAGTGGTATATGCCCAGGCCCGGGTTTGGTTCAATTGGTATCTCTTAAAATGGAGTTTTTATTATTTTTTGCAGCCGTGCTAGGCGGTATGTGGTTAGCCAAAAAAGTATAATATTTGCTGCCGACTAAACTCGGCAGCTACTTTACCCAAACAAAGGTACATAACTTGCTGCAACATATAAAACTATATTGAACAGGTTTAAGTTATGCTAAATAAAGCGCTGGAATTTTCTAACAACACACCTTGGTTAGGCGCAGCGTCCTCCCTTTTACTTATAGCTATACTACTGTTTTTAATTCGTTTTTTTGTAATGTACTGGCTAAAAAAATGGACTTCAAAAACCAAATTTATATTCGATACTTTACTAATAGAGTCAATATCTAAGCCGCTAACACTGTGCACAATTATTGTGCTACTCACCATTTTAGAGCACGACACTTTCATTATTAGTACTTCTATTTCTCAACAGCTCCCTTTTAATAGCATTAATATTGTATTAGCGCTGCTTGCACTTATTATGTTTTTAGACCGCTTTATTATTGGCACTATTAATTACTATGGTAAACAATCTGCCGTGGTTTTTAATTCAAAAAGCATAATTAAAGGCGTGATACGCGTTACATTATCGTCAGTGGGATTACTGGTATTAATGGGCACGTTAGGTATTTCTATTACACCTATTATTGCCTCGTTAGGTATTACATCACTAGCTGTTGCCCTTGCTTTGCAACCTACCCTTGAAAACTTTTTTTCTGGCGTGCAGCTAGTAATAGATAAACCTATAAGGGTGGGTGATTTTATTGAGCTTGAATCTAAGGAGCAAGGCTTTGTTGATCATATAGGCTGGCGATCTACATGGGTTAAAATGCTACCCAACAATATGATTATTATACCTAATAGCCAATTATCTAAATCGCGTATTATTAATTACTTTTACCCTGAAAAAGAGCTAAGCGTACCTGTTGATATAAGCGTGCATTACAATTCAGATTTAGAATTTGTTGAGCAAGTAACACTCGAAGTGGCTCGTGAAATACTTATTTCACACGAATGGGGCGTTGATGATTACAATACCTTTGTGGTTTTTCATACCTTTGATAGATCAAGCATTAACTTTACGGTAATGCTTAGAGCTAAAGAATACTTTAATCGCTTTTGGGTTAAATCTGCTTTTATAAAAGCCCTGCATAAACGCTATAAAAAAGAAGGTATTGTAATCCCCTTCCCTATTACGGCTATTAACACGACTCAAGAAGCTGCTAAATTTAATAGTGATAAAAAGGTGCAAGGCGACACTTAAAAAAAAGCGCGAGTAACTCTCGCGCTAATAAGTATTAAAACTTGTAGGTTATTTGCCCAATAATTTCACGAGGGCTGCCAGGAAAATGGCCATTTCGTTCACTAAATCCACTTACAGCATATTCTTTATCAAACAGGTTATTAATATTTACACTCAGTAATACGTCGTCAAAACGACTCGTCCAGCTCATATCAAATACGGTAAATGGTTTTACTTTTTGACCACTGGTACTCAGTTGCTCACTTACGTAATTTGCACCAAATGCAATTGATGAGTCAATTGAATCAATAGCGTAGCGAGTCCATAAACCTGCCTGGTGGCGTGGTGCATTAGCAAAGCGCGAACCATCTCCAAATGTATTTGAAAGCGTATCACCCGTTACGCCGTCTACCACTTGTGTATCGTTGTATGCGTAGTTAGCCGTTACGGTCCAGTGCGCTGATAAATCACCGACTAAAGTTGTTTCAAATCCTCGGCTTTCTACTTCACCTATATTTAAAAGTGCAGCAATGCCATCCCCCGCTCCCGTATCGTCAGGGTTGCTCATTACCACGTTTTCTTTATTAATTTGGTAAATTGCAAAGGTGCTCATTATTTTGCCGTCGAGCCATTGGTTTTTCATACCTAGCTCGGTTTGCTTGCCGGTTTCTGGTTCTAAATTACCTTCGCCTGCTACATCTTCTTGGTCCGCTGATGATGTAGGGTTAAAGCTCTCTGAGTAATTAATATATACCGATGTGTTTTCTACTGGCTGATAAGTAACAGCAACACGCGGCGTTATGTCGTTATCTGAGTAACTAAAACCAGTTTCTTGATTAAACTCTTTAAAATGGTCATAGCGCAAACCTGCAATTATTGTCCACTGCTCGCCTATGCTAATTACGTCTTGCGCGTATACACCAAATCGGTCGGTATCAACGCCATCGCGGTTCATGTCGGTAAGGTTATAAGTACTTGGATCGGTTTCACCGTAGTTTAAATTAAAAATATTTAAATTAGCGACGCCATCGGCCTCATATCGAGCACGAAAGTAGTCATATTCGGTATCAACGGTGTGGTAATCACCACCAAATAAAAACTGATGGGTTAATTGTCCTTGTCCAAAGTTATAAACAAAGTCGGTGGTTACACTTGCCTCTTTATTGGCACGAAATTGCTTACGGTATTCACGCTTAATCGTTTCATCGTCAATATTGGCAACGCCATCACCATTTACATCTACCCAGCTTTGCGACTCATGGTAGGCTTGGTCTCGCTCGTTATCCATGTAACGAAACGTAGTACTTAACGAAAAATCATCATTAAAATAATGGCTAAGTTCTGCTTGAAGCACCAAAGCTTCCATATTTTGATAATCAAACGTCTCATTGGCGTTATAACTTGGGTCAACTAAAAAGTTACCGTTGTCATCTACCGGTACGCCACGTAAGCGGTTTCCGCCTAGGTCTTGTTTAATGTAGTCAACACTTGTGGTTAAGGTTGTTGAATCTGTTAAATCAAATAACAATCCGCCTGTCAGCTCGGTGTTTTTTGAGTCTGCATTGTTACGAAAGCTGTCTTGCTCTTCATAGTAACCACCCAATCTATAAGCCATTGTATCGCTTAAACCACCTGTCATATCGAGTGATGCACCACGGGTGTTGTAGTTACCCAAAGTAAGCTTTAGTTCGCGTTTTTGTGTGTAGCTTGGCTTTTTGGTTACGTAATTAATCATCCCACCAGGTTCGCCCCCGCCATACAAAGCAGAGGCAGGCCCTTTTAATACTTCAACACGTTCAACATTAAATAACTGCGGTACACCAAAGCCCGAATATGGGTCGCCACGCACACCATCATAAAATACATTGGCGTCATCTCTAAAACCACGAAAAGTTACACCTGAGTAGCTGTATTCACTCACACCCGCAATAGAGCGGTATAAATCGGTAATGTCGCGCGCGGCTTGGTCAATAATAAGTTGCTCGGTTAACACCTGAGCCGATTGCGGAAGCTTAATAAGATCTAAATTAGTTTTGGTACCAATTTTACTTTCGGTTTCTAGGTAAAATTGCTGGGCACGGCCAGTTACTTCTATTTTTTCAATATCGTTATTTTGCTCGGCAAATGCCACATTAGAAAAAGCAGAAAAAGACGCAGCAATACTGAGCGCCAAATATTTTTGGTTAAACATATTGATCCAAAGAAGAGGTTTATAAAACGCTGCGAATGATAACGACTATCATTAACATGTGCAATGTAAATAATTTCATATTCATCCTTATTTTTCGAATGAAGAGTTTTTGAGTAACACACTAAATTTGCAGCTCAGCATTAAAAAAATTAATTAGCATTACTGGAATACGGAATTGATATAATATAACATACCTTTAATTGTAATTTAGTAAGATTATTAAATGATAAATAAACTGCCCGTCACAGTGTTATCAGGTTTTTTGGGGGCTGGTAAAACCACTGTACTTAGCCATATTCTTAATAACAGACAAGGTAAAAAAGTGGCTGTTATAGTTAACGATATGAGCGATATAAATATCGATGCAGCCACTATTAAAAACGATGTATCGCTCAATCACAGTAACGAAAAGCTCGTTGAAATGAGCAACGGTTGTATTTGCTGCACCCTACGAGAAGACTTACTTGTTGAAGTGGGCAAACTTGCCAAAGATGGGCGTTTTGATTACCTCGTTATTGAATCAACCGGTATTTCTGAGCCATTACCTGTAGCCGAAACCTTCACATTTTCCGATGAAAATGGCGTCTCACTGGGTGATATTGCCACCCTTGATACTATGGTAACGGTGGTTGATGCCGTTAACTTTTTAAACGACTACGAACAAGCAAATGATTTACAAGATACTGGCGAATCGTTAGGAAAAGACGACGAGCGAAGCGTAGCCGACCTACTTGTTGACCAAGTTGAATTTGCCGATGTAATCTTAATTAGTAAAACTGATTTAATTACAAACGATGAATTAAATAAACTCACTGCCATTTTAAATACGCTTAATACTCAAGCTAACATTATTCCTATTTCAAACGGCCATATTAATATTAACGAAGTGCTAAACACCGGTTTATTTAATTTTGAACGTGCCCAACAAGCACCGGGGTGGCTTAAAGAAATGCGTGGTGAACATATTCCCGAGACTGAAGAGTATGGTATTAGCAGCTTTAATTACACTGCGCGCCGCCCATTTGACCCAGAAAAGTTTTATAACTTTCTTCATAGCACCGAACAATTTGGCAAACTTATTCGATCAAAAGGGTATTTTTGGTTAGCAACACGCCCTTTATTTTGCGCGCAGTGGAGCCAAGCAGGCGGTATAGCTCATTACGGATTTGCTGGTATGTTTTTTAAAGCTATCCCCCAAAAAGACTGGCCTACAGAGCCTGAACTGCTTGCTGACATAAATAATAAATGGGTAGAACCCTTTGGTGACATGCGCCAAGAGCTTGTGTTTATTGGTCAATCATTAAATAAACAAGCGATGATTAAAGCGCTTGATGACTGCCTACTACCAGAAGATGCGGTACTTAAGGGAAAGGACTTTTGGAGAACCTATAACGACCCGTTTCCTATTTGGGAGGAAGAGTAATGAATGCCCTAGCCCCAATAACTGCGCAAATAAAGCCTGCGGAACCGCTGTACCGAAAAGCAGCTAAAGAGTGTGACGCCGATGTATTGCCACAAATTTATAACCAAGACACTAACATTGTTATTTGGCAAAGAGACCTTGAGCAAACATTAACAAATGCAGTTAATACTCTCATTAGCGCAAATGCTTTAAAGCCACTAGAGCTTGCGGTATCGCCCGATGATGCGTTTGATCAATTAATAAAAACGCTTAAGCCAGAAGATAATAACCGCGATGAAGTTAAAGCGCTGTGTGAAGATATCGCACTGTTGGTTGAAATGTTTTGCTGCCTGTTTGATTTAAAACGCGCCGGTTTAAGGCTAAAAATATTAGATAAACCCATGTGCCCGCGTTTTCATGTAGACAAAATTCCGTGCCGGCTAGTTACTACCTATCAAGGTGTTGCTACGCAGTGGTTAAATCACAGCGATGTAAACCGCTCAAAGCTAGGTACTGGTAATTTAGGTAAACCCGATGAAGAGTCTGGCTTATTTAAAAGCCTAAATAATATTAATCAACTCAAGCAAGGTGATGTTGCCCTGCTTAAAGGCGAGTACTGGGATGAAAACGAAGGTGCAGGGCTTGTACATCGCTCACCAGCGGTGGCTGCAAACGAGCAACGCTTATTACTTACGCTCGATTTTATCTAAAATTTGTTGTGGTGATAAACGCTAAGCTAGTGCGCGTTTATCACCCTAGCGATTACTTCGTACAAACCTTGTGTATTTACAGGTTTAGATACAAAGTCATCCATACCTACACTTAAACAGCGCTGTTTATCGTCTTCGTAGGCATTAGCGGTAATTGCAATAATGGGCACATGTGCCTTAGTGTTTGCTTCGTTAGCACGTATGGTTTGGGTACATTCGTAACCATCCATATTTGGCATTTGGCAGTCCATTAAAATTAAGTCAAAGGTATTACCCTTAAGCACTTTTAACGCTTCAATTCCATCGTTAGCCATTGTAAGTTGTACATGAGTTGGCTCTAACATTTTTGCAATTACTTGGCGGTTTATGGGGTTATCTTCCACTAAGAGTAATTTTTTGCTACCAAGGTTAGGTACTGATTGCGACTGTACTGCGGCTGTGGGCTTTATAAACTCAGCTTTAGGCGCATTAATGTAAAACTTAAGCATGCTGCCTTTACCGGGCTGACTATTTAAAGATATTTCACCCTGCATTTTTTTAATTAACCCTTGGCTAATGGCCAAACCAAGCCCGGTACCACCGTATTTACGTGCAACACCTACATCAGCTTGTGTAAACTCGATAAACAATAACGATTGCTGATCTTTTTCTATGCCTATGCCGCTATCAGACACACTCACAAATAATTGCTGGCCACTGTAATCAAACGATAAACGCACAAACCCGCGCTCAGTAAACTTATACGCGTTAGATAATAAATTAATAATAACTTGGCTTAAGCGTAAATCATCTACGTTAATACAATCTGGCAAGGTGTTACTACACTGAACTATAAACTGCACATCGTCAGAGCTTACAATGGGTGAAAACAACGATTTAATATTTTCGATAAACGGCGCTAAGTTTGTTGGGCGCGGGCTAATTTGCATTGCATTAGCCTCAATTTTAGAAAAATCTAAAATATCGTTTAAGATTTTTAATAAGTTTTGAGCACTTTTTTGTTGCGTATCTAAAAGATCTCTTTGCTCGTCGGTTAACGAACTATCACGCAGCAATACTTCACCCATGCCCAAAATACCGTTCATTGGGGTGCGTAGTTCATGACTCATATTTGCTAAAAACTGCGATTTAGCCACATTAGCTAAATTAGCACGCTCTACTGCTTGCTTAAGCTTGTTAGTTTGCTCAGCAACTTGTTTTTCTAGCTGCTGGTTAAACTCACTGAGTTGTTTGTTTAGGTCTTGGTTTTTTATATTTGACGCTTGTAGGTTTTCTATTGAGTGCTGCAGCGCAGTGGCTAGCATTTCAAACTGCTGTTGTAGTTGCAATACTTCTTGCCAACTTGAATCTGTATTAAAAGTATGTTTTTTTGATTTATTAAAGCTTTGCATTAAATTAGTTAAACCACTAATTGGCTGCACTAATAAGTTTGCAAGTTGGCGTACAAACAGCACCACCATAATAATTAGCATAGCGCCTAGCAAGATACTTGGCAGCCATGCTTTGGCTACAGCCATACTCAAATGTTTACGATTATAAAAAGTGATTACTTGCCATTTGCTCTGCGGATTAACATATCTAGAACTATGGTAAACCTCATTATTATTGGAGCGAAATAAATTTTTATCGCCCATATTACGCGTATTAAAACCATCTTCGTTAAAGTCGGTTAATATTTTAAACTGCTCAAGCGAGCTAAAAACCACTTTTTGTTTATCATCCAGTACAACTAACTCGCCAGTATTTTCAAATAAATTAGGAATAAACTGCTCTAATCGTCCAAGCTTTAACGACCCCTCTACTACGCCGAAAAACTCACCATCACGATAAATAGGTGCCGACAGCGCAACAATGGCTTCATTGCCAAGCCCTCGCCCTTGAAACACACCACCGCTATAACCGAGAGGATATTGCTTAGCCTGATTAAAGTACTCGCGATCAGTGACATTACGCTGCGCCTTAGTTAACCCCGCTATAAGGTTATTAGGCGACGTTATTTCGACGTAGCCGCTAGGATTTGCATACAAGCTTGTAGCAAACCCTGGAAATAGATTCATTAGCCTTTTTAACTGCTGCTCACTATCTGTGCCCGCGCTTATGGCGTCGCTACTCATTACAATGGCATTTTTATGAAACGTTAAATAATCACTTAATTGAGTGCTTATATATTTGGCTTTTTCTTCAAGCTGGGCGTCTACCTCATACTCTAACCGAGAGTGGTGATCGTTCACTAAAATTACACTGGTAAGCAGTATAACCAATATAATAATAACGCTTACAACATAGCTAAGAATGCGAGCAAGAGGCCTGCCCTGATAGGCACGGCTGGCGTGGGGTACAAATACACTAAATAAATCAACTAAAGCTAAGCTAATTAACGCATTTATGAGGTACTTTGATATTGCAACAACTAGCGTTAACCATGGCAGACCAATAAGAAACTGCCCTATTCCCCAAATTATAGGTAAACCAACTAACAGCCAAAAAACAGTACCAAGAGGGAGTATGGGTTTAGAGCGGCGTAAACAAGAAGTGTAAAGCCAAAAAAGCTCGAGTAAATAAACAATACTCGGCCAGCAATGCCCCCACCTATAAAGTAAAAAGCCAGATACAATCGCAAGGCTTAAGCACGCATAACGCAGCCCAATAAACACTAAGCTACATAATACAAATACTTGCCCAAATAAAAACTCAGAACTGTCGAAAAAATATAACGGCGAGAGGTTAACTAAACCCCCTAGCAACCCTAATAAAACAGCGAGTGTCCACTTACTTCTTTGAGGCATTACTTCAACCCTAGAGTACTTTGTTAACACGCAGTGTTAAATTAATATAATTGCTACATTATTGCGTACAAGTTAAAAGTTGTCTAGCGAGAAAAGGAGCTGGAAACTATTAGGTATTATGGATTAATTTAGTGAAAAAATATAAAAATTAAGGAGTTAGCGATATACACCCAATGTTGCTTGAAGTATAAGTTGGCATAGAGTTGAATCATAAAATGGCATAAAGTGACTGGTTTTCTTAAATTAAAAGCTCCTGATACCAAAGCCAGTTTTTTAATGCTAAAAAATTCCGATTAATTTAGTAGAAATAGATATTTCTCATTAAGACTTAAACACCCTTAAGTTTCAATTTTTGATGGTGAAGAAAATGATTGGATAAATTTTATGGGATATCTATGTCGATGACATGACGTACCGATTCGCAACAAGCGATTATATTAGCACATCAAGAATAGTGGAAATATCACCTCAGAACCAGCTAATCAAAACAGTCAGTGGTAGCCTTTATCAAGTTATTGGAAAAGGCAAAAAGCCGAAGTGCAAATATGAGTGAGCCATTTAACAATTTGGTTAATGCTAAATTATGTCATCTTATGCTTCTGGTTTATGCAATCTTTTAGTACAAATATGTCAACTTATACTTCAAACAACACCCAAATGAGGAATTTGGGTGGCAGTCTTACCAGCCACATCTCGGCACACACGTCACAAACTGTGGCTGCTCCCTTCCGGGCCTGACCAGGTTCGCCTGCTAGTGTTGCGAGAGGACCAATAAGACTACCATTGAGGGCCTTGGTTGGCGCGGGAAGGATTATCTCTACTTTTGCTCTGTTATTCAAGGGATAATCTAAAAAGAAAGTGCGATTGCATACTTCATATACAATCGCGACGTATTTAGCTGTTTTAGTGCGTATTAATTGTTCTCTAACTGCGCTTTTATATTACGAAGTGCTGCTTTTACTTTTTTCATGTTTTCTGGACCCATACGTAAAAGCTGTTTTTGCGCAGCAGGTAATTGCTCCCACTCCGAAAACGCATACTGATACGTCACTGAATCGCGAAGTAACGGCAAGTCACCTTCAGGCTCTGGCGTATCAAGTAATAAATCGATTGCATCGGTTAGCGTTTGATTAAACTCATCATCTCCATAACCAATTTCACTGTATGCATTATTTATAAGTGGCTTGTACTCTTCGTACATGCGAACGGCTTGCGCTGCACTCATACTGGTAAATATTTTCACATACGGGGTATAACGCTCGTAGCTGTTAGGGTTAATTGTGAGGATATCCCCTTCATTAACGCTAAATTTCTCTTCTGGCTGTACAACAGGCGTGTGCTTTTTAGCTACCTTACCTTTAGCTAGGTTATCTACAAATACAACACCACGGCGAATTACATCGTCGGTCACCATTAGGCTCATTACTGAGTCGCTTAGGTACTCATCCATTTTAGCAACCACAACTGTATCACTTTCGTTAAGTGTTGGTAGTGGCTCCACTTCAGGCTCCGGCTCGCTCGGGCTTTGTACTGGTACTTCAAGCTCGGCTGGTTTTTCTGGCATTACAGATGGCGCGTCTACCACTGGGTCGTTCTCGGGTTTAAGCTCCATCATAGGTTGCTCTTTAACTGCGGGCTCTACCTCAGTGCGTGTTTCTTGCTCGTCACTTGGTGTGAGCAATACGAAGGCAGCCGCACATGCTACGACTATTAAAATAATAACGGCGAAAAGAATATTGTTATTAGGTGGACGTTTTTGAACATCTGATGCTTCTGGTTTATCTGACATACGAACTCCATAAAAATTAAAATGCGATATCACTTAGAGTACGCTAAGTGGATTAAATTCATTCTTACACAAATACTATGACATTTTATAATACGGCAATTATAGCAAAGTAAGTTACCTACTAAATTGGGTGATTAAATAATGTAATAAGCATTAGGGCAGTTATCCTTTGATTCTTCTAGCTTAAAGACTTACAGTTAATAAATAAAGTAAAGACGTAGAACAGTTTAACCACCAATATGAAAATCAAGCAAGTTGACCCACAAAAACCTAAAACTGCCTTATTACTTACAGGTGGTGGCGCACGAGCTGCTTATCAAGTCGGTGTGCTAAAAGCGCTAGCTCATAGTATGCCTCGTACTGCTCCATTGCCATTTAGAGTAATAAATGGCACCTCCGCTGGCGCTATTAACTCTGCTGCATTGGCATGTTACGCTTCTTGTGCGCATTTGGCTGTACGAAAGCTCGAATCAGTTTGGAAAAACTTTTCAACCTCTATGGTCTATAAAAGTGACTTTTTAAGCGTGTTTGGTCATATTGCTCGCAATATCTTAACGAGCTTTCAGTCAGAGCATATTAACCACCCACCAGCGAGCTTACTAAATAACCGCCCTCTGCGTAGTTTATTAAACGAGATTTTAGATTTACACCGCATTGAGCGCAATTTACACCGTAATTATTTAGATGCGCTGTCTATTACAGCCTCAAGTTATACAACGGGTGACTCGGTTGCATTTTTTCAATCTAATACGCAAACATCGTGGCAACGTGCTAAACGCGAAGGCCGCGCAACTCGTATTAATGTTGAGCACTTAATGGCATCAAGTGCCATTCCTATGGTGTTTCCAAGTGTAAATATTTATAACCATTACTTTGGTGATGGCTCTATACATCAACTTTCTCCGCTGAGTCCGTCGATTCATTTAGGCGCTGAAAAAATATTTATTATTGGGGTCGATCAACCTAAAGAATTACACCCGCCGGGTTATTCGCCACATTATCCTGGACTCTCTGCTGTTGCGGGGCATTTACTAGACAGTGTATTTACCGACACTATGCAATCGGATTTAGAGCGTTTGGCTCGTGTTAACCGAACATTAGGGCTATTACCCGCGCGTGACAAACATCAAGAACTTAAACAAATAGATACCTTTGTAATTAACCCATCGCAAAACTTTAATGCTATTGCAGCACAGTATTACGACGATATGCCTTGGGCTATTAAAGTATTGCTACGTACCATAGGTGTTAAAAAACATTCGCAATCGAGCTTAACCAGTTATCTATTGTTTGAAAAACGCTACACCCAACATTTAATGCAAATTGGTTATGAAGACGGTATGAAAAAATTACCGGAGATACGCAAGTTTTTAGAACTAGATTAAGCTCAAACAGAAACGTTATTCTATTCCGTCGAGCAGGTAGTGCTCTACCCGCTCAACACGCCTTGGTTTACCTTGTAACACTAAAACGTCATTAGCCAATAAGGTTGTTTGTGCTGATGGCGTGTCTATTTCGGCTCCTTCTCTGCGCAGCGCTTTTACCAGTACCCGACGCTTTTCTAAATTTAGATTTTCGATTGTTTTATTAACTGCATAAGCTTTATCAGGCAGAGCAACCACATGTAAGTACTCTAACCGGTCACTTGATGTATCTTCGTTATCTTTAAAATAGCCTGCATAAAAGCTTTGCATTAACGGATAACGATTACGACGCTCTTTACTTACTCTTCGTACAATACGCGTCATCGGTACTCCCGACATAGACAACACATGCGACACGAGCATTAAGCTTGCCTCTAACGACTCAGGTACTACTTCGGTTACACCTAGCTCTTTTAAATAATCTAGCTGGCTATCGTCACGGGTACGAATGAGTATTTTAACATTGGGTGCTATTTGCTTTATGGCATCAATAACAACTTGTGCATGATCAAACTCTGTAAAAGTAATAATAACCAAGCGAGCTCGCTCTACTCCTGCGCACTTTAAAATATCTTTTTGTTTAACATAGCCAAATATGACAGGCTCACCCGCCGCTTTGCCTTCTTGTACTAAAATTGGGTTACTTTCAATCGCAACATAGTCTATTGCTTCGGGCTTTAAAAAACGCGCTATAGTTTGCCCAACTCGCGAAAAACCACAAATAACAACATGGTCACTATAAAGCGTACTACTTTGTGGCTCACTCTCGAGCGCCAAACTTGGGCGATCGAGTATGCCTAAACGCTTTAAAATAAATGGCGTTTTATCAATCAAAAATGGGGTAAATGCCATTGAAAGCACACCAAGGGCAATTAAAAATGAAGCTTGCTCTGAATTTAATAATTGATGCTGGCCAGCAAGTGCAATAAGTACAAAGCCAAACTCCCCCATTTGCCACAGCATAATGCCACAGGCGAGTGAATCTTGGTTTCGCTCATGCATTAGCCGCGCGCTAAAGGCTACCACTGCAATTTTTAACACCAGTAAACCCAGCAAGGCGCCAATAATTATTACGATATGCCCCAGTACAAATAAAATATCCAGCTGCATACCTACAGTAACAAAAAATAGCCCCATTAAAATATCGCGAAATGGGCGTATATCGGCCTCTAACTGATGCCTGTAATGGCTCTCACCTAACATCATTCCGGCTAAAAAAGCACCTAGCGCCATAGACAAGCCAAACATATACGTTAAAAAGCCTGCAAACAACGCGACTAATATGGTGGTAAGTACAAATAACTCATCGGTTCGTACTTGCGCTATTTCTTTAAACACAATGGGCAATACCCATTTACCAATTGCCCAAAGAAGCACACATACAAATGCGCCTTTACTTAGGGCAAACGCTAAAGCCCAGCCAATACTTTGAGAGTCACTTGATGCAAATAAAGGAAGTATTATTAATAGAGGAACGACAGCAATATCTTGAAAAAGTAGAACACCAACGGCTAATTGCCCACGGCGCTGATTAAGCTCACCCGTTTCTTTTAATAGCTTAACTACTACAGCGGTTGAAGAAAGCGCCATAATTGTGCCGATGGTAAAACTGGTGAGTAATGAAAAGTTTAAGCAATATAGAATAATAATGAAGAGTAAACTGGTTATACCTACTTGTAATGAGCCCAAACCAAATACTAGGTTTCGCATTGCCATTAGTCGAGAAATAGAAAATTCTAGCCCTAAACTAAATAACAAAAACACAATACCCAATTCAGCTACAAACTCTATTTCGTGAGATTGTGCAAGCCAGCCAATACCATGACTACCGGCTAAAACCCCCGTTGCTAGGTACGCTAAAATAGGCGGCAAGCCAATGCGCTTAAAAAACCACACAAAAAGAACTGCCGCGACTAATAAGCCAAAAATTTGAGCATTAATACTTTGCAAATGCAGCCTCGCGTTTAAATTAAACTAGTAGCTTGTAAGTAAATATAACAACCATATGTTTTTCATGCAATTTTAAAATATGGCACAAAAATAGCTTAGTTATTGCAAAGTAACACCCTCGGGGGAGAATTTAATGGAAAACGTCCATATTTTGACGCAGCGTGTGTCTGGTCGCGGTGATTTTTTGCCGTTTTCGGCTGAACACTCACCTACAAATGAAATAACTGAAACGCATGAACTCGTCGCAGAGCTACAAACAAGCTTAGTGATCGAGGATGTTCTGGCTATTTACGCTAAATTTGCAAAACAATTGCTCAATTTTTCTGGATTACAGTTTCAATCAACTTTAGGTACTGCTCAAACATCACAAAGTGATACAAATAGTACACCCTATATTTTTGATTTAGCGATTAATAAAGACCACTTAGGGCAGCTAATTTATTTTAGTAAATTCCCACTTGGTCACGCAATTGAGAAAAAATTACATACATTACATAGTGCGCTGGTTTATCCACTTCGTAATGCGATGATGTATAGCCGCGTACTAAAGCTTGCCACAAAGGATGCGTTAACCGGTTTAAATAATCGTAGTCAATTTAATGACTTTTTACTTCAAAAGCTTGAAAACTGTCGCCGTTATCAACGCCCATTTAGTTTAATGTTGCTTGACTTAGATAACTTTAAACAAGTTAACGACAACTTCGGCCATAAAATTGGTGACGATACACTTAAAGAATTTTCAAAAGTACTGTGTAGCAGTATACGCGGCACTGATTCGGTATTTAGATTTGGTGGTGATGAGTTTGCTTTACTTATTGAAGACCCTGAGTTTACAACTAATAAAGTGATTGCTGAGCGTATAATGTGCTTAGTAAGAAAATCGCCATTAATGTCTAAGTATAAAGTAACAACCAGTATTGGTTTTACTTTAGCTAACAGCCAAGATTGCGAAACTGAGATATTTGCTCGAGCCGATAAAGGTTTATACAAAGCAAAGGCATCAGGTAGAAACTGCGCAAAAGCATATTAGCCTTTACTTAACTGCATTAAATAAAAAAGCCTAGCTTCCCCCGCTAGGCTTTGCACATACCAATTTATAAATAAACAACGCAGCACAAAAACCAAAAAAGAACCCGCTAATTAAATTAAGTAATGCAGTAATAGTCGCAAGCGGTGTAAATAATACTAAAAGCAGTGGCAGACTCACGCCTAAAATAAAAAACAATCCACCTTTACCTAACCAATAAGCTAATAAAAGTACTGCAGATGCAATCCCACCAGCGACTGCATAACCTAACGTAACTATATTTAACTCAAGTAAAACATTAGCGATAACAGCAATAAGCGCTGTTATTAGCATACCCATTGGCGCTTTTTTTACTAACGATAAGCCAACATGCGGCTTTTTACTCATTTATTTACACTCCCAAAAAATACCATTTTCATCAACATGCTTAGCACTTATAAAATAACCAACCACTTGAACTAATTCATCATTATAAAAAATAAGTGGCACACTGGCGCGTAGCCACGGCGCTATTTTTGCATCTTTAAACCAATGCTTAACTGTATTACTACCAGGCTTTTTAAGTGGTTTAATACGTGCGCTATTGCAATTAAAGCGCACTATTACTTGCTCATTTGAGTGTGGAGGTCTTACTCCAAAACCAATGCTTTTAATTAATAAGCGCCCGTCTGCAAGTTTTAGCTGCGAATGATTTAGCTCAATATCTGTTAATACTTCACTTGGTGTTACAAAATACAAATAACCTTGATGACGACGTATTTGCCCATAGAGCAAATCAATACGCATTTGCGCGTCGTTTTTTGCGCACATTGCTTGATTAATAATTTGCTCAAGCTGCTTTTGCGATGGCATGACCTGTGTAAATAATGTAAGCCACGCACGTACTATATTTGCAATACGCGCTGAGCTGTATTCGCTTATTTGGCTAATGCACAGTGCTTGGTACTCGTTAATACACTTATTTAAATCAAGCTGAGTGTACTCATCAAGTAGTGTTTGCTGTTGTTGTAGTAGCTCAATACTTCGTGCTGTACATTGTTCAAACCCAGTAAAACGCTCGGCTAACACAGGTACTATTTTTGAGCGTAAAAAGTTACGGTCAAAACTTTCATCTGTATTTGAGTCATCAGTTATGTGGTTAATACTAAAGCGCGCCGCAAACGCTTCTATATCGCTTCGCTTTACGTTTAACAATGGCCTAAAACATACACGGCCACTTTGCAGCAAACGCACTTGGTGCATGGCGCCAAGCCCTTTTAAACCCGAGCCACGCTTTAAGCGCAGTAAAAACGTTTCTACTTGGTCGTTTAAATGTTGGCCCAATAAAACAATGCTGCCTTGTGGGCTTAGCTCATCAAGTGCTTTGTAACGTGCATCGCGAGCTTGGGCTTCAAGGCTCGTTCGCGACTGCTGCTCAATTACAACTTTTGCGACTTTAAAAGGCACATCAAGCTCAATACATACATTCTTGCAAAAGCGTTGCCAGTCATCAGCATACTGGCTCAAGCCATGGTGAACATAAATAGCCGATACATCAATTGCAGGATTATCGGCTCTTAAAGCACGCATTAAATGCAGCAACACCACAGAATCAACACCACCAGAAAGCGCCACAGTAAAAACAGTGTTACCTTGCTCAATATAGCTATTTAGTGATTTTTTTAATTGCTGATAAATTGCTGTTGTATGCATATGGCCGCACTTTTATATAAAAACTCTGAACATTTTAAAGCAAAAAAGCCGCATAAGCGGCTTTTTTTAACAATTAATGTGTTTAGCAATAACCAAACGACATTAAACGTTTGTAACGTTGATCAAGCATTTCTTCAAGCGTAAGCGCTTGTAAGTCTGCTAGGTCACGCTTAAGGCGTACTTTTAAGTTACGTGCCATAGCATCGTAATTACGATGTGCACCACCTAGAGGCTCATCAACTAAGTTGTTGATTAAGTCTAGCTCTTTAACGCGCTCTGCGGTTACACCCATTGCTTCTGCTGCAAGCGGTGCTTTGTCAGCGCTTTTCCAAAGAATAGACGCACAACCTTCAGGCGAAATTACAGAATAAGTGCTGTACTGCAACATGTTAACTCTGTCGCCAACACCAATTGCTAATGCACCGCCTGAACCGCCTTCACCAATAACCGTACATATTGTCGGCACTTTAAGTGACGCCATTACTTTTAAGTTACGTGCGATTGCTTCAGATTGACCACGTTCTTCAGCGCCAACACCTGGGTATGCACCTGGTGTGTCAATAAAGGTCATGATTGGCATTTTAAAACGCTCAGCCATTTCCATTAAGCGTAATGCTTTACGGTAACCTTCTGGCTTTGGCATACCAAAGTTGCGTTTAATTTTTTCAGCAGTATCACGACCTTTTTGTTGGCCAATAACCATTACCGGTTCGCCATCTAAACGCGCAATGCCACCTAAAATAGCTGGATCGTTAGCAAAAGTACGATCGCCAGCAAACTCGTCAAATTCCGTGAAAATGCGCTCGATATAATCTCGAGTGTAAGGACGCAACGGATGACGTGCTAACTGTGATACTTGCCAAGCGCCTAAATTAGAAAAAATCTCCTGTTTTTGTTTGGCACTTTTTTCTTTTAATTTGCTGACTTCCTCTTCTAACTCAAGGTCTAATTCGCCAGCGCGGCTGATACTTTGTAATTCTTCAATTTTTGCTTCTAATTCTGCAATTGGAAGCTCAAAATCAAGATAATTGAGGCTCATGCTCTAAACTACCTAATTAGTTAAATTCTAGTTCTACATCTTGCGCAGCCATTAGTGATAACTTATGGATTAAGTCGTCACTTGGCGTAACACACCATTCGATCCCAAGAGTTAATTGCGCCAACGCATCTGGACGTTGGTAATAAACCTTGATCGGACACGTTCCCATTTTATAGGGTTCGAGTACTTTTTGTAATTTATCGAAGAAACCTGCCTCGATTTGCACCATGTTCAGCGTCATTTTAATCGCTTTAATACGCTTTTCACGCGCTTGAGCAATGGTGTTTATTTCTCTGGCGGTCATTGTAATACCACCGGAGAAGTTATCAAAGCTGACCTGTCCAGATATTACCAAGATATTGTTAACTTGGAGCATATCTTGGTACTTTTCAAACTCGTCTGAATACAAGCGTACATCAATCCGTGCACTCTTGTCATCTAAAGTTACTAAGGCCCAACGATTTCCTTTTTTATTAATTAATACTCTAGAAGCAATAACTAAACCAGCTGCCGTTGCAAACACATCACGATTAGTTGGCTGTAAATCAACTATTTTTCCGCTAGTGTAATGCCTAAGCTCACGGCGGTACTGATTTATTGGATGCCCAGTTAAATAAAGGCCTAGCGTCTCTTTTTCGCCATCTAACCACTCGTTATCAGTAAGCCCTGTGGCTTTAATAAAAGCTTGTTCAACTTCATCAGGCTCAGTGGCTAATAAACCAAATAAGTCACTTTGTCCTAATTGCTCAGCTTTGTTGTGTTGATCGGCCGCACGCATAGCATCTTTTAAACTGGCTAGTAATGTAGCACGCCCAGATTGGGTTTTCTCTGGTCCTAATTGATCCAAAGCACCTGCGTAAATTAATTTTTCAGTAACACGTTTATTTAAGCGTTTTAAATCAACACGGGCACAAAAATCAAATAAATCTTTAAATGGGCCGCCTTTTGCACGCGCTTCTAAAATTGCTTCAACCGGAGCCTCACCTACGCCTTTTATCGCGCCAATGCCGTAAACAATTTCACCTTCAAGGTTTACTGTAAACTTAAACTCACCTGCATTTACGTCTGGTGGTAATAAGGTGAGCTTCATGTTTTCACATTCATCCACCAAAATAACTATTTTGTCGGTGTTATCCATATCGGCCGACATTACAGCAGCCATAAACTCTGCAGGATGATGCGTTTTCATCCACAATGTTTGATACGATACGAGTGCGTAAGCTGCTGAGTGAGATTTGTTAAAACCGTAACCTGCGAACTTTTCTACCAAGTCGAAGATTTTTATCGCAAGCTCGCCGTCAATGCCGTTATTTCTTGCGCCATCTTCAAATGTTGAACGCTGCTTTGCCATTTCTTCGGGTTTTTTCTTACCCATTGCACGACGCAGCATGTCGGCGCCACCTAGCGTGTAACCTGCTAGTACTTGCGCAATTTGCATTACTTGTTCTTGATACAAAATAATGCCGTAAGTTGGATCAAGTATTGGTTTTAAGCTTTCGTGCTGATACTGCGCATCTGGGTATGAGATTTCTTCTCGGCCCAGTTTTCGGTCGATAAAGTTATCTACCATGCCTGATTGCAGTGGACCTGGTCGGAACAAGGCCACAAGTGCAATCATATCTTCAAAGCAGTCGGGCTTAAGGCGGCGTACTAGGTCTTTCATACCACGCGACTCTAGCTGGAATACAGCGGTCGTTTCGGCGCGAAGTAACAACTCAATACTTTTTTTATCATCCAGTGGAATGGTGTTTATATCAACGGGGTCTTTACCTTGGCGCTTCATGCGCACATTGGTCATATCGACCGCCCACTGCAATATAGTCAGTGTACGTAAACCCAAGAAATCGAACTTAACTAAGCCGGCTGTTTCTACATCGTTTTTATCAAACTGTGTTACTGGAAACTTACCTTCGTCATCGCAATAAAGCGCAGCGAAGTCGGTAATAGTGGTTGGCGATATTACTACGCCACCCGCATGTTTACCGGCATTACGTGTACACCCTTCAAGGATGCGACACATGTCGATTAAGTCTTTTACCTCATTGTCGCCATCGTAGGCTTCTTGCAAGCGTGGTTCTACATCAAACGCTTTGGCAAGTGTCATACCGGGGTCACCCGGAATCAATTTTGAAATTCGATCAACAAACCCGTAAGGATGCCCAAGCACTCGCCCTACATCGCGTATTACCGCCTTTGCAGCCATGGTACCAAAGGTAATAATTTGCGAAACCGCATCCCGACCATACAAAGCCGACACGTGATCAATTACTTCGTCTCGTCTATCCATACAAAAATCGACGTCGAAATCGGGCATTGATACACGTTCAGGGTTCAAGAATCGCTCAAACAGTAAGTCAAACTCAAGTGGATCAAGGTCGGTAATTTTAAGCGCGTACGCAACTAACGAACCCGCACCTGAACCACGACCAGGCCCAACTGGAATATTATTATCTTTACTCCACTGAATAAACTCCATTACGATTAAGAAGTAACCAGGGAATCCCATTTGGTTGATTACACCAAGCTCTATATCAAGGCGCTCATCGTATTCAACACGTTTTACTTTTCTATCTTCTTCGTCGGGGAATAAAAACTGTAGTCGTTCTTCAAGGCCGTCTTGTGACACTTTAACTAAAAAGTCTTCAATTTTAAGCGAGCCGGTTGGGTAATCAGGTAAAAAGTAAGTACCTAATTGCACAGTTACATTACAACGCTTAGCGATTTCTACGGTATTTTGTAGGGCTTCTGGAATATCGCTAAACAACTCAGCCATTTGCTCAGGTGTTTTTAGATATTGTTCTTCAGAGAACCGTTTAGGGCGGCGCTTATCATCGAGCGTGTAACCGTCAAAAATAGCAACACGAATTTCGTGCGCTTCAAAGTTTTCTGGCTTTAAAAACACCACTTCGTTGGTGGCTACAACCGGTAGTTGCTCTTTAGCAGCAAGCTCTACCGCCATGTGCAAGTAATCTTCTTCAAGCGGTCGATTGGTGCGAACAAGCTCTAGGTAGTAGTTATCGCTAAAATGCTGCTTATAAAAACTAACAACCGATTCAATTACAGTCGGATTATTTTTTAATAATGCTTTACCTAAGTCACCGTCTTTAGCGCCTGAGAGAATAATTAAGCCTGCTTTTAGCTCAACTAACCATTCGCGGTCAATAACTGGGCGATGAAACACATGCCCACGCTGATAAGCTTTAGATATCAACAAGGTAATATTTTTATAGCCGTCGTTGTCTTTGGCTAATATGGTTAAGCGGCTTGGCTCATCAGGAAACTCTGGGCTACGAACCCAAAAGTCAGCACCCACTATAGGTTTAATACCTGCATTATGCGTGGCGCCATAAAAACGCACTAAACCACAAAAGTTCATTTGATCGGTAATTGCAATGGCTGGCATTTGCAGCTCTTGCGCTTTTGCGACGATTGGCTTTGTTTTAGCAAGGCCATCAACCATCGAAAAGTCTGAATGAACTCTTAAATGAACAAAATCAGGAGCAGCCATGCTTAGCCCTCACCATTGACTTGCGCCAAAACCCGCTGCACAGGTTTAAAGCTTTTACGATGCTCGTCAATTGCACCGTATTGTTCAAGTGCTGCAAAGTGCGCTTTAGTGGGATACCCTTTGTGCCCTGCAAAACCATATTCTGGGTGGCGTTTATCAAGTTCAAGCATTTCGTCATCGCGTGCTACTTTAGCTAAAATAGACGCCGCTGAAATTTCGGCCACTAAGCTATCACCTTTAACAACAGCTTGTGCTGGCATAGTGAGTTTTGGCAATCGATTACCATCTATAAATACAAATTCAGGTTGTGTGCTTAATGCCTCTACTGCGCGAGTCATGGCAAGCATCGTTGCGTGTAGAATATTTAACTCGTCAATTTCTGTTGGACTGCAGCGTCCATACGCGTAGCACAATGCTTTTTCTTTTATTTCAACTGCAAGTGCTTGGCGTTTTTTATCCGTTAACTTTTTAGAATCTGCTAAGCCTGCAATTGGTTTAGTGGGATCTAAAATAACGGCGGCAGTGACTACATCACCAACAAGTGGGCCGCGCCCTACTTCATCTACACCAGCAATTAAGGATACATTGGGTCTATCAATCTGCATTTATTAACTCCGCCACAGCATTGGCTGCTTGTTCACTGGCATTTAATCTGATTTTTTCGTGAATAGCTAAAAAGCGTGCTTTTAGCTCTTTGTTATCTGTGTTGAGCATAGGGGTAAGTGCGTTTGTTAAGTTAGTCACATTACACTCGGTTTGTAAAAACTCAGGCACTAGCTCTTCGTCGGCTAATAAATTAGGCAGCGAAAAGTACTTAATATTAAACGTAAATAAAGTTTTAAAAATCCAATAGCTCAAAGGCTTTATTTTATAGCCCACAACCATTGGTTTTTTATAAAGCATACCTTCAAGTGTTGCTGTGCCCGAGGCTAATAAAATAGCATCAGCAGCTTGCATCGCTAATTTTGATTGCCCATCAAGCAGGTTAACATTAAGGTTTGGTGCGGTAGCGTTTAATATATCACTAAACTGCGCTTTGCGTTTTTCGTTAACCAACGGCACCACAATTTTAAGATTGGGGTTTTTAGCTTGCAGCTCAGCAGCTGTTTTAATGTAAGTCTCGCTTAGCAAACCAACTTCAGAGCCTCGACTACCAGGTAGCAGCGCCAGTACTTTGTCATCAAGGCTTAAGCCGAGTTCTTCTCGTGCTTTAGTATCGTCGTGCTCAAGTGCTATGTCGTCTGCCAAGGTATGCCCCACAAATGTACATGGCACTTGGTGCTTATCGTAGAACTCTTTTTCAAATGGTAATAATGCTAACACTAAGTTAGTGGCTGCACTTATTGTATGAATGCGCTTTTCGCGCCACGCCCAAACAGACGGACTTACATACTGCACGGTTTTAATACCCGCATCTTTAAGTGGCTTTTCTACACGTAAGTTAAAATCCGGTGCATCAATACCTATAAATACATCAGGTGGGTTATCTACAAAATGCTGCACGAGTTGTTTACGTATTTTAAGCAAACGTGGTAAACGCCCTAGCACCTCAACAAGCCCCATAACCGAAAGCTCATCCATGTCGTAAAGTGTTTTACAGCCCTGCGCTTGCATTTTAGGTCCTGCTATTCCTTCAAAAATAGCGTCCGGAAAGTGTTTTTTAAGGGCTTTAATTAAGCCTTCACCTAAAATATCGCCCGACAGTTCACCTGCCACAATACCAATACGTAGTTGTTTTTTATCTTTATTCATTTGATTTTATTTCACAAGTAAACCAGGCGTTCATGCTTGTTAGTTTACCGTGTTTTACTGTTTGGTTAAACGCTTTAAATAACTGGTTTTTTATTACCTAAGTTAAGGCTTTATGTTGTTTGTTTTTAATACTGATGTAGCATAGGAAATATATATTACGCTTTACTAATATGTATGTTGACAAAGATTGCACAAACGTAAATACTATTACAAAATTTCAGTAATTACTGAAAGTTCATTAAACTCTAACTTTGCCAATAAAATGTTGCCCTGTTAATCCGTCACTCTCAAGGAGCCAATAATGATAGATGAAACCTTTGTGGATCTATCGCGATTACAGTTTGCTGTTACCGCTCTCTTTCATTTCTTATTCGTACCGTTAACGATAGGTATGACCTGGATTTTAGTTATTATGGAATCGGTTTATGTTATGACCGGTCGCGAAATTTATCGTGATATGACTAAGTTTTGGGGAAAATTGTTTGGTATTAACTTTGCAATTGGTGTGGCAACAGGCCTTACCATGGAGTTTGAGTTTGGTACTAACTGGTCTTATTACTCCCATTACGTAGGTGATGTTTTTGGGGCTCCCCTGGCTATTGAAGGTTTAATGGCATTCTTTTTAGAATCGACCTTTGTGGGTATGTTCTTTTTAGGCTGGGACAGGCTTTCTAAACGCCAACATTTAGGCGCGACCTTTTTAATGGCCATTGGTACTAACATGTCGGCGCTGTGGATTTTAATTGCCAACGGTTGGATGCAAAACCCAGTAGGCGCTGAATTTAACTATCAAACCATGCGCATGGAAATGACCAGTTTTGCAGAGCTTGTGTTTAACCCTGTAGCCCAAGTTAAGTTTATTCATACTGTATCGGCAGGTTATGTAGCAGCGTCTATGTTTGTGCTTGGTATTAGTAGCTGGTACATATTGAAGGGTCGTGATTTAGCATTTGCTAAACGCTCTTTTTCAGTCGCATCAGGCTTTGGTTTAGCGTCAATTTTGTGTGTAATTTTACTCGGTGACGAATCAGGCTACGAAGTAGGCGAAGTCCAAAAAGTAAAACTTGCCACAATTGAAGCTGAATGGCACACAGAAGAAGCTCCGGCTGCGTTTACCGCATTTGGTTTTCCTGATTCAGAAGAGCAAGTAACACATGCGGCGGTTAAAATACCTTACGCACTTGGGTTAATTGCTACGCGCTCACTAGATGAGCAAGTAACGGGTATTAACGACCTAGAAAAACAACATGAAGTACGTATTCGCAACGGTATGATTGCTTATGAATACCTTACAAAACTTAGAAACGGTGAAGATACGCCAGATAATATCGCCAAATTTAATACTCTAAAAGATGATTTAGGCTATGGCTTGCTACTTAAGCGCTACACACCTGATGTTGTAGATGCTACTGAAGAACAAATTCAAAAAGCTGTTAAAGACTCTTTTCCTAAAGTAGGCCCTATGTTTTGGTCATTTAGGATTATGGTTGCCTGTGGTGTGGCCATGCTAGGTGTATTTATATTGGCATTTTACTACAACGCACACCGCGTTATTGAGCAAAAACGCTGGTTGTTATGGGCTGCCGTATTGAGTATTCCACTACCTTGGATAGCGATTGAATTTGGTTGGATTGTTGCCGAGTATGGTCGCCAACCTTGGGCTATATCTGAAATACTGCCGACCTTTTTAGCCACGTCGTCACTAACAGTAAACGATATTTTAATTAGCTTAACTGGGTTTATTGTTTTCTATACTGGTTTAGCCATTGTGGAAGGCTGGCTGATGATCCGCTTTGTTAAGCAAGGGCCAAGCTCGCTACATACTGGTAAGTATCATTTTGAATTACCAAGCAAAGCTGATAAAACTGAAGGAGAGCAATCATGATTTTTGATTATGAAACATTAAAAATGCTTTGGTGGTTGATCATTGGTGTGCTGCTTATTGGTTTTGCTATTACCGATGGTATGGATATGGGCGTTGCTATGTTGCTCCGCCTCGTTGGTAAAACAGATTCAGAGCGCCGCACAGTAATAAACACAATTGGCCCGCATTGGGATGGTAACCAAGTATGGTTTATAACTGCAGGCGGCGCGTTATTTGCGGCGTGGCCTATGGTTTATGCAGCTGCATTTTCGGGCTTTTACTTTGCCATGATGCTAGTACTCTTTGCTTTGTTTTTTAGACCACTTGGATTTGATTACCGCAGTAAAGTAGACTCAAAACGCTGGCGCAATAACTGGGATTGGGGCTTGCTTGCAGGCAGCGCGATTCCAGCATTAGTATTTGGTGTTGCGTTTGGTAATTTATTTTTAGGCGTACCGTTTAATATTGATAACCTTATGCGTGTAAGCTACCAAGGATCATTTTTTGGCTTGCTTAACCCATTTGGATTACTTGCAGGTTTAGTGAGTATTACCATGTTAGTTGCGCATGCGGGTATGTGGTTACAACTTAGAACAGCAAGTGTGGTCGCAGAGCGTTCGGGTCAATATGGTCGCTATTCTCTTATTGTGTTTATCGTGTTATTTGCTGCAGCTGGTTTTTGGGTGGCTAACTTAACGGGTTACCAAGTTGTATCTATGGCTGATACACAAAGTCATGCAGACCCTTTAGCTAAAGTAGTCACTACAGCGCAAGGTGCTTGGTTAAGTAATTACAGCACTCGTCCGTGGACAATGACCTTCCCTATTTTAGCCTTTGCAATGGCATTAAGTGCACTTGTGTTTTCAAAATTAAATAAACCTGCACTTGGACTTATTTCAACAAGCTTAATGTTAATTGGCGTAATTATGACGGCCGGTGTTTCTCTGTTCCCATTTATTATGCCATCAAGTAATAACCCTAATATTAGCTTAACAATTTGGGATGCGGTATCGAGCCATAAAACGCTCAATATAATGTTTGTTGCAGTGTGTATTTTTGTACCACTAATATTGTCCTACACCACTTGGTGTTACGTAAAAATGTGGCGCAGAGTAACGGTAGAAGAAATTGAAAACAACACTCATGGTAGCTACTAAGGAGACTAAACAATGTGGTATTTCGCTTGGATTTTAGGTGTACTTTTGGCCTGTACCTTAGGTGTAATAAATGTAATGTGGTACGAATTTCATCAAAATAAAAACAGCATTGCTGATGATGAACAAGCCATGCACGATTTATTAAATGATGCTAACAACACAAAAGATGACGACTAACCCCCGACCAGATCGCGCGCAGCAGCAATCACTGCGCGCTTTTTTAAAGCGTCAAAGTAAACCCGCTGCAGTGTGGTTAAAGTTAAGCATTGTAGTGGGTACTTTTAACGCATTACTGATGATTGCAGGTGCTTATTTACTGGCTCAAGCTATTCATAATGTAATGTTTGAAGGTAATAATTTAGCCCAAGTCACTCATTTATTATGGCCCTTAGCAGGCATTATTTTATTACGCGCGGTGTTTTTAGCGTTAAGTGAGCGCTTAAGTGCATTTGCTGCGCTTAAAATAAAATCGGCTATGCGCCAAACACTTCTCCATAAGCTCAGCTTACTTGGGCCTAGTTATATAGAACAACACGGCCAAGGCGCTACATTAAATACCCTGCATAATGGCGTTGAAGCACTTCACGACTATTATGCTAAATACTTGCCAGGTGTTGCTTACAGCGCACTTATTCCGCTGGCAATATTGGTTGTTATTTTTCCGACAGATTATAAAGCAGGGCTAATATTTTTATTAACCGCCCCGCTCATTCCTTTTTTTATGATTTTAGTAGGCGCTAAAGCCGAAGCTTTAAACCAAAAACGCTGGAAGCAACTTGCTGTACTGGGCAATTACTTTTTTGACCGCGTGCAAGGTTTAACTCAGCTAAAACTATTTAATGCAACATGTACCGAGCTTAAACAAATAGCTAAAATTTCAGATGATTTTAGACACGCGACACTCGATGTTTTAAAAATCGCGTTTTTATCATCATTTGCACTTGAGTTTTTAGCCACTATTAGCGTGGCACTCGTTGCCGTAATTATTGGTTTTAGACTATTTTTTGGCACTCTTGATTTTGCCACTGGCTTTGTGGTGCTACTTTTAGCGCCTGAATTTTATTTACCACTGCGCCAACTAGGTAGTCATTACCATGCACGTTTACAAGGTATTAGTGCGGCGGCCGATATGGTTGCGATTTTAAATGCCCCACTGCCAAGTGACGAAAATGCGTCAGTAACTACAAGCGCACCTGAAAACAATTTAACTTTAAATACAATTAATTCAATAAGTATTACCGACCTTAATTTTATATACCCTGGTAGTAACGAAGGGATTAAAAGTATAAATTTAACATTGCCAAATAAAGGCTTAATTGCAGTTGTGGGCAGTAGTGGCTCAGGTAAAAGTACGTTGTTTGATTGTCTATTAGGGTTTCACCCTGAGGTGATTAACAACCTATCTATTAATGATCAGAGTTTAAGTACAACCGATATTACTTACTTGCAAAATAATATTGCATGGATACCACAACAAGCGACGCTATTTTACGACACCATTGCTGCCAACATTAAATTGGCCAAACCCACTGCCACACAGCAAGAGCTTGAACACGCGGCAAAACAAGCTGGTGTGCTTGAATTTATTAATACCCTACCCGATGGTTTTAACACCCAGATAGGTGAGCAAGGTGAAGGGCTTTCTGGCGGTCAAAAACAACGTATTGCACTGGCTCGCGCATTTATAAAACAAGCACCAGTCTTAGTGCTTGATGAGCCCACTGCGCACCTTGATAGTCAAACAGAGCTGCTTATTCAAGATGCTATTAATGAATATGCTAAAAACAACTTAGTATTAGTTATTGCCCATAGATTAAATACCGTTAAACATGCCAGCAATATCATTGTGATGCACGATGGAAAAATAGCTGAGCAAGGTCACTTTGAAACACTTGCAGCGCAAAATGGTGCATTTGCTGACTTACTAAAAACGGCTGAACAAGGGGTGGTGCATGCGTAATTTTATTCGTTTATTAAAACTTTGTGCTCCTCATTACAAAGCAATGCTACTAGGCACATTTTTAGCGACGATTACGGTATTAGCTAATGTGGGCCTGTTGGCTATATCTGGCTGGTTTTTAGCATCAATGGCCGCTGCTGGTATTGCGGGCGTACAAATGAATTATTTTACTCCTGCCGGCACGATTCGTTTTTTAGCTATTGTGCGAACAGCATCGCGCTATGGCGAACGCCTAGTTACTCATAACGCCACGTTTTTATTACTAAGTGAAATACGTACCAATGTATTTGCAACGTTAAGCAAGCTTAACAATGTTGATTTAGCAATGAGCCGCAGCGCTGATCTAGTTAACCGATTACAAAACGATGTAGACGCACTCGACAAATTTTATTTAAACGTTTTACTTCCTATGCTGGTCGCTCTTTTAAGTGTGCCAATCATCATGCTGTTTATGTCGGCCTATAATGGCAACGTCGCCCTTATTTGCTTTACTGGCATTATACTTATTGGTGTGGTTATACCTGCCCTACTCAGCATAAAGCTCACTAAAAACAGCCATAAAGAAACACAACTTAGTGCACAACTTCGCTCTGAGCTTTCAGATACACTTACAGGCCTTAGAGAGCTTAGTATTTATCAAGCCCGTTCGCAGCAACTTAATAAGTGCGACGAATTAAGCGAGCAGTACAATCAGCAATTATTTATTCGCCACAAAGCACTGGCAAACTCAGATGGATTAAGCTTGTTGGTTGTTCAATTAGCCATGCTTGCTAGCATAGTAACCATTGTGCCGCTGGTTTACGCAAGCAGTATGGTAAATGTAGAACTTGCTATGTTAAGTTTATTTGTACTGGCAAGCTTTGAAAGTGTATTGCTACTACCCAATGCGTTTATAGAGCTTCCGAGTGTTTTAAAAGCAGCAGAGCGATTGTTTACACTTGAAGATAAGGCTGCTAGTTCGCAAATTGAAAGCACACATATAGACGTTGATGAAAACTTTAGCGCGCAAAACCACACATTGCTACTTAACAATATTAGCTACCAATATGGTGAACAAACAGCGCTAACTAATATCAGTTTTGAACTAATGCCTCAGCAAAAAGTAGCGATTGTAGGTAGAAGCGGCAGCGGTAAAACGACGCTTGTAAATTTACTTACTGGTTTATGGCCTTTGCAACAAGGCAGCATAACGCTAAACAATCAAAATAGCGTTGTTGACTTACATTCGTTAAATAATGATATACGCGCAAATGTTATAAATATACTCGCCCAGCAGCACCATATTTTTGATGGCACATTAAGTGAAAACTTACGTTATGCCGCGCCAAATGCAACTAAAGAGCAAATGATTGAAGCGCTCGCATTAGCTCAATTGAGCCCATGGTTTAATGAGCTAAAGGAAGGATTAAAAACACGTTTAGGCACTGGCGGGCGTAACGTGTCGCAAGGCCAATCTAGGCGTATAGCCATTGCCCAAGCATTACTTAAAAACCCTGCTATTTTAGTTCTTGATGAACCAACTGAGGGTCTTGATAATCAATCTAAGCAAGGGGTAATGCAAGCAATAATGCATGTTATGAATAACGCCAGCGTGCTGATAATCACGCACGATCCTGCTCTACTTGCTCAAATGGATAATGTTGTATGGTTAGAAGGCGGTAAAGTAGTCGCACAAGGCTCTCATAAAGAGCTCAGTAGCACTTATCCCGACTATGTTGCGCTAACTACCCGGTTTTAAAACCGTTACTGATACATCAATAACGCCGACTTTAGGGTCGGCTATCTTTTTAAACATACTCTTTGATAAATCAATAATACGACCTCGCACATACGGGCCTCTATCGTTAATTCTTACCGTGACTGATTTATTATTAGCGAGGTTGGTAACAACGACCTTAGTGCCAAAGTCGAACTCTAAATGGGCTGCTGTGGCGGCTTGTTGGCTAAAGCGCTCTCCGTTGGCAGTTGTTCTCCCGTGATATTTGTCAGCATAAAAAGATGCTTTACCAACTTGAGTAACCTCTCCAGTAGATGATTTAACAATAGGTTGGCTACTACAAGCGGCTAAAGCTGAAGTAATAAAAAGAGTGACAACTAACTTAGGTAAACGCATAGGATGACTTTTATTATACAAATTAGATGCATACTAACTTGAGCTCGCTGAGTATTAACTGAATTAGGTCTAAACCGTGGGCAATAAAAAACCACCTTCGATTTATCATCTAGGGTGGTTTTTTTATGCTTAAAGCAAAACGCGCGAATTATCTTACAATGCCGCGCTCTGAGCTTTTAACAAAGTCGACCATCAATTTCACAGCAGGGTACTTTACAGCATCTTCACTAAGCGATTCAATCGCTTCGTCTGCACCTAAGCTTTTACGGTAAAACGCTTTGTATGCACGGCGTACAGCCATAATTTCATCACTTTCGAAACCACGACGTTTCATGCCTTCTTTATTGATAGCGGCAGGACCTGCTGGCATACCAATGGTAGTAACAAAAGGTGGTACATCTTTGTTAACACCTGAATACATACCAATAAAGGCATGTGCACCAATTTTACAAAACTGATGAACTCCCGAATTACCACCTAAGATAACCCAGTCGCCTACATGTACATGGCCGGCCACACTTGCATTGTTAGCAAAAATTACGTTATCGCCAATTACCGCGTCATGTGCAACGTGTGTATAAGCCATAAATAAGTTATTACTACCAATTTTAGTAACGCCTTGGTCTTGAATTGTACCACGGTGAATAGTGGCACATTCACGGATAACATTGTTATCACCCATGATTAATGTGGTTGGCTCGTTGTTGTATTTTTTGTCTTGGCAGGCTTCGCCCACAGACGCAAACTGAAAAATATGATTGCCAGAGCCAATAGTTGATGGCCCTTTAACAACAACATGAGACTCAATAATACAGTTATCACCGATAACAACATCATTGCCAATATAACTATACGGACCAACTGAGACATTGTTGCCTAGTTTAGCGCCAGGTTCGATTATTGCTGTAGAATGGATCACTATTAAAACTCTCTTCTCGCACACATAATTTCGGCACTACACACTACTTTGCCGTCGACTCTAGCTTCTGCTGCAAACTTCCAAATGTTGCGACGTTCTTTTAAAAACTCAACATGAAGATGCATTGTATCACCTGGGATCACTGGCTGTTTAAAACGTGCGTTATCAACAGCAGCAAATAAATATAATTCGTTTTCACTACGATTTTCTACTGTTTTAAAACCTAATAAACCCGTGGCTTGCGCCATTGATTCTAATATTAGCACACCAGGAAAAATTGGCTGATTTGGGAAATGGCCAGTAAATATAGGTTCGTTTATAGAAACATTTTTAATAGCATGTAAAGATTTGCCAGGTGTAAAATCAATAACACGATCAATTAATAGCATCGGGTAACGGTGCGGTAATAAACTTAAAATTTCTTGAATATCAAGGCTATTTAATTCGTTTGCCAAAATAGCATCCTTATTAGTGTTCAACGTTATGACTTAGCCAATGCTTCCAGCGCTTTAAGACGTGATTTCATGTCTGAAAGGTTACGCAAGTGAGCTATTGATTTACGCCATTCTTTGTTTGTTGTATGGGGCATACCAGATGAGTAAATACCTGGTTCGGTGATTGATTTTGTCACCATACTCATGCCGGTAATTATAACACCATCACATACAGACATGTGACCATTAATTGCAACCATGCCACCAATTTGACAGTTTTTGCCAATGGTAACGCTTCCTGCAAGTACGGTGCAGCCCGCGATTGCGGTGCCTGAATTAACTTCAACGTTGTGCGCTATTTGACACTGATTATCGATAATAACATTGCTATGGATAATGGTATTGTCCAGGGCGCCACGATCAATTGTCGTACTTGCACCAATTTCAACTTTGTTACCTATGATCACAGAGCCAAGCTGAGGTATTTTTACCCATTGCCCGCGTTCGTTCGCATAGCCAAATCCATCACTACCTACAACACTATTTGCTTGAAACAAACAATCTGAACCAATTTCAACATCGTGATAAATAGTCACACTAGACCAAAGCTTAGTGCCAGAGCCTATTTTAACACGTTCTCCGATAAAACTGTTCGGACCAATTTGCGCATTGTCACCTATCACCGCATCAGCTTCAATGACTGCATTAGCACCTATGGCGGCGCTGTCACTAACAATCGCTGTTGAATGAACAGTGGCACTTGGATGTATACCCGTCGAGGCTGAGCGTGGTGTTGTATCCATAAATTGCGCTAATTTTGCGTAACTTACGTACGGATTAGCAACAATAACTTTGCTACCACTAAAGTACTGAGCATCGGCTTGGCTTACTATTACAGCGCTAGCTTGAGTAGTCTCAAGTTGCGAGCGATATTTTGAGTTAGCTAAAAATGCAATATGCCCAGAATGGGCATTTGCAAGTGTCGCTATTTTTTTTATTTCTAAAGCGCCATCACCCTGAAGTTCGGCGCCTAGAAGTTCCGCAATTTGCGAAAGCGTATAATTTTGCATAGAGTGATTATTTCTTACTAACTGCAGCTACAACTTTAGACGAAAGATCAGTTACTTCTTTAGGATTAAAGTAAATAGTAGTGTCTTTTACTTTAACTTCATCGAAGTCGCCGTCTTTAGCAATTTCTTCAATTGTTTTGATGATCACACCTTGAACTTTAGCAAGTTCTTGATTTTGGCGCGCTTTGATTTCTTGCTCTAAAGGACGACCTTGTTCAGCAAGATTTTTTTGCATGCCTTGGATTTTATCACGTAGTGCATCTTTTTGAGCTTGGCTCATAGTTGTACTTTCGCGTTTAAATTTTTCAGCTTCAAAACGAATATCGCCTTGTAACTTTTCAAGCTCTTGACGACGTTCAGCAAACTCAGTTTGTAAAGACTGTTCAATTTTAGCCATTTGAGGAATTTGCTTGTAGATTTCCTGCATATCAACAATACCTACTTTGTGTGCAAATGCATTCACAGAAGTACCCATCATTAAAGTTGCTAAAACTGCTACAGCTGTTGATTTAAATAATTTTTTCACAAAAAACTCCTTTAGAAAGTGTTACTAATGTTAAAGCTGATGGTTTTCGTATCGTCATCTTCTTCTTTTTGCAATGGATACGCAAAACTGATCAGCATTGGACCCATTGGAGAGATCCATTGTAATGAAAGACCGGTTGAAACCCTAAAGCGCATTGGGTCTGAATAGTCATCTAATTTAGCACGTTCATCAACGCCTAAGTTTTGATAGCGGTCTACGTTAAACTCAGTATCCCATACGTTTGCAGCATCAACAAAGAAGCTAGTACGTACAGAGCTGGTATTTTCTTCATCTAAGAATGGCGTAGGAACAATTAGCTCCATACCTGCCACTGCTTTAGCATTACCACCAATACGGCCTTGTGGCACTAGAATATCAAATTCTGATGCGCCACCAATGCTACCGGTTGTAGTACCGTCTGCACCTGGCGTACCCGGAATAGACTGCGGTATACGCGATACAGCACGTGGTAATATTGTATTACGGTCAAAGCCACGAAGTTCCATTTCTGTTATACGGAAGTACTCTTGGAATGGAAGTGTTTGCTCATACCCGTTTGTAGAACCATAACCATTACCATAACCAAGTGCTGCACGGGTTGAGAATACCCAACGGTGGTCATTTGATATAGGCCAGTAAAAACGCGAATCGTAATTCAGTTTAAAGTACTGAAGATCTGAGTTAGGCGTTGTTGCTGTTAAGTTTAGAGTTTGACGCGAACCCGCTGTTGGGAATAAACCACGGTTAACTGTAATACGCGACCAACCAACACTCAGCTCATACTTAGTAAAGTCAAAGCCTGCATCTGGGTTGTCTGGATCTAAGAATGTTTCACGAAGTACACGCGTTTGCTCGTACTCTGCAATATCCGAAAGCTCTTCTTTTATCCAACGAGCGCCAAAGTTAACACGATTTACAGCATCAATTGGAAAACCAATATTTGTGCCTAAACCATAACTTTTTGATTTGTACTCAACAAGACTGAATTTACTTGCATCGTAGTTTCTGTAAAAGATGCTACTGCCTTGCGATACACCATCTGGCGTAAAGTATGGGTCTGTGTACGATAAGCTTAAGCTTTCAGAACCTGTAGACGTATTAAGGTTTAAACCAATTTGGTTACCTGTGCCTAAAAAGTTAGATTCTGTTACACCAATATTAAACTGCAGACCTAAGTAAGAACCATAAGCAAGGCCAGCATTAAAGCTACCCGCTGATTGCTCTTTTACAGTAAAGTCTACATCTACTTGGTCATCCACACCTGGTACAGGCACTACGTTAAAATCAACAGTTTCCATATAAGGCAAACGTTGAATTTGTAGTTTTGAACGCTCGAGGTTTTGATTAGATAACCAGGCGCCTTCAAGTTGTGTCATTTCACGGCGAAGTACTTCATCAGCTGTATTTTGGTTACCACCAACAATAATACGACGAACATATACACGCTTACCTGGATTAACCGATAGTGTTAGTTGTACTTCTTGCTTTTCGTCGTCAATTTCTGGAATTGTACGCACTTCAGCATTAGCGTAACCAAAACGTGCTAAGTAGCTTTTAATAAATTCTTCTGACGAAGTAACGACTGAGCCATTGTAAAGCTCACCCGCTCTAAGTGGGATAACACTTTTAATTAAGTCTTCACGGCCAAGCAAGTCACCAATAAAGTCAAAGCCTTTAACGGTATATTTTACGCCTTCAGTTAAGTTAGCTGTAACGTAAACTGATTCACGTTCAGGGCTCACTGATACTTGCGTTGAATCGATATTAAAACGTAGGTAACCACGGTCTAAATAATAACTACGAATTTTTTCTAAATCACCTTCAATGGTTTGCTTTTGGTAGCGATCGCTACCCATAAACTGCCACCAAGGTAAATCTTGCTGTGATTCAGCAAGTTTAAGAAGCTCTTCATTAGAAAAAAGTTCATTACCCACTAAGTTAATTTGTCGGATAGAAGCTGCATCACCCTCATCAAACTCTAATTTAAGTTTAACGCGGTTACGAGGCAACTTAGTAATACTGATATCTACTTTAGCGTTGTATTTACCAATACTGTGGAAAAACTCAACTAAGCCTTTTTCGATACTATCGATAACGGTTTTATCAAGTGGCTCACCTTGGCGAATATCTTGCTGATCAAGAGACTCATTAAGCTGCTCGTCTTTAATGTCTTTATTGCCTTCAAACTCAATGAAGCTGATGGTAGGACGTTCCGTTACTTTAAAAATAACGTTGTTGCCATCACGAAGGGCTTTTATGTTATCAAAGTGCCCAGAACGATAAAGTGACTTTATTGTTTTTGAAATCGTATAGTCATCAACATTATCGCCTACGTTAATAGGAATATGTGTTAGCGCTGCACCAAGTGCTACACGCTGCAAACCTTCAACTTTCAGGTCTTCAACAATAAAGGAGTTTTGGCCTAGGGCTGCAAAACTTGCACCCAATAAACTTGTTACTGCCAAATGTTTTTTTATAGCCATTTTATTATCTTTATCCTTTACAACTGTATTACCGCATAACACCCTACTAAAGTGGTGCTTTACAATCGTGTTCTAATTAGTAATTTGCCACGCTGTAAAACTACAAACGCGATACATCATTGAACAAAGCGAAACATGTTAGAAAAATGAGCAACAAGGCGCCCACTTTAAAACCAAACTCTTGTGTCTTTTCAGAGACCGGCTTTTTACGAAAAAGTTCAATTATGTAATACATTAAGTGTCCACCATCAAGCACTGGTAAGGGTAATAAATTAAATACACCCAAGTTAACGCTTATTAAGGCTAAAAAGCTTAAAAAGGCCACTAACCCATAGCTTACGCTAGTTCCAGCGCCTACTGCAATGCCCACGGGGCCACTTAAATTCTTAACCGAAACCTGGCCTGTAATTAAATTACCAATCATATCAAAACTGAGTGTAATTAAGCGCCACGTTTCTTTTGTGCCTCGCACGATACTATCGAGCGGGCCGTAATGTCTAGTCTCTACATAACCATCAGGCCATTGCTGTACAACAGGAGCAACGCCTAAAAAGCCTTGCTCAATACCGTTATTATCAATGCGCCCTTTAGGGGTTACTGTAATGGCTTTTATAGTATCTTGTCTTTTTACACTAAATTGTAAAGATTTGTTAGCTGATTGCGTAATAAGATTAACTAATTGCTGCCAATTGCTTATTGTTTCACCGTTTACAGCCAAAATTGTGTCATTAACTTGTAAATTAGCGTGTTCTGCAGCTGAATCTTTAGTCACGGCGGCAATTGTTAAAGTGGCTTGAGGTCTAAACGGTACAATACCTAACGAGCTTAGTGGAGGTACGTCTTGCTGATCTAGTTTCCACCCCTCTAAATTAAGCGTTTTAACACGTGGTTGAAGGTTTTTATCGCGCACTATCACTTCAACGCTTTCTTCACCTAAATTAGACATAAGTGCAAACGTAGCATCTTGCCATGTCGTTATGTCATCATCACCAATTTTTATAATATGTTGAGAAGGCATAATACCCGCTTGCTCTGCCCGGCTACCCTCGGTAATGCTACCTACCACAGGCTTTACCGACTGCACACCCACCATATACATTACAGCAAGAGCAAAAATGGCAAACAAAAAGTTGGCCATTGGACCCGCTGCAACTATGGCAATACGTGCTTGTACAGATTTAGCGTTAAACGACAAGTGACGTTGGTTTGCCGGCACGTCATCAACACGCTCATCAAGCATTTTTACATAACCGCCTAATGGAATAGCGGCAATCACGTATTCGGTATTATATTTATCGTGCCATTTTAACAATGGCTTACCAAAGCCAATTGAAAAACGCAGCACTTTAACGCCCATTTTTCGTGCAACCCAAAAATGGCCATATTCATGTATGGCCACTAAAATACCAAGCGCTAAAATAAATGAGCCAAGATTCCAAAAAAAATCAAACATATTAATGCGCCACTTTTGTTATAAATTCTGAAGCGCTAATACGCGCTAATTTATCGCACTCTAAAATTTCATCTAAGCTTTGTACATTGGTATACGTTGCAGCTTCAAGCGTTTGTGCATTTATTTTGTATATATCAGTAAAACCAATTTTACCGTTTAAGAATGCACTTACTGCTATCTCATTTGCAGCATTAACCGTTGTGGTCGCGCCCTGCCCTGCACTACACGCATCAATCGCTAATTGTAAATTTGGATAGCGAGAAAAGTCAGGCTTGGTGAATGAGAAATCACATATATCAGAGAAGTTTAACGGTTTAACGCCTGCATTAATTCGCTCAGGGTATGCAAGTGCATGGGCAATTGGCGTGCGCATATCAGGGTTACCCATTTGCGCTAAAATAGAACCATCGTGATACTGCACCATTGAGTGAATAATACTTTGTGGATGAATCACTACGTCTATATCACTGGTGTCGCAATTGAATAACCACTTAGCTTCAATAAACTCTAAGCCTTTATTCATCATAGTGGCCGAGTCTACTGATATTTTTTGACCCATCGACCAGTTAGGATGCGCCACGGCTTCACTTACAGTTACATCTTTTAGTGTGTTTATATCGCGCGTTAAAAACGGGCCACCAGAACCGGTTAGCAAAATTTTACTTACGCCATGTTGCTGTAAATTTTGATCGCCTTTGGCATTTTGTAACGAAGAAGGTAGGCATTGAAAAATAGCATTATGTTCGCTATCAATTGGTAGCAAGGTCGCTTTATGTTGTTTAACTTTATCAATAAACAACTGACCTGACATAACTAACGATTCTTTATTAGCAAGGAGTACTTTTTTACCTGCTTCTACTGCACTTAATGTTGGCAGTAAACCAGCTGCACCTACAATTGCCGACATCACGACATCAACATCTGGGTGAGCACATAAGTCGCACATTGCTTGCTCGCCGTGCATAACAAGCGTTTGGCATTGTGTATTAGCTAAATAAGCAGATAGCTGCTCAGCGGCTTGTTGGGTAGCCATAATCGCATAAAGTGGTTCGTGTTCAATACACAGCTCAGCCATTTTTTTTGCGTTTTGCCCTGCAGCTAAAACAAAAACATCAAATAACTCTTTATTGCGCGATACAACATCTAGTGTACTTAAACCAATTGAACCTGTTGCGCCTAAAATAACCAGCAATTGCTTTTGGCTCATAAACTAAGAGTCCACGCATAGCACATTACAAACATTGGAGCTGCAGCCGTTAAGCTGTCAATGCGATCTAAAATACCGCCGTGCCCAGGTAAACAACGGCCGCTATCTTTTAAACCGGCTTCACGTTTAAACATGCTTTCCAGTAAATCACCTACCGCAGAGAACAATGCAATAAATGCAGTCATTATCGCGTAGATAGGCCAAACACCTAAATCAACATCGGTAAAGTGACAAAATGCTAAAACAAAAATGATAGAAGCGACTACACCGCCTGCTAACCCTTCAATTGTTTTATTAGGGCTCACTTTTGGCATAAGTTTATGCTTACCAAAGCTCTTACCTGAAAAATAAGCACCAACGTCTGCACTCCACACAATACCCAATACGACTAAAATTAGCACCGAACCAAAATGTGTTGATTCAGCATATTGCGCACTGCGCAGCGTATTTAGTGCAAGCCATAACGGCACAAGTGTTAATAAACCTGCAATGCCGCGCATTACTAAACCTTCATTCCACGCTTTAGCCATTTCTGGATAGCGCCAAATTAAATAACTAGCAACAATCCACCAAGCAAACGAAAGCGTAAATACGTAATTTGCATCACCTACTAGCTTGCCATTTTCCCATAGTGATTCAATAGGCCAATGTAAATTAAGCAGGCCAAGTAAGGCTGCAATCAATACAACAAAAGCACCACGTTTGAGCTTATCGCATAAACCCATAAACGCAGACCATTCCCATGCGCCTAATAATACTATTGCACCGGCAAAGTAACTAAATAACGTAAGCGGTGTATAAAAAACCAAAGCTAATGCCGATGGTGCAAGCACAAGTGAGGTTAAAATTCGTTGTTTTAACAAAATGTGACCCTTATTCTATTTAGGTTTGAGCGAGTAATTGTTTTATTTGTTCGCCCGTACAACCAAAACGTCGCTCTCTGGCAACGTAACACGCTATAGCCTCAGCAAATGCTGCTTCATTAAAATCAGGCCAAAGTGTCTCGGTAAAGTAAAGTTCTGCATAAGCAACTTGCCATAGTAAAAAATTACTAATACGAACATCGCCACCAGTGCGAATAAGTAAATCAGGTTCAGTCTGATCTGCCATGCTCATATGCTGTGCTAAGCGCTCTTCTGTAATATCTTCTGCGTTGAGTGTGCCTTGCGCAACTTGCAAAGCAAGTTGTTTAGCCGCGTTAGCCATATCCCAACGACCACCGTAATTAGCTGCAACATTTAAGCGCAATCCGGTATTATTTTCAGTCAGCTTATGCGCAGCGTCTACCTTGCTACGTAATCCTTCAGAAAATCGTGATAAGTCTCCAATAATGGTCAGTTTTACATTGTTTTTATGAAGCTTTTTAACTTCCTTTGTTAAAACAAATAAGAAAAGCTCCATTAAAGTGTTTACTTCGTCTTCAGGGCGGCGCCAGTTTTCACTACTAAAAGCAAATAAGGTTAACGATTGTATCCCTAATTTAGTACAAAACTGAACAGATTGACGAACTGCGTCTACGCCTTTTTTATGCCCATACACACGAGGTCTATTTCTAGCTTGTGCCCAACGTCCGTTCCCATCCATGATGATAGCAACATGTTTGGGTAAACATTGCTGTGAAATTGTGTCAGCATCTAGAACCATAAATATCGAGTATTCCATAAAAAAACGCCGCCTAGTATACCCTAGACGGCGTTTCAAAACTAATAATTTTAATAGGTCCTGTCGACCTTTCAGGATTGTAATTTATTCAATCTAGGCAGAACCCTTTGGGCAGCGCGTTTTTAGATTTTATGCATTGCTATCGCCTAATAATGGGGAATAACCACACTAGATAGGCTATGCCTTGCCTTAAAACCAAACACACTACTGTAAATTCAACCTCAAAAGATAAACAGGGACTTACTTAGATTTCCATTAACTCTGCTTCTTTAGCAGCTAATAGAGTATCCATTTCTTTGATAAACTTATCTGTAAGTTTTTGAATCGCATCATCCGATTGACGCGCTTCATCTTCAGATATTTCTTTATCTTTTAATAAACCTTTTACATCACCATTAGCATCACGGCGAATGTTACGAATAGCAACGCGACCGCCTTCAACTTCGCCACGTACAATTTTGATTAGGTCTTTACGACGCTCTTCTGTAAGTGGAGGAAGTGGTACACGAATAACAGTACCTGCCGACATAGGGTTTAAACCTAAGTCAGACGCCATAATTGCTTTTTCAACAGCTTGCGCTAAAGACTTATCAAATACACCAATAGCAAGTGTACGAGAATCTTCAATTGTTACGTTAGCAACTTGGTTTAAAGGCGTTGGTGCACCGTAGTACGACACCATAATGCCATCTAGGATTGCAGGATGTGCACGGCCAGTACGAATTTTAGACAATTGGCTACCTAGTGCAGTTACACTTTTTTGCATGCGCGCTTGCGCGTCTTTTTGAATATCGTTAATCACGGTTTAATCCTAATTATTTGATTATTTCATCTGAGGCTTGTGAAGAAATAAGTGTTCCTTCTTCTTCACCCATAATTACGCGTTTTAGCGCGCCTGATTTATTCATATTAAATACGCTCAATGGCATATTGTGATCGCGGGCTAGAGTAAATGCCGCTAAATCCATAACTTTTAATTCTTTTTCAATGATTTCATTGTAGCTTAAGTGGCTGTAAAGCGTCGCTTCTGGATTTTTAACAGGATCATCACTGTACACGCCATCCACTTTAGTCGCTTTAATTACTGTATCCGCTTCAATTTCGATACCGCGTAAACACGCTGCAGAATCGGTAGTAAAAAATGGGTTACCGGTGCCCGCTGCAAAAATAACAACGCGGCCAGTTTTCAATAAACTAATTGCTTCAGCCCAGTTATAAGCGTCACATACACCATTTAGCGGAATAGCTGACATTAAACGACAGTTTACAAATGCACGGTGTAGCGCATCACGCATTGCAAGGCCATTCATAACCGTTGCAAGCATACCCATGTGGTCGCCTACTACGCGGTTCATACCTGCTTCTGCAAGTGAACCACCGCGTAAAAAGTTACCTCCACCAATAACTAAACCCACTTCTACGTCAAGCTCTACTAGCTCTTTAATTTCTTGTGCCATACGGTCTAAAACTTTAGGGTCGATGCCGAAGCCTTCGTCTCCCATTAAAGCTTCACCACTTAATTTGAGAAGAACACGTCTAAAAATAGGTTTGCGATTGATAGTCATAGTATAGGGGCCAACTTTTATTGAATTATGGATAAAAAATAACCGCGCTTATGTTAAACATAAAAGCGCGGTTATTTTAAAGAATTTCTAGCTGTGAAGCAAAACCAAATAGTACTTTAATTGCATCTAATTTCCTTTTGCATCACAAATAGTTAATCTTACTGACCTTTAGCAGCTGCAATTTGAGCAGCAACTTCAGCAGCAAAATCTTCTTCTTTCTTCTCGATACCTTCACCAACTTCTACACGTACAAAGCCAGTAACTGTTGCGTTTTTCTCTTTAAGAATATCGCCAACAGATTTTTTAGGTTCCATGATGAAAGCTTGACCAGTAAGAGAAACCTCACCAGTGAATTTTTTCATGCGACCAACAACCATCTTCTCAGCGATTTCAGCAGGCTTGCCTTCATTCATCGCGATTTCGATTTGTACTTGCTTTTCTTTTTCTACAACGTCAGCTGGTACGTCTGAAGGAGTTAAGTACTCTGGACGTGAAGCAGCAACGTGCATTGCAACGTGCTTAAGTGTTTCTTCATCAGCAACACCTGCAACAACAACACCGATACGGTCGCCATGACGGTACTCAACTAGGTTTTCACCAGCGATGTACTGCAGACGACGTACGTTGATGTTTTCGCCAATTTTAGTTACTAGCTCAACACGGTCTTCTTCAAACTTAGCTTGTAAGTCTTCGATAGTAAGAGTGTCAGCAATTGCAGCTTCAGCAACTTTATCAGCAAATGCTAAAAAGCTTACGTCTTTTGCAACGAAGTCTGTTTGACAGTTAACTTCTACTAGTACTGCAACACCAGCGTTTTGCTTGATGATGATAGTACCTTCAGCAGCAATGTTACCTGCTTTTTTAGCAGCTTTAGCAGCGCCACTTTTACGCATGTTTTCAATCGCTAACTCGATGTCGCCATCAGTCTCAGTTAACGCTTTTTTACAATCCATCATGCCAGCGCCTGTGCGCTCGCGTAATTCTTTAACTAGGGCAGTAGTTACAGCCATTAGTAAATCCTCAAATCTGAAATCTGGTTTAGATAAGCGGGTTACCCGCTCTACAAGAATAACAAGTCTTCACCTTAAAAAGATGAAGACTTGATGATAGCTAATTACTCAGCTTCAACGAAATCGTCTTTCTCAGCTTGAGCAACGATGTTATTCTCGCGACCTTCAGTGATAGCAGCTGCAACAGCGCTAGTGTAAAGGCTTACAGCACGGATAGCATCATCGTTACCAGGAACGATGTAATCAACGCCGTCTGGGTTAGAGTTAGTATCAACGATTGCAACAACAGGGATACCTAGGTTGTTTGCTTCACGGATAGCAATGTGCTCGTGGTCAGCATCGATAACGAAAAGCGCGTCTGGAAGACCGCCCATGTTTTTGATACCACCAAGGCTCTTTTCAAGCTTTTCCATTTCGCGGTTAAGCATTAACGTTTCTTTCTTAGTTAATTTCTCGAAAGTACCGTCTTGGCTTTGTGCTTCAAGGTCTTTAAGACGCTTGATTGATTGACGTACAGTTTTCCAGTTAGTCAACATACCACCTAACCAACGGTGATTTACGAAGAACTGATCGCTTTCTAAAGCAGCTGCTTTAACTGCGTCGCTTGCTGCGCGCTTAGTACCAACGAAAAGAACTTTACCTTTGTTTGCTGCAGCACTTGATAAAAACTTAAGTGCGTCGTTGAACATTGGTACAGTTTGCTCAAGGTTGATGATATGTACACGGTTACGTGTGCCGAAGATGAAAGGCTTCATCTTAGGGTTCCAGTAACGTGCTTGGTGACCAAAGTGAACACCAGCTTGAAGCATATCGCGCATTGAAACGTTTGCCATTTTATAGATCCTCTATAGTTGTTTAGGGTTAGGCCTCCACATATCCCATAGCACCAACACCGAAGTAATTAAACTTCAAATGCACCCAAGTGTATGTGACGATACGTGTGTGTGTTAAAATAAAATTGTGTTTGCCTTAAATACAAAAAATCATTTAAGAATTTATTTGTAAAAAGACGGCGCGCTTTATACCATATTAAAATTAAATACTCAACGTCGCGTGCAAAATTTGTTCGGCGATAAATGTTAGAAACTCAACTTTGGAGCCTCAATGAGCGCTATTATCAAGACCCCTGAAGAAATAGAGAAAATGCGCGTAGCTGGGCGCTTAGCGGCCGATGTACTTGAAATGATCGGCCCTCATGTAGTGCCGGGTGTTACCACCGATGAGCTAAATACACTTTGTCATGATTATATTGTTAATGTGCAACAAGCAATCCCTGCTCCGTTAAATTATCATGGCTTTCCAAAATCAGTTTGTACGTCAGTTAATCATGTTATTTGTCACGGAATTCCAAATGACAAAGCATTAAAAGAAGGCGACAGCGTAAATATTGACGTAACTGTCATTAAAGATGGCTACCACGGCGATACTTCTAAAATGTTCCACGTTGGTACACCAAACATCCAAGCTAAGCGTCTTGCAGAAGTAACACAAGAAAGCTTATACCTTGCTATTAAAATGGTAAAACCTGGTGTGCGCTTAGGTGATATTGGTTCTGCTATTCAAAAATATGCAGAAAGTTTTAATTACTCTATTGTTCGTGAATATTGTGGCCACGGTATTGGCGCAGGATTTCATGAAGAACCACAAGTAATGCACTACGGTAAAGCGGGTACTGGCGAAACTTTAAAAGCGGGCATGTGCTTAACAATTGAACCAATGGTTAATGCGGGTAAACGCCAATGTAAGCTACTTAAAGATGATTGGACTGTAGTAACTCGCGACCGCAGCTTGTCTGCACAGTGGGAACATACTTTATTAGTGACTGAAAATGGTGTTGAAATTTTAACGCTACGATCAGATGATACTATCGACAGGATCATAGAACACTAATAATAAATAAGAAATTAGGAGCCAGCCCACGTGGCATTACCCAACAAAGTAAAAAAGTTGCTCAGCGATGCAGAGCAACTTAGTGATTATCGCGATTGTTCTAGCTATTTTTATAAATGGTTACATAACGAATTTTCTAAACAACCGGTTGGGAATTTAATTAATGCCCGGGCTGAGTTTATTGACCGCCTACTAATTAAGCTTTTTCATGTTTACGACTTAGCGCGCGAACCTGATTTAGCATTAATAGCAGTAGGCGGATACGGACGTGGCGAGCTACATCCCTACTCCGACATCGACTTTTTATTGCTTGTAACTAAACCGCCAAGCGAAGAAATATGCGAAAAAATAGGCCAGTTTGTCACCATGCTATGGGATCTCAACTTAGAGATTGGCCACAGCGTGCGCACGATAGAACAAGCCATTGAGCAAAAACGTGAAGACGTTACTTTTGCCACCAGCTTACTTGAAAGCCGCCTTATTTTTGGTAATCATATTGAGTTTGAAAAACTCAAAACGCATATTCTAGAAACACCCGTATGGCGCTCCGGTGAGTTTTTTACTGCCAAAGTTCAAGAACAAAACTTACGTCACAAAAAGTGCCACGGCACCGCGTATAATCTTGAGCCAAACATTAAAGAAAACCCCGGTGGCCTGCGCGACTTGCAAACCATTATTTGGGTTGCAAAAAAGCACTTTAGAACCGAAACCCTGCAAGAGTTAATAAGTCACGGCTACTTAACCCATGAAGAGTTTCAAGAGCTTTCAGAGTGCCTAGAAAACTTATGGAATATTCGCTTTGCACTGCATCTAGCCGCAGGTCGGGCTGAAAACCGCTTATTGTTTGATCATCAACCACAAGCCGCCGAAATTTTAGGTTTTGGTAGCGACGGTAAAGCCTCTGTTGAGCGTATGATGAAGCGCTTATTTAGAATAATGAGCCGCGTTCGCGAACTTAACCAAATGCTACTTTCATACTTTGAGCAAAGTATCATGCCCGAAAGTAGTGAAAAAACGGTGATAGTACTCGACAGAAACTTTGAGCAAGTGGGCCATCAAATACGCGTAAAAGATCCATCTGTATTTTTTAGACGTGACCAACTTTTTGTATTGTTTGAGCACATAGCAGACAACCCTGCAATAACACATATTTACCCAAGCACTATTCGTACAATTCGCCAAGTACGCCGTCGTTTATTGGGGGATTTACAAGATTATGCAGCCTGTCGTGAAGCCTTTTTACGCTTAGTTAAACACCCTAATGGCATGGGCCGCGCATTTACGCTTATGCACAAGCACGGCATGCTTGCCGCCTACTTACCGCAGTGGCGTAACATATTTGGGCAAATGCAGTTCGATTTGTTTCACGCCTACACCGTAGATGAGCATACTCACAAATTAATCAAAAATATTTACGAATACTTTGATAAAACTGGCATTAGCGAGTTTCCTATTTGTAGTGAAATAGTCACTCGAATGGATAAACCAGAGCTACTTTATTTAGCCGGTATATTTCACGACATTGCTAAAGGCCGAGGGGGAGATCACTCAGAACTTGGCGCTGTTGATGCTATAGCCTTTGCTAAATTACATGGTTTTTCATCCTCTGATGCAAAATTAGTAGCATGGCTTGTAAGTAACCATTTACTTATGTCGGTTACCGCGCAGCGTAAAGATATTAACGACCCTGCAGTAATAAAAGACTTTGCAACACGTATTAAAACAGAGCGCCAACTCGACTATTTATATTGTTTAACCGTTGCTGACATCCGTGCAACCAACGACAACTTATGGAACGATTGGAAAAACACCCTACTGCGTGAGTTGTACTTGCACACGCAACGCGCATTACGCTTAGGGCTTGAAAATCCAATGGATCAGCGCGACCAAATTCGCGATAAAAAGCACCAAGCTAAACAACGTCTACTCAACTTAGGTTACCCTGAGAATAAAATTGATTTAATTTGGAGCCGCTTTAAAGCCAACTACTTTACCGCCTTTAGCGAACAGCAAATATCGTGGCAAAGTGAGCATTTATTAACTAGCACCGATTTAAGCCAACCCAGTGTAATTGTATCTAACAAAGCAATGCATGGGGGTACACAAGTATTTGTATACAGCCCCTACTCTGGTGCGCTATTTGCGAGATTAGTGAGTGTAATTGGCTCTAAAAAAGCACAAATACAACACGCGCAAGTACTGACCACAAAAGATGGTTACGTCCTGTTTAGCTTTGTAATACTTGAAGTAAGTGGCGACCCTATTGCAAGTGGTCGAGCGCAATCAATTAAACGCGGGCTTGAGCAAGCACTTAGCGATCCGCGTAAAAAAATTCGCTTTAAAAAGAGCCGTTCTCAACGCTTTAAAGATTTTAATATTAAACCTAAAATTGTGTTGCGCCCACATGCACGCAAAGACCGTAGCTTAATAGAAATTCAAGCCGTCGATATACAAGGTTTACTAACCAAAATAGCCGAAGTTTTCCAAGCGCATTTACTACACATTCACGCAGCCCGTATTACCACGGTGGGTGAACGTGCAGAGGATTTCTTTGTCGTATCTAATAACGAATACCAAGCGCTGACTGATGAAGAGCAAGCAAAAATTCATCAGGCATTACGTAAAAAATTCAACGCCGAAACAGAATAGAGGACACACATGTCAGATTTAAAAACGATGATCGAAAACGCATGGGACAACCGCGATAGCATTAGCCCAAGCACAGTATCAAGCGACGTAAAACAAGCCATTATCGACGCACTTGATTTACTTGATAGCGGCGCAGCACGCGTTGCTGAAAAAATATCGGGTGAATGGGTTGTACACCAGTGGCTTAAAAAAGCCGTTTTACTGTCGTTTCGTATTCGCGACAACCAACCAATGAACGACGGCGTAAACCAGTTTTACGACAAAGTACCACTTAAATTTAGCGACTACACGCCAGAGCAATTTCAACAAGGTGGTATGCGCGTTGTACCAAACGCAGTAGCACGTAAAGGCAGCTTTGTAGGTAAAAACGTCGTACTTATGCCATCGTACGTAAATATTGGCGCATACGTTGACGACGGCACCATGGTTGATACATGGGCGACTGTAGGCTCATGTGCACAAATTGGTAAGAACGTACATTTATCAGGTGGCGTAGGCATAGGCGGCGTTTTAGAGCCTCTACAAGCTAATCCAACTATCATTGAAGACAACTGCTTTATTGGCGCACGTTCTGAAATTGTTGAAGGCGTAATTGTTGAAGAAGGCGCAGTAATTTCAATGGGCGTTTACATCAGCCAAAGCACTCGTATTTATGACCGCGAAACCGGCGAAATTCACTACGGCCGCGTACCAGCAGGTGCAGTAGTTGTACCAGGCGCACTACCGTCAAAAGATGGCACTCACAGCCTGTACGCTGCAATTATCGTGAAGAAAGTAGATAAGCAAACACGTGAAAAAGTAGGCATCAACGCCCTACTACGCTCAATTGATGAGTAATACGTAGGTTGGGTTGAGAGAAACGAAACCCAACGATACGTTGAAGTTAAGTATTTTAGCTAAACTTTAATTGTATATAGAAAAGCTCTAAGCCCTTTGGGTCTAGAGCTTTTTTTGTTATCTGAACGTTTTCTATTATTAAATGGAGAGTTGATCATATGGATACTGAAGAAAGTAACGAGCTAGTCTATCACTACACATCTTTGGATGCTTTTATCTCTATTGTAAATAGCAGAACCTTTCGGTTTGGCGACGCAAGAGCAATGAATGACTATACAGAGATAGATCATAATATTAATCTTCTTTTAAATTTAGAAAAACAAAAACCTGAGTTAATGAAAAAATTAAATATTTCAAATGAAGGGTTTAATAAAGGCATTAAAAATATTAAGTTTTTCAAAAAGCATATTGAAAATCACTATATACATATAATGAGCTTTAGTAAAAACCCAGATTCTTTAAGCCAGTGGCGGGGATATGCAGATAACGGTACAGGAATATGTTTTAGTATCAATTTATCAGCATTACGACACTGTCTAAATAATACTTACCGAATTGCTGGGAATTGCATTTATATACAAGAACAATTAAACAAAGAAGCTCAAAACTTGTTAAAATTAGCCTCTACTTTTGATAGTAATGATTGTGAATTTGAGGCTAGAAGTAACTTTCTTGATGACTTTATCGCATTTATAACAACAGGTAAAAATGAGGCTTTCATAGACGAAGGTGAAGTAAGGTTAGTTTCTTTCATTGAAAAACTGCCACCACCTCAAGATGTGAAATTCATAAACTCTAATGGCTTTATTAAAAGCTATCTTGAAGTAAGTTTTCCAATAAATATAATTGACACAATTATACTTGGACCGTGTTGTAAATTTACTACTGAAGACCCCGTCTTTAATGATATGTTAGACAATTTATTTTTTAATAAAAAACTCTACGAGTTAGGAGTTGATACTAACCCATATAAGCCTAAAATTTTAAGTTCAAAGGCAACTTTCAGATAACCATAGGACCTCATTTCACTCAACCCAACCTACGCCGATAAAATTAATACCGAGCTGCTGCTCATTGTTAGCAACAACCTCCCAAAACCAAAAAAGCACTTATAAAATAAGTGCTTTTGGGTTTGCTCAATTAATTTTTAATTACAGCGCGTTAAATACGTCGTCTGTTTTAGCTGCGCAAATAAAGTCGTTTTTATGTAGGCCTTTAATTGAATGACTCCACCATGTAACGGTTACTTTGCCCCACTCGGTTAATAAACCTGGGTGGTGGCCTTCGTCTTCTGCCATGTCGCCTACTTTGTTAGTAAACGCGATAGCCTGTTTGAAGTTTTTAAATTTATAAACACGCTCAAGCTGCATAATGCCGTCGCGTACTTCTGGTACCCAGTCTGGGATTTTAGTAATTAATTGCGCTAACTCTTCGTCAGATACTTTTGGCGCATCTACATGACAGGCTTCGCATTTTTGTGCACTTAATGAAGACATTCTAAATCCTTACTTTTAGCTTTTTTAGCATTAATGTTTAACTGGCTAATTTTTCTTTTGGTGGAAATTTTGGGTCGTGCAAACCAAGCTCTTTAGCTCGCTCAACCAAAGTCATAATATCCATTTGCGATATATCAAACAGATCATGAATCGAATTTATGGTGTAGTACTGTGGTTGCATAATATCAATACGGTACGGCGTACGCAGTACATCAAGCACATTCATTGGGCTGATTTCTGGCGTGTTTGAGTATACGTACTGAGTCTCCCCTGGGCTTGATAAAATACCGCCGCCGTAAATACGCAGACCGTCTTCGGTTTGCATTAAACCAAATTCAACCGTAAACCAGTATATACGCGCAAGGTATACACGGTCCTTTTTCTGCGCTGCGTAACCTAATTGCCCGTACTTATGCGTAAACTCGGCAAAGTCAGGGTTAGTTAGCATGGCGCAATGGCCAAATATTTCATGAAAAATATCTGGCTCTTGTAGGTAGTCAAATTCTTCGCGGCTACGAATAAATGTAGCTACCGGAAACTGCTTGTTTGCCAGTAATCTAAAAAACTCATCAAAGTCGATAAGCGCAGGTACTGGTGCAACTTGCCAACCGGTAGTGGCTAGTAACACTTCGTTTAGCTCGCTTAACTGCGGAATACGGTCGTGCGGCAGGTTAATCTTTTTTAACCCTTGCATGTACTCATCGCAGGCTTTGCCTTCAATGCACGCAAGTTGGCGCGCTACAAGCTCAGACCAAATTTTATTTTCTTCATCACTCCAATGTATAACACCATTTTCGTCTGGTGTTTTGGATGTGTATTTACTTGCTTTAGCCATAAGTACCTTCTTGGGTGTGAGCCCTAAATCGGTGTCAGTGTGATACTCAAGTCTATTGAATATCGAATGACCCCATACTATGCAAAAGTGAAGAAAAGTTTAATAGATAGGCTAACATCAGTATTTAGCGCGATCAACTAGATCGTAAAGTTAAAATTACACACGTGGCACATTAGAAATACAGGCCTTTAAATAAAGGCCTGCAGCTTATTTTTATGTGTATACAATTAAATACATCTAACCAATTTTAGTAAAAGCTTGGTCTAAATCACTAATAATGTCGTTAACATCTTCAAGCCCAACCGAGAGCCTGATCAGCCCATCACTTATTCCAGCGGCGGCTCGCTCCTCTGGCGTATAAGGCGAGTGAGTCATAGATGCAGGATGCTGAATCAGTGTTTCAGCGTCGCCGAGGCTTACTGCAAGTGTACAAAGTTTCATACTATCAATAAATTGAGCGCCATTATGTAGCGTGCCTTTTATTTCAAACGCAATAACACCACCAGCGGCTTTCATTTGATTACCAATAAACTTATAACCTGGGTGCGATTTAAGCCCCGGGTAATATACGGTGCTTACTTGTGGGTGAGCTTCTAGATATTGCGCTATTGTTTGTGCGCTTTGACAATGGCGTTCTATTCTAATAGCGAGTGTTTTTAAGCCTCGATTAATTAGCCATGCATCGTGTGGGCTTATGGTTGCACCAATGTCTTTTAATACGGTCATTTTAATGTGTTTTATGTGCTCAAGCGATCCACATACAATACCCGCTACTACGTCTCCGTGGCCGTTTAAGTACTTGGTCGCACTGTGCATTATAATGTCGATGCCGTATTTTTTAGGCGATTGCAGTAGCGGCGTTAAAAAGGTGTTGTCGACCACACTAATTAAATTGTGTTCTTTAGCAACTGCGCCAATCAGTGCCAAATCAATAACCGCCATAGTGGGGTTGATTGGCGTTTCTACAAATATCATTTTTGAATTAGGTTTGATGGCAGCGCGTAGTTCGTCCTCGTTGGTCATATCAACAAAAGTGACTTCGATTCCCCAGCGCGGCAACATATGCGAGAAAAACGCAAAGGTACAACCATATAAAGCACTTGAGGCAACAAGGTGATCTCCTTGCGATAAAAAGCTCAGTACTGAGGCCGATACAGCCCCCATACCTGTTGCGGTTGCAGCTGCTGCTTCACAGCTCTCTAGTTGAGCAACTTTTTGCTCAAGCTCTGTAGTTGTGGGGTTTCCTAAACGCGTATAAATATAGCCAGGTTCGTCGCCTGCAAAACGCGCAGCACCTTGTGCGGCATTTTCAAAATGAAAGGTAGAGGTTTGATACAAAGGAGAAGTGAGTGCGCCGTGCGGGTCGTTTGCTTTTTGTGGTCCGTGAATACACTGGGTGTTTATATGATGCTTGCTCATTGTAGGCTCATTTTTTGATTATTATGTTTTTGCGATTCAACAATCAAAACGTATGCACTTACAAACAGCAAGCATGCCGGATGCTCAGATGGCTATTTGTGTAAAAACCGTGCAGCGCACGTTTGTACACAAATATTGCCACCAGGGCGTGTTGACCTTTGCGGATTGAAATTTGTTCAAACTAGGGGCGATTAAATCGCGGCGCGAGGTTTGTAACCTAGTGGGCTCGATAACTGCTCCTGCGTTATTCTAATGGCTTACATCCATGTAAGAATAAGTAAAAACCGAGCAAAGCTTCCGCGTCCTGCTCACGCCCCTTACCTACATCCATGTAGGCAACAAAGAGTTAATCGTCCCTAGAAAGAACCCAACGGGCAGCGCATGTTTGGCATTTATGCTGCGTTATCGCCTATTTATGGGGAAGAACCACACTTCATAGGCTCTGCCTTGCCTAAATACCAAACACACTGCTGTAAATTCAACCATCAAAGATCAACACGCCCTCGTATTTTATTGTGTTGGTTCCGCCTTTTTACGGCTCATAATTTTACCTGCGATGCTTTGCACAGTGCCTTTTAGTAAGCTGCGTTTGTTTTCAAGCCGTGGTAATGGGCGACTAAGCTCCATTGCTTTGTAACCAATACGCGCTGTAAAAATACCGGCGCTAACCCCTTGCGCTGCCCGCCCCGAAAGCTTACCTAAAAGCTCAGCACTTAGTGCAGTTGCAGCAAGGTCAGATACAAGCTCTGCACTGCCAACAAACATTACTTGTTTTATCAACATGCGGTATAACTTTATACGGCTCGCGTAGCCAAAACCAATGCCGTAAATTTTACCAATTTGTTCTATTAACTTAGTACCACGCCAAAGCACAGCCATCATATCCACCAGCGCAAGTGGGCTTAGGGCAACTAGCAGTGCGGATTCAGTCGCAAACCGATTTATAAGCTTTTTAGCTTTGGTGTCTTGGGTTATTAATAAACTGTTGGCGTACAGCGTCATTATTTCTTTGTCGCTGTGATGCGTCGCTACTTGGTTTTTAAAGGTTTCAAAGTTATCAAGCTCTTGGTGTTTATTAAGCTTTTCGAGCCAAGGTAACGCACCGCCTACTTGCTCGCTGTTTAAAAGCCTGTCGGCTTCAACTCGGTGCAGTTGGTTACGCTTTAAACTGCGCAGCATTCGGTACTCTCGCCACAATAAGCGCCCTATTAGCAGTACACCACTTACAACCGCGGTTAAATAAACACTGCCTAAAATAATTGACTGCTCGAAAGCAAATACTAACGAGTATGCAAACTCTAAAAGCACCAGCACTATAAAACTAATAGCAAAAACACCTTTAAGTGTTTGCCACTTTGACTTTTTATATACAGGCTCCAGATCTATTTCTGGTTCTAGTGCTTCATCTTCAAGTTCTTCGTAATCACTTTGTCCGTGCTGAATAATTTTTGCAGGTGCTAAAACGGGTTCGTTTTGCTCAATGCTTTGCGTATCTATACGACGCCCTGCTTGAAATGGTTGGTTTGACTCACTCATGTTAATTTGTCTCCTAGCAGGTACTGCATGACATGATCTAATCGAATATGTTTTAGTTGTTTATCGGGGCTCGGCATTGGAGAGAACGATAAAAACTCAAATCCCTGTGCTGGCCACTCATTTTTATTAAGCATCCGCGAGGGAGGTTGCGGCGGTAAATACGTAAGCCAATCAGGCTCGTGTAATGGTTTACCGTAAATGCAGTCAAGCGTTTGGCCTTTGTCGGTAATTTGGCGCGGCTGCGTTGCTGTAATTGACGACATGGCCATGGTTTCTATTTTTACACCATCAAACTTTAAATGATTACTTTGCTCATGCACGAGCGAATCAAGTAGTAGTGCTAAATCTTTATGGTGTTTTGCACTTATGTGATCTGATTTATTAGCTGCAAATAATATTTTGTCTATGTTGGGCTTAAATAAACGTTTAAAAAAGCCCGACTCACCGTAATTAAAGTGTGCGAGTAATTGGTTTATTACACTGCTTTGCTCTTGGAGTGTTTCGTGCCCTTCGTTTAACGCACTAAGTACATCTACAAGTACGATTTGGCGATCAAAGTGCCTAAAATGCTCATTATAAAATGGTTTTACGACTTCTTTTATATAGGCGTTAAAACGCTTAATTAAATGCGCTAAATTAGAACCCGCAACAACATCGTCACTATTTATTTCACCCGATACCGGAAAAAACAATAACAATGGCGCGCCTTGTAAATCACCTGGCATAAGCATGCGCCCAGGTTGTAACATGGCAAGTTTGGTGTCTTTTTTAAGCCCGACTAACATGCTCTGATAAAGCTGAGCAATATGAGCAAGTGCGTTTTCATCAACGGGAGCGTTTAAGTCAAGTTGCTCAACGGCCATTAAAAAATCACTTGATGTGTTTACGCGCGAAGGCTGAGTTAATAACGGATATTGTTGCTCGCACCATTGAGCATAACTTTGCTCAAGCATAGGTAAATCAAGGAGCCATTCACCCGGGTAGTCAATTATATCTAAATAAAGCGTTGATTGCGGCGAAAAGTGCCCACGCAGCCCTGCATTACTTTGATACTTTATTGCCAAGCGTAGCGTATTAATACGCTCGGTAGATGCAGGCCATGTAGGCACCCCATCGCTTGGTAATAATGAATTTAGCGCGCGGGTATAATTAAACGTAGGGACTTTTAACGCCTCTTGCGGCACAACTTTAGTGGCCACATGGCGGTGCTCGCGCATTACATCAAAAAAAGGTAAGTTTTTATCGCCCGCTTGGGTTGTTAAGTGTTTAACAAGCGCGGTAATAAAGGCAGTTTTACCACTACCACTTAGGCCAGTTACGGCAAGCTTTACGTGTTGGTCTAAACTGCGATGAAGGGCTTTTTGTGCTTTGCCTTTAATGCTTTTAAAGGTCTTTTTTGCAAATGATTGGCTCATAAAGTGTCTTGCACCTAATTTGCCGTAATTTATCACGCTGCAAATAAGGTGCTATTAAATCCTTTAAAGTTTGTTAATTTCACGGCTCACCGTAAACTCGCTTGAAGTTACATGGCGCTCCATATCTTGAAGGCGAGTATCTACACGCGTTAAACGCTCTTTTAAATCTTGCAATGCGCGGCGCGGCGGCTCGCCTTTTTGCCATACTTTAAATTTTACTTCTAGCGGATCGTCATGTTTAGTTGAGCTGTTAGTTTGCACTGTTGCGGGCTCTTTTTTATCTAAAATGAACCAGGCTGCAATATACGCTACCACAAATAATGGGCCACCCGTTAGCAGTACCGCACTAACAAATATAATGCGAACTAACCATAACTCCATATTAAAGTAGTCACTTAATCCCGCACATACACCGGCTATTTTACCGCGTTGTGGGTCTCTTAATAATTCGCGTTTGGCACTCATACTTTGCGTCTCCATTGTGGTGACTCTTGATCAAGCAATGCTTCAAGTGTTTCAACCCTGTCTGCCATTTTTTCGGCTTTATGTGCAAGCTCAAGTAACTGGCGATGTTCGTGTTCACTTAAACCTTGGCTTACTTGTTTTTTGCTACGGTAGTGCAAAATTAGCCACAGCGGGGCAACAAAAATCATAAACATAACAAATGGAACAATTATTACATCTGAATCAAACATAATTCTCTCCTGACAATCCGTTTTGATGTTTTTAAGCAGTGGGGCACTTTAAGTGCCCCTTTATAAATTATTTATCAGCTAGCTTCTTTTTAAGTTCGGCTAGCTCATCATCTATCTTTTCATTTTTTTGTAGATTAGCAATCTCGTCCGCTAACGTCTTTTTACCTAAATCGTAAGACTCAATTTGAGATTCTAGTCCATCAATTTTAGTTTCGTAACGTTCAAAGCGATTAAGTGCGTCTTCTACTTTTGAGCTATCAAGTGTCTTTTTCACTTCAAGGCGCGACTCAGCCGAACGTTGGCGAAGTATAATTGCCTTTTGACGAGATTTCGCATCTGCTAGCTTTTCTTGTAGTGTCGTTACTTCTTGCTGTAATTTCTCAATATGAGACTCTACATGTTCAAGTTCACTAGCGACTGAAGCAACGGCATCTGCCGACTTTTGCTTTTCAAGTAAGGCTGAACGCGCTAAATCGTCGCGGTCTTTACTTAAAGCCAGTTCGGCTTTATCTTGCCAATCGCTTACCTGCGCTTTAAGTGTATCTAAGCGGCGTACAATTTCTTTTTTCTCAGCCAATGTTTTAGCTGATGTAGAACGTACTTCAACAAGCGTATCTTCCATTTCTTGAATAATCAGACGAACCATTTTTTCTGGGTCTTCTGCTTTATCTAAAATGGCGTTGATATTAGAATTAACAATATCTGCAAAACGTGAAAAAATTCCCATAACATTTACCTCTGTAATTAAAACTTAGTTAGTCTGCTATAACTAGTATCAATATGCTTGCCAACTTTTTAAAAGATAAAATACACTTTATTTTCATTACGTTAAACTAAATATACAAATTTCTTTAGTTATCCCTAATTATGAAATACACTAACTGTTAGTAAAAATGACCAAGAGTTAGGAAATATGAGCCAATATCGCCAACAGGATAATTTACTCGGCCAATCAGATAGCTTTCTGTCTGTATTAGATCAGGTATCGCAACTGGCTAATTTAGATAAACCGGTACTTATTATTGGTGAACGCGGCACAGGTAAAGAGCTAATAGCAGCACGCTTACACTTTTTATCAAAACGCTGGGATCAAAACTATGTAAAGCTTAACTGTGCAGCGCTTAACGAAAACCTACTCGAAAGTGAGTTATTTGGCCACGAAAGCGGCGCTTTTACGGGGGCAAGTAAACGTCACGAAGGTCGTTTTGAACGCGCTAACAGCGGCACACTGTTTTTAGATGAATTAGCTAATACCTCAGCTATGGTACAAGAAAAACTGCTGCGCGTTATAGAATACGGTGAGTTTGAACGTGTTGGCGGCAAACAAACTGTAAAAGTAGATACCCGCTTAGTGTGTGCGACAAACGAAGATCTTCCTTATTTGGCCGAGCAAGGTGAATTTAGAAGTGATTTACTCGATCGCCTTGCCTTTGATGTAATTACCCTGCCACCACTGCGCGAACGCCAAGACGATATTATGCTTCTTGCTGAGCAGTTTGCGATGAATATGGCGCGCGATTTAGAGTGGGAACTGTTTAGCGGTTTTACCCGAAGCGCAACAGAAACACTGCTTAGTTATGATTGGCCTGGTAATATTCGTGAACTTAAAAATGTGGTTGAACGCAGTTTGTATCGCCACGGTAGTGAACATATTCCCGTTCACCAGATTATTTTAGACCCATTCGATAGCCCATTTAGACCAAAAGCGCGTATTAAAGCACATGTAGCAGCTCAAACTGTTAATGCAGAGCCTATTGTTGTTGCGCCGCCGATTACTCAAACAAGCAATGATTCAGCCGTTAATATTCAATTTCCGTGCAGCTTAAAAGAGCGTTCAAACGACTTTGAAATAAACATGATTAATAAAGCACTCGAACATAGCCAATTTAATCAAAAGAAAACTGCAGAAGTACTTGGTTTAACGTATCATCAATTACGTGGTTATCTTAAAAAATACAACTTGTTGGATCAACAATAGTCAGGGGTTATGCGGGTGCATAAATTATTACTTGTTTTGCTTACCACCACTTTAGTTGGTTGCCTTGATAGCAAAGAAGAAATCATAGAAGAAAAAAACCAAGGCTTAGTTTATTGCGCTGAAGCTAACCCTGTGTCGTTTAATCCGCAAGTCACGACCACCGGTTCAACTATTGATATAATTGCTAACCAATTATACGACCGCTTAATTAGCATTGACCCTGTTACGGCAGAGTTTCAAAGTGAGCTGGCGACCGATTGGAAAATTAGCAAAGATGGTAAATCGGTTACCTTTACCTTGCGTAAAGATGTAAAGTTTCATACAACTTCTTATTTTACCCCATCGCGGGACTTTAACGCCGACGACGTTATATTCACCTTTAGCCGATTATTCGATGTATATAATCCATATCACTTTGTGGGCGATGCCGATTACCCTTATTTTCAAAGTGTAGGAATTGATCAACTTATTCGCAAAATTGTGCGCGTGTCTGACTACCAAGTGCGTTTTGAATTATTTAATCCTGAAAGTAGTTTTTTAGCTAATATGGCCACCGACTTTGCCGTGGTGCTTTCAGAAGAATACGCCATGAAACTTAAGAAAAATAATCAAAAAAACTTATTTGATCAGTACCCTATTGGCACCGGCCCGTATATTTATAAAGAATACCGTCGAGATCATCTTGTGCGCTTTTACCGTAACCCACTTTATTGGAAGCATGACGTTGCACTTGAGCAATTGGTTTACGATATAACCCCTAACGGCACTACGCGCATAGCAAAAATGCTGACTAAAGAGTGCGATGTAACGGCTCATCCAAGTAGTGCACAATTGAGCATTTTAGCGCAACGTGATGATATAAACGTCGAAAAAGAAACAAACTTAAACATAGGTTATTGGGCATTTAATACAGAGCGTGCCCCGTTTGACGACTTACGCGTACGCCAAGCGCTTGCCCACGCAATAGATGTAGATAAAATAATGCAGGCGGTTTATTACGGTAACGGTACTCGCGCACAATCTATTTTGCCACCAACCTCTTGGGCATTTGAGCCACAAGAAGATATACCTACGTTTGATCCAGAACTTGCTAAAAAGTTACTTATTGAAGCAGGGTTGCCTAATGGCTTTGATATGACGATATGGGCTATGCCTGTGAGTCGTATTTATAATCCCAACGCACGTAAAATGGCTGAGCTTATGCAAAGTGATTTACGCAAAGTAGGCGTTAACGTCAGTATTGTAGAATATGAGTGGAATACGTTTATTCAACGTATTGGCGAACATCGACACGACAGTGTATTACTTGGTTGGGCCGCAGATACACCCGACCCTGATAACTTTTTTAGCCCGCTGCTGAGTTGCACCGCTACTTTTAGTGGTAAAAACCCTGCAAACTGGTGTAATCCCCAATTTGATTTATTGCTTACTAAAGCACTAGACACCACTGATTTAAACAAACGTAAAAAATACTACGAAGACGCACAAAGCTTAATTATTAAAGAGTTGCCGTTATTACCTATTGCTCATGGCTTGCGCTTTCAAGCAAGTAGCGCTGATGTGGAAGGCATAACACTTGGCCCGTTTGGTGCTATTTCGCTTGCTAATGCGAGGAAAAAATAATGATCTTAGATTATATTTTACGTCGCCTTGGCTTGTTCTTTTTTATGATACTAATGCTCAGCGTATTTACGTTTTCACTGGCGTATTTATTTCCCGGTGATCCGCTAAGTAATTTAAGTGGCATACCAAGTGGTAACTTTGCACAGCATAGTGAGCTTGAAGATAAATATTTATACAACAGCAATTACTTTATGCAATACATTGCCTTTTTAGGGAGAATATTTCAAGGCGATTGGGGGCTTTCGTTTGCCTCTGGTAACAGCGTGTTTAGTCATATTATTGACTTACTACCGGCTACTTTAGAGCTAAGCGTATATGCATTAATTGTATCGGTTGTTATTGGTGTACCTACTGGCATTTTAGGCTCTGGCTATCATAAACGCTGGCCCGATAAACTTATAAACTCTGTCACTATGGTAGGTTATTCAATGCCTGTGTTTTGGCTCGCATTGTTGTTAATAATGGTTTTTTCATTAAAGCTTGGCTGGTTTCCTATGTCGGGCAGAATGGGCCTCCTTTACGAAATACCCGCCAGTACAGGGTTTATATTAATTGATATTGCTCTAGCTGGGTTTCCATATAAAGGAATGGCCTTTGTTGATGCGCTGCGCCATTTAACACTCCCTACTATTGTACTGGCCATGTATCCAACCACAGTATTAGTGCGCTTTACTCGCGAGTCTATGCTTAAAGTAATGGATCAAAACTTTATTAAAACAGCTAGGGCAAAAGGCCTTAACCGTCGTCAACTTATCATGCACCATGCGCTTCGTAATGCATTATTACCGGTTATAAAACAAATAGGTTTGCAATTTAGTACCTTGATAACGCTTGCGATGATTACTGAAGTTATTTTTTCTTGGCCGGGTATTGGCCGATGGTTAATCGACAGTATTTATCAGCGCGACTTTCCTGCAATTCAAGGCGGATTAATGGCGGTGTCTTTATTTGTTATTTTAGCCTCTATTACAGCTGAGCTTACTTACACTTTATTCGATCCACTCTCGCGGAATCAGGCCCATGGCAAAGTTTAATTTATTTTCTGAAGAGTCGAATAAATCGCCACTTGCGCGATTTTGGCGCAAATTTAAAAACAATCACCCAGCTTTGGTTGGTTTATGGATATTTATGGCGTTTGCATTATTGGCCGCCACCGCTCCTTTTTTAGCGCCCTATGGCGTAAACCAACAGCATAGTGATGCACTACTCATACCGCCCTCATGGCGAGAAATGGGCGATGTACGCTTTATTTTAGGCACCGATGATTTAGGCCGTGATGTACTCTCGCGCTTAATGAATGGTGCAACATATACGTTTGGACTTTCAGTTGTAGCTGCCCTAATCACGACCCTGTTTGGTGTATTAGTGGGGACTTTTGCAGGGATTAGTAAAGGGTTGCGTTCAAGCTTTTTAAATCATTTACTTGATATAACACTTTCTATTCCTTCTTTGTTATTGGCCATAATAATAATCGCCATACTCGGCCCTGGTTTAATGAATACCGTATGGGCAATTATTTTAGCGTTACTACCGCAATTTATTCACTCGGTGCGCAACCTAATTGTTGATGAATTAAGTAAAGATTACATTACTGCGTTTAGACTCGATGGCGCATCTAATTGGCATATAATATCGCGCGGTATTTTCCCTAATATTTATGAGCATATTGTGGTTATATTCACGATGGCGCTTTCTACTGCGATATTAGATATTTCAGCACTGGGATTTTTAAAATTAGGGGCTCAACCACCAACGACCGAATGGGGCGCAATATTAGCCGAAAATCTGGGCCTTATTTATTTAGCGCCGTGGACTGTAGCGCTACCTGGTGTACTGTTATTTTTAGCCGTGTTATCTACTAATTTAGTAGGCGATGGCCTGCGACAAGTGCTAAAAGCACGTAAGGCTGATTAAATGCAATTACTCGATGTTCGTAACTTAACTATTGAACTACGTACCTCTGAAACTGTAATTAGAGCCGTAGACAGAGTAAGCTTTAGCTTAAAAGAAGGCGAAGTACATGCGCTTGTAGGCGAGTCTGGCTCTGGTAAAAGCCTAATAGCAAAAGCGATTATTGGTGTATTGAACGAACGCTGGGATATTACTGCCGACCGTATTCATTGGCGCGGCGTAGACTTAATGCGTTTAAGCCCAGAGAAACGCCGTAAAATAGTAAGCCAAGATATAGCGATGATCTATCAAGATCCAAGTCGCTGCCTTGACCCAACCGCTAAAATATTTGACCAAATTGCCGAAACACTCCCAGAGGTCGCAACTAAAGGTTTCTTTTTAAAGCGCAACCGCGAGAGAAAAGACAGAGTAAAAGCGCTTATTCATAAAGTGGGCATTAAAAACCACGAAGCAGTACTAAGTAGTTACCCTCATGAGCTCTCAGAAGGCGTATGTCAAAAAGTAATGATTGCGATGGCCATTGCTCGCACGCCTAAGCTATTAATCGCTGATGAGCCAACTACAGCACTTGAAAGCACAACTCGCGCACAAGTATTTAGATTACTAAAAAGCTTAAACCAACTTAAAAATATGTCTATTTTGATGATCTCTCATGAACTTGAAGAGATTGCACATTGGTCGCATGGCATTCATGTTTTATATTGCGGGCAAATGGTTGAAGCAGGCCCAACCCATGAAATATTTAAACAGCCTCGCCATCCATACACACAAGCATTACTAAAAAGCTTGCCAGACTACGAGCAAGGCTTAGCACATAAAGAACCTTTTTATGCGCTTAAAGGGACTATCCCTACTTTGCAACATTTGCCTATTGGCTGTCGCCTTGGGCCGCGTTGCCCACAAGCGCAAAAAGCCTGTGTGGTTACACCAGCCCTAACTAAGCATCATGGGCATAGTTATGCGTGTCACTTCCCGTTAATTAAGGACATGAAGTAATGCAACCACTGTTAAAAGTACAAGCGCTTTGTAAAACCTTTAATGTGCGAGCTGGGCTTTTTTCACGTAAAAAGTTTGAAGTCCTTAAAAACATTTCATTTTGCGTAGGTAAAGGTGAAAGCATTGCCATAATTGGCGAAACAGGCGCAGGTAAAAGTACGTTGGCAAAACTACTTTCAGGAGCTGATAGCGCTGATAGCGGGCAAATTTTGCTCGAGAATAATATTATCGAAGATAATGGCGTACGCGATAATCAATGTCGCCATATTCGTATGATTTTTCAAGATTCAGCTGCATCGCTCAACCCGGGCTTAACCATTGGCGAAATGCTTGATGATTGCCTGCAATATAATACTGAGCTTGATGCTAGTGAACGCACTGAAAAGATTGATGCAACGCTTTCTAAGGTGGGTTTGTTAATCGATCATAAACACTACTACCCGCATATGTTTAGCGTAGGGCAGTTACAGCGTGTAGCGTTTTCTCGTGCATTAATTTTAGATCCTAAGGTGATTGTACTTGATGAAGCTGTTTCGTCTTTAGATCCCTCTATACGGGCGCAAATAGTAAACTTGTTACTTAAGCTGCAGCGCGATACAGGCCTTACGTATGTGATGATCACTCATCATTTAAGTTTAGTACGTCACATTAGTGATTTTGTAGTTGTACTTGATAAAGGTGAAGTGGTTGAATACGGTCCTACTGAAGATGTTTTTCAAAACCCTCAATCAAAAGTAACGCAGCGTTTATTAAGCTGCTAAAGCAGATTATAAATACCTAACTTTTTGTAAGATAACCGTATTTAACTAGGTCTTCTTGTTAATTGTATTTAATTAACAAGAGATCTCATGCTTAAACAAAAGTTACTACTTAGCCTTTCCTCATTACTCCTTCTATCTGCCTCAGCTATTGCTGATACAAATTGGGTTGGTGGCGTTGATCATTTAGGTTTAACCGTATCAAACTTAGATGCATCCAAAGCATTTTTTACTGATGTACTTGGCTTTAAAACGCTAGGGAATGACCCAGCCTATCCTGCTTATTTTTTATCAAACAATAAAATAACCATTACATTATGGCGCGTGAAAAACGATGCAAAACGTGTGGAGTTTAATCGTGCAGAAAATGTGGGCTTACACCATTTAGCACTCAGTGTTGAAAGTATCAAAAAGTTAAGCGAGCTACATGAACGCTTAAAAATGCAAAATAATATTATTATAGAGTTTGCACCCGAAAACTTAGGTAGCGGCCCAACACAACATATGATGATAAGAGAGCCTAGCGGCAATCGGATTGAGTTTATTGCCAGAGGTAATTAAAAGACAATAAAAAAGGCGCTTTAAAAGCGCCTTTCTTTATGAGCTAAAATTAATTACTCAACAGTTTGTGTAGCCGTTGGTAAGTTAAGCTCAGCATTGGCTTTAAGCGCTTCAATAAATACCATGTAGTTTTTATTAGCTTGCGCCATAGTAATGCTTTGTTTTGCTTGAGGGTCAATATTAGCTGCAACTTGTGCATCTGTTACCGACTTAAGCGCAACAATTGCTGCATCACCATTATTTAAATTAACGAGATCGACTACCGCAGAATCCGCTGGGTGAGCCATTTTAAAAGCTTGAGTCACAATAGCAGGTGAAACAGTATAGCTTTGACGTGTTAACTTAGCTTCTTGGCGAAGTGTTAAGCTTTGCTCGTTAGCAACATCGTTTAGGCTCTTACCTGCTTGTACTTCTGCAAATAAGCTACGTGCCTTTTCTTTAGCAAGCTCAGATGATTTTTCATTAACTAAACGCGCTTTAATTTCCTCGCTTACTTCGTCTAACGGCTTAGTAGCAGCAGCTTTGTGCTCGTTAATACGAACAATGATTGCATGCTCATCGCCCAGCTCAATAACTTCAGAATTTACTTTATCTTCAAGTAAATCAACTGATGTTAATGCTGTAACAACTGCAGGGCTGTTTAACGGCTCTGGTAGAGCATTAAGTGCTAAAAGAGGTGTAGATTTAACTTCCACTTCAGCAACTTCTGCAGCATCATCTAAGCGGTCTGAAATTTCAAATGCAAGTGCACCCATTTCAGTTTGCTTTTCGTAAAATGCATCAATTTTTTCAGCTTGTTCTAATTCAGCACGTAAGTCAGCTTTAACATCGTCATACGCTTTAACTTGTTGTGGTTGAATGTCAGTAAGTTTAATTATGTGATAACCAAACTCAGAAGTAACAACGTCAGAAATATCACCTTTATTTTCAAGCGCGAAAGCCGCGTCTTCAAATGCAGGGTCCATTACGTCACGCTCAATCCACTCAAGATCGCCGCCCATTTCACCACTAACGATATCGTCAGACGATGATTGTGCTAACTCAGCAAAGTCTGCACCTTGCTCTAGCTGTGCATGAAGAGCATTGGCTTTTTCTTTTGCTGCATCATCGTCTTCACTGTTATCAATTAAGATATGTGATACGCGACGCTTTTCTGGCTCAACGTATTGTGCTTTGTTTTGCTCATAATACGCTTTAACGTCATCCTCGGTTACCGATTCAACATTGATATCTGCTGCTTTAAGCTCAATGTAACTTACTGAGATAAGCTCTGGAGATAAAAATTGAGATGCGTTTAGGTCGTAGTAATCAGATACTTCTTGAGCTGATACTTCAACATTCGCCGCAAGTGCCTCTTTGTTTACAACTACGTAATCAATACTACGAGTTTGCTGCTGAAGAGCAATTGCGCTTTTCAGCTCGCTCTCTAGGGCAAAGTCTGTGCCTGCAACAGCAGATACTACCTGGCTGCGTGTCATATCTTTACGTAAATATTCACGAAAAGCATCTGGTTGAAAATTCATTTGACGAATTACTTGTAGGTAACGGTCGTTATTAAACTTTTCACCAATTTGAAAGTACGGTAATTCTAAAATTGTTTTACGTACACTTTCGTCGCTTACGCGAAGGCCTAAATCAGCCGCTAGCTGTGATTGCAATTCTTGTTGTACTAAGCGGTCAACTACACCTTGACGAATTTGTGCCATGTAATTTGGATCAGCTGCAATTTGTGTAAAGTATTCACCAAATTGCTGCTCTAAACGGCTACGTTCATTTTGGTAAGCACGGTTAAAATCGGTTTGACTAATTTTAATTCCATTTACTTCAGCAACGGGTTGTTCTGTGGTTTGACCTAAGTAACTACCGATCCCTGCTAAGGCAAAAGATAAAATCACCGCGCCTAAAATTATTTTGGCTACAGGTCCTTGCGAACCTTCTCTGATTTTCTCAAGCATTTGTTTATCTCTTTTTGATCAAGGTATTTTACCTTGTCACATGTAAAAAAAGCGTATCTTACCAGATACGCTTTTTCACTTGAAGTAACTGGCGGAAAAGTTACTTAACTCATCTGTTGTGGTGAATCAGTAACTTTACACTCGCCATAACTAATGTGTTTAAAACAGTGATTAGTTTACTGCGTCTTTAAGCGCTTTACCGGCTTTGAAAGCTGGAATAGTTGCAGCAGCAATTTGGATAGTTTCACCAGTTTGCGGGTTACGGCCTGAACGTGCAGCACGTTCACGTACTGAGAAAGTACCAAAACCTACAAGTGCAACTGAGTCGCCATCTTTTAGCGCGCCAGATACAGATTCGATGAATGAATCTAGTGCACGACCTGCAGCCGCTTTAGAAATGTCAGCATCAGCTGCGATTTGATCGATTAATTGAGATTTATTCACAATATCATCCTCTTTCATTGTTATTATCAAGAGCGATGGTTTTTTAAACTAACATCACTTTTTTGAAAATTTTAGAGCAAACTTTTAATGCCCACATGATTATATTTTTCTTAAGCCTAGGCCCCGTAAGGGCTAGGCTTGAAAACCAGTGCTTAACTTATCATACCGTTTAGATTTGAAAAGCCCTAAAAAGCACTTTTTTTATGTTTTTTCTTGGTTTTTAGGTGTTTCGACCGAAAAACTCTCAACAGGATGCACTAAAGCAAGCTTTAACACCTCGTCAATCCAAGTAACTGGGTGAATATCAAGACCTGCCAGCACGTTGTCTGGTATCTCTTTTAAGTCACGTTCGTTAATTTTTGGAATGATCACTGTTTTAATTCCACCACGATGCGCCGCTAATAACTTCTCTTTTAAGCCACCAATCGGAAGTACTTCACCGCGTAGCGTAATTTCACCAGTCATAGCAACATCTGCTCGTACAGGATTACCCGTTAAGCTAGATACAAGACCCGTTACCATTGCTGCGCCCGCACTAGGACCATCTTTTGGTGTTGCGCCCTCAGGTACGTGTACGTGAATATCACGTTTTTCGTAAAAGTCGCTGTTAATACGGAAAGTATCTGCTCGATTACGCACAACCGTCATTGCCGCTTGAATCGACTCTTGCATTACATCGCCAAGAGAACCGGTGTAACTTAACTTGCCTTTACCTGGCACTGCCGCACATTCAATTGTTAGCAAATCACCGCCAACTTCTGTCCATGCTAAGCCTGTAACTTGACCAATACGGTCGCCATCTTCAGCTTTGCCATAATCAAAGCGCTGCACACCTAAAAAGTCTTCTAGGTTATCTTGATTGATGGTCACTATTTTAGTGTCTTTTTCAAGTAAGATATTTTTAACTGCTTTACGACATAGTTTCGAAATTTCGCGCTCTAAGTTACGTACACCCGCTTCACGTGTGTAATAACGAATAATGCCAATAATTGCGCTGTCTTCGATAACTATTTCAGACTCTTTTAAGCCGTTACGTTTAACTTGTTTAGTAATTAAGTGCTCTTTTGCAATGTTTAGCTTTTCATCTTCGGTGTAACCCGACAAGCGAATAACTTCCATACGGTCCAATAATGGACCAGGAATGTTAAAGCTGTTTGATGTTGCTACAAACATAACGTCAGATAAATCGTAATCGACTTCAAGATAGTGATCGGCAAAATGACTGTTTTGCTCCGGATCAAGCACCTCTAACAATGCTGATGCTGGATCGCCGCGCATATCTGATGACATTTTATCGATTTCATCTAATAAGAATAATGGGTTTTTAACGCCCACTTTTGTCATGTTTTGAATTAGCTTACCTGGCATTGAACCAATGTATGTACGACGATGACCACGAATCTCAGCTTCATCACGTACGCCGCCAAGTGCCATACGAACATACTTACGACCAGTAGAACGTGCAATAGATTGCCCTAGTGATGTTTTACCAACACCTGGTGGTCCAACTAAACATAAAATTGGCCCTTTGAGCTTATTAGTACGCTGTTGTACTGCGAGGTACTCAATAATGCGTTCTTTTACTTTATCTAAGCCGTGATGATCGCTATCAAGAATTTTTTGTGCGCCTGCTAAGTCTTTTTTCACTTTAGAGCGTTTTTTCCATGGCACATTAATTAATGTATCTATGTATGAACGCACTACAGTTGCTTCTGCAGACATTGGCGACATCATTTTAAGCTTATTGAGCTCTGTAGTTGCCTTTTCTTTAGCTTCATCAGGCATGCCAGAATCTTCAATACGCTTTTTAAGCGCTTCAAATTCATCAGGCACATCATCAAGCTCACCAAGTTCTTTTTGAATGGCTTTCATTTGCTCATTTAGGTAGTACTCGCGCTGAGATTTTTCCATCTGCTTTTTAACGCGGGTACGAATTTTCTTCTCAACTTGCAATAAGTCTATTTCGCCTTCCATTAGTGCCATTAAATATTCAAGACGTTCTGTGACACTTGAAATTTCGAGCACTTTTTGTTTTTCAGGTACTTTAAGCGGCATATGCGCTGCCATTGTGTCGGCAAGGCGTGCTGGCTCATCGATACCTGAAACTGAAGTTAGTACTTCAGGTGGAATTTTTTTATTTAGCTTTACATAGCCTTCAAACTGGCTAATTGCGCTTCGGATAAAAATATCTTGCTCTTGTTCATCTACAGAATCAGATTCAATAAATTGAGCATTAGCGACAAAAAAGTCATCGTTATCTACAAACTCTTCAATTTGTGCGCGCTGTGTACCTTCCACTAAAACTTTAACTGTACCGTCTGGTAATTTTAATAACTGAAGTACAGTGGCAATAGTACCGATACGATAAATATCATCTTGCTCTGGTTCATCTACAGTTGCATCTTTTTGTGCAACCAAGAAAATTTGTTTGTCTTTGTCCATTGCCGCTTCTAGGCATTTTATTGATTTTTCACGGCCAACAAAAAGCGGGATCACCATGTGCGGGTATACCACAACATCGCGCAGTGCAAGGACTGGGATTTCGACTCGGTCGGTTCTCTCAAGCGTCATTATAGTTTCTCTTCGCACTTCATTTATTTTAAAGATTACTCAAGTATATGGGGATAACCTAATTAAAGTTCAACAATTTTCCCTAACTCGATTAAATTAATTATAAAAAAAGGAGCCTAAGGCTCCTTTTTCCATTCAAATAGCTTAAAAACTATTCTGATGCAGCTTTATCTTGTTTATTATTTTCATAAATCAAGATTGGATCTGACTCACCTTTAATAACGGTTTCATCAATAACCACTTTGCTTACATCATCCATTGAAGGAAGTTCGTACATAGTATCAAGTAATACACCTTCAACAATTGAACGAAGACCACGTGCGCCTGTTTTACGCTCCATTGCTTTGTGGGCAATTGCAGCTAAGGCATCATCGCGAAACTCAAGTTCAACGTCTTCCATACCAAACAATACTGAAAACTGTTTAGTAATCGCGTTTTTAGGTTCACTCAATATTTGTACAAGAGCTGCTTCATCAAGTTCTGTTAACGTAGCCACTACCGGCAAACGGCCTATGAACTCAGGAATTAAGCCATATTTAACTAAATCTTCTGGCTCTACATCTTTAAATGTTTCACTTAAAGAACGACTCGCCGCAGACTCTTTCACGCTAACGCCAAAACCGATACCGGTGTTTTTATGGCTACGTTGCTCAATTACTTTATCTAGGCCTGAAAATGCACCACCACAAATAAACAAGATTTTAGATGTATCTACTTGTAAAAACTCTTGCTGTGGATGTTTACGACCACCTTGCGGTGGAACAGAAGCAACGGTGCCTTCAATCAGTTTAAGTAGCGCCTGTTGAACGCCCTCGCCTGATACGTCACGCGTAATTGAAGGATTATCTGATTTACGAGAAATCTTGTCAATTTCATCGATGTAGACAATACCGCGCTGTGCTTTTTCAACATCGTAATCGCACTTTTGTAAAAGCTTTTGAATGATGTTTTCAACATCTTCACCTACATAACCTGCTTCGGTTAATGTAGTGGCATCGGCCATAGTAAACGGCACGTCAAGTAGGCGCGCTAATGTTTCTGCAAGTAATGTTTTACCACTACCTGTTGGGCCGATAAGCAAAATATTACTTTTACTTAATTCAATGTCTTGCTTAGTCGATTGGTTACGTAGGCGTTTATAATGGTTATAAACGGCAACAGACAATACTTTTTTAGCATGATCTTGACCAATAACATAATCGTCTAAGTGTTTACGAATTTCTTTTGGTACAGGTAGTTTGTCAGACGTATCATGCTTAGGAGCAATGTCTTTGATCTCTTCCCTGATAATATCGTTACACAACTCTACACATTCATCACAAACGTATACTGAAGGGCCTGCAATTAATTTACGCACTTCATGTTGGCTTTTGCCACAAAAAGAGCAGTATAACAATTTATTACTTTTGTCGCCGTCTGTAGGAGTGTCAGACATTCAGCTACCTCATTTTATTACGTTGGCCACCAAAATTATTGGCGGCTATTTCAATACGCTTTAACTATACCAAAATTTATTGGTTTTCGCATAGTAACTCAAAGTGGCAAACAGGTAGTCCTGTTTACCAAGCGCTTACTTTTTGTCGCGATTTGTAAACACAGAGTCTACCAAACCGTAATCTACAGCTTGCGAAGCACTCATGAAGTTATCACGATCAGTGTCTTTAGAGATAATATCCAATGGTTGGCCTGTATGCTCAGCCATTAAGCGGTTAAGCTTATCTTTAATAGACAGAATTTCTTTAGCGTGTATTTCAAAGTCAGATGCTTGACCTTGGAAACCACCTAATGGTTGGTGAATCATCACACGTGAGTTTGGTAGGCAAAAACGCTTACCTTTAGCACCAGCAGTAAGTAAAAAAGCACCCATGCTTGCAGCTTGACCTACACATATTGTACTTACATCTGGTTTGATGAAGTTCATTGTGTCGTAAATAGCCATACCCGCAGTTACTGAACCACCTGGTGAGTTGATATATAAAAAGATATCTTTATCAGGGTTCTCTGATTCTAAAAATAGCATTTGCGCTAAGATCAGATTTGCCATGTTGTCTTCAACTTGACCTGTTAAAAAGATAATACGCTCTTTTAATAATCTCGAATAAATATCATACGAGCGCTCGCCTTTTGGTGTTTGTTCAACAACCATTGGGACCAATGCATTTAGGGGATCTGTAATACCAGTATTCATACTTATTTAATTCCTTATGCGCTTATACTTATCCTTATTATAAGGAAGCATAGTTATCGTTTTTCGCAAATTTAGAGCCAAAAACTAAAATGGCCCGGGCACGCTGTATAAACAGAGTAACACGAGCCATTTAATCGTTAGCGAGAGCTTAAGTCAATGACTTATTAAGCACCTTGCTGTGGATTCATGATGTCATCAAATGCTTTTTCAACATCAGTAACAACTGCTTTAGCTAAAATAGCTTCAACAGCTTGCTCTTCCATTGCTACATTACGCATTTGCTGCATAAGTTGATCATTACCTTTGTAGTATTCTACTACTTCAGTTGGATCTTCGTATGCAGAAGCTACTGTTGCGATTAATGCTTCAACTTTAGCATCATCAACTTTGATGTCGTTAGCTTTAATCACTTCACCTAATAAAAGGCCAGTTTTTACACGTGTTACAGCTTGCTCGTGGAACAATTCAGCTGGAAGCTCTGGCATGTTTTGAGCGTCGCCGCCAAAACGTTGAGCAGCTTGCTGACGTAGAGCATCAACTTCTTGATCAACAAGTGCTTTAGGCACTTCGATTTCGTTGTTAGCTAAAAGACCTTTGATTGCTTGGTCTTTAACGCTTGCTTTAACCGCTTGGTCTAGCTCACGTGTCATGTTCTTTTTAACTTCTTCTTTAAGCGCGTCTACGCCGCCTTCGGTAACACCGAATTTAGTTGCAAACTCTTCGCTTAATTCTGGTAATTCTTGCGCTTCAACTTTTTTCACTGTGATAGTGAATTGAGCCGCTTTACCTTTTAAGTTTTCAGCGTGGTAATCATCAGGGAAAGTTACATCAGCAACTACTTCTTCGCCTGCTTTTTTACCTACGATGTTATCTTCAAAACCTGGGATCATACGACCTTGGCCAAGTTCTAATGGGAAGTCTTCAGCTTTGCCGCCTTCAAATACTTCACCGTCGATAGTACCTACGAAATCAACTGTTACACGGTCGTTTTCGCCAGCAGCTGCATCAACATCAGCCCACGCTGCGTGTTGCTTACGAAGTGTTTCTAGCATGTTAGCTAAATCTTCGTCAGTTACTGTTACTGCTGGTTTTTCAACAGTAATTTTATCTAAACCTTGAACTTCAACTTCAGGGTAAACTTCAAACGTTGCTGAGAATTCTAAATCTTTACCTGCTTCAAGTGATTTAGGAGCGAATGTAGGCGCGCCAGCTGGGTTGATTTTTTCAGAAACGATTGCTTCAATGTAATTACGTTGCATTACTTCGCCAGCAACTTCTTGACGAACTGCAGGGCCAAAACGCTTGTTAATTACAGATACTGGAACTTTACCAGCACGGAAACCATCTATACGCTGTGTTTTTGACAGTTGTTGTAGGCGTTTTTTTACTTCGGTCTCAACGTTCTCTGAAGGAACGGTGATAGTTATACGGCGCTCAAGGCCTTGGGTCGTCTCAACAGAAACTTGCATGATTTACCTCAATATTCAATTTTGGCGACTGTTCGCCTTCCTTTACAAACAAAGTGTTCTGCATGAGTCTTGATAAAGTTTAAGCGGTTTTTCACACTTAAAAGCATCCGTCGCTACCATGAGACACCATTGCTGCTTTGCCCTTCGGGCACTATGTTAAACAATAGACGCGGCATTATAACCTAATATTTATGATAGTCGAGTATAGGGGGCAATTATTTGGACTAGATAAGGGACTATAAAGACTAACTGAATAAAAAACAGGCTAACTACGGACTAAATAGAATAAAATAGAAATTATTTAATAGAATTATAGGCTAACAGATTTAGATTTATAACTTAGAGGAGTTTACTTATTGTTCTTATTGTATAAGAAAATGGTCGGCGATGCAGGATTTGAACCTGCGACCCCTTGGACCCAAACCAAGTGCGCTACCAAACTGCGCTAATC
>NZ_JASDDB010000002.1:376066-548289 GCF_030407615.1 Pseudoalteromonas sp. APC 3355 | reverse complement strand
TGGTCGGCGATGCAGGATTTGAACCTGCGACCCCTTGGACCCAAACCAAGTGCGCTACCAAACTGCGCTAATCGCCGAAACTTATTATTGCTAGCGAGTGACCTCGTTGACAACGGGGTGCATAATAGTGATTTGACGGGGTTAGGTCAAACGTTTTTTTAAGAAAACCAATCAAGTGCTCATTTTTAGTGCACAATGGTTAAATATTACAATAGTCGGCTGAATTTTAAACTATTTAACAGCTCAAACGTTATATACCTTAAAAGCAACTTGGCGCTGCTATGCTTTTCTGCGAAAATAGCAGGCACATTATAAAACGAGTTAAATAAAGAGCGTATTTTTCTTTATTAGCATTTTTACCCCTATTTTATTATGCATTCGTTTTTAGAGTATCGGTATCTAGTTAATTAACCCCAATTAAAGGTCACCCATGACGGCAAACATCATTGATGGTAAGGCAATCGCAAAACAAGTACGTAGCGCTGTAGCAGAACGCGTAAGTGAACGTGTAGCAAATGGTTTACGTGCACCAGGACTTGCAGTAGTACTTGTAGGACTTGATCCAGCAAGCCAAGTTTATGTTGGTTCAAAACGTAAAGCCTGTGAAGAAGTAGGTTTTATCTCTAAATCATTTGATTTACCAGCAGACACACAAGAGCAAACTCTTTTAGATTTAATTGACGAGCTAAATAATGATGCCGAAGTTGATGGAATTTTAGTGCAGTTACCACTGCCAAAAGGTCTTGATGCTGAAAAGATTTTAGAACGTATTACCCCACATAAAGATGTTGATGGATTTCATCCATATAACATTGGTCGATTAGCACAGCGTATGCCTGCCCTTCGCCCATGTACGCCTAAAGGTATTATTACATTACTGGATTCAACGGGTGTACGTTATAAAGGGATGCATGCAGTTGTCGTTGGCGCGTCAAATATTGTTGGTCGTCCAATGTCGTTAGAGCTTTTATTAGCAGGTTGTACTACCACTGTATGTCATAAGTTTACTCAAGACTTAGAAACACATGTTCGCCGCGCTGACTTATTAGTTGTGGCTGTCGGTAAACCTGAATTTATACCGGGAGATTGGATAAAAGAAGGCGCTATTGTTATCGATGTGGGCATTAACCGCTTAGATACGGGTAAATTAGTCGGTGATGTTCAATACAGTGTGGCCGAACAAAAAGCGCATTTTATTACACCTGTACCAGGTGGCGTTGGCCCGATGACTGTCGCAAGCTTAATTGAAAATACACTTGAAGCGTGTGAAAAGTATCACAGCTAAGCTGTTTAAAAAATCAAAAAAGGGTTGCCATTTGGCAACCCTTTTTTAGTTTGACCTGAATTACTTTAAACGCTTACGCTTTACGCCACGTTGTTTTACCAGCTGAATCTTCAAGTATTACACCTAATGCATTAAGTGCATCGCGAGCTTCATCAGCAGCAGCCCAGTCCTTACTAGCACGTGCTTCATTACGTTTTACAATTAATGCTTCAATTGTCGCAACTTCGTCGTCATCTTGCCCACCTTGTAAAAAAGCTTCCGGTGCTTGTTGAGCAACGCCTAACACTTCACCAAGGCTACGCAGTATAAACGCTAACTTGCCAGCTTGACCTGCGTCACTTTCTTTTACGCGGTTTAATTCTTTAGCAAGTTCGAACAACACAGGTAGTGCTTCTGGTGTATTAAAGTCGTCATTCATTGCTTTTCTAAATTTAGCAACAAACTCATTGCCTTCTAAATCGCATTCTACCGGTACGACATCACGAAGCGCTGTATAAATGCGTTCAAGTGATGAACGCGCTTGGTCTAAATTCTCTTGCGAGTAATTTAATTGGCTGCGGTAATGCCCTGAAATTAAAAAGTAACGAACAGATTCGGCATCGTATGCTTTTAAAACTTCACGCACAGTAAAAAAGTTATCTAACGACTTAGACATTTTTTCTTTATTTACTTGCACCATGCCAGTATGTATCCATGTATTTACATACTTGCCGTTGTTTGCACAGCACGACTGGGCAATTTCGTTTTCATGATGTGGAAACTGTAAATCAGACCCGCCACCGTGAATATCAAAATGCTCTCCTAAGTGTTTTGAGCTCATTGCCGAACATTCAATATGCCAACCAGGACGCCCTTCACCCCACGGTGATGACCATGATGGCTCACCTGCTTTGGCTTTTTTCCATAACACAAAATCAAGTGGATCGTCTTTATCTTGAGCCACTTCTACGCGAGAACCTGATTGCAACATAGTTAAATCTTGCTGAGAAAGCGCACCGTATTGCTCAAACGTTGATACATCAAACAAAACATCGCCATCAGCTGCAACATAGGCATGGCCTTTTTCAATCAAGCGCTTAACCATAGCGATGATTTCATCCATATGGCTTGTAACTGTTGGTTCAATATCTGGGCGTAGCATATTTAGGCTATCAAAATCTTCATGCATCGCTTTAGTCATGCGCACAGTTAAATCGTTTATTGACTCACCATTTTCATTTGCGCGTTTAATTATTTTATCGTCGATATCTGTAATGTTACGTACATATTTTAAATCGTAACCAATATGACGTAAGTAGCGCACAATAACGTCAAAACCAACAAAAGTACGAGCGTGTCCAATATGGCAGTAATCATAAATGGTGATACCACACACATACATGTCGATTTTTCCTTCGACCATAGGTTTAAATTGCTCTTTTTGTCGCGTGAGTGTGTTGTATATATTTACCATTTACCTTGAGTCCTTGACTATTTACTTGAACAGTTATGTTACCACTTGAAAAGCCCCTGCTCTAGCGCTTTATAACAAACCAAACATCTACTTTGTTAATCTTAGCCAACTACGATAAAATAGCGCCAATATTTAAACCAGATATAGGAAAACACATGGTTGTTCTACACACCAATTTTGGTGACATCACCATTAAAATGTTTGAGCAAGAAGCTCCAAACACAGTTAAAAACTTTTTAGAGTATGCAAATGCTGATTTTTTCAACGGCACTATCTTTCATCGTGTAATCGATGGTTTTATGGTTCAAGGCGGTGGTTTTGTACCAGGTATGGAACAAAAAGAAGTTAACGACCCAATTAAAAATGAAGCTAATAATGGCCTATCTAACAAGATAGGTACTTTAGCAATGGCGCGTACGCCTGATCCTCATTCAGCTACAGCGCAGTTTTTCATTAACGTGAACAACAATGACTTTTTAAACCACAGCAGCGAAACATCGCAAGGCTGGGGTTACTGTGTTTTTGCTGAAGTAGTAGAAGGCATGGACGTAGTAAATAAAATAAAAGGCGTAGCAACAGGTAGTACTGGTTTTCACCAAGACGTGCCTCTTGAAGATGTGATCATCGAAAGCGTTACTGTTAGCTAATAGTAAGTTTACCCACGTAATGTGGAGTATCAGCGGGCATTTACGCAATGTGTATACGCCCGCTTTATTTATATCGAAAAGACTGACCTATGACTCGCCAAACTTACTTTATTGCAGATTTACACCTAAGCGAAAACCGCCCCGACATTAGCGCTGCATTTTTTGACTTTTTAAATACGCATATACTAAATAAAGATGTAGATGCACTTTATATCTTGGGTGATTTTTTTGAAGTATGGGTTGGAGATGACTACATTACAGCGCTGAGTGCCGATGTAGCAAAGCATTTAAGCGCAGTTAATGATGGAGGGACACCTGTTTATTTTATACATGGCAATCGTGATTTCATCATGCGCAAGCAATATGCAGACATGGCCGCAATGACTTTACTCGATGAACAAACAGTCATTGATTTATATGGTACGCCTACCGTTATTTTACATGGCGACGAAATGTGTACTCAAGATACTGAGTATCAAAAATTTCGTAAAAAAAGCCGTGGTTGGTGGTGGCCAAAATTAATGCTTGCAATGCCACTTTGGTATCGTAAAAAAATAGCGCGTAATGCCCGTGAAAAAAGTAAGTTGAGCCAAGCTGATAAACCTATCGAAATTTTAGACGTTGTAGATGAAGCCGTGCTTGCCACCTTTGCCAAACATAACGTTACTAATATGATTCATGGTCATACTCACCGCCCTAATGTTCATACCTATAAAGTTAATGAACAAACGCTTACTCGTACAGTGCTAGGTGACTGGTATACCCAAGGCTCTTATTTAGTCGTTACCCCTCAATCACAAGAATTAATTAGCACGCCTTTCGCATAATTTAAAATCCTGACTATTATTTAACTATATATTTGAATAATAGTGAGAGGTTTAATGATTAAGCTGTTAATTTTCATCGTAGTAATTGCCATTCCTACCAAAGTATTTAGCGAGCAAACATGGCAAATTGTTACTGAAAACTACCCTCCCTATTTTAGCGAAAACCTTCCTGATAACGGTTGGTTATACGAAATCACTCAATCAGCCCTTAAAACTCAAGGGATTAATAGCGAAGCCGAGTTTACGACATGGGACCGCGCCCTAAAGCTATTAGAAAAAAAGAGAAAAACAGCTATTTTAGGCGCTTTTTATTCATTAAAAAGAAATGAAGTTTTTTACTACTCTCGCCCACTTGCAGTTGCTCATTCAGGAATTTTTAAACGCAAAGAGAGTGCTATTAATTTCGATGGTACAGTCCAATCATTAACACCTTATAGTATTGGTACGGAAGATAATGCCTTTGTAAGCCAAGAGTTTACAAGAAGTACTGAGCTGGCAATAACATCTACTAAAAGCCTTCCTACAAGTTTATACCTGCTACAACAAGGTCGTATCGATTTGGTCGCAGGCACTAAAGAAGTAGGGAAGTATTGGCTCGAGCATAATAACGAAGTTGATTTAGATAAGAATAAAATTGAGTACTTATTGCCAGATCTTGCTTCTCATAAACTATATTTAGTTGTCTCTAAATCAAATTACAGGGCAAAAGAGTACTTACAAAAATTTAATAGAGGGATTGATATAATAATTGAAAACGGAAGCATTGCTGAAATCATGAAAAAACACAATTTCAGCAATCAAAAAACAGCTGAATACATTAATTTTTTAAAAGAAAATTAGCTTTATGCTATTGGCAGGCCACTATGAAACTTAAAATCTTCATCCTGTGATGAAATTAATTCGGCTTCAATCTCGCCAAATTCTTTAACTCGTTCGGTAATATCAAAATCAGCAATTTCTTGCGCTAAAGTTAGATAATCTTGGTAATGACGGGCTTCAGAGCGCAGCAGCGAAATATAAAAATCACCTAAACGTTTGTCAACATGCGGCGCAAGCTTTGCGAAACGCTCACACGAACGCGCCTCAATGTAAGCGCCTACAATTAATTTATCAACAAGGGCGTTTGGCTCAAACGTTTTAACATGACGAAGCATGCCTTTTGCATAACGACATGGTGTAATGCTTTGGTACTCTACACCGTACTCGTCCATAATTTCGAGCACTTGGTAAAAATGATGCAACTCTTCTTTTATCAACAATACCATTTTATCAATTAAATCTTGTCCATATGGCGAATTAGATTTAGGAATTATTGATTTAGTTAGCTTATTTTTAGCGGCGAGATCACGCCAGTTTCCTTCACGCTTATAAATAAGCGTTTCAAATGGCTTTAGCCACTCGAGTAAGGCATCACTGCCCTCTTTATCAACAGCGTATTTACGTATTAAAAACATCGCACTTTGAGCCGCTTTTAACTCACAAATTAAGTGATCGATTAAGATTACTGATAAGTTCTCTTTTTTAATTGCCTGCTCCACCCACTGCTGTGGGGTTGTACACACTAAAAAGTTATTGATCGGCTCTAAAAGTTGGCTATGTGGCACGTTGACTGCTCATTACTAAATAAATTTGATATGCCATTATTTTAACACGAAATTTTGTTTGGGATAAATCAAAGCCCTAACCTGTGCAAAAATGTTAATAGTGAGTTAACTTGACTTTGCAAAATAAGTGAACCATAACTGTACATAGACTGTATAAAAATAAACCAACCAAAACAGTAATACGTTCCTTTTATGGAGTAAGCACTATGATATTAAATCACCTCTGGGGCATTTATGCTCACCCACTTGAAGAATGGCAAACAATAGATAATCGCCATGAAAGTTTAACCTATAGTTTGTCGCATATTTTACTGATTGCTTTGTTTCCTTCAATAATGGGTTATTACTCATCTGTTTATTTAGGATGGAGTATAGGCGCAGGCAATCCTGTATTTTTAACGCACGATAGTGCGCTATTAATTGCAGTTGCAATGTATTTTGCTTTAATAGCGGGTGTTTTTGCATTGGCGTATTTGGCTCATTGGATGGCCGTTACATTTGGCTCTAAGCCTACATTTACACAAACACTTGAACTTGCAGCTTATACTGCAACACCTGTGTTTATGTCGGCGCTTGCCGCCTTTTGGCCTGTACTTTGGTTTGTAGTGTGTATTGGAATTATTGCACTAGCTTACTCGGTCTACTTACTTTATACCGGCGTACCAATACTTATGCATATTCCACAAGAGCGTGGCTTTATTTATGCCAGCTCGGTTGTAACGTGTGGATTAATATTACTAGTTATTATTTTAGCTGTAACAGCTATGCTTTGGACAAATGGGATTGTTAGTCCAATGTTTACTTAATAAAGTTTAGCTAATAAAGAGTCGTGTTTGATAGAAATGTTCCCTTTCTTTCCTTCGCAAAAAAGGAGCTAATTAGCTCCTTTTTTTATGTAACGACTTTTTATTAACTAATTATTAATCAGCTTCGTTTTCGTCTTGGTTGTGAATCTCTAAACTTGAAGACATCGCACTTTCGCGGGTGCTTTTTGCTGAATCGTTACGTAGCTCATCAATACGGTTTAAATAGTTTTGATCAATATCGCCTGTAATATATTGCCCATCAAATACTGAGGTTTCGAACTTAGTAATTTCAGGATTTTCTTGGCTAACCGCAGCTATTAAATCTTTTAACGATTGAAAGATTAAACCGTCAGAGCCAATACTTGCATTAATATCTTCAACTTCACGTCCGTGAGCAATAAGCTCTGCTGCTGAAGGCATATCAATACCGTACACATTAGGGAAGCGTATTTCAGGCGCTGCGGATGCAAAGTAAACATTTTTAGCACCAGACTCTCGAGCCATTTCAACAATTTGTGCTGATGTTGTACCACGAACAATTGAGTCATCAACCAATAATACGTTTTTACCTTTAAACTCGCGATCAATTGCATTTAGCTTTTGACGCACTGATTTTTTACGCATCTCTTGGCCAGGCATGATAAATGTACGACCGATATAACGGTTTTTAACAAAACCTTGACGATACGGTAAATCAAGCACACGTGCAATTTCCAGTGCTACATCGCATGAAGTTTCTGGGATTGGGATAACTACATCAATGTCTTTATCAGCCCATTCGCGTGCAATTTTTTCACCTAGTTTTGTGCCCATGTTTACGCGTGTTGCGTACACAGACATACGGTCTATTGTTGAATCAGGTCGAGCAAAATAAACAAATTCAAAAATACACGGCGAGTAAGATGCTTTATCTGCACAACTAAGTGAATGAAATTCACCTTCTTCTGTAACATATATAGCTTCACCAGGGGCAACGTCACGTACAAACTCAAAGCCGTCCGGTTTTAACGCAACGCTTTCTGAGGCGAACATGTACTCAGTGCCTTTTGCAGTCTCACGTTTACCAAATACAAGTGGACGGATACCATTAGGGTCGCGAAAAGCAACAATACCGTGACCAATGATCATAGCAATTGTTGCATAACCACCGCTTACTTTATTATTTACCTCGGTTACCGCAGTAAATATATCTTCAGGGTCTAAATGTAATTTATCAGATTTACTTAGTTCATGTGCCATGATGTTGAGTAAGATTTCTGAATCAGATGTTGTATTTACATGACGACGTGCTTCTGAGAATAACTGCTCTTTTAAAGCTTCTGCATTAGTAAGGTTGCCATTATGGGCAAGTGCTATACCAAACGGTGAGTTAACATAAAAAGGCTGTGCTTCAGATGAGCTTGAAGACCCTGCTGTAGGATAGCGTACATGGCCAAGACCAATCGTACCTTGTAGTCGTTTCATATGACGAGTGTGAAAGGCATCTTTCACTAAGCCATTTGCTTTGCGTAAGCTGAACGTATTATTCTCAATGGTAATGATACCCGCGGCATCTTGACCACGGTGCTGCAAAACAGTTAAGCCATCATAAATCGCCTGATTGACAGGGGATGTTCCGACTATTCCAACGATACCACACATGTAATTTATCCTCGCCGATTAACGGTTTACTGAATTTAAAAAGCTCGAGTTGTTTTCTAGGTACGAAAAGAACCATTCAACAACAAAGCCAAACTCTGGAATCAAAATAGAATTGCCCCACCAGTGCGTATTGGGTGCACCAGTAAAAGCATCAAGAAAGAAGAGTAACGCGCTCACGACCAACACGCCTCGTAGAGCACCAAACACTATGCCAAAGACACGGTCGGTACCCGATAAACCAGTACGATGTACAAGTTCACCTAAAATGTAGTTTAGTAAACCGCCTAACAGTAGCGTCGCAAAGAATAATATGGCTATGGCCGCCGCATTTCTTAAAAGGGGTTCAGAAATGGTTGTTAGGAAGGAAGCTAAATATTGGTAAAATAAGCTAGAGATGATAAAGGCGCCAGCCCATACCGCTAATGACATTGCTTCTTTTACAAAGCCGCGTATTAAACCGATGATGGTAGACAATACAATGATGCCAATAATGGCGTAATCAACCCAGATCATAAGAACCAATTAGTCGCTAATTTGGGGCGCATTCTATACCCAAACATCGTTAGTATGCAAGTTTAAACGGGAGATTACTGGGTTGTAGTTAATACAAAAAATTAACATTCTAGTCTAGGTATTGTGAGATAAAGATAATGATAAAAAAAATATAAATAAATAAAAAAAGGCTTGTTATACAAGCCTTTTTAAAATTATTTTGTTACTTCGTACTGCGTAACTTTACCATTTAATTTAGTAAGCTCTTTGAGCTGGGGGAGCTGCTGTTGTAATTCACTTTTATCAAGCGAAGGACCAACAAATACTTTGGTTAGTGTCCCATTTGGGGTTTTAATCGGTTTAGTAAACGTTTTAAACCCTTCAGCCTTTAATTTAGCCTGTAATGCTTTAACGTTTGCAACATGTGAAAAACTACCTAATTGAATAACATAGGCCATACTCGTTAGGTTTTCATCACTTTTACGTGGTGCAATTGGCTCTGGCTTAGCTTGAACAGGCGCTTTTGTAATTGGTGTAGCTTTGGGTTCTATAGTTGCTTCAACAACTTTATCTTCCACAGCGTAATCACTCTCATCCATCGCGCTTTGCTGCTCAAAAGCTTCATCGTCAGCTTGAATGTCTTCAATTTCATCTTGCTTTAGTGGCTCAGCATTAGCCATATTTTCATCAATTGACTCTTGAAGATCGATTGTTTTGAACTCAGGGCGGTCTGGGATCGCTTTAAAGCCTTCTTTATAATGCACTTTTTCGCCATCGAGTATATTAGGGATAAACACAATTGCTGCGATCACCACTATACTTGTTCCGACTAAGCGATTAATAAAACTTGAGTTCACCGACATCCTCTCTATTTTTTAAAGTAATTAATAGCGCCAGCAACTGTAAAAAATGAACCAAATATAATCAACATAGTATCACTTTGTTGTTCTGGTAAAATTACATTCAGTGCTTGTGCCACACTATCATAGCTATTGATAGTATTATTATGAGACAATTCCTGCAGTGCATTTTGTAAATTACTTGCAGTATCGCCTCGCGGGCCACTTAAGCTCGCTAATGACCACTCATCGACCAAGTGACTTACTTCTTTAAGTACACCCGCTTTATCTTTATCAGCAAGCATAGCGGCTAATGCATGAATTTTAAAGCCTTTATCTTTATAGCTTGATAACTTATTGGCTAAATAACGCGCCGACTCAGGGTTGTGTGCTACGTCGGTAAAGACTAAAGGCTCAACACTTAACTGTTGAAAGCGCCCTTCGACAACTAAATTAGCTAAACAACTTCGTATAATTGATTCACTAGGTAATAAGTTTAAAACACTTAGCGTAGTTAATGCGGTAGCTGCATTTTGACACGGTATTGCAGGCTTATCTATTTCAAGATTATGTTCTTTATATTGCCAATTAAAGCTCTCAGCATTTTCTTTAAAAATAAAGTCACTGCCCGACAGCGTCATGTTGGCATTAATTTCTTTGCCGTAATCAGTCATTGTGTGAGGAATATTTAAATCCCCTATAATAGCGGGCGTATTTTCACGAAAAATACCGGCTTTATCATAAGCCACTAACTCACGGGTATCACCTAAGTACTCTTTATGGTCTAAGTCTATAGTGGTGATCACGCTTGCAAAGGGAGTGACTATATTTGTGGCGTCAAAGCGCCCACCTAAACCAACCTCTAGTAATACATAATCGACGTTACAGCGTTTAAAAATTGCCAACGCCCCCAAAGTACCATATTCAAAATAAGTCAGAGCAGTGTCTTTACGGCCTTGCTCAAGCTGGTGAAAAGCATCTATATGAAATTGGTCTGCCAATTCTTCCCCATTAACTCGTACACGCTCGTTATAACGAATTAAATGTGGAGATGCGTAAGTACCCACACTGAAACCTTGCGCTAGCAATAGCGACTCTAAGCAGCGTGCTGTGGTGCCCTTACCGTTTGTACCGGCAATAAGAATAATTTTACTTGGAGTGTTTAACAGGCCAATATTGTTAGCAACATTAGCAACTCGTTCTAAGCCCATAGCAATGTTAGCTGGGTGAACACTTTCTAAATAAAAAAGCCAATCATCAAGGCTTGATGATTGGCTAGGAATTTTTTTTGTCATAGCGTGTAATCAGTAAAGCTGAAATTTACGCTACTCTATGCTCTTGTTCCGTAGAAGGCAAGTTCATAAATTTAGCTAAAATGCGTGCAAGGGTATCGCGCATTTCACGGCGGTCAATAATCATGTCAATTGCACCGTGTTCAAGCAAAAATTCACTACGCTGAAAGCCTTCAGGTAATGTTTCGCGAACTGTTTGCTCAATAACACGAGGACCTGCAAAACCAATTAACGCTTTAGGTTCTGCAACGTTAATATCGCCCAGCATAGCAAGCGATGCAGATACACCACCCATAGTTGGGTCAGTCATGACTGAAATAAACGGAAGACCTTTTTCAGTCATTTTTGCAAGTGCAGCACTTGTTTTAGCCATTTGCATAAGCGACATAAGCGCTTCTTGCATGCGTGCACCGCCTGATGCAGAAAAACAAATAAGCGGCATGTTATGCTCTAAACATTGATCAACAGCATCAACAAAGCGAGCGCCAACAACAGAAGCCATTGAGCCACCCATAAATGAGAACTCAAATGCTACTGCTGCAACTGGAATGCCTTTTAATCGGCCTTTCATAGCTACAAGTGCATCTTTTTCACCACTTGCTTTTTGGGCTGCACTGATACGATCAGAGTATTTTTTAGAATCTTTAAACTTAAGAATGTCTTTAGGCTCATGTTGTGTGCCAAGCTCTTGACGGTCACCTTCATCTAAAAAGTGCTCCAGGCGCTTACGGCCACTAACACGCATGTGGTGGTCACACTTAGGACATACGTTTAATGACTTTTCTAATTCAGCTTTATATAAAATTGAATCACACGATGTGCACTTAGCCCAAACACCTTCTGGGATTTCTTTACGACCTGATGATTTTGTCGTTTTAGGTAAGATTTTTTCTAGCCAACTCATTTGCAACTCTCTTAATGCTGTTCTGTGTCGCGAGCCTGCCAATAGCAATTAGCAGACAAATTTTTTCAATTAAAACATGAATTACACTAACGCGGTATAAAAAACTGGTCTTAGTAGTTAAAAGTGTTCATAAAAAGTACTAACGACAACCATAACTAAATTTCAGCGTCAGGTAAAAACAATGGACCTAAAGGCATTTTAGGAATATTAAACTCTTCAGGATAATCGACATCAACTAAGTATAAACCTGCAGCTTTAGCTGTAGCACTTGCTTTAGCACGCTCTTTACAATCAAGTAATTCTTTCAACCAAATAGGCTGTTGCTTATGTATGCCAATATCCATCAAGCTCCCCGTTATATTACGCACCATGTGATGTAAGAACGCATTCGCCTTAATATCAATAATAACGTAACACCCTTGGCGCTGTACCGATAAATGATGAATAGTGCGAGTCGGTGTATTCGCTTGACAATGGATCGCTCGAAAAGATGTAAAATCGTGTGTCCCGATCAAATACTGACAGGCTTCCTGCATTTTAACTTCATCTAATGGGTGATGAAAATGCGTAACCCCTTCGCTTAACACTGCTCCTCGAAAAGGAGAGTTATAAATAATATAGCGGTATCGGCGAGCGGTTGCACTAAAACGAGCATGAAAATCGACAGCAACTGGTTGTGCAAAGCGAATAGCAATATCTTTAGGCAATAAGGTATTCATACCCATTGTAAATGCGACCATGTCACGCGAAGCTTCAGTTTCAAAATGTATTATTTGACCTGTACCGTGCACACCCGCATCAGTTCGCCCCGCACATACTACTTCAACTGGGTGATTACAAATACGCGACAATGCCTTTTCTACTTCTTGTTGTACGCTATTTACATGTGATTGACGTTGCCACCCACTATAGCGTACGCCGTTGTATTCAACTCCAAGTGCTACTCGCATAATTACTGCTTTACCTACTGTGCTAATGAACACGGCATTTTATGCTATCTCTCGACGCAATAAAAGGAGGTGTGCGGTAATACCCTTTTTATTAAAAACATGATCATTTTAATGAATCAAATAATTTAATAATCACGATGTAAATTATTCTTTTATAACAATTACATACTATAAAATTCGCTTCATTAATGCGTTGCTTTTCCTTGTATAATTAAACTAACTTCCATAAAAAAACCCTTAATTAGAATAACCAATTAAGGGTTTTTTAAAACAATTTGTTATTTTAGTTTCGCTTTTAAACTAAGTGCCTCTTCTTGAACTTCTTCTGGGCCTTTGTTGATGACATCCTCAATGACCTTGAGCGCAGAATCAAAATCATCAATTTCAATATAAGCACGCGCTAAATCTAGTTTAGCTGAGTAGCCACCACTTTCAGCATCAACATCGGTTGGGTTATCACCAGCAAGTAATGCATCAAACTCACTCAAACCGACATCCATATTAACGTCGGTGTAAGGTTCGTGTTCAAGTTCAGCCTCTTCACTTTCTTCTAATAATGAATCTATATCTACAAATTCATCATTATCAAGTTGCTCAATATCACTACTTTCAACAAGTGGCTCTTTTGTAGTTAATGAGTCATCTTCCTCTAAGTCTTCTTTTAGCAAGCTGTCAAAGTCGACATCAAATTCACTGCTATCCTCAGCACTTAATTCTTCAGGCTCCGCTAACTCACTAAGTAATGAATCAAAATCAGTTTGCGTCAAATTTGACATAAACTCTTCATCAAGTTCATCGTCAGAGCTAATATCAGTGCTACCTGCTTCATCTGAGTTTGTTAACTGTGCTTCGCGCTCTGCATTTGTTTGCTCTTGCTGCTCGTCTGATAACTCATCAGTTAGCGCTTGCTCTAAAATATCTTCGTCAAACTCGACATCTAAGTCAGAAAAATCGTCTTCAATTAAAATTTCATCATCAAAATCGTCTTCTAAACTATCTAAATCAGTATTTTCAGAAAGCGCATTTGATAAGTCCTGCTCAGCTTGGCTGGAAGCGACTCCCGGCGCCTCACCGTCTAAATTATCACCTTGTAATTCTTCGGGGGTAAATGGCAACTCACTTTCTAGTGTTTCTTGAACTTCATCAAGGTTAAGAGGTTTGGTATCCTCTTCTATACTAACTGGTTCAACAAAATCAATTCCGTCATTAATTTCTTGCAGTAAATCATCATCAAACGACTCGTCTTCAACCTTAGCTTCTGATTCAGAGAAGTCATTATCAATTAATAGTTCATCATCAAAATCATCTTCTAAGCTATCTAAGTTAGCATTTTCAGAAAGCGCATTTGCGAGATCTTTCTCTGTTTGACTAAGTGATAATGCATTTTCTTCACTCGGTGCATTTTCTTTAGGTTCTTGCGGCTCAAACGAAGGTTCATTCTCCAATAATGAATGATCATCATCTAATTCAAGTTCAGGATATTCATCTAACTCTTCACTTGGCGTTATAAGATCGCTATCAAGCTGCTCTTCAACTTTTGTAAGATCTGAGTCATCGTCGCCCGCTAACGGATCGTCACCAAGATCTACTTCTATTTCTTCAAGATCGTCGTCAAGCTCATCTAATGACCAATCTGGTGTTTCTATATAGTCATCATCCGTCGCTTGTTGTAGCTCATTTAAAAGCTCATCAACGCTCTTTAAAGTATCATCTGTATATTCTTCAAGCGCATCTTCTGGATCAAGAAGCGACTCTGATGTATCTGAAAAATCATCAACCGTTACATCTATAAGTTCAGGTTCTTCTACAAGCTCAGGTTCTTCTACAAGCTCAGGTTCTTCTACAAGCTCGGGTTCTTCTTCAAGTTCAGGCTCATCGTCAAGCTCAGGCTCATCGTAAAGATCAGGCTCATCGTAAAGTTCAGGCTCATCGTCAAGCTCAGGCTCTTCTTCAAACTTAGGCTCTTCTTCAAGCTCAGGCTCTTCTTCAAGCTCAGGCTCTTCTTCAAGCTCAGGTTCTTCTACAAGCTCAGGTTCATCGTCAAGCTCAGGGGCTTCTTCAAGCGCAGGGGCTTCTTCAAGCGCAGGCTCTTCTTTAGGCTCAGGTTCTTCTACAAGCTCGGGTTCTTCTACAAGCTCTGGTTCTTCTTCAAGTTCAGGTTCTTCTTCAAGTTCAGGCTCTTCTTCAAGCGCAGGCTCTTCTTCAAGCTCAGGCTCATCGTAAAGCGCAGGCTCTTCTTCAAGCTCAGGCTCTTCTTCAAGCGCAGGCTCATCGTAAAGCTCAGGCTCTTCTATAAGCTCAGGCTCTTCTTCAAGCTCAGGTTCTTCTGCAAGTTCAGGCTCATCGTCAAGCTCAGGTTCTTCATTTAATGATGAAGCAAGCGACTCAATATCATCAACATTTAATTCTTCTTGAGCATCTGCTAAATCCTCAACTGAGTCTGCCAATGCATTATCAATTTCTGAATCTCTTACATCTGAATTTTTTACTTCATCATCAATTAAGTTATCTATGTCGTCTAAATCAAAATCATCGCTTTGTTCAACTAATGAATCATCTACAGTATCTACTGCAGCCTCATCAATTAAGCTATCTATGTCGTCTAAATCAAAGTCGTCGCTTTCTTCTAGAAGTTCATCTTCGTCGAGTAACTCTGCATCAAGTGAGTCATCTACCACATCACTTTTTGGGTCATTCGCCTCATCAATTAAGCTATCTATATCGTCTAAATCAAAATCGTCGCTTGTATCAAGTTCAGCTGAAGTGTTATTTGAGGTATCTAATTCTGTTGATGTTTGATCTAATAATTCATCTATATCAAAATTATCTTCATCTGCAAGCTCTTCACTTAAAGCCGCCATTTCATCATGAGATTCTAAGCTGTCATCCTCTAAAGCTTCGCTTGTTTGCGGTGCATCAAATTCAGGTAGACTATCGTCTTCATCAAACAAGCTATCTAAATCGTCATTAGTTAGGATTTCATCATTGTTAATTGAGTCATCAGATAAGTCTAAATCTATATCTTCAGCGTTTTCATCTGAAGGTTGATCAAACCCTTGCTGCATAAAAATATCGAGCTCATCATCGTCATCGGTATTTTCATCATCAAAAACAATGTCATCGCTTAGCAAGCTTTCGAGCTCATCCTGATCAAGTAAATTTTCGTCGCCAGAAAAATCATCTAAGCCGTCGTCTAAATCATCATTAGGCAACATATCACTTTCGAGACTATCATCTAATTGAACACTCAAGTCATCTAAAGGGTCAGGTACAATTGGATCGTCATTTAAGCTTGGGCCTAAATCATCATCGCCAGCATAGGTTGGGGTGTGTGGTAAAAAGTCATCATCGTTTTGCGGCTCTTCTTGATTACTTGCTCGTTTGCGTAAAAACATAACGATTGCAAAAATAATCAGTAACCCAGGAATAAACATTAACAAGCCCAGTACTATGGGATTTGAAAATAATGAGCCAAAATCAAATGACTCTTTTGGTATTACTTCTTGTTTTTTTTGTTGGGCAATAATCTCGTTTTGTTTAACAATGAGTTCTTTTAACTGATTTTGAATTTCGCTGTCTTGTCCTAATTGCAAACGTAAGTTTTCGAGCTCTTTTGATATTCCTGATAACTGTTTTTTAAGATTATTATTTTCAACTAAAATCTCTTCTACATTACTAACTGAGCTTTTAAACTGTTGTTGTAACTCAACTAGCTTAGTACCTTGCTCTGTTTTTATTTCATTTAATTCTTTCTGTATCTCTTTTTTAGCATCGTCTACATCAATTTTACGCGCTTGAGTTACTTTTGTTTGCGCTGAGTTAATTTCGCTTTGTGTAAGCGTGCCATTTTTTTTCTTTTCCCATAATGCATCATCTTGCTCAGAGCGTTGCTTTGCGAGCTGCGTATTTACAGCTTTTATTTCGGCTAAGGTAGGGATTTTTAAATAGGCACCATTTTGAATGTGGTTAAGATTTTGTTCTAAAAATGAATCGGGATTTTTGTTATACAAAGCCTGCATAACTTGATAAATACTGACAGAATTGTCTGGGCGCACTTTAGCTGCTATACGCCAAAGCGTATCAGTTGGTTTAATTGGCCCAATTGATCGCCCTTGCGCACCATAGTCAACGCCTTTAGGCCCCTTTAATTGGGTACTGTCCTGAGAGTAAACTGGCGTTACTATCAATGCAGACGCTAATATAATAAGTGTAGCTAAACCGCGCATGCTGATCCTTTAATATTTAAATATTAATAAAACACCTAAAACTTAAGTGCATAAATATTGTTTATTATTGCTATTATCAGCCAAATGACTGACTCGCATTTATTATTACAATCTATTTTTATTGCAAGCTCTATTCCAATTACAAACTATAAACCAGTTAGAGCGTAATATCCATCGCAACACCTTGAAAATAAATGCCTTAAAACATCTTTATAAATATTAATTTATTGAGTGTTATCAATCAGTTTTTGTATTTTTAAAATTAAACGGCAAAAATTTGACAAGCCATATAAACAAAAAGCGGCAAACAACTACTGTTTACCGCTTTAAAAGCATGTTTAGCGCAATTAACTATTACATGTAATTGGCAATAAGCTCTTCTGCAATTTGAATGCTATTAGTTGCAGCACCTTTACGAGTGTTGTCACTTACAACCCACATGTTTAGTCCATGAGGATGAGAAATATCAGCACGTAATCGACCTATATACACAGTATCGTTACCACTAGCGTCAGACACTGCTGTTGGGTAGTCACCTTCATCATCAATTAGCTCGACACCAGGCGCATCTTTTAAAAGTTGCTTAACGCGTTCAAAGTCATAAGGCATGCGCGTTTCAATATTAATTGATTCTGAGTGCCCAAAAAATACGGGAACACGTACACACGTTGGGTTCACTGCAATAGTGGTATCACCCAAAATTTTATGAGTCTCGTTTACCATTTTCATTTCTTCGCGCGTATAGCCATTATCTTCAAAGCTATCAATTTGAGGAATAACGTTAAATGCAATTTGCTTTGGAAATACTTTATTATCCATAGGGCGTGCATTCATCAAATTAGCTGTTTGCTTTGCAAGTTCATCAACCGCGTCTTTACCTGCACCCGATACAGCTTGGTAAGTAGATACGTTAATGCGGTCTATTCCGTAAGCATCATAAATTGGTTTAAGTGCTAACATCATCTGAATAGTTGAACAGTTAGGGTTAGCAATAATATTACGATTTCTAAAATCAGCTAGGCTTGAAGCATTAACTTCTGGCACCACGAGTGGGATTTCAAAATCATTTCTAAAGTGCGATGTATTATCGATTACAATACAGCCGGCATCAGCAGCAATAGGAGCATATTTTTCAGATACACTGCCACCAGCAGAAAACAAACCTATATGCGCTTGGCTAAAGTCAAAGCCTTCAACGTCAAGTACTTCAATGGTCTCACCACGAAACTTTATATCTTCACCTGCGCTGCGGCTGCTAGCAAGTAAAAAAAGCTGATCAACAGGAAACTTACGATCTGCTAGCGTTTCAATGATTTGACGGCCTACTAAACCAGTAGCGCCAAGTACGGCAACGTTATATTTTTGCGACATATTTCTTCCTCTATAAACGACATTAAAACAACATCGTTAGTTAAATAATTATTCAGCTATGCTAAAGCCAAGCTGGCTAAGTGCTGCTAGTTGTGGGCTATCACCTTGTAGAAATAAGGTGCTAAATTCTCGCCTTATAGGATAGTTTTTACGTAAACTATCAAAACCGTCGCTCTCTAGACGACGAAGTAATATTCCGTCATCGCGGCGAACGTCATAAATTAAATGCACTAAACGAGCAATATCTTGCTCATTAAGGCTTTGCGTAACAGTTGCATTTGTAACGGCTGGTGTTGGTAAAAAATCATCCAACGATTTAATCGCCTCAACACCTTTGAGCTGACACAGTTTTTGATACAACATTTGTGTACCACGAGCTTTCCCCTCAAGTGTATGCCCTGCAATATGCACACTAGCGTAACGAACATGCTCTAGTAATTCAGTTAAAATATTGGGTTCTTTCTCCCATACATCAAGTACTAAATCTAAATCAGCCCCAGCTTCCATTACCTCAAGCAATGCTTGGTTATCAATTACATCGCCACGGCTTGCATTAATTAGCGTGGTTCCTGGCTTAAGTGCTTTTAAACGCTCTTTACCCATCATGTGCAGTGTTTTATGCTCGCCACTTTTAACAAGGGGAACGTGAAAAGTAACAGCATCTGACTGCTCTAATAACTCATCAAGCGCTACATGCTCTTGTAATAAGCCTTGTTCGTGCTTAATCGGATCGCACAGCAGTACAACTACGTTTAATGCTTTTAATTTTTGCGCCAAACATGTACCAATGTTGCCCATCCCTACAATACCAATTGTTTGACCACACAATGGACGCGCATTTTCTTGGCTTAATGCAAATAAGCTACTAATTACATATTCAGCTACAGCAACAGCATTACAACCAGGTGCACTTGTAAAAGCAATATTTCTATCATGCAGTAATTGCGTATCAATATGGTCAATGCCGATTGTGGCAGTACCTACAAAGCTCAACTTGTTAGCTTGTACCAAAAGTTCATGATTAACATTTGTCACCGAACGAGTAAGAAGAACATCTACATCTATTAATTGTTCAGGCGTTAATTTACGACCATCAAAACGCTCAACCTCACCAAAGTCTGCAAAGTACTGCTCAACTAAAGGCATATTTTGATCGGCAAGAATTTTCATTACAGAGTCCGTTTGGCAATTAAGAGGCGCCATTGTAGCGAACAACCTAGCCTTTACACAAACTAAAAAGGCGCATTTTAGTTAATACAAAGACTCAAAAATGGGGATGTGGATTGTTTTAAATCAGCAATTAAAATTAGGAATTTAAACGATGCAAATAATAACCTTACTATTGAATACATAAAGGCCGAATCACAGCATGATTCGGCCTTTATTATGCAAAATAAACTTCAATTACATTTACTTGATTTTAGTTTATAGCTCAAAATCTTTTTTGAATTTCAAACCAAATTCACTTCGATCATTACTGCGCATTACGCCAACAAAACCTGATTGTTGTAGACGACCAACATCGTAAACTTCGTTTAGAACGTTTTCACCATACAGTGTAATTTCCATATCGCCATATGGATTAGTGTAGGAAATATTAAAACCAACTAGTTCACGAGAATCAATGGTCTCACTTTGGTTATAAACTGATTGCCCTTGCATTTCGCTTCGGTACGAATAATTAGCATTAAACGCAAGTGTTGCGCCGCTCTCTAAATCCATAAAGTAAGAAGGTGCAACCATGACAGTCCAGCGTGGTGTAAGTGCTGGTGAATCGCCTTTACCTATACCTTGTACACCCTCAGCCACTTCTGTTATTTCAGAATCTAAATAACCAACTGCACTGCGAATAGTAAAGTCATCAGTAATAGCGACGGTTGTTTCAAGCTCAATACCTTGCGCTTTAGACTGACCCGCATTTTCTACAATTGTTACGAAACCGCCACCTGCTGTTGGGTCTGAAAACGGTAATGCTAAATCAGTGTAATCAGTCACAAATACCGCAAGCATCATAGATACATTTTCGTGTACTTGGCCTTTTAGACCCATTTCGTAGTTAATCGCTTTCGTTTCGTCAAATGATACAAACTGGTCTGGTCCACCAAATGGGCGCGGTGGAAAACCGCCTGTTTGGTAGCCTTTTTGAATCTGGCCATACACATTCATATTATTGCTAAGCTGATAAGATGCATTTACATCCCAGGTAACTGCATCAAAATCTGCACTTACATACTTACGAGTAGGAAATGATGGGAATATAGCATTTGCATCTTTTTCATCTTTTGAATAACGAAGACCACCACCTACCGTTAAATCGTCAGTTAAATCGTAGCTTGCATTAAAGTAGGCTGCGTAAGAATTAGTTTCTTGGTTAATTTCAAAATCGCCGTAACCACCAAATGATTCTGTTACTCCGTCATTCAATAAGCCATTGGGTGTATTAAATGGGCTGAATACAAATGGGCCTGAACGTGTAAAGCCATCTTCATTAAAAAAGTAAAGGCCTGACACAAAGTCCATATTATCAAATGTGGCATTTAGTTGAATTTCAAACGAGTACTGATCAGCTCCGCCCTCTTCTGGAAACTCAGATAAGTTTAAAGGTGATGCATCGTCATCTAGGCCACCTTCATACTCAGATGTACGGTAGCTTGAGATAAACTTAGTAGTATAAGTATCGTTAATTGCCCAATCAGCCGAGAACGATGTGCCCCAACCTGAGTAAGAAGTTGATTCAATACCTGCAACGGTTGTACCTAAATCATCAGGGTCTGATGGAATTAAATCTTGAGTCAATAATGGGAAGTCGCCATTAAACACATCGTTTGCATCTAGCGGGTCAGTTAATTCAATTGTGTAAGGCGATTGACCTGACTCGTTATCAACTCCATCTAAAGCAAAAGTGAATGCTAAATCGCTGTTCGCTTGCCATTTAAAGGCTACACGACCACTAAATTCTTCTTCCTCACCAATTTCTTTCTCTGGATTTGCTAAATTAACAGCTTCACCAACACCATCACGTGTTTTGTAAGATGCACTCGCAGACATGCTTAGTTCATCGTTTAGTGAGTTATTAAAATAAACATCACCAGCAATACGTCCACGACTTCCCAGCTTAGCTGAAGTAGTTACAATACCTTCATCACCAGGTTGCTTTGTAATTACATTTACAGCGCCACCTAATGTATTACGACCATACAAAGTACCTTGTGGACCACGAAGCACTTCAACACGCTCAACATTAGGTAATGATAAATTAGAACCCATTTGACGACCTAAATAAACGCCATCTAAGTATACACCTACACCTGGATCAGTAGTTATTATGTGATCTTGCAGACCAATACCACGAATAAATACAGACGCATGTGCTGCATTACCAACACCGTAACGGGTGATGTTTAAGTTTGGAACATATTTACCAATATCTTCAAGATTACTCATATTAGCTTTATCAATTAGGTTCGCCCCAATTGATGTGATAGCGGTTGGAGATTCAAATAAGCTCTCTGTACGTTTACGAGCTGTGACCTCGATTTTTTCAAACGCGTCTTGTTTTGCTGTTGTTTTGGCTTCTTCAGCATTTACTGAGGTAGATAGTGCAGCGACAATTGCTAGGCTTAACTGTGAGAGTGTGCGTAGTTTCAAAATATTCTCCAAAGGATACCGTGTGATTTTTGTTATGCTTTTATATTGATAATATAAATTTTAGGCATAAAAAAAGACGCTAAATAGCATCTTTCCTCTGGACAGGTATTATATGACATTATTGTGAATAAATGTATAAAATTATTTAAATAAATTCATAGAAAATGACAGTAATTTAAGCATTGTTAGCTTTAAATGAATTATCATAAATAAACCCCTTTGATATTTACCTCAGTAATAAACTGTTTTAAAACAAAAAATCGCATAAATACCATTTTAGAAAGCGCATAAAATATACTTATACATGTACTTAAGTGTATAAAAAAAGAGCTAGAACACGTTCAGCTATCATTGAAATTAACCAAAAATAAGAATATAGTGCTAAAATGTAGTCTATGGATAGAATATTATGAATATTGAAAATACAGCCAATAAAAGCCCCACATGCTTCACCAGCCCAAATTACACGTCACTTTTTTGTGTTGCAGCTGACTTCAACGTCCTACTTGTCAATTATCAAGCTTTAAACGTCATTATCAACCATGAACTTATAAATCAGTTTATGCTAAAAAACGGTCATCAAGGCCTCGTTATTTTTGACGTGCCCAAAGACGGTGATGTTTTGGCATTAAAAGAGTGGCCTAATTTAAAAGGTTTGTTTTATGAAGGCACTGACGAAGTACTACTGCAGCAAGGATTAGAAGCAATAGAACAAGGAAAACTTTGGTTTCCACGTGCGGTAACTGATGGTTGGATGAGACAAATGCTAGCGAGTGAACAACAAACTGCGCTGCAATCAAATAACTTAACCTGCAAAGAAATGAAAGTATTAAACTTGTTATTTTCTGGCTTACATTCAAGCGCAATTGCAGACACTTTATTTATCAGTGAAGCTACAGTTCGTGTACATTTACACAAAGTGTATCAAAAAATCGCTGTAAAAAACAAGCAACAGGCATTACTTTGGTGTAAGAAAAACTTAAGTAAGATCAATAGTTGAGCGGGCTTATTTGAAACCTGATTGTATCTGAGTACTCACCGGCAGCTTGCCTTTCGAAATCATTTAATTGAATTTTTAAAGGTAATAGATAAACGGTTTGTCCTGAGTATGTAAATTTATGTTGTGATAAGTTATCTAGTTGAAGCCAACTTCCAGCCAGATCTAGACTGTAATTAATTGCATATTTGTCTCTATAGAGACTATGTATTAATTTACCATTATTATCTGAACTTACAGACAATTGAACATCTGAATTAGTAACGACTTGTAAACTAGGTAACATAGTGTATTCCTTACTCGGAATTAGTTCTCCCAAATTGATAGTATTTGAAAATGTATTATACCCAAGTACAGAAAGACTTGTCCTAGGGGCAATATTTTCTTGAATACTATATTCTCGCTCATCTAATAACTTACTCCCCTGATCATATAATTTCATTTGGAGCCTATCTGAGTATATACCTGCTTTAATTGGTGTTCCTGACGGTAGGACTAATGTCAATATCGTCGAAGAATCAGTAAAGTTTAACTTTAAAGTTGATGAGCTGACTAACTTACTTTGTATACTCTGCATCTCGTAGGGAATACTTTGAAATTGCCCTTTTAGCTGAGCTTGATTCTCACTTGTTAGCACGAGTTGTAATTGACAGCTTTCATCATTAGTGACGCTTATCCGTAGCTCTTTCTTAGAGTCTACTTGCTGTAAGGCATGGTAGCTTTCAAAATCATCATAAATATGTTCAATCTTATCGAACCTAGCGGCGCATTGCGCATGAATTAAGGGCGTAAAAATAAATAGTGCTAAACCACCCAATAATAAACTTACTTTTTTATTGTACATAAATAGCTCCTTTGCGCTGTAATTGATCACCTTCAGATACTTGAATCGTAAAATGTGACTTTTCTGCATTCTTAAGTGTAATTTTATAATTACAGGCGGTTAAACCAGTTAATGCAAATCGTCCTTTTTTATTCGTAAAAAATGTATGCTCTTTCTTACTACTATTATCTAAACAAATAGCTGTGCCTACCTGTAATGATAAGGGTTTTTTTTGTTGATCATACAAAGTCGCAATCACTGATATGTTTGCAGCAGTCCCTATTGTGATTGCATGACCTGTTCGATAAGGTGAGTAAAGGGTAATTATGCCAGAACCAATATCATACCCCGGCTCTAAGTTATCAATATCGACTGTAACGTTGGTTGAGGCATATGAACTAATATCATTTAATAAAATAGTTTCGAAGTCTTCATTATCAGCCCTATAGTTATCCTCATATTGTCCCAAGGTGATCTTTTTTCCTCTGAGGCTAGAGTGAGGCTCTATCAAAGCAAAGCTATCGTATATGGGTTTCCCAACAGCCCAACTCTTATCTGCAAATGCTATGCTTGATGCCAAGCTTAATCGGCTCTGATGGTAAGCTGAGGCCTCATTAAATTGCTCGTAAAAACTCCCATGATCAAAGTTCATAACAAAACGATTCGCGTTATATTGAGTATTTAAATCAAAAACAGCTTCATTTTGATCATTTTTTTCAAGCCCAGCTCTTATATTCAAAGCTCCAACATAGCGCTGATTACTATCTTGAGAGAATTCTAAGCGTGTTTTATCCTGCCTAGATTGATGAGATAATTTAGCCCGCCGAGTATTGGAAAACTTATAAGTGACAGACAACCTTACATCCCATTGACTTTCTTCAGCGAGACCCTCCCACTGCCCACCTAAACTATATCTCCATTGGCTATTATCGATCTCACCAGAAAAACTAACTCCAACTGATTTATCAAATTGAGCTTCATCATATGACCTTGATAAACTTGTAAAAAAAGATGTTTGCGTATTCTCTCCCCAAAAAAAACTATAATTAGCCTGAATATAATGCTCTCTTAAGCGAGAACTAGATTGAGAATCAGGTCGATAGCCAAGACCTGTAAAATATCTTGATGAGTATTCATAACCCACCGTAATGTCAGTGTTATTATCACTATGATTTCTATAGTTACTATAAACAATGCGATAAGCATGACCTTTTTTTTCATTGAAACTTATCGCATTTTCAAACGCAATTTGTCCAACTGCAGCTGCATAAATATTTTTAAAACCAATCTGCTGAGAATACTCATCACCTTGTACTGCCGCACCGGCTGTCCAGCTAGGTGTAATGCCATAATCAAGATAAAAGCTAGCTAGTGGCTCGTCGTAATCATAATCTAGCTCACTACCTAAGCGTGAGGGAACGCCTAAATGAAACTCATACTCCAGTTGCCCTTGAGCAAAAAGATCTAAACCGGTCGTTACATCAAAATCAACAAAACGGACAACTCCTGCTATATCAGTAATCCTCAAAGTAATATTATTACTTCCTTCATTAAGGGGAATATCATCAAGAGAATATATACCTGCGGCTAAATTAAGTTTTTGTACTATCCGCTCGCCAACTAATACCTCAACAGAGGATGGACTCTCCAAGGTAAAACTACGTGAAGCGCTGGGCCTAATAGGCCTGTCAGAAACTAGAGAAAAATCATGTGAAAGCGACAAACCTAGTACCCGTGCTGTTGATTGAAAGTAACTACCTGAACTATAATTATCACCAATGGATATCCGAAGCCCACTAAGCGGTAGGTCATGTATTACACGAGTACCTAAGCGCCTAATATTTGATGAAGTAGGAGCTACTTCAGATAAATACTCCACTTCGTTTTCTAAAACCCACCCTTCCCAACTCGCTACCATTTCAGAGCGAATAGCTAAGAGGTCATCTGTTGTATTCTCGCCTTTATCTTGCTGATACAAATAACTTGAATAAGCATTAAAAAATCCACTCAGTTTAGCAGGTGCAGATGCTGTTAAATTCCTCGAATCTGATTTTAAACTTAGCTGTTGAGGGCGAGTCAATGTAAGAGGTACTGATATTGCTAAGCTAAAATCACTCATATCGAATGAAATATTATATCCAAATAACTCTAATGCTTTTGTATCAATAATGTTTTTATTAACTTTAGACTCTAAAGAATCAAAATCCTCTGAAAATAAAAGTCGTTCAAATGAAGCTTTAATTTCACTCCATTTAAGTGATAAATTATCATTTGGATCAACTGCAAGAGTTATTTTGCCAATAGCATTTTTATTCAGCTCTGCCTCAACGCTGAGTTCGATGGTTCTTTTAGACGGGTTAATTTTTGAATAACATAATTGAGTAAAGCTCAATAAGAATATGCATAATAAAACTCGCATAACTAGCGAGCCAGCACTAAACGTAAATGATTTAAGCTTCCTCTCTGTAAAGATTGCGGAATTGGGACTTTTATAACACTGGTGCTATTAGGAGCAAAAAAAACATCGTATCCGTTTGCTTTTAATTGATCTTTTAAAATTCGATCGCTTAGAGTTTTATTTTTAGTAATTTTTATTTCATAATCACTTAATCGTCCTGCCCCTTTTCCTTCATTTAATACTTCAGTGACAATAAAGCCATCTTCAACGTGAGGCTCTTTTATAGTCAGTTTAGGAACTAATCTAGGCTGGTCTAAATGAACAATTAAATTTACATTTAACAGCATTGTTAGTTGTGACTGTTTATCTATAGACTGGTTTACAATGGGCTGCTCAATCAAGCTAACTTGATAGCTTTTATCTGTACTAGGAAGTTTTTTATCTAACCATCTAAATTGCAACTGTTGGCTTTGCCCTGGTTGCAAAAATAGTGATGGAGGAAAAACCCACAATGGAGAATCATCTAAAGAAATTAATTTAGGCGTGCCTTGAGAAAAGTCAATTTCGTAAATTTGGATATCAAAAGCAATGTCTCTTGGTAATTGATTATGAACCAAGCTAGAAGCATTATTTGAACGACTATCAGGAGAGAAAGTAACCACCATAGGCGTTACTTCCACAGCAAAAACAGGTGTCATTACAATTACATATATAAAAAAGTAACTGCATATCCGCAGCATTAAAAATTGACCTCTAAATCACTGCTTGCTGCATTAAACCTTGTTGGAATTTTTATTGAAACCTCACGGCTAGATTTAGGTAATAAAATTTTTCCAGTCAATGCTTTACTCAATTCAGCCCCTTCTAATAATAGCTGTTGTTCATCACCTTTAATAAGCCACTGTGCCTGAGATAAACGGATATATTTATTACCAGTATTCTCTAGTAGTACACTCCATGTTTCTGTATCTACTTGACGTTTATTTTTAATTAATAATTTTGCCTCCGCACCTTTGGGAACAACATTAAACAAAGTTCTAAAGCTAACTGACATACCTACGCCTGATTGCCCCGCCTTTTCTAAATCAACAGATGCCTGATCAATGGCTACACGGTACGCTTTTGAGTTTTCTAATATTGGTTCCCCAATATATCGAACAATTACTGATTGACTTTGCCCAGACGGAATAATCGTAGTCATCGGAATAATTAAAAAGTCATCGTCGTTTGCTTTTAATGTTTCATCGCCATTAGGGTCAATTAGTAAATCAAACGCAGATATCTCAATAGTTAAAGGACTGTCTGAAGGGTTTGATATACGAATGGTTTGCTGTGATTGGCTACCTGAAGACTCTAGCTCCGCGACCATTGGCTTAACTTGAAAAGCCCCTGTAGAATATGAAGTTAACAACACTATAATTAGAAATATATAACGCATATAAAATCCCTCTTAATGAAGTAAAAGGCAGTAGCTACTGCCTTTTACTATGCTGCTTAGTTAGCTGTTATTGCCAACATAAGTGTATCAGCGTAAGTACCTGCATAAACTGGTGCTTGTGTTACAGTTAGTAATATATTTCCAGCTACGCCACCGGCTGCAAGAGTTGGTGAACCAGGACGACTTTGCGATTCTGACTGATCATTTTGGCCATTCTCAGCAGAAAGCGTAAAATCAAATGTATCTGCAGTTAACTTGGCAGTATAGCCGACACCACGATCTTCATGGTCAGCATTTTGTAAGTGCCCTTCAGACGTTGTTAATGACATTGTTGCACCATCAACATCATTACACTGCAAATCAAAGCCTACATTTTTAGTAGCACCTTCTGACAATGTTTGAAAGAATTGTGTAGTGTTGATGTTGCTCACCCCACAAACCGATGACACTGAACCGCCTACATTTAGATTTTCAGCAAATGCTGCGCCAGATGTTAGAGTTGCGATTGCTGATAACACGATTAACTTTTTCATTTTAATATTCCTTATCCATGTGACATATTTGTTTTAATTAATAGTTAGTGTTTTACCAAACTCCACCAGATACAACCGATGGTGTCATTTCTATGCGGAGCACATCCTGGTAACTACCTGCATAAATTAAAGGCTTATCTAGTTTTAGTTGTAATTTAGCTACGCTGTTAAATAGAATCTCATCAACATCAAAATTGTAGATAGATTTAAGTTCAAGTGCCGTTGCAGAAACTTCGCTTGAAACGCCCTCTATTGACCAATTCAGGTTATAAGCATTTATTTGAGTACTTTGCTGATGGCGCAGGCCACCATTTTCAGATTGCATTGATACTCGCATAGGTGAATTGCAATTAATCACTAGCTTTGTACTCGCGAGGCCATCTGAAGAAAAGTGAAGGTTATTGTTTTGTGTAGTAAAGCCGCACACTGGTGAGATAAAACCTACCAAAGTTAAACTTACTTCATCGTTACTGTATGCATTCATTGCAAAGAAACATAACAAAAACCATATTACCTTCTTCATCCGCGCCATCTCCTTTGACCGACCTCGCTAAGACAAGACTGATACTATGATAAATTTGCCGTTTAGAAAGTTGTTATTTGCTTATGACTAGCTTTACTTATTGATAATTTCAACTATGGGAGATATACAAAAATATAAACATTTAAACTAAATAGTTTACTCAAAATCGATAGAGTGGAAGATTAAAGGCTCTATGAAGCAATAAATACAATACTTACGACTTATCAGTTACCTTAAAAAGTTATAAGCAAAAATAAAAAAGTTACTACCCACATATTTAGAGACCCAAATCTGACACTAAACATTTTTAAACATAAAATATTTGCATCTAATTTATAAAAAAAAACAATAATACTAATTAAAATTAAAATAAAAAACTTAAACTATTCTAATTATTAGATAAATAGAAGTTATGGACCTATAATAATAAAGAAATCAACATCCAAATAACAAATAGGAAATATATATGAAAAAGCTATCTGTAGCAGTAGCTGTATGTGCTGTACTTGCATCTAGCTATGCAAGCGCTGAAGTACGTATTAATGGTTTTGCATCTATCGTGGGTGGTAAAAGCCTAGACAGTGATCAAACCTTATACGGATATGACGACGATATCTCATTTAAAAATGAGAGTAAGTTCGCTTTACAACTATCTGCTGATCTTCAAGAGAAGCTAACGGCTACGGCTCAAATTATTGCGCGTGGAGAGGACGACTTTGACGCCACATTCGAATGGGCATATGTAACTTATGAATACAGCGATGAACTGCAATTTAGCGCTGGTAAAATGCGTGTTCCTTTCTATAAATACTCAGATTTCTTGGATGTTGGCTATGCTTATCGCTGGGTACGTCCACCTCGCTCAGTATACGGTATCCCATTTTCGACTTATGAAGGCTTGAGTGTTGTTTACAACAATCAATTAGGAGATTGGGACTCTACTTTGCAAGGGTTTTATGGCGCTTTTGATGGCGATATAGATGTATTTGGAGATAGCTTACCTGCTGAGTTAAATAATTTAGGCGGTATAAACTTGAGCCTATCATACGACTGGTTCAGTGCACGAGCTGCATATATTGTGGCCGACACTAGCATTTCATCTAATGACAGCGGTTTAATTGGACTTGTTGAAGTACTTAATACTAACGGTTTAACGAGCACAGCAAATGATCTTATTACTGACGAAGATGAAACAACTTTTGTTGGTATTGGCTTCTCTATTGACTATGATAACTTCTTATTTGATGCTGAATATACACAGTTTGAAGTAAAGGGAAGTATTTTGGCTGAACAATCACAATACTATGCCTCTGCCGGTTATCGTATAGACGATGTTATTGTTCACTTCACCTATGAAAAAAATGATGATAAACATGATTCGTCACGTTTTAATACTCTTGAATCAATTCCTTTATTAAACACTACAGTGAACTTTGCCCTAGAGAGCATGCGTGCAGAGAGTAACGTATACACAATTGGCGCACGTTATGACTTCCACCCTTCAGCTGCATTTAAAATTGACTTTAGTCGATTTGATGATGACATCACTGACACTGAAACGGATGTAGTAGCCGTTGGTGTTGATTTAGTATTTTAATTGGAGCGGAATATGAAAAAATTAATCCTAGCTAGTGCGCTTTCATTATGTTCTTTCGGTGCTTTGGCTGAAGTTGCAGTAATTGTAAATCCTGGGAATGCAAATGCACTCGATGCAGAGACTATTAAGAAAATTTACTTAGGAAAGGCCAAGTCGTTTGATAACGGCAATAAGGTCAACCCAGCAACTCAAAACGGTACCGCTATTGCTGATGAATTCAATTCTAAAGTGGTAGGTAAATCGAGCAGCCAATTAAATGCCTATTGGTCAAAACTTGTTTTTACAGGTAAAGGGACACCGCCTGAAAAGTTTGATTCAGATCAAGCTGTCATTGACTTTGTTGCCGCTAATGGTGATTCAATCGGCTATATAGATAGCAGTAAAGCAACTGATAAAGTTAAAGTGATTGCTACCTTTTAATTGCTATTATTAAATAAAAAAAACCACCTAATCGGTGGTTTTTTTATAACTTAACTTTAATAACAATTCGCTCAATTAAGTGAGATATTTTGAAGGAGAAAAACGGTGTCGATAGCAAGGCAAAAAATTTCTTATTTAGTATTCTAAATAAGAAATTTTAACTCGGCTAGCGTCTGACCTGCCCTCTCAAAATGAATAAGCATTACTGCGAATTGGTGTAGTTACATTACTCAATTTTAAATTTAGCTGTGGCATCTAATAGGTTATCTGAAAGATAATGAAGGTTTTTAGCTACATCCCTCACAGCTGTTAGCGAGTCCATTGTATCTTCAAATGATACGTGCATGTTTGTCACGTTTTCTACAACCATAGCAGCAACTGATGTTTGCTCTTCTGTGGCAGCAGCAATTTGTGAGTTCATTCCATTTATTTCTAACATTTGTTCTGCAATTTTCTCTATAGAAATACCTGTTTTTTCTGCTGCAGTTGCATTATCTGTAGCCATATCTCTTGCAGTCGTCATTGCAGTAACTGATTCGTTAGCCGCTTCAGTTAAAGTAGTCAACAGCTCTCTAATCTCATTTGTAGAGTGAGCAGTTCGCGATGCAAGCTCTCTAACTTCATCAGCAACAACAGCAAAGCCTCGGCCATGCTCACCAGCACGGGCAGCCTCAATGGCAGCGTTAAGTGCTAGTAAATTTGTTTGCTCCGCTATTGATGTAATAACATTTAATATTTGCGACACATTTTTTGTATCGTCTGCTAATTTATTGATAGTTGTAGCAGCGTGATTAATCTCATCACTTAACGTACGAGAAGCGGTTACTGATGTTTGTACTTGAGTTCGACTTTGCTCAACTTCTTTCTCAGCCGTTTGCGCTGCATGAGAAGCACTTGCAGCTGATTGAGAGATATCTCCTACACTCTGTTTCATCTCTTCCATCGATTGCTTTACAATCTCAGCATCAGTGGTTTGTTTAGTCGTTGCACGCTCCGCTTGTTCCATCCCCTGCACTAAGCGAGTAGAGTTTTCCATTAACGGTTCGCAAACCGCGATAATTTCTAACACCGTTTTTTTCAATATGCCAATAAAAGAGTTGAAGTTTATAGATACTTGACCTATTTCATCTTCAGAGTTAACTGTCAATTTAGTGCTTAGCGAGCCTTTACCGCTTGCTAATAAGCTTAAATTATTTGCCGCATCACTTGCCGAAGAAGCAATTCGCTTAGCTATCCAAATAGCCATAAAGAGCAATAAAATAAGCGATACAATAGAAACAACTAACATTAACGTAAGGGCGTAATCAGAGCGGTCCTTTGTGCTTGCAACAAGTTCAAAAAAACGATCGTCAGCTTTGACTTGTGCTGCCTTAAACTTTTCTAGGACATCGTTATAAAGCGCTGTTTTCCTCTGTGCTTGTTGTTGAATTTTACTAAAATCTGCTGTTCCATTTACCATGCCATTTGCGATAGTCGCTGATATTTTTTCGTAATTTGCGAGCTGCTCTTTAGTGTCACTGTGAATGTAAGAGGCATTTATTTTTTCTATCGCAATAATATTCAATTCAAGTTGCTTGTATGTGTCAGATGCTTTCTCGACTAAATCTTGCTCACCAAATGTTACGGCTTGGGTGTAAAGTTCGTCCAGCTTCTCTAAAATACCAACATTAGCTGATGTTAACTTAACAACTTTGTAGGATGATTTTTCCATTTCATCAAGTGCAATTCTATTATCATTCATAGCAAAATAGTTGATCAGAACAATCACTAAAAATGCAACGACAGCAATACTCGTAATCGCATGTATTTTTTTACTTATGCTGAGATTTTGAAAAGAGAAGCCTGAAGCCATTGTGAATACCTTATTTTATTGTCTAAATCTATTATCGGCTTATTACTCATAAGTGTTAACTAAATTTGTAATATTTCTAGTTTTTTTTACAAATAATTCAAAATTCTACATAACTAATTGCCCTTTAAAAAAAGAAAGTACAAATAACACTCAATTTAAATCGCAGGCACAAAAAAACCAGTAACATTTCTGTTACTGGTTTCTAAATTTGGTGCGGATGGGGGGACTTGAACCCCCACGCCCGAAAGCACCACCCCCTCAAGGTGGCGTGTCTACCAATTCCACCACATCCGCATTTTTAAGCTTTCGCTTATTTGTTAAACATATGATTTATTTGAGGAGTATAAATCGTTTAACGATAACATTACGCTAAATTAGTTCGGTACGTCAGAGCTTTGCTCTTTCGTAGATGTTACCGGAACATCTTCTTCAACAGGAACTACAGTTTCCACTGCAGGAGCTTCTTCTAGGTTTTCCCACTCGTCAGTCTTTTTAATTTGACCTGCAGTTAGGTTACCTAGCACAATGCTTAAAACAAAAAATACTGTTGCTAAGCTTGTGGTTGTTTTTGTCATAAAGTTACCAGCACCTGACGAACCAAAAACCGTGCCTGATGCACCAGCGCCAAATGAAGAACCCATATCTGCACCTTTACCTTGTTGAATTAAAACCATTCCAACTAGAGCTAAAGCCACAACTAAATAAACTACTAATAAAATTTCGTACATCTTATACAGTCCCTTTTGCACTGTTACAGATTGCAGAAAAAGATTCTGCTTTTAGACTTGCGCCGCCAATTAAGCCGCCATCTATATCTGTTTGTGCAAATAATAATTCGCTATTTTTTTCATTAACGCTACCACCATATAAGATGGAAAGCCCTTGTGCTAAAGTGCTATCAAGTGCAGCAATTTTATCACGGATAAATTTATGAACAGTTTGTGCCTGCTCTGGCGATGCAGTCTTACCTGTGCCTATGGCCCAAACGGGCTCGTATGCTATCACAGAATCTTTCAGTGCTGCTACACCTAATTTTTCAATTACTGCATCAATTTGTGCAGCAACTACTTGTTCGGTTTGACCGTTTTCTTGCTCACTTTCACTTTCGCCAACACATAAAATTGGTGTTAACCCAACTTCTTGTGCTCTAGCAAACTTTTCAGCGACAGTTTCATTACTTTCGTTATAAATACTGCGGCGTTCAGAGTGACCAACGAGTACGTAAGTTGCACCTAAATCTTTTAGAAGCTGTCCGTCTACTTCACCGGTAAACGCACCAGGTGTATTTTCAGAAACAGTTTGAGCGCCTGTAGAAACACCACTAGCTATCATCGCTGGTACAAGTGGGAATGGAGGAAATAAAACAATGTCCATCTCTTGTGATTTTACATCGTTAATAGCATCAGACATTTGTTTAACTAGCTCTAACGAACCATTCATTTTCCAGTTGCCTGCGACCATCGCCTTGCGTATTGCCATTTTCCACTCCACATTAGAAAGCGGGCGAGATATTAACTTTTCTCGCCCAAAGTTACAAGAGGTTATTGTTATTAATCAGTCTGTTTGCTCATAGATTCTACAACAGCTGCAATTTTTTGAGCGCTGTCTATTACAATTTTTTCTTGCTCGGCTTCAACCATAACACGAACCACAGGTTCAGTGCCTGATTTGCGCAGTAAAACTCGTCCTTTGTCGCCTAAAGCAAGCTCAACTTCTGCTACAGCTGAAAGTACCTCTGGCGCTTTTGTCGGATCTGTTCCTGCGGTATAACGCACGTTAATCATTTTCATTGGATATTTAGTAAAACCGGCACCCAAATCTTGTAGTGTACGGTTTTGTGCAACCATAGCTGCAAGTACTTGCAAACTTGATATAATGCCATCACCCGTGCTAATTAAATCTAAATTTAATACATGGCCTGAGCTTTCACCGCCAATTTTCCAGCCTTTTTGCTGTAGTAATTCCATTACATAGCGGTCACCCACTTTACTGCGAGCAAACTCGATACCTTTCGCTTTTAAAGCATTTTCAAGACCCATGTTAGACATTACAGTGCCAACTACACCTCCACCCAACATATCATCTTCGGCAGCTTGGCAAGCAATAATATAAACTAAATCGTCACCGTCAAATACACGACCATTATGATCAACCATCATTACACGATCCCCATCCCCATCGTATGCAATACCTACGTCAGCTTTAAATTCAAGCACTTTGCGTTTAAGAGTATCTACATGAGTAGCGCCACATTCATGATTTATATTAACGCCATTAGGCTCACATGCATGTGTTATAACTTCAGCGCCAAGTTCGCGCATGACAGAAGGAGCTATATGGTATGTAGCGCCATTTGCGCAATCGACAACAATTTTAAGCCCTTCTAAAGACAAACCTTGGGGGAACTGGCTCTTACAAAACTCTATATAACGGCCGTCTGCACTAACTAAACGCGAAGCTTTACCTAATTTATCTGAAGCAACACATGTCATTTGCTCATCAAGCATCGCTTCAATTTGAAGCTCTACTTCATCGTCAAGCTTTAGACCCTGCCCATTGAAAAACTTAATACCATTATCATAATAAGGGTTATGTGAGGCACTAATTACTATTCCTGCCTCTGCACGAAATGTTTGCGCTAAATACGCAACTGCAGGTGTCGGCATTGGACCCAGTAATACAACATCAATACCAGCGGCAATTAAACCAGCCTCAAGTGCGGTTTCAAGCATGTAGCCAGAAATACGCGTATCTTTACCTATGATGACTTTTTTAGTACCACTTTGAGATAATACGCGTCCTGCAGCCCAACCCAACTTCATTGCAAACTCAGGATTGATAGGAGCTGTACCTACTAAACCACGTACGCCATCAGTACCAAAATATTTTCTTTCTTTCATTGTGAAATTCCTTGTTCGCAGGCTTGATATACACCAAGTACATCTGCGGTTTCTTTTACGTCATGTACACGAATAATTTTTGCGCCATTTTGCGCTGCGATTAACGCACCAGCTAAGCTGCCCGCTAACCGTTCATTTGTATTTCTGTTTAATAAATTACCTATCATCGACTTACGAGATAATCCGGCCAATAATGGCAAACCTAATTTGTTAAAATCATCAAACTTAGCCAATATTTGATAGTTATGACTAAGTGTTTTTCCAAATCCAAAACCAGGGTCTAGAATAAGTCGCTCAAACTTAATTCCTGCTGTTTCACATGCTTTAATACGTTCACTAAAAAACATATTTATATCTGCAAACAGATTGTCGTAATGAGGTGCGCACTGCATACTGCGAGGTTGCCCTTGCATATGCATTAAACAAATTGCTACATCTTCATACTGCGTAACCGTTTCTAAGGCGTTTATTTCTTGTAGAGCTCTTACATCATTGACTATATCGGCCCCAGCGAGTATTGCTTGCTCCATAACTTGCGCTTTACTAGTATCAATTGAAATAACGCAATCACTGTACTCACGTATCGCTTTAATAGCAGGAATTACTCGGGCAAGTTCATCTTTTAAACTCACATCTGGCGCGCCGGGGCGGGTAGACTCCCCCCCAATATCTAAAATTTGCGCACCATCCTCTAACAATTGCATTGCGCGCTTTAGCGCTATTTCGGGGTCTAAAAACTGCCCGCCGTCAGAAAATGAGTCAGGCGTTACATTTAATATTCCCATAATAACGGGCTTTTCAAGATTAAGCGTACGCCCTCTCGGAAGCTTTAATATGTTAGTCATTGCCAACCTTTATTCTTTTTCTAAATAGCTGATACAAAAAAGCCCCGAAGTTCGGGGCTTTCATTACTATTTTAACGATTATTCAGCTTTGTCATCAAGGTTTGTTTCATCTTTTTTCGATGAATCATCCGCTTTTTGACTTTCATCAAGCACTGGCTCTTGAGGCTCTTGCTCTTTTACCGGCTTAGCTTCATGGCGGTCATGAGCATCGCGCGGCTCACGCACTGGTTGGCGCGCCATTAAATCATCTATTTGCTTAGCGTCGATTGTTTCGTATTTCATTAACGCGTCTTTCATTGAGTGAAGAATATCAATATTTTCTTTTAATATTTCTTCTGCTCTTTGGTAGTTACGATCTGAAAACAAGCGTACTTCAGCATCAATTACTTTAGCAGTATCATCCGACATACTAGATGCACGGCTTCCACCACCACCCATATACATCTCGTTTTGATCTTCAGCGTAAAGCAATGGACCTAGCTTTTCACTTAAACCCCAATGTGTAACCATTTTACGTGCAATATCAGTTGCGCGCTCAATATCGTTACTTGCACCCGTTGTTACTTTGTCAGCACCATAAATAAGCGCTTCAGCAATACGGCCACCATAAAGGCTTGAAATCATTGATTCTAAAAGCTCTTTTGAATGACTAACACGGTCTTGTTCAGGCAAGTACATTGTTACACCTAGCGCACGGCCACGTGGAATAATAGATACTTTGTAAACCGGATCATGTTCAGGAACCATACGGCCCACAATTGCGTGGCCTGCTTCGTGATATGCTGTCATTTCTTTTTCTTGCTCGCTCATCACCATGGTTTTGCGCTCTGCGCCCATCATGATTTTATCTTTAGCAGCATCAAATTCAGCCATACTTACAACACGTTTATTACCACGTGCAGCATAAAGTGCAGCTTCGTTTACTAAGTTCGCTAAATCAGCGCCAGAAAAACCTGGTGTTCCACGTGCTATAAGAGCCGCTTCTACGTTATCGCCTAATGGCACTTTACGCATGTGTACTTTAAGTATTTGCTCACGACCACGTATATCAGGTAAACCTACTTCAACTTGACGGTCAAAACGACCTGGACGAAGTAATGCAGGGTCGAGAACATCTGGTCGGTTAGTTGCCGCAATAACGATAATACCTTCGTTACCACCAAAACCATCCATTTCTACTAGCATTTGGTTGAGTGTTTGCTCACGTTCATCGTTACCGCCGCCCATACCTGCGCCACGTTTACGACCAACCGCATCAATCTCATCTATAAAGATAATACAAGGTGCCGCTTTTTTAGCTTGTTCAAACATATCACGTACACGTGACGCACCAACACCGACAAACATTTCAACAAAATCTGAACCAGAAATTGTAAAAAACGGTACTTTCGCTTCACCCGCAACAGCCTTTGCAAGTAACGTTTTACCAGTACCAGGAGGACCAACCATTAGTACGCCTTTAGGAATACTACCGCCAAGCTTTTGAAACTTAGAAGGGTCACGTAAAAAGTCTACCAATTCGGTAACATCTTCTTTCGCTTCATCACAACCAGCAACATCTGCAAACGTTGTTTTAATTTGATCTTCGCTCATTAAACGAGCTTTACTCTTACCAAATGACATAGCGCCTTTACCGCCGCCGCCTTGCATTTGACGCATGAAGAATATCCATACACCAATAAGCAGTATCATCGGGAACCAAGAAATAAATATACTTGCTAAGAATGATTGTTCTTCAGGTTGTACACCCTTCACATTTACATCATTTTTAAGTAAATCATTTATTAAGTCTTCATCGTACATTGGCATCGTTGTTTGAAAACGCTCACCACTGCTCTTAGTACCAGTAATATTTCCTGTACCGCGGTCGATAATAACTTCTTGTAAAGAGCCACTGCGGACATCTTTAACAAATTGAGTGTAACTTGTTTGACGATCAACTTGCTCGCCACCATTAAAGCTCTGAAAGACTGACATCAGCACAACTGCAATCACCAGCCATAGTATTAAATTTTTCGCCATATCGCTCAAGGGGTTAACCTCTTGTATCCAATTAATTTAAATTCAACTAAACGCCAAGCAACTGTACTACAGTTTGTATCCAGTCGCTACTATATATACTTCCCGAGAACGGGCACGTGAGGCATCAGGTTTGCGTATTTTCACTGCTTTAAAACTATTACGTACATCTTGCAAGTATTGATCAAAGCCTTCACCTTGGAAAACCTTAACAATAAATGCGCCATTTTTCTTTAGTACTTGACTACACATATCCAGCGCAAGTTCTACCAAATACATACTACCCGCTTGATCTACTGAGTTATTACCACTCATATTTGGAGCCATGTCAGAGAGTACCACATCAACATTTTTACCATCAATACGTTTTAGCAACGCATTTAACACAGCTTCTTCACGAAAGTCGCCTTGTAAAAAGTCAACACCCGCAAGTGAGTCCATAGGTAATATGTCACAGGCAATTACTTGACCTTTGTCACCTACTTTTTCTGCCAAATACTGTGACCAGCTTCCTGGAGCTGCTCCTAAATCAACAACGGTCATACCAGGGCGAAGTAACTTATCTCTATTTTGTACTTCATCTAATTTAAAAACCGCTCGTGAACGCCAGCCTTTTTTTTGCGCTTCTTGAACATATTTATCATCAAAATGTTCTTTCAGCCATCGCTGTGAACTGGCTGACTGTTTTTTATTTGTCATAAATTAACACGCAACTAATTAGTAATATTCTCTAGATGGCGTTAGAATACCCTTAATTCAAGCCATATTCAGCAAAATTTGTATAAACATGACATTATCAAACAAACAAAAGCAGTTTTTAAAAGGTCAGGCACATAGCCTCAAGCCTGTAGTTTTACTAGGTTCTAACGGTTTAACCGAAGGCGTAGTAGTCGAAATTCAAAGTGCATTAGAAATTCACGAATTAATCAAAGTTAAAGTTCCAACTGATGATCGTGAAACAAAAGCACTTATTTTTGAAGCAATCGTACGTGAAACTGGTGCGACTAAGCTACAAACGATAGGTCACACTATTGTGCTTTATCGTCAAAGTGTTGAGAAAAAAATACATTTACCACGTAACTAATTAATCCTATTTAAAGGATTTAGTACGTTTAAATTAAAAAACCAGCTTAATGCTGGTTTTTTGTTACATAACACTTTTTAATTTAAAAGCTCATTGTATGGTGCGTTACATCATAATCAGTGCCATTACTTCTGGGCTTATTATGCAATATAAAATACTGAGTAAATTGTGTCTCACTCATAGCAGGCACTTTTTCATTGGAGAGTAGTTCAGCCAGTTGCGGCGTAGTATTACTGTGCCCAATAACAACAACTACACCCTTTAGTTTGAGTAACTCATTTTTTAAATCACCTAGCTCACCTGCGTTATACACATTTAATTTGGTATTAAAATGTGCCTGCAAAGGTGCGGCTGTTTGCAACGTGCGTTTATAGTTGCTGCTAAAGAGATGTATATTTTGATGTTCTTTAAACAAAGTAACTAAATTATTTGCACGTGCCTTCCCCTCTTCTGAGAGCGCTGGGTTTTTCCCCGTTAACTTTTCGCTATGACGAAACAAATATACCTCGTCAGGTGCGGCAAATGCCAAACTACAATTAAATGACAAGGCTAAAAAAGTGATTGCTAATATTATTTTATTCATATTTTTTTACCTCGTTTGTATTCTAATAGCCTGTCAATAAATTCAGTCGTTAATTCATTTATTACACCGGTTTCAGCATTAACGATTAAACTAAAACCAACATTTAAGTGGGGAAACACAACTACATCGCTTCTATATCCTTGAACCCAGCCACTATGATAGTAAAGCGTTTCATCAGCGTAATTATAAACCCGCCAACCTAGTCCGTAATAAGCCTCATTAAGGTGTTTTTTCCACACCCTGCGATGCATTTCTTTTTTTGTATGTGTATAAGGACGCGTTTGCTTTGCGAGAGTATCCAATGACAAAACATCAGGGTATTGCCCTAGCTGGGCTTTTAACCAAATGGCCATGTCACTTGCACTTGCGTTTACACCCGCTGCAGGTCCCACTTTATAATAATTTTTTTTAAGCTTAGCGCTATACCAACGTTTTGTACCGCGCACGTGTGGTAATGCGTAATTTTCATCCTGAACCATAGATTCAAAACCTAAGCTGGCATCACTCATTTTTAAAGGCGCAAAAATAGTTTCTCGTAACCACTGCGCGTAACTTTTACCACTGCTTTGTAATATCACATTACCTATAAGGCTAAACATAACATTTTGATAACCATAACATTCGCCTGGTTTGCAAATAGGTTTAACACTAAGTAATTTTTCAACAATACTGGGGTAATCCATACGAGACTCTATCAAATTATCGTACGCATTAGGCACTAACCCACTTGCATGACTTAGAAGGTGAAATACCTTTAAATCATCTTGATAAACAGTCCCTTTGAACTCAGTTATGTAATCGCTAACAGCTTTATCTAATTTAAGTAAACCCTCATTGGCTAATTTAGCAGATAACGAGCCTGCAAATGTTTTAGAAACAGACGCGAGCCTAAACCGGGTATGCTTATTTACTTTTTGTCCATTTCGGGTTTTAGTTACACCCATGGTGTGGATGTAGTCTGAGTTGTTTGTACTTACAATCGAAAGTGCAGCGCCTGGTATGCCTTTATTTTTCAGTTTTTTTTGCGCATAACGGCCGTACTTTTTTACAAATGCATCCCAATCAGGATCTGCTTTTGCTGCAAAACTCACAGAGCTGAACAACAAACACAAAGCAGGTAGGCTATACAATAAAGATTTGAGATACTTCATTTTTATAAATTTTATCTTTTTAACTACATCTATGTAGATAATATCATGAAGTTTTGTTTGGACTAACGTACAATACGACGATTATTTGGTTTTTAGTGAGTGTTTAGTACTTATGCGTTTTTTAGTTGTGTCACTTTTTGTTATATTATCAACTGGTTGTACTCTTACAAAGCAGCCGGCCGAGCCACTGGCTATGCCATTAAAGCCAACATTAAAAAGTCAAACCTACCAGCTTGAGTACACCACAGAACACTCATCCCCAAAAGTTAAATCCGTTCAACTTCCTGCACATAAGGTAGTTAGAAACCAAACAGTAAAAATTATTACCGATAAGGCAAGTGTAACCGATAAACTTTTATCGCAAATTAGCCAAGCACTTAACGATAAACAGCTAAAAGTAACCACTAAAAATAACAGCGACTACACACTAACTATTCAGCAACTTGATTTAACTTTCACTGACGATGTTAAGTACGCAATAAAGCAACCTGAGAACCCTTTTACATTATATTCAGATATTGCTCAGCAATACCCAACTCAGGAATGTGCTGCAATATTTGCACAAGTAAGTATGCGCCTCACACACAAAGCATCGGGTGATGTTGTTTGGTTTGCTAAATCTTCTATTGATAGTGCAAGTTTTCATCGTGAGCCACTAGTTTATAGTTTCACCGAAGAGCAAAAAATAACTAATGAGCTTGAGGTTGTCGCTTTTGTCCATCAGCAAAATACTGATGAAGCCCGCATGGAAAGACTTGGAAAAGACATTCAAATTCCTCAGTACAAAACGTTGTCAAAGTTATCTAGCCTTGCCAAGCTTAGTGGTCCATGTAACAGAACAGAAGTAAGCGCATTAACGCCTATGATGCAGTTTTACTTAAGCAGTATATTAATCGATAAAATTAAAGTTCAGTAAATTAGGGTCTGTTGATCTTTACGAATTAAAATTTGTTCAAACTAGGGGCTATTTAATCGCGGCGCTAGGTTTGTAACCTAGTGGGCTCGATAACTGCTCCTGCGTTATTCTAATGGCTTACATCCATGTAAGAATAAGTAAAAACCGAGCAACAAAGCGTAAATAGCCCTTAGGAAAAACACTTTGGGCAGCGCCTGTTTGGCATTAATGCTACGTTATCGCCCATTTATGGGGAATAGCCACACTGCATAGGCTCTGCCTTGCCTAAATACCAAACAGGCTGCTGAAAATTTAACCTTGAAAGTTCAACAGACCTAACACTTACTACATTTTTTTACAGATTAAAGGAACGAATTAACAATATACTACGCTTAATAACAAATAATAATTAGGCCCCATAGGGATGAAAAACACTTTGCTTAACCATACTTTAGTTAGCATAACATTGCTTTTTTGCTTTATTTTTAGCACCACAAGTATGGCAAGTAATCGCTATTATGCAGACAATACGTTAGAACCAACCCAAGGCTTTGCGTGGGATTGGAGTGCAGGTGCGGGCTTTTATATTGAAGATTCTTACCTAATCGGTATCGAATCTTACGATAAAGGCGTTGAGCTTGATTTAAGTCTTGCTGTTTCTTACGATAAATTTTATCTTGATTTTGATCACAATCAACTCAGCGGTGGTCTTGTAATTGGTTACAGCCTTATAGATAAATTTGATTGGGGCTTAGATATACTTGGCACAAATACTCAAGCCGGGTTTGACGAAAAAGGCCTCGGGTTTTATAACCACGGTGTTATAAAAGAACTCCAAGGTATTAAAAAACGTAATTACGATTTTGATGTTGGTCTTAGGCTCTCGCGCCGATTTGAAAATTCACAATTCTCCTTTGAATACCTTCATGACGTATCTGGTGCCCATAATGGCTGGGTTATAAATAGCTTTTTTACCCACATTTTGCCATGGCGAAACTGGGAGTTTAGATCTGGTGTTGGTTTAAGCGCCTACTCTGCTGACTTTACAAATTATTACTTTGGCATTGATAGCGATGAAGCCACCAGCCTTCGCCCGATTTATAGCAGCAATGCCAGTACTAGTATCATCTTTGAGTTCCATGCTGAATATCCAATAAGCCAAGATTGGGTGTTTTTATCCGGTTGGCTTACTACATGGTTTTCAAAAGAAATTGACGACAGTCCAATTATTTCCCAAGGATATCAACATAAAGCCAAGGTAGGCCTACGTTATGTATTTTAGATGGATCTGGGTATTACTGATCTTTCCCAGTACCTTTACTGTTAAAGCGCAGGACCCCCCTGAAGCACTCATAGCACTACCCGATACTTGCGTTGCACTGCGCGAAGGGCGTAATTGCTATGCCGATGTTACACTTACGTGGGAGCAGCCTATCATTGGTAATTACTGCCTACGCGATGCAACTTCAAAGTACATTATGCAATGTTGGCTAAAGCAACAAAGTGGTACTTTTAATTATGCTTTTGACTCACAGCAAAGCATTTCATTTGAACTATTTGATAGCAATACATCCAAAGTCATCAGTACAGCAGAAGTAAAACTACAATGGGTTTATCAAAACAGACAAAAAAAACGCCGCTGGCGACTATTTTAATACCAATCATATTAGGGATATTTTATGGATAACTACGGCACTATTTTACTTGTTGAAGACGATGCATCACTAGCGCAATGGGTTGCTGAATATTTAACAGAGCAAGGCTATACAACGCATGTTTGTCATCGTGGTGACGAAGTTGTTAGCCAGGTCAAAACGTTAAACCCAAATATTGTGCTCCTTGATATTATGCTCCCGGGGCAAGATGGTATTAGCGTATGTAGAGAGCTTCGTAGCTTTTATAATTCGCCTATTATAATGCTCACCGCACGCGATGAAGAGATGGATGAAGTTATTGGTTTAGAAGTTGGCGCAAGCGATTACATAATGAAACCGGTGCGTCCACGTGCATTGCTAGCGCGAATAAAAGCAGCACTGCGTCAAAATAATGAGCCAAATAAGCCGCAGGTTAGCCAAAGCGTTATTCAAGTTGGTGCACTTAGTATTAATACCGAATCTAGAAATGTGACCCTTAACGAGCAAGATATAAACATATCAAGCGCCGAATATCTATTATTACACTACCTTGCAAGCAATGCAGGTCAAGTTGTCTCACGCGATGCCGTATTTAAAGCTACGAAAGGTAGAGAATACGATGGGCTTGATAGAAGTGTTGATGTACTTATTTCTGCACTTCGTAAAAAATTTAATGATGATCCACAAAACCCTGAAAAAATTAAAACTATTTGGGGCCGTGGATATTTACTTGTTTCTACCGCGTGGTAATAGAGCGATGAATAAATAAATGAAAAAGTTTTATATATCGCTTCTAGGCAGTGCACTTTTATCTATTGTGGTATTGGGCTGGCTTATTGATGCTTTTAGTCAACAAGCGCATACCCCACAAGATGAATTTAGTCAGCAAAGTAAAATGATCATGGGTTTTAATAAGCAGTTAGCTAACATACCTACATCTGAGCGCAGCGATTATGTAAAACAACTAGCCCGAGAGTTTGATGTTTTAATTGACTACAAGCCAAATGAGTCACTCGCCTTACCACCTTCTTTATTATTACAAATGCACACGCCAGGTGGGCTGATTTTAGAGGATCAGCAAGGCTTTTATATGCTTTATAGTAGCGACGTTTTAAATCCTTTTCACTTATCAATGCGCTTAGATAAAATTTCTGATAGCGAGCAGCATAACGACATTATATTAACTCTACTATTTTACGCAGGCCTATGTGTATTTATGGGGTTTATTATCGCGCCCTTAGCTAAACGGCTAACTGTCTTAAATGAAGCCGCTAAAAAGTTTGCCTCTGGTAATGTTCAAGCCCGAATAAAGGTATCGCACTTTACCTATATAAAAGATGTAGAGCTTACTTTTAACCGCATGGCTAGCCAAATAGAGAAACTTGTCGCCGAAAACAAACTAATGGCCTCGAGCTTGTCTCACGACATCCGCACCCCTATCGCGTGCCTGCGATTTGGTTTAGATGCGGCATTAGATAGCCATGATGAGCAAAAAGTAAAACAGTATTTAACCCGTATGGAAAACGATTTAGATCATATGGAATCGATGCTTAGTAGCTATTTAGCATTTGCTACTTTAGAGCAAAACGCGAATAAACTAACCTATTCATCAACCAATATTAAATCCTACCTTGAAGATATTTTAGTTCAACTTGCACCAAAACTTGAAATGCAAATGCTCAACGTACAGCTCAATAGTACAGATAAAATAATAAATGCAGATCTTCACTGGCTGGCTCGTGCAATTACTAACTTATTAACTAACGCATGTGATTTTGCAAACCAACATATTTACCTCAGTGCAAAGTTACACGAGCAACAGCTTATAATAACGGTAGAAGATGACGGCCCAGGTATCGCACAAGAGAACTTTAGTAATGTATTTAGCCCATTTTTTAGAGAGGAAGATCACCGTAACAGAGCCGATAAGAGTTATGGCCTTGGCCTAGCCATTGTTACCAAGGTAGCTGATTGGCATCATGGCAGCGTTAAAGTAAGTAAAAGCACCCAGTTAGGGGGGGCGTGCTTTACTCTCACTATTGCACAGCACCATAATCCGTAAAGCAATAGTTACAGACTGTAATTAACAATTATTAAACAAAATCAACTCGTTATTTTAAACGACTTAATAACAACAATTAAAATCGATGGTCATAACATACACTTTACTTATTAATTTGTGCTAGATCAGCAAATAAGCACTTTTTATTTTTTTACATTTCCAGTAGATTGTCACCGCCGTCACACAATAGAGAAGTACAATAATATGAGCGCAGTTAGAGGCGAGTTTAGCTCTCGCTTTGGTTTTATTATGGCCGCCGCGGGTTCTGCCGTTGGTTTGGGCAATATTTGGGGATTCCCTACACAAACAGCAAGTAATGGCGGTGCTGCATTTTTAGTCGCATATTTAGTGCTTGCGTTCTTTTTAGCCTACCCCGCTTTAATGGCTGAACTGATGATTGGACGTCATGGCCAAGCAAACGCAGTGTCATCACTTCAAAAAATATCTAATAAGCCATGGCAAAAACACTTTGCCTTTGCTGTTGGTTTTGGCGGTATTTTATGCGCTGGCTTTATACTAAGCTTTTACGCCATTGTTGCCGGTTGGATGCTCAGCGCCACAGCTGAACCCATAGCCACTTTAGTTGGTGCCAACACAGCATCTACATGGTTAAGCGAGCAATCACTTACTCGAAATATTATATTCACTATGATCTTTATTGTACTAACTGTCGCTATTATAAGTAGAGGCGTTGAAAACGGTATTGAAAAGTGGTCTAAGCGTTTAATGCCTGCACTTTTAGGCATTTTATTTGCACTTATTGCTTATGTGATGACGCAAGATGGTGCTATGGAAGGCTTAAAAGCCTACTTAGTTCCTGACTTTTCATCTATTTTTGACGCAAAACTATTAGTAAGTGCACTAGGGCAAGCTTTCTTCTCTTTATCGCTTGGCACTAGCGTAATGATTATTTACGGCTCGTACATTAGTAAAAAAGAAAACCTCGTTTCTTTAGGTGCCTATGTAACCCTTATTGATGTATTTATAGCCTTTGTTGCAGGTTTACTGATTATTCCGGCTATGTACGTAGCACAAGCTCAAGGCGTTGAAATATTCTCGGCCACAACGGGTAAGCTACTCTCTGAAGATACATTAGTGTTTCAGGTACTCCCCGCTTTATTTGATGGAATGGGCGAAGTTGGCTTATTTGTGGGTTTTTCATTTTTTGCGTTAATGAGTATTGCCGCTTTAACATCATCTATTTCAATGTTAGAGGCGCCAGTATCATACACCGTAGAGCGCTTTGGGATGAAACGCGTTCAGGCAACGTGGTTAATTGGGGCGCTAATCGCTATCGTCAGTATTACAATTGTGTGTAACCTTAGCAGCTTATTTGGCTTAGTAATCACTCTCACTACAAAAGTAGCTCAGCCTTTACTTGGTCTTATGTGTTGTATATTTGTAGGCTGGATTTGGTATAGAGGCTCATTACTAAAAGCAATTCAAGAGGGTAACCCTGAAGTTCACAATACATTGTTTTGGAAAATATGGCCTTGGTATACTAAGTTTGTATGTCCACTTGCTATTGGCATGGTGTTTTTACATTCACTATTGAGCTAAATGATACCTTAGCCTTAAAATAGTTTTAAATAAAATAGCCCACATTAGTGGGCTTTTTTATAGCTGCTTAAATTGGATTTATTGAGTGAGTTTTAAAATCATATCTTGATGAGGTATACCGTCTTCTAGATATTCACTTTTGTAATCTTCAAAGCCAAAGGAGCGGTAAAAATCAAGTAAGTAGGTTTGTGCGCCAATATAAATATCTCGTTCAGGCCACCGCTCTTTACAGCATTCTATAGCTTTACTTACAAGTACAGTGGCGTCGCCTTTGCCACGCGCACTTTTACTTACCAGTACGCGTCCTATTGCGCTGTATTGCTCATTTTTTTCATAGCATCGGGCATAAGTGTGTAGCCGCCCATTGTCTAGTGTATATAAATGCTGTGTATTTAAATCAATATCTACATCATCAAGTTCAGGGTAAGGGCACGCCTGCTCTACAACAAATACGTCTACACGTCCTCGCATAATAGTAAAAAGAGTATGCGCATCGAAAGCATTAAACTGCTCACATTTAAATTGCATTTTAAATCCTATAAACAATAAACCCAGCCTAGGCCGGGTTTAATAAAATTATTCACTTGTTAGTTTATATTAAGCAAATAAGCGCTCTAGTTGGTCGCACAACTGCGATAAATTCACGTGGTCATGCTCTATCGTTAAATCTACATAACCATCGCCTCTAAAGGCCCTGTCTAGCTCTATAAGCACGTGTGTTTTATGTGCCTCTGGTACAAATGACAACTCGATCTCTTGAATGCCAAATAAACTACGGCTATTTGGCTTATATTCAAGTTCCTGATAACAGCCCGATAACGATTGAAATGTTGAAGCGCGCAAATGGCCTTTTTCTACATCAGCTTTCATTAAGCTAAAACCTAGCTTTTCCATCGCCTGCATGCACGTTTTAACAGCTTCATTAGGGTAAATATGTAAATGGTCTTTATCGCTTGGATCAAGTGCTAAATCAATATCTAAACCTGTTTCAAGCCACACATGAGATTGATTGTAACCTGCATTAATTTCTGTAATAGGTGTTTCAGAATGAAGACGTGCTTCAAAAGGGATACTTTTAACTTCGCCAGGCTCAATTGTACCTATATCTGTAATTCGCCATTGGTCAATCACATGATTGGTAAAATAATCGCCATCATCACCTGCCACTTTAACACGGGTCATAAGTAATAAATCTAAGCCTGCAATATCTTGGCTAACATCACCTGCGGTAATGACTATTTGTGCATTAAAAAGCTGACCAGGTTGTAGGTGTTCAGTCTCTAAAACAGTATCTACTTTTGCAGCACCAATACCTACCGACGCTAAAATCTTTTTAAACATATATTTCTCCTTAAGCTGAGCGGTTCTATTATTTGCTCTTGCTTAAACTTCTTCGTTATCGCATCTTAACCATATTTAAAAGCCAATGTCAGTGAAAAAATGTTATTTACATGCTATTTACGATTAAATATATGTTTGATGCGCATTTTTTATACACAGCTAGGCAAGTATTTGATTAGACGCGTTCATTTTTAGGTCTATTTTTATTTTCAATGGTATAAATTTTTCGTTACACTGCAACCCCAAATGAAGTGATATTAAGAATTATGGAACTAATCTATTTTGCCGCCGCGTTTGTGTGTGGCTTTGCTGTTTATCAGTTAAAGCTGCCTCCTCTTATTGGATTTTTATTAGCAGGTTTTGCTTTAAATTTATCGGGTTATAAAAGTACAGAGTTGCTCGATACAATAGCAGCACTTGGCGTAACCCTTCTTCTTTTTAGTATTGGTTTAAAGCTAAAGGTAAACAGTTTAATTAAACCCCAAGTGTGGGCGCCTGCAACATTGCATATTATTTTTAGCAGTGCGCTTTTTAGTGGCTTTATGTTATTGCTTGGTGTTTTCGCCATTCCACTGTTTATTGATTTAAGTTGGCAAAGTGCTTTATTGGTTGGGTTTGCGCTTAGTTTTTCAAGTACTGTATTTGCAGTAAAAGTGCTTGAAGAACGCGGAGAAATGGCAAGTCTTCACGGTAAAATAGCCATTGGTATACTAGTCATGCAAGATATCTTTGCTGTTATCTTTTTAGCGATTAGTACAGGTAAAATTCCAAATGTATGGGCAATTGCATTAATAATTGCTCTGCCTTTATTACGACCTGTCATGTATGGCGTATTAAATCGCTCTAAACATGGTGAACTATTACCATTATTTGGTTTTTTCTTTGCTTTAGTTGCTGGTTATCATGCATTTGAATTTGCAGGATTAAAAGGCGACCTAGGCGCACTCATAATTGGGATGATGTTTGCACCACATAAAAAAGCAGGAGAACTATCAAAATCTCTGCTTAATTTAAAAGACATATTATTAGTCGGTTTTTTCTTAAGTATTGGCTTGAGCGCAGAGCTAACCACTAGCTCATTAATCGTTGCTATTATACTTGTTTTAGTTTTGCCTATTAAAATAGCGCTTTATTACGTGTTCACAAATATATTCAAACTACGCGCACGTACATCATTACTTACCGCCTTTAGTTTATCTAACTACAGTGAATTTGGGTTAATTGTATGTGCAGTAGCAGCTAGCACAGGCATGATCACTTCTGAGTGGCTGGCCGTAATGGCAATTGCTGTTTCTATTACCTTTGTAATTGCCTCGCCGTTAAATAAGCGCTCAAACGAGCTATACGTAAAAATAGAGCACTGGCTATTAAAGTTTGAAAGCAAAACTCGTTTAGCTGAAGAGCTACCTGTTAACCTAAACGATACTAAAATAGTCATTTTTGGTATGGGACGTATTGGTACTGGTGCTTATGAAACAATCAACGCGACTCACCCAAATGTTGTTGCAGGCATAGATATAAAACCTGAAGTGGTAGATAAGCACGTTAACAGAGGCCGCAACGTATTAATTGCTGATGCAACAGATCCTGACTTTTGGCAACGAGTAAATCATTCGCAAGTAGAAATGGTCATGCTTGCAATGCCAAAGCATATGCAAAATATTTTTGCGCTAGAGCAACTACAAGCCTCAGGTTATAAAGGCCAAGTAACAGCTATTGCAAACTACCCTGATCAACAAAAAGAGCTAGAAGAAATGGGTGTTCATTCTACTTATAACTTTTACTTAGAAGCAGGTAGTGGTTTTGCAGAGCACGTTAAACAAGAGCTATTTAACGAATAATCACTTTTTATAACGTCTATAAATAACAAAGCCTTAAAATCATTAAGGCTTTGTTATTAGTTTTTAAATGAAAAGCAATTCTATTTACATTCCTTTACAAGCCATTTCACCACGACCATAAAAAACAGGTAGACTATCCATGTTGGTTAAATAAAACCCCATGTTCTAATAATAACTTAATTAGATCCCAGCTAATTAAAGTTCAACTAGGTTTATATTAATCAACAAAAAATTATTAAATCAGAGGGCCTACTCCCTCGCAAAATAGGCTGTTTCTTGCCCGTCACAGCCTATTTTATATTTCTAAAATCCCTTACACTTACGCAGACTTTAAAACCTAAGTAACTCTTATGGATCCAAAACAATTAAAAATAGCTGTAAATACAACGATGCCTTTTGGGAAATATGCTGGGCGCCCTTTATTACTACTACCAGAACCTTATTTGGTGTGGTTCAAACAGCAGGGATTTCCTAACTCGAAACTTGGTAGCCAACTAGCGATGATGTATGAGGTTAAACTAAATGGCCTTGAGCAAATGTTAATGCCATTACTTGAAAAAAATAAAAAATAATTGAGAACTTTTTTAAATACTTGCGGTCTATTATATTGCTACTTGTTGATTTTGGTTTTTAACCGCAAAAAAAGCGCCTTAGGCGCTTTTTTTATGTCTTAAATTTAAGAGGTAAATATACAATAAATTTAGCACCACCTAAGCTTGAGCTTTCTGCTTTACACTCTCCTTGGTGCCACGACACAATTTTAGCAACTATAGCAAGCCCTAAACCAAAGCCACCAGTGTCCTTGCCTCTACTTTTATCTAATCGAGTAAAAGGCTTAAATACGTTTTCTCGCTCAACGGGGTCAATCCCTTCACCATCATCTTCAACAATCAATACGATGTGAGTTGCCTCTTGTAGCAATGAAATTTTGACTTGTTGATGAGTGTATTTGAGCGCATTGCCAATTAAATTTTGAAATACTCGCGCCATAAAGTGGCTATCACAGTAGTAATTTAAATGCTCAGGGAGGTTTATAGAGAGCGTTGTTCTAGCTTCAAAATTTAGCTTTTCAACAGTGGTTTTTACCAGCCCAGCTAAATCGCAGTTTATTGGCTGTAAACTTGGTTGTTGAGAGTCTAATCGCGCGTATTCAAGCATTTCAGAAACTAGTGACTCAAGCTCACTAATATCTGTTTGCATGTTTGTTAAGTATTTTTCGCCTTTTTCGTCAAGCATTTGTTCTTGTAGCATGACTATTGCAAACTTTAAACGTGCTAGTGGTGTTCTAAACTCATGCGACACCGATGAGGTAAGTTCTTGCTGCGCACTAAGTAAAAACTCAATACGTTGCTGCATTACCTTTAATGTATCAGTTATAGGTAAAAAGAAAGACTTAGAAGAGTCATTTAGTTGAAAGTCTTGCAAACCCTCTACCGCTTCACACGCTTTACGTAGCTTTTCAAAGTCACGCCAGAGTAAAAAGCTCCATAGCCCAACTGGTATACCTACAATAATAAGTAGTAATAAATACGGCCAAACAGAAGATGATTGCTGCGTTAATACGCCTACCGGTCCTACTTGAAGTAATGAATCATTACCGAGATCTACATACCAAACAATGCGTTGTTGCTTATCATACAAATATAAGTAGTGGTTTTGATTTAGCTGCGATTGTTGTTTTTGAGGAAGTATTAAATCACGTCGTTCAATCACTTTACTTTCAAAGTTATGCTTTAGTTTTTTAAGACCATTTGGGGTTTGTGAAAGCAACCACAGTGATTGCCCAAACTCATCGTCTAAGAAGACCTGCTGCTGCGACTCTTCATAGGGCCACAGCTGCTCAATAACACCACTTACAACAAATAATGAAACAATGATATATAAGTATAAGCTGGTAAACAGTTTTCCCATTACAGCCGATTAACCTTAAATAGTTCTAAAGATCCCATGCATCAGAAACAAATAAATAGCCTTGTCCCCATACGGTTTTTATACGATACGGCTTATCACTATTATCGCCTAATTTTTTACGAATTCGTGATACGCGTACATCCACAGTTCTATCTAGTCCGTCGTATTGACGGCCAATCATATGTTGGTGCACATGTTCTCTGCTTAGTACTTCACCCGCATTTGACGCTAATAGCCATAGTAGTTCAAACTCGTGCGAAGTTAATACAATCTCTGAATCACTTAGTTTTACAATACGGCTTGTTTTATCGATGACTAAATCACCAAACTGCAGTTCTTCACTAGATTTTACTATTGGTTGCCCACGTCGTAGTAATGCATTGATCCGCGCTAGTAATACACGTGGCTCTGCTGGTTTTATTACATAATCATCAGCACCAAGTTCTAAACCAAGCACTTGGTCGAAGTCTTCACCTTTAGCAGTCAACATTAAAATTGGTAGAGTAAATTTATCTCTTACTTGGCGGCAAACGCTAAAGCCATCTTTACCTGGCAGCATAACGTCTAGAATCATTAAATCGGGTGTATTGTTTTCTAGGTAATTAAACACTTCGTCACCGCGGTCTAACACTTCGACTTCAAGGCCATTATGTTCAAGGTAATCTTTTGTTAGCTGTTGTAAACCGAGATCATCTTCAACAAGTAAAATTTTTGGCATTAGTTGCTCCTAAATTAAAAAAAGCTCCACGGAGAGCGAAGCCTACGCCTATTTTTTTTAGCATGGGCGCTTTGTACTTCAACCTGTGTTTTTGCTATTAACACACCCGTATGAGGATTGATTAAGGAGTATATGGTCTCCACCTGAACACGCGCTTTATAATTAAATTGCCCAGAACGCTGCTGCTGCCAGCATTGAAGTAGTTGTTCTTGTTGATACAAACAGACATCACTATAGGTGTTTAATAGCCATTTAAACTGTAAATCAAGATCGCAAAAATCCTGCTGTTCGGAAACCACGCAGACTTTTGGAGAAACACTAAAAACAGGGGTTTGTGCCACGCTAAAACCACTAAAAAAAGTGGTAATAAACACAACTAATATTGAATACTTCATATTAAAAAGTACGATCGAATCCTATAAATGCAGTCATTGAATAAGTACGTTCAAAGAGCGGACTGCCATCCATAGCCGAATAGTCGTAATATGCTACATGAAAACGAAGAGAGTCAGCCTTACTCAATGGCCAACGGGCGTCGATTTTAGCATAAGGTTGCCAACTACTACCAACGTCTATTTTGCCAAATTGAGTTTCACCCTCATTAAGTCCATAAAAATAGCTATTTAGTTCCGCAGATTTATAGTTTATTCCAAGTGTTGGCTTTATTTTAAGCTTTCCTAGCACAGTATGATATTGCCACTGCAATGCACCGCGTACACCTCGATAAACATCGGTTATATCATGCAGAGCCTGAACTGAAAAAACATGGTCATCATTTACATAGTGATATGCAATACCCGCATCCAAGGCAATTTGCCGTTTATGCAAATTATCAATATCAGCGTAGCGAGAGGACGAGGCTTCATTTTGCATTACAAACTGATTATTAAGAGCACTACTTTGCAATGCAAATACATTTTTAGGGTGCCAGTCTATAAAAAAGCGAGATTCAGAGTTGAGTTCACTAACTAGATTAAAGTGATGCTTTGGGGATTGTGAAAATGAATAGCCAAGGCGGCCATTATCAAAAAACCATTGCTCTGCATAAAACGCAATTTGTGGAATAAGCACAAGCGGAATATTATCTCCACCATGCAAAGGGTTGGTTATAACTCCAGCCCCAACGCTTAAACTCAAATGCAGGCGATCAGTTGTTATATCTTGCTCTGTATAATCGTCAGCATGCTTGCTTGCCTGTGTTGCTTGCACCGAAAGGCAAGCAAACAAAGTGCTAAAACATAGAGCAGTTAATAAGGAGAAGGAATACCGCATCAGCGTACATCAAAGTATTAAATTAAGTAAGTTCCCCATACTAGCAAGGTCTTTTTAAACTAGCTCTAGCTGGTTACAATTATTCACAATTTGTATACACAAATGTTAACTTTTGTGTTTTTGAAGTGACAAACCCTTCAAATTAGTTATGTGTGTTGGCTAAGCTGGCACTGCTTTGAGAAACTTTGGAAATGAGGGATAACCTCGCAAATGCTTTAATTCAAATAAAATCTGCAGGAAGCCAACTCTAACAACTTTTTTTTATTAACCTTACAAGCTACTAGGTTACCAAAGTTAATAGCGGCTTTAGCCGTAATAAATCAAGCTTCTGATGCTTATTAAATATCAGGGGCTATTTCTATTCGGTTTCGGCCATGTGTTTTTGCGATATATAAGGCTCTATCTGCACGCTCAACTAAAACTGAGCTATTAGTAAATGGACGTAAAATAGCTAAACCAAAACTTGCAGAAATAGCACGTTTAGCTGTTATATCATGCTTTTTACGAATCGCTAATTTCGCAATAGCTAAACGTATACAATCGGCAAACGCTATTATATCGTTAATAGTGTCAAAATAAGCTGTTATACAAAACTCTTCGCCACCGTATCTATATATATTTGCTGTTTCAGTTGTATTTTCTCTCACTTTTTTGGCAACTAACCTCAACACTTCGTCACCCTTTTGATGACCAAAGTCATCGTTAAAACGTTTAAAGTGATCAATATCAAACATAATTAGTACGGCAAGAGAATCTTCCTGTGCTTTCTCTGAGTATTCAAAACAAAATTTTACGATATCTGAATCAAACTTACCTCGGTTATAAAACCCCGTAAGCGTGTCGGTATCAGCTGCTTCTTTTGAAATATTAAGTGCTTCTTTTAAATCTTTTATTTCGTTGTAAGCAACAGCTAACTTAGTTTGAAATTCTCTAGCATAATCCTGCATAGCAATAGAATCGTCGGTTAAGCGCTCTACACAACCTAATATTTCATTATAAGAATTTACATCAGCAAGCATATTTAATTCATTTTGTGAATCAACTAAACTTGTTGTAAAGCTTTTGGAATGCTCAAGCGTGGTGCTTATATCTTGCTGGACTTGCTCCATAGTTGTATGGAACTTTTCAGTCATTTCTTGAAAGAAAGCCAGATCGTCTTGCGTTAAATGCTTATCAAAAATTTCTTTTGCTTTGTCTTGTGAACATGTTTGTTGCTCAGCGATAACATGGTCTAATTCAGCATTTAATGAAGGGTTACTCCCTTGAATGTAACAGTACCAAATTGCATAGTTGATAGGCGTAACCGGCATGCGGTATTTTACCATCAAAGGAATCGCCTTTTTAAGGCATTGAGCAGAATGAGCAAGTGATACGGCGTGGTTCATAAATAAACTCTCAAGCGTCATTGTTTTTATTATTAGCACTCAATGTTAAGTAATAGTAAACTCATACGCAACCTATATTAATACTATTTAACTAATTTGCTTGCTCTGTGTGCATATTAAATTGCTTTTGCTTCTAAAGTTTGCGCAATATTCCACAACGCACTGATTGCAGGGTCATTTAACTCTTTTCTTAATACCGCCAAACCGATATCAAACCCTTCAGGTGCTTGCATTTTTGGTGTTAGTATTTGTACCTTATCCTGCAGCGGGCTATTATCTAGCACTATTTTAGGGACCATTGCGACGCCTAGCCCTAAGCTCACCATAGATACCATTGCTTCATGTCCTGCAACTTGGGCGTAGATTTTTCCGTGAATATTATTTTTGCGCCACCAGTGCTCTAACCTTTGGCGAGAAAAACCTTGTTCTGGGACAATAAACTCTAAATCAGACCAATTAATGTCATCACTATTTTGTGTAAGCTTTTGTGTGATCGGACATTGGATTTTTGGGCCAATTAATAAAAGTGGTGAGTGCCCAATATCAACAAAGGCAATTTGCGACGGTAATTTATTAGGCTTAGCTGCAATTGCCATTAATTCGTGGCCATCAAGCACACGATTTATAGCAAGTGCTGGGTCGCCTGTATTTAATGTTATCTCTATGTACTGATGCTGCGCACGAAGTTGTTCTAATATTTGATGTAAAAAACTATAAGATGCAGTTACAGAACAATAAATACTTACTTTGCCGTAAATATGCTGTTGTGGGTCTTTTACATTCGTTTTAAAACGTTGCCAATTAGCAAGCGTTGCCGTTGCGTAATCAATAAAGGACTCCCCCTCACGCGTTAATTTAACGCTTCGGTTATCGCGGATAAACAATGCTACTCCAACTTCTTCTTCCAAATGTTTTATATTTCGGCTCAAAGTGGGTGCGCTTATGTGGCAAAGCTCACTTGCGCGCCCAAAGTGAAGTGTTTTAGCCAACGCTAAAAAGTAGTTTAAGTGCTTATGTTCCATCCAACCCCCTGCATTTCATATTATGAAACACTTTAATTCAAATATATCATTTTACGCAAGCAACGATTTTACATATGGTGTTTGTAAGCGCAGTAAACATTGCGCATCTAACAAACATGACTTTATAGGACACTAACAATGGCGAATTATTTCAATACCTTACCTTTACGCGAGCAATTAGCGCAATTAGCGCAATGTGAATTTATGGACGCAGGCGAATTTGCCGATGGCGTTGATGCACTTAAAGGTAAAAAACTAGTTATTGTAGGCTGTGGCGCACAAGGTTTAAACCAAGGCTTAAACTTACGTGACTCTGGTTTAGATGTTTCTTACACATTACGCGCATCAGCTATTTCTGAGCGTCGCCAATCATTTTTGAACGCATCTGAAAACGGCTTTACTGTTGGCACTTACGAAGAACTAATCCCAACAGCTGATGTAGTACTTAATTTAACACCAGATAAGCAACATACTGCTGTAGTAAGTGCAATTATGCCGCTTATGAAAAAAGGCTCTACACTTGCCTACTCTCATGGCTTTAATATTGTTGAAGAAGGCATGCAAGTACGTGAAGACATTACTGTAATCATGGTTGCGCCTAAGTGTCCTGGTTCTGAAGTACGTGAAGAATACAAACGCGGTTTTGGTGTACCAACTCTAATTGCTGTTCACCCAGAAAATGACCCTCAAGGTCATGGTTTAGCACAAGCTAAAGCGTATGCAGCAGGGACTGGCGGACACCGTGCAGGTGTACTTAAATCATCATTTATTGCTGAAGTTAAGTCAGACCTAATGGGCGAGCAAACCATTTTATGTGGCATGTTACAAACTGGCTCTATTTTATGTTTTGATAAAATGATAGAAAAAGGCGTTGATGCGGGTTATGCATCAAAGCTAATTCAATACGGCTGGGAAGTAATTACCGAAGCACTTAAGTACGGCGGCGTTACAAACATGCTTGACCGCCTTTCAAACCCTGCAAAAGTAAAAGCGTTCGAACTAAGCGAAGAGCTAAAACTAATTATGCGCCCGCTTTATAATAAGCATCAAGATGACATCATCGACGGCACTTTCTCACGCACTATGATGGAAGACTGGAATAACGATGACGTAAACTTACTTAAATGGCGCGCTGAAACAGCAGAGACTAACTTTGAAAAGACCCCTGCTGGCGATGTAGAAATCTCAGAACAGGAATTTTTTGATAACGGTATTTTAATGGTAGCAATGGTAAAAGCAGGTGTTGAACTTGCTTTTGAAACCATGACAGCAGCCGGTATTATTGAAGAGTCAGCTTACTACGAGTCTTTACATGAAACGCCATTAATTGCTAATACTATTGCACGCAAAAAGCTTTTTGAAATGAACCGTACAATTTCTGACACTGCAGAGTATGGATGTTACCTATATAACCATGCATGTTTACCATTACTTGCAGATTTTATGAAAAAAATTGATACAGATGTTATTGGTAAAGGCCTTGGCGAGCACTGTAACCAAGTTGATAACCAAACATTAATTCAAATTAACGCCGCCCTTCGTGAACACCCAGTTGAAAAAGTAGGTGCTAAATTACGTGGCTACATGTCAGCAATGAAAAAGATTGTTTAACCCTAAACGATAAATGTTTCGCTTGTTAGAAACCAAGCCCATATGCTTTGCTTATGGGCTTTTTTATGCATATTCATAAAAATTTAACCATAACACGCTACCTTCTATTCATTTCACAGTAGGCAATATCTAGCTCTAAATAAATAATGTGCTAGTATAGTCCTCTACTCAGTTGTAAAATTAATTAATATCATGACGATACAAAACCTTTCTATTACTCAAAAAATCACAGCTTTAGGCAGTGTTATTGCTATATGCGTAGCGGCACTGATTGGCTTGACCTCTTTATACAGCTCTAAAGACATAATTGAGCAACGTATGATCGAGTCAGAGCTACCTAGTAAACTGCAAACAATCAGTAATCATATAGGCGGTGAAATTAATGAGTTACTTGGTGCTGCTCAGCAACTATCATCAAACGAATTTGTTTTACAGTGGGCTCAGTCTAGTAATCAAGACGACACCTTATTATTAAAAGAATTAAATCGTGTTGCCCAGCAATACGATTTAGCAACAGCATCTTGGGCAAATAGAGACACTGCACAGTACTGGAACCAGAATGGGTTTTTGCGTGTGTTAAAAAATGATGCAGCCGATGGCTGGTTCTTTGCTTTTAAGCAATCAAAACAACCTTATTCTATCAGTATTTATCAAGAGTCAGCCAATGATGTGAAAATGTTTGTAAACCATCAGCAAGCTAATGGTACTGGTTTAGCAGGTCTTGCAAAAAGCATCACTGATATGCAAAAGCTATTACAGCAATTTAAAATTGAGCAAACAGGTTTTGTATTTATTGCAGATAAAAATGGATTAATTCAACTTCATAAAGATGCCAATAAAGTAGCAAAAGCAAATATTGACGATTTATATACTGCAAATATTCACAGCCAACTATTTAATAGTAATGGCTTTGCACTAGAAGAAATTAACTTAAATGGCGAACCTACTCTTATAGCTGCAACCCCAATTAAAAACACTGACTTATATGTTGTAGCTCAAGTACCAAAAAGTGAAGTATTCGCAAGTGTAAACACCCTACAATGGCAAATATTTACTTTTACAGTAATCACCGCGTTAGTTGCTAGCTTGATTAGTTACTTACTTGCTCGCTCTCTTTCATCTCCACTTTCTAAAATGGCTGAGTTATTTTCACGCTTAGGCTCTGGCGATGCAAACTTAGCGTACCGCTTACCAGAATCAAGCCAACCAGAGCTCAACAATCTAAGTAATGGCTTTAACCAGTTTATAAATAAAATAGAAACAGCGATTACTCAAGTTGCCAGTGAAAGCCACGATATTCGCCAAAGTTCTGATCATGTATTTGAACAGGCAAAACGAAACTCGCAAGCAATTGATAATCAAAAAGAGCAAACAATATCTGTCGCAGCAGCTATCAACGAAATGGGCGCTACAGTGCAAGAAATAGCACAAAGCGCAGCGAATACAGCTAAGTTAACCGATAACAGCCGTGAGAACACCATTCAAAGCCACAAACAAGTATTACAAAGCCAGGCAACTATCTCAGCCCTAGCTAGCGATATTGATGGCATAACAGAGCAAGTTACTTTGCTTTCTAAAAAAACGGTTGATATAGCAAGTATTGTGGATTCAATTAGAGGGATATCGGATCAGACTAATCTACTTGCTTTAAACGCGGCAATTGAATCTGCTCGCGCAGGTGAGCACGGCCGAGGCTTTGCTGTTGTTGCTGATGAAGTACGCGCTCTGGCAAACCGTACATCGCAATCAACCACCGAAATTCAATCTATGATTGAAGAGCTTACAAGAATATCTGATGATGTAGTTAACGATATTAGCCAATCAAAAGATAAAGCGCAGCAAAGCGTTGGAGCCATGCAAAGCTCAGTAGAATTACTCGATGCGATAGCCGAAACAGCTAATCAAATAAACGATATGGCTACGCTTATTGCAACTGCAACTGAGCAGCAAAGTAATGTGGTTGCTGATGTAGGTCGTAACATAGAGCAAATAAGTGAAATTAGCGATAAAGCAATGAGCGAGCAAATCAATACAGAGCAAGCTATTCGTGACTTGGCAAACAGCGCTCAAACACTCGATGCACTTGTCGCTACCTTTGAAAAACATCGCTAAGCAGCTATAACTGCTATATTTCCTTTGTGAGCAAAAGCTATATTAAAAGCTAGCTTTTGCCCACAGCGAATACGGTTTAATCTAAATAAATTAACTAAATGATTTTAGTGTCGCCGGTATTAAATGCTAAAACGTATGCTTCTTTTTTGGCTCTAGGGAGCTTTTTTAATTGATACTCAAGTTTACTTGCTTCACTTTTATTACCAACTTGTTGTTGATGAATAAGTAAAAGCGGCCCTTTCCCTCTAAGGTTTTTGGCCCCTTTGCCGGCTTGATGAGTTGCAAAGCGTTTTTCAACATTAGTTGTGATCCCTGTGTACCAATGACCAAATCGTGTCTCAACTATATATAAAAACCAAGTAGACTCCGTTTTTAAAATATTCGTTTCGATGTGCTGTAAACTTTTTTCATTATTTATGGTCAAAACATTACCTTAACGCCCTTAACATAAAACAATTGCTTAAAAGGGTTTTACCTTCAGTGACTAATCGGTATCATGCAGATTATAAAAAATAAGGATCACAACTAACAATGCAGTCGTTAAAAACTTTTTCTCTTTGGCTTATCGTTGCTTTAACACTTAGCTCAGCAGCAGGTTGCTCTAGCTGGGTATACCGAATTAACATCCCACAAGGCAACTTTTTAGAGCAATCGGATGTTGAAAAACTTCGTGTAAATATGACTCGAGAGCAAGTTGTTTACGTATTAGGCAGACCTATTGCCGAAGACGCCTTTGATAACAATACTTGGCGTTATATTTACAGCTTCAATAAAGGCCGTAAAAACGAGCAAAATAAAGAGTTAGTAATTAACTTTGAAAATGAAAAGTTAGTTTCAATTTCAGGTGATTATGACCAACCTGAAAACTTTACTACACCGCTCGAGCAATAAATTTCTCAAGTGGTAAAAAAAGGTGAGCATGGCTCACCTTTTTTATTGGTTTATTTAAAAGCTTTTACCATTTTAAACAACGTCAGCGTGTGATTTAATCCGTTAAATTTTCCACGTTTATATCGATTTTCGTTACTTTTCGAGTGGGCGGCCACCCGTTATTTTATTTGCACGCCCTTCTTCTTTAGCTTTTTCTGCACGCTTTCTACGCGCATCTTTAGGATCTGCAATTAATGGACGATATATTTCTATACGGTCACCGTCTTTTAACTCATAGTTAGCTTTTACAGTTCGATTCCACACACCTAAAGTTAGCGATGTAGCATCTATCTCAGGGCACTTTTGTATAATACCTGACTGAATAACAGCTTGCTCGACTGTAGTCCCTAGTGGCACTTCAATTGATAAACACGTGGCCGTGGTTGGTAATGCAAATACCACCTCAACATTAATCATGCTCTCGCTCCATAAACCTGTTTTGCACGTTGAGTAAATGCACTCACCATATTTTTTGCAACATCGTTAAAAATCTTACCAAAGGCAAGCTCTATTAACTTACTTGAAAATTCAAACTCTAGTTGCAAGTGAACTTTACATGCTTTGGCGTCAAGCTCTTGAAAGTGCCAACGTCCTTTTAACATCTTAAATGGTCCATCAACAAGGCTTAGTAACACTGTTTGCTCATCAACAAAGGTGTTTTCGGTGGTAAACCACTTTTTTATACCCGCCTTGGATATTTCTAAACTCGCGGTCATGTTATTATCATGCTGTGAAACAATTTTTGAGTCTGAGCAATTTGGTAAAAACTGCGAATAAGCTTCTACATCATTAACTAGATCAAACATCTCTTTAGTGCTGTACATAACCAGCGCACTTTTTTCTATTTGTGGCATACTCACTCCCAACTGTGTGGGCGAATTTTAGCAAGCTTTGCGCGTTTCCCCAAATTTTCATGCTGCTTAAATTAAAGCTTAATTTTTAAAAGCATTATTAAAAAATCGATGTAAAACATCTCACATTACGTATATTATAGGGCACTATGGCTAAGAAAAATTCATCAAAATCGACAAGTAATACCATCGCGCTAAACAAAAAAGCGCGACATGAGTATTTTTTACACGATAAGTTTGAAGCAGGTGTTGAACTACAAGGCTGGGAAGTAAAAAGTATCCGAGCAGGTAAGGTAAACATCACCGAAACTTATATTCATCTTAAAAATGGCGAAGCATTTTTGCTTGGCGCGCAAATCCAGCCACTTAATAGTGCATCAACCCATGTAATTTGCGATCCGTTGCGTTATCGTAAGTTACTATTAAGCAGACGCGAACTTGACCGTCTACTCGGTGCAACAGAGCGAGATGGCTATTCATTAATAGCTACAGCTATGTACTGGAAAAAATGTTGGGTAAAACTTGAATTTCATCTAGCAAAAGGTAAAAAGTTGCACGATAAACGTGACGACGGGAAAAATAAAGATTGGTCTCGCGAAAAAGAACGTTTAATGAAACACAAAGTATAAGCACAACGCCTAACTAACAAGTTAGGCGTTTTTTTTATTAAAAAAAACAACTATTATTTGTTTTATTAATATACAACAAGATTACTATTCATTCAGAATATACATGTAAATAATTTATTACAATTTTATTGTGAATTAATTAATTTAATTATTACTCGCATTTAGGCTGTATTTGTTATTTCCAAAATAAAGCATATTCGCCTATTTCAACCTTCTTCAGCGCATAACATCTGTTTTAAAATCATCCAAAAACACACAAAAAACCATACTAAAATCACATTTCAGTCTAATTGCTAACACTTAAGTTACATGATATTAATGTCGTCGCTTGTTATATCAATCCGCTTAAATATGGGATTTATTTAACAGTTTAAAAAGGATTGGTATAGAGCAACTAAATTTATAACATATCAACAAGGACTTAAGGATGAAGCAATCAATTGCATTTACACCTAGCTTAATTGCAGGTGCTACAATCGCACTTTCAGCAGGTTTTACAACAACAACTTACGCTGCTGAAGAAGCTAAAAAAGTAGAGCGCATTGAAGTAACTGGCTCACGAATCAAACGTTCAGATATCGAAGGACCTTCTCCGGTTCAATCAATCGCAAGAGCTGATATTGAGAACATGGGTTATGACAACCTACAACAACTCCTCGAAAGAATGCCTGTCGCGGGTAGCGGTACTTTCTCAACACGTGGTAACAACCAAGATTCAACTGCAAATGGGTCTGCTGCTGTTAGTTTACGTGGCTTAGGTGCTGATGCTACGCTCGTACTCATCAATGGCCGTCGTGTATCTATTAGTGCATTTGCCGAAGGTATCACAAACTCATTTGTAGATATTAACAGTATCCCAGTTTCTGCCATTGAGCGAATCGATATACTAAAAGATGGTGCTTCAGCTATCTACGGCTCAGACGCAGTGGCGGGTGTTGTAAACGTTATCTTGAAAAAAGACATTGACGGTGTTGAAGTTAATTTGGGCTACGGTGGTACTGATGGTCCCAATTATGAAGAAACAACAGCAAGTTTAGTATGGGGTACTACTAGCGAGAAAAGTAGCGCGTCAGTTATTATCGATTACTTCAAAAATACATCTCTTTCTTCTGATGAAATGGGCAGCTTAGGTACAGCAAATCAATCACCTTATGGTGGTGAAGATTTTCGCTCATCTCGTGGCTTCCCTGGATATTTTTATGTAGACGGTGTTAAAACAATTGATCCGGCTTGTCCTGCTGAAAATGCAACTTCAAGCGGCAGTTGTTTATTTGATTACGGCCCTTACGGTTATATCGCACCAGCGTCTGAACGCGTGGGTGCTATTTCTCAATTTGAATATAACTTTGATAATGGCATTACGGGCTTTTTAGAAATGGCAGTACAGCACAATACGTCTGTTGCGGCCGGAGCCCCTACTCCACTTGATGAAGATGCAGGCTTAACTGTCCCAGCTAGCCACCCTAACAATCCATTTGGTGAAGACATTCAAATTGGTCGTTACCGTACAGTTGATGCTGGCGCACGCCAATGGGATATTGAATCAGATACTCTTCGCTTTGTTGCAGGGCTTAGAGGTGAGTTTAATGACTGGAGCTGGGAAACCGCTGTACAAAAAGGCCGAAGTAAATCTTTGCAAACAGGTGATAGAACACAAGGTTGGGTGCGTACTGATTTCTTACAACAAGAAATTGATGCAGGAAACTACAATCCATTTGGTGGCACATACAACGACCCTGCTGTAATTGATCGTATTACAACAAGCTTAGTGCGTCGTGGTGAGTCTCACATGACTTCCTTTGATGCAAACATTACAGGTGAAGCATTTAGTTTTGGCGATGATGTAGTAATGATGGCTGCAGGTATTGAGTACCGTGAAGAAGACGTTAATGACATTCCAGATGATCAATTTCAACGTGGTTTAATATTTGGCACAGAGTCTGTATCTGCATCTGCAGATCGTGAACAATACGCAGCCTATGTCGAGTTTTCTATCCCTCTTGCTGATAATTTAGAGCTACAACTTGCTGGCCGTTACGATGACTACAGTGACTTCGGTACAACAACAAACCCTAAAGTAGCTCTTCGCTGGGCGCCTACTAATGAAATCACAGTGCGTGGCTCTTGGGCACAAGGCTTTAGAGCGCCTTCTTTGGCACAAGTTGGTTTAGGTCCATCTCAAGAAAGCCAATTCTTTGTAGATACATACCGATGTGAAGCAACGGGCCTTGATTGTGATGCACTTGATTACAACATTGAATTTGCTGGTAACCCTGACCTTGAAGCTGAAGAATCAGAATCATGGAATGTCGGCTTTATTTGGGCGCCTTCTGCTGAGTTTGGTTTAAGTGTCGATGTGTGGAGCATCACTCAAGATAACAAAATTGATGAGCAAGAGTTTGGTCCAATTTATAACTCTGAGTGTAATAACCAAGATAGTACTGTATGTGTGCGCTTAACACCTACAGGTGGCGATAGCTTAGGAACAATTCAAAAAATTTACAGCACATTTGAAAACGTTTCTTCGCAAGAAGTATCTGGGGTCGATGTTTCAGCTAACTACAATCACTCACTTGATGACTTAGGTTTATTGAAATTTAATTTAGAATGGGCATACCAAGATAAATTTGAAAAAGATGGCCGCGATTACACCGGTGAGTATGGCTATCCAGAGCACCGCTGGATTTTCTCTACAAACTGGGAAATTGGCGAGTTTAATACAAACGTAAACATCAGTTATGTAGGTGAGTTTGAAGATACCCCAGATATTGATTTTGACGGTAATTTAGACTTTGATAGCAATACATCACGTATGGTTGATTCGCAAACATTGGTAGATTTACAAACATCTTATCGTGTTACTGACTCAACTAAAGTATCGCTAGGTGTAAATAACTTATTTGATGAAGAGCCACCATTTGCAATTGGTGATGGCGACGCTGATCTATACGGTTATGCTTCAGGTGTACACAATCCTAGAGGCCGATACTTCTATACTAAAGTTAGCTTCTCGTTTTAACTTTGCGAGCTTATTTTAAAGTGAGCTAACGCTACAAATAAAAAAACCGCCAATTGGCGGTTTTTTTTATTTAAAACTAAGGGCTAAATTATAGCTCGCCTTCGTTTTCAGATAAGAACTTAGCAACGCCTTCAGGGCTTGCGTCCATACCTTTTTTACCTTCAGTCCAACCAGCAGGACATACTTCACCGTGCTCAGTGTGGAACGCTAGCGCGTCAACCATGCGAAGCATTTCGTCGATGTTACGACCTAGTGGTAAATCGTTCACTACTTGGTGACGTACGTTACCTTCTTCATCAATTAAGAAAGAACCACGGAACGCAACACCCGCTTCTGGATGCTCAACGTCATATGCTTTACAAATTTCGTGTTTAACGTCTGCAACTAGTGCGTATTGAACTTTACCAATACCGCCGTCTGCAACAGCAGTGTTACGCCATGCGTTATGTGAGAATTGTGAATCGATAGAAACACCAATTACTTCTACGCCACGCTTTTGAAACTCTTCAAAACGCTTATCAAATGCAATAAGTTCAGAAGGACATACAAACGTGAAATCTAGTGGGTAAAAGAAGATAACTGCTTTTTTACCTTTAATTGTTTCATGAAGGTTATAGCTATCTACAATTTCACCGTTACCAAGAACAGCTGCAGCGGTAAAGTCTGGTGCCTGGCGGCCTACTAATACACCCATTTTATTCTCCAAATATTTTGAGTTTGTTTTCAATTGCTTTCGCAATGCTGGTACTTATATGGGCGCTAAAAATTAAAAACCAATAGCGCATACATATAATTAATTGGCATTCTAAAGTTATTCACTGCAAAAGAACAATCGCATTTAACGATGTGAGCAATCGAAAATAACGAACACTTGCAACTTGCACTAATATGCTTAAATAATAGGTCTATTTTAAAGGGTAAGTTGCGTTGTAACTAAGTAGAAATTTTAAAAATATCGAAGTGGTTTATACATTAAACTTTTTAGAATTTCATATACGGTGGCGCTAAATTTTATAGATATAAAAAAACCTGCAAATGCAGGTTTCTCGCTTAGACTTAGTCCATTATATCTGAGGGCATATCACCACGGATTTTTTGCCAAATCTCACCTGTTTGATGACCGTATTTACGCATCATCGAAATAGCACCATCATGCTCTTTATTTTCTGCCAAAATGGTTAAATCTTTATAAAACTGACGAGCAAGTTCACGAGTTCCGGCATCAGAGAAGTAATGACAACCAATCTTTGAATAAAAGCCTCTAAAACCATTAAGTATTAATACATAAATACGGTTATTACCCGCAACGGCTAATTCGTGATGCACTTTATAATCATAGTCGGCAAATGCTTGAGCGGTGTCTTCTAGCTCATGGCTTTGTGATAAAATTTCAATTACGCGTTCAGGATTTAACTTAATTGCAGCACGTGTATAAATAGCACTAATATTAGTACGTGCAGATAAAAGCTGATCTGTCAGCTCTGGCATCTTGTCTTCATCTAAGCGCGCTAATGTTTCAAGAATGTTTAAGCCAGACGTTTCCCAAAAGTTATTTACTTTTGTAGGTTTACCATGCTGAATTGTTAGCCAACCATCACGCGCTAAACGCTGTAGTACTTCTCTCAAGGTTGTTCTTGTAACACCAATTAACTCTGAAAGTTCTCGCTCGGCAGGTAAAATTGAACCTGGAGGGAAATCGCCGTTCCAAATGGACTCAACTATATATTCTTCAGCAAATCCTGCTGGGCTTTTCGCTTTAAAAATTCTCATCCAGTTCCCACTCGAATTAATCAACACTCATCGTTTTATACGAATAACTGACTGATTGTACCAGACGAAGCACAACTAACAAGTAAAGTAATATATATTAATAAAGTGATCATACATATCAAAGGTGAGATTGTTGCACAGCGTGAGATTTTTGGCTTGGTAAAAAGATCAGAATTGGCTTTTAATTGAACGCACAGTCCATATATATAAAAATTATAATCACACGTATATCAAGGGCAGCTATGTGTAAATACCTAACGTCAGCTGAGTGCCATAAGGAGTCACTCAGCTACACATTTATACAACTAATAGAACTAAAATAGCGGACGTTCAACTAATTCGTTTTGGATAAAAGTGCATCAGTGCAATGGTACTAATGCAATCAGCAAAGTTTAAAAAAGTATTTTGACTCTATGATATAGATAAATCTTTAGTCAGCGAGTTTAGTTCTCTTCCTGCATCGTAGTGTTTTTCTGGCAAGAGGCCAAAGCTTCATTACATGCATCAAAATCCAAAAAGTGTCCCGACGCAAAATTTGAAGCAAGCACCGATATCAACTGAACGTATTTGCGTACTCGGCTAGGCGTATCGATAATACTGTAAATCAACTTCGCGAATCTTTGCTCAGCTGTAACACCTGGAACTACCCTCATAGCTGAGCGACAACAAGAATTAAAAACGTGTTCAGCATAACCATCATAACATGGGTTGCTCGCTCTTCCTCCCGCGAGAATAGCTCCATCAATATACGCTACGGCTGTCACATTTCTCACTATAGCTGTTAAGAAGCTCAAAGGAGCCCCTGCTGCATCAATCGTTTCACCATACTTTTCCATGAATTTAAACACTAAGAATGTGTCATCTGGGTCTAGCGAGCGACTTAGCTCTATTATATCAATATATAAAATTGAAATAGGCATGCCTGTAAACAAGTTTAACTTGATACTTCTTTTTCTCTCCTCTATCGACAAAGAGTTTAGTAGTTTAAATACCAATGTGTTCACATTCGCTACAGGGAAGCCTGAGCTAGATAAAAGCTCAGACATCAAATGATCAACACTAAACAGAGGAACATGATTAGCAGAAGAAAGTTGATACGTCGAATAAACAGACTTATCGATCATATCCCTAATCTGCACTAAGATATCAGGAGTGTCGATTGGTTTGAGGTTTTCTACTTTCGCATATTCAAGTATGGTCTGTAAGCCCTCAATTAACCCCGATGTATCTCTTCTTATCTCATCTGCTGTAATCCTATAAAGTCCACTATCCGACACCCCCATAGACATATAATCATCTCTAAGTACATCTTTCAGCCAAGACTCTATAACTTTCTTAGTATGTTGGCATATAACAACTTCTACACCTAGCTTACCGAAGTTAGAAGAACCCCCTATTAGTGAAATATAAACCGCTGTGTAAACGTCAATAATTACTTTAGCTGGTGTTTCTTCACCTTTACTAAACAGCCCCATATATTTTGTCGAGCTTGGCGAAGTAAGGTGTGATAAAGCTCCTCTGACAGGATTGCTTGGATCTGTGTATTTACCTCGCATTGTCAAAGGCACGTTTGGGTTTTGTAATGCTTCTACTTGTCGTTTCTCTTCGGAAGAATATCGCCTCATTATATTTTCAAAATAGGGAATCCATTCATTTCTGTTTGAGGGTAAAGAAAACTTCCTAAATATATCCGTACCATCGAAACTACTGCTACGAATTGTTGCTGCTAACCTAAAGGCAGCGACGTAGGGCGAAAGGCGCTGAATTACCGAGATTTCACCTTCGGAATCGCCTACCTGCAAATCCTCTAAAACTTTTCCTAAAGGGGATTCTACGTCTAATAAGTCAGGATGCTTTATATCGACATCATGAACTAGGATTCGAGTGAAAGTGTCAAAACCATCAGAGTATGTAACTCCATCTCCACATTTTTTTGGTAAATATGGATTATCACCGACTTGAGGCTGAGCGCATAAAACATTAGCATGAATCTGAGTAAGTGGAACCGCTACTTGATGTGGGTTCTGCACAAACCAATCAACTAGCACTCTTTCAGAAAGATTTACGTCTATATGAGTTGCTATTTCGTTAACCAATGCAACTTTTGATTCATGGTACGATTCAAATATTTCTTCTGGAATTTCAAGCACAATACCTTTGAGTTCCTCTATCCTCAACCCCTCAGTCCTCGATACATGAAGCAACAATTGCCACACATACGGATTAGTTGGTGAGATATAGATTGCAGCTCTAGCCGATTGAATTGATAACCGATACTCTCCCAAGCGAGCATACACTTGTGCTTCCCTTAAACAAATTGAGAAAGTTCTATCCTCTCCCTCCAAATGCTTAATTTTATTTAAAAACAAGTCAAATTTTTCACTTGTATATAAAGCACTCAAATAACATTCAAAAATAGGAGATACCCAAGCCTCATCGTCTAGAAATGGTTCAAGATAGTTGACTGCGTTCAGGGGCAGCTCGAGTTCTAGAAACTTCTCACACAACCGTAATACAGCATAAGGGTTTATGCGATAAAACTTATCAGAGTCAATATTTATAAAATTTCTGGCTCTTTTATTCAATAGTTGAACTTGTTTTATATCATTAACTGGACAAACAGAAGCTCTCAAGTATAAGTCGAAGAATAAGTTAATGTAATCATCCCCAGTACGGACTTCTCCACCACTCTCCACCCACTTGTTTAAAGTATTAGCCTTTATTTGGTTATTCTCTAGGGCAAAACCTAAACGAGCACACTGTTCTAAATCCAATGAATTAGAAGCAAGTTCAAACTTAGCATCTTCAACGTTGCCTCCATTTGAAAGTTCTTCAATGAAGTCAGCAAGCATTGAGTCCATTTTTCGGATTTTATCAACATACTTCTTAGCAACATCATACAGACGACAATCTAATAAAAAGGTCAAATTGAGTAAATTTGTCAACGTTGCGATATATCTAACGTCATCTTTTTCTGCGATTTCGAACAATAATTGGACCACAAGTCTATCAGCATCAGACTTAGCTTGTTTGTTTAGCGATACGTAGTGCTTACTTTGATTCTGCTGAACAAGAAAACAACTTTCGGTATAGAGCTGGAGAGCTTTCGAATTTGCTGATGAAAAATAACTATCTAACTGTCGAGCTAACTCAAAAGCAAACACATAATCTTCTACTCTAAGGGCTCCACGAACTAAGCCCGTTAGTTCCTGTTCTGACAAATCATATGCCTTTGCATTTCGGTAGTATGACTCTAACTCTTCTTTAGATGCGAGGAGCTCTAAATACACTTCCGTAATGTAGAAACTAATGTTTTTTGAGTCTAAATATCTTTCTCTTGCTAAATTTTTAGATGTTCGTGACTCTAAATCAATAAGTATCGAAGTAACGACCTCCCTAACATTACTAGGAAGATCGTTAAATTTTAACAATGTTAGGAGGTCGTTCTTAGATGGTGCCTCAGAGCCTCTAACTAATTCAGCTTTAATACTTAAAGCTGTTAGAAGTAAATGGACATCTCGATCCAAAGCACTTATTCCCTTGAGAACTTCAAGCTTCTCTGTGGCTTTTTCCAGTTCTCGGTAACAAACATCACGCATTATGTTATCTATTACACTGCTGAGATCTCTTGCTTGAACACTACGAATTATGTTTTCGTATTTGTTACCAGCCACATTATCGCCTGGGCCGCTATGCTCTTGATTTACCATCACAATACCTACCTATTTATGGTAAACTGATTTGTTTCCAACAATATTGTCGCCTGAGCCACTATGGTTCTGAGTCAATGAGCCAATCGCAGTGTTTTGCTCCGGCTTAATTAGTTTTAAGATCTTTTGTAACTCGCCTGACTCACTTAACTTACGCTCAATTACATGTTCACCATAATCCTGTAGCTCAAGAGCATTCACTTTCTCTGTTAGTTTTTCCAACAATTCATCATCAATAAGCCACCCTTGTAGCTTTTCCTTCAAAAAGTCAGATGATATCGCTACGCTATTTTTAAAACCATCATATAAAATACCTGATAGGAAAGTATTTGTTAGAAAGTCCATATCCACCTCTTAAATTAATATCATACTGAATTATAATAAATTTTCTATCCATTATGCGCATGAGGAAAAAGTCAGTCAATTACTAGTTTAGTGGAAATGGGAGTAAAGCTATTTTAACTTTGAAAGTGGCAAAGGCGAGTTATATACATAACCCGTCTCTGGACAAATATGAGTTAGAGTCAACGGGCGGCTATGTGTCACAACTGGCGTTCAAGTTTAACTCGTTTTTAATCCGAAACGAATTGGTAGTGGAACAGTGTAATCAGTAACTTTGAATACTTGTGAGCAAAAAATGTATTTTTAGCTAAAACATTTCCCCTAAATCACAGGCACTACCCTAAAAATCAACAACCTACTTTTTTACTATGTTGCTCTATTATCGACTCTGCATCTGCTTGATAGCCGTCAGCTAATTCTCGAAGAGTTCTCGCAAATCGGTGAAAGCCTAACAGTTCTATTTCATCAGATTTAGTGCGATATTTTTGCGCTAATTCCAATTCGGGCTTTCCTTCTGGGTCAACCCAGTGAACACCACGCGAATTTCTTATCGCTTCCTTATAACCAATACGCACCTCTTCCAATTCCCGCCTATTCAAAATCTCGGCAAGTTCAGGAAGTATCCAATTTTCGTCATTTGAAGGGCTAAAAATTAATACTCTGCCAATTATTTGAAAAGCTATTTCTAAATGCCCTGATTCTTCACATTCTGTTTGAACTAAATTAAACCAGTCATTAAACGCATCGACATCAAATTTACCCTCTGCATCAACACCCGGTACCTTAGTCCACTCATCGAGTAGATAGTATGAGTTTGTGGCTATATTTCGTTCACTTTCAGACAGTTTGTTCTTTTCCTGTTGAAATTTTGACCGGTAAGCATATCGAATGATTTCACAAAAGAAACTTGGTTCATTTGCGAGTTTTTTCTCTAAGACTTGAGGCTGCAATGAGTCATTAGCCCCCCTATTAATTATAGGTAAGTATGCCCATTCAATTTTCACCAAATCGTCATCAGAAACAGTGTCATCATTTTGAAGATAATTAACAAGTTCGTTAAATGAGTGAATATCAAACCGATTTACGTCTTCTGTAGTTTTAATAGATTGCAATAACGCGACTGCAACTACATTGCTATCAACTACCTTATCGCTATGAAGGATGCGAGATAAACAGTCAATTGCTGACACTGGACGGTCTACTTTAATTAAGCAATCTATTGCAAAATATATTTCTTCTGTTGAACCACAATGGTATGCGTTAACAACTGTATTTTTCCAATACTCGTAAGGGAAGTCATCAAATGAAGTATTTAACGTATCCCATATTTCCTTTTTAAACGGTAGTAAAAGAAAAAACTCAACTTTTTCTTGAGCATTCCAGCTATCAACAGCTGCCAACACCCATGAACTTCCCTCCTTGTATTTCTTGGCCCATACATAACCAGAAGCAAGAGAACGTTCCTCTTTAACTTCACTAAGAATAAGATTTTTTAGTGTATCAATAGGTATTTCTAGATTTTCTGAAACTAGGGTATTGCCGACAACCTCTGGCCTTTCAACACACCCTGAAAACTCTAAAACGCCGTCAATACCGTTAGCTGTGTATATCTCAGATATTGACCGACCTCGTTCTTGTGCCAACCTTTCTTCTTGGGCTCTCCAGTCCCCAAGATCATCAAATAAGTCATAACTTCTTTGACCAAAAAGTCGTTTGCTATAAAGCATGGGATTTTCTGGTTTCAAGGCTATAGAAGCATCTTTAATCTTTTCATTTTGTTCAGGTTGCATTGCCCATTGAGCATCTGAGAATTTTTTGTGCTTGTTATAGACCTCTAAGCATTTTTCCCACAACTCTAACTTTAATTCATCACTATCTGGGTTTCTGGAAAATTCAGATAACAATTCAATAGCATCATCGAATTTAGACGGTAATAAATTGTCAATATTTTCAACTAGATCAACAAGCCTTAATGACGATTTACTTGCCAATTCGATTGTTAGTTGGCTATATGCTTCAATCTGAGCTCGATACTCACCATTTGATGGCTCTTTGTTAAAGTCGTCGGGAATAAAATTCCTAAACGTTGGTATATGTGTTCCAGAGGTTGTTCTCGTATTATTGGGTAGCAACTGAACTAAAACTCGCCATGCTGTATTGGGGTACTCCCTTTCCAACGCTTTAAAAGCAGCAATACGCCTGTCAATATCGGCTGTAGTATGCGGAAGCCATGGTAACAATATGCCGATGATTGAATTAAGCGGTCTGTTAGCCCAGTTACCACCCGGATCATGGCTATCTAGTTCCCCTAAAATTACTAAAGAGCGAGATAAATACTCGGGTGCCCAAGCCAACCCTTCGATAGCCCATAATAGTCCTGTTAAATAATTCCGACCTGAAATCCCACCGACTCCTTCTTGCGCAAAAAGTGAATCAAACGGCTTGTCTTGATGAGATACAGCCCTTTCTACTTCGTCGATAAAATGATCAGGAGCACTTTCTGCAAGCATAATTTGAATGTCTTGCGTACTAGCCCATAATTGCCAATTAGAGTCAGACAGCACGTCTTTAACCACACTTGAGGCACAGTATTGCCCTTTGTATTTTGAGCAGTTGGTAAGCAACTCTTGTTTTGTTGAGATTAACGCCAGACCTTCGGATAGCCCTTTCCTTATTAATCGACTGTGTGGTAAAACCTTCCCATAAATTGCTGCCGCATAACGCTCTTCAGGTGCCAGTTCAAACTGTGGGTCGATAGTTTTAAAAACGGATGTAGCAATCGCCTGAAATGAATCCAAATGATTATCGAACAATCTTGAAGATACCGCTTGTAATGCTTGTATTCTATCTTTAAAACTCCAAGAGCCTTGCTCATGAATCAAGGGACTATCTTGCATCCCTTCAATTGTTCTTAACTTTTTTATCCAACTTTCATACGGTTCATCAATAAGGCTTTTAATTACCTCAATATCACCTTCATTTTTTTCATCCCAGCAACCAACTAAAACAGCAACTGCCAACTCAGCTGCTAAGTCAACATTGTCAATTTTATAAATAGTTAAGTTACCAGCGACATTATGACCAGTTCCAGTATGATTTTGACTAACTGAACTACCACTATCCGAGTTACTCATAGAGACTACCTAGTAATTTTACTTCCACCAACGTTGTCACCAATACCACTATGGTTTTGCATAATTACAGTAGTATTGTTGGGTTTTATAGATGAAAGTATTTGTTGAATTTCACCACTTTCCAATAGTTTTCTTTCAATCGCTTTTTCGCTCATTTCATCGTTTAAAGACAATTTTTCAATTTCTTCCGCCAATGCCGGAGCCACAGCCTCATCAATAACCCAATCTTTTAACTTTTCTTTTATTGAAGTTGCAGTAATCGAAACTTGGTGTTTGAGCATGTCATAAACAAAGCCAGAAAGTATTGCTGAAGATAGAAACTCCATAAGATTTTGTCCTTAATATTAATAAGTTATTAATAGAGCAAGATGCATCTTAAATCAAAGAAGGTTATTTCACCAAGTATATTTATGTCTGATAATGAGATAGTTCGACTGTCTGTTAATCGCTCAAAGCTGACCTATAGAGTATTTACGTTAACTCGTTTTGGGGCAAATACGAGTTAGACGATAGCCGGCTTTGCAGAATAAAACTAATTACATAAAGTTATCGTGACCGTCTCTTCATCACTCACAGCCGAACTTCGCAAAGGTACTAGAAGTGGAAATGTTAATACTGTAGATACCTATATTCGAATACAACAAGTTTCTCAAAAAAATTATCAACATCAAAAATTTCTCATCATTTAGACTAGTTAGCTGATTTATCAAAGAAAGTGCTTATTCATCTTTGTTTACTGCTTGGTTATATTATTTAAAGCATTGTTTTATTTGATTTTATTTCATACCAACGAAATCCATCTGGAAATTATCTGCTATGATCGTTAATGAAGATTGAGTGCAATACGGAAATTAAACAGATTAACTTAGCTAGTCTCAAGTATGCATCTTCAAATGATGACTTGCTCATCAATCACAAGGAATGACGCAGCTATAAACAGGATGTTTGGAGAATTTTATGCAACAGCGAACACTTCGTAGGATCAGGCGAGATAGGCCCGTAGACTACTTTTACAGTTTAAAGAACAATTGCCATGTTTGGGTTGAATCAACATTAGAGCTAGACTTTTTGTATTGGCTCGAATTTGACGAACGAGTGTCTGCCTATACAACCCAACCAGAGAGTGCGGATACACCAGCAGGTCGCTATACGCCCGATGTATTAGTTGAGCTTCAAAATGGTTCTAGTATTTACTTTGACCCGCATCCATACAAGTACGTGCATTCTAAAACTTTTATAAACAAGTTTACTGAAAAGGCGCAGTATATTGAGCGCTTAACTGGGCGCCCTGTTCGTATTGTCACTGAAAAGGATTTAAACCCAATTACTATTGGCAACTTTAAAACACTTTACCCCTACCTAAGAACAGAACCGAGCGAAGTTCATAAATTATTACCTTTAGTTAATTCATTCCCAACTACTTTTGGTGATTTGAGGAAACAAGCTGAATCTATTGGCATTAGCCCATTTGTTCCTTTTGCTCTACTCGCTCACTCACACATCGGGTTTGACAATACTGTAAAGCTTTCTGACAGCACTCAATTGAGAAATTAAGCTCGATGAATATACTTCCTTATTCTCAACTATTAGATGATAAAGATCGTAAATTCGATATCTTGCTTTGCGATCAATTAAACGTAGTTACTAGAGATATTAAAACCAAGGAGCTGCAAACTTTTACTCGTAATGAGTTTGCATTTGCCTTAAAAACTTATTTGATACCAGTTACCCCTAATTCACCTCATTCAGCATTAGATCCATTCCAAAAACTAATAAAAGAAAAGCAAGCACCTTACCTTTCTTTAATGAAAAAGATTTTTGAAGAAGAAAACGCACATATGACCACGTTATCAATTTATAAACGAGTTATAGCTGAAGTGGAAGAGCAGCAAACAATAAATAGCAAACCAGGGACAGTTGTTAAGGTAAAGCATCCAAGCCAATCAAGCTTATCAAGGTGGTGGAAGAGGTTTAAAGACGCTGGGTTTAGTCATATTGACTCTCTCCCAAAACGAAAGTCTAAGAGAAATACAACAGACTCTCGCTCTGAACAAATCATGTGGGAGGGTTACGAAAAGTTCATGATGGGAAAAATAACTCCAAGTATTGCTGTAGGACATGCAAAGTATGAGAATTGGGTCAACGAGATGAATGACCCTACCATTACCATCGTAAGTAGAGAAAAATTTAGAAAGCACCATCACAGCTTCAACGATCTAGACCGTGCCGAAGCTTCGGGCAACAGAGCTGAAGTCAATAAGCTAATGAGAACATACAAAACTCGCATCAAAACGGATCGAGTACTTACGCGTATAGAAGCAGATAGATTAGCGCTTAATCTTCGCCTAATTGATGATACTACTGGAGAAGTTACTGGAAAAGTCGCTTTATATATTGCCATTGATTGTCATTCTCGCTACCCGATTGCAGTCACTGTGGAGTTTGGTGAAGCCGAAAAGGCTATCGGTGGCGTTAACTTACTTCGCAATATTGTTATACCCGCGAGTGAACAACTCGATGCATTTGGCATACCTATCAGAATAATTTGCGATAATGGTCCGGGGTTCAATAATGAAACATTTGCAAAAACAGCTGAATCATTGAAGTGTGAACTGATTTACGCGCCAAGCAATCAGCCCTACAAAAAACCTTTTGTAGAATCATTTAATAAAACGATCCGAAGTGAGTTTTTAGAAAGCGCTGAGCTTAAAGTTGGCAATAAAATCGTGCATGGCGTGCCTGGATACAAAGGTAAGCGTTATGAAGGGAAAAACACTAACAGGAACCCTACAGATGAAACGCTAAAACAAGCTGCCGCCATGACGGTAGATAGCTTCGTTCAGAATCTCCACGATTTTTTAGTGCATTATGTAAATCAGCCACACAATGAACTCAATGGCAAAACTCCCCAGGAAGTATGGGAAGCCTCTTGCCTAGAGTACCCATTGATTCCGTGCCACTATGAACATCTAAAAACCAGTTTCCATGTTTTTCAGGGGGAGACTACCTTAAACGAGACTGGTAAATTCAGATTCAACAAACAGGACTTTTATGGTGAAGAGGTTCAAAACCTATATTGGCAGCTTAAAACCGGCAAAGCTTCAGGGAAAAACCCTAAAGTATCGGTATTGCATGATACACAAGATTGCAGGGCTGTAACCCTTGCGGTCACATTGCCTGGCGACACTCATGTTACAAAAATCATTGCTTACAACATCGATTTGGTTGATGAACAGGTGGCAATTTCATTTGAGGTCGCCAACATGAATCACAGTACACCTATTCGTCGCTCAATATATTGTGGCGAAGCTGAGCTTATAAAACGTAAACGTCGAAAAATACGTAATGGCAAGCAAACGCAAAATATGGAGCAAAACTTAATAGATGATCGATCTACTAAAGATATCATTAAGCAATCTAATAGCTCTCCCCATGAACGCCAATCTAAACGCACAGATCCGTTACTAGGTACGGATCTCTCACAAGAGAATCAGGATGACTCTCACTTCAGAAACAAGGAAGGTTATGAAAAATGGTAAGCACTACTCTTAATACATCACCAAGTTCGTTATATGTACCGCAAAGTGGCACATTCCATTGCCATTCGTCTACAACGGAAGCATGGGAATACATTAGCAAGATTCATCAGAATAGAAACTACTCAGGCTTATTGACGGGGGTTTCTGGTGTTGGCAAATCATATTTGGCTAAGACGTATACCCAACAATTCCCTCAATCTGAGTTAGATGAAAAAAATATTATTCCAGTGCTTTACGTTAAGTTAGGTGCAACATCAACTCCAACTGACTTGCTTCACCAAATTTTAATGGCTTTAGGGTGCACTGTAATGAACAGCAAAGAAAGGCCTTATACTGCACTTGAACGTTTGTTACATCTACTCAATGAACAAAGTGTTGAGCTTATTATTATTGATGAGGTTCAAGAGTGCTTACCTGATACAGACGGTATCAGAGCTCAGCAAATGGCAAAACAATTTGCAGGTCTAGTAGACAAAGCTAGCATCCCTGTAATTTTAATGGGAACGCCATTGGCTAAAAGAATTATCGAACTCGCCTACAAAGGTGGAGATAAAGAAGAGCAATTAAGCCGTCGTTTTCTAGCCCCACATCAACTTAGTCCCTGTCCAAGCCAGTGCCTAGCTTGGATAAACATGGTTAATTTTTATCAACTTAAATATGGCTTTAATAGGCTAACGGCTCAGTCACATAAAGACTTACTCAACCGCATTTATATTGCAACAAATGGCATGCATGGGCTCCTTAATAAGCTTTATGCACAGATGTTACCCGCTGATTACAAGAATACAGCTCAGTACATAAGAGCATTTGAAGAAGCGTATAAATTTGCTATCAGAAATAGCGAAGACAACCCGTTTAATGCTGACATGATTAATGCACAGCAAACTGAACGAAATATTGAAGATTTAGATCGCAAGTTAAAGGAAACGTTCACACATGGCTAGGTTACCAATTCGAGTTAGGCCTTTCGTTGGAGAAAGCCAGGCTGGCTACATTCTTCGTCTTGCAATGCGAAATGGTTTTATGAAACCAGAAGACATTGTTAATAAGAAAGTATTTAACTTAGCAATTCGCAATAATCTAAAAAAAGCTGATATCAACAATATCAGCTCACTCATACAACGCCCTATTTCATTTTCAGAAACGGAGGGGAGCCCTTTTCCAAAAGTCTGTTCCAGTGCTCGAATTCTCCACGCTAGAGCATGTCTAAAATGCTTGAATGAAAACCCTATTCATAGAGATAATTGGCAAGACCCAAGATATACGCACTGTGCAAAGCACCAGGTCATGCTTATTGATGTATGCCCTCACTGCGAACACGAACTGGAATTTAACGCAAGTTTACTTCAAGGGTATTGCAGCAATGAATATTGTGGAAGAAAACTTCTTCAGCTTTCGGTGGATGAAAAGATTAAAAGGCTCACAACCGGTAATATAGAAGACTGTATTATTGCAGGTTTGTACGTTCTTGAAATTTCAGAGCTTAAAAGAAAAGCCTATTTTAATTATAAAGACATACCAAAAATCCTAACCGCAGGAATTGACTTGTTAACTAATAATGAAGCATTAGTGCATTGGCTAGCAAAAATATCTAGCAAAGGGCTGCCAGCTGGTTATCCTAAAAACTTGGCATATCCTGAGCTTTATTCCTTATCATGTCATATACACAGAGATTGGAACTTGATAAAGCGCGCTCAAATCGATAGTAGAAAACCTTCTCTCCAGCTTACTTCCACTAGCAAACCTTTGGAAATAAGGATACTCGCATCTTGTCTTGGGCTAAACGCAGCTGATTTAAAGCCTCTGTGGTACAAAAAAATTCTACGATTCAGCAATACAAACCGCTATCAAGTCGATGGTTTAATTGATGCCAAGCACTTAATCGAAGAGCTGATAACTAAATCAACCCCTGAAGTCATAAATGAAGTCGATTTCATGGAAGCTACAAAATTTGTCGAGCAATACTTGATGGAAAAATCAGATCTCTTATTAGCAATATTTTTGAAGGATTTGCCATTTTACTATCAAGGTAACAGCAGCCTCCTTGATTCAATTTACTTTAGCCGCGATGAGTTGATAAAAGTAGGCGAACGTCATTTGGAATCGTCTAAAGCCAGAACAGTCAGTATTGATACATGTGCAAAAATTGCCAAAATATCACCCAACACCATCAAAAATGCAATTAGTAGCGGATTAATCAAATCCTCTGACTGGAAAGCAGATAACTCAACTTTAAAGCTAATTGAACTGAAGAAGTGGCAGGAGCTTCATAATAACAGACAACTCAACCTCCCTCTGTGAAGAGGGGGGTGCATTGTTTTACAAATAATCTAAGATCTGCTGTCTTAGAGTAATTCTTTAACTAATACCTGTGCTTTCTCAACATCAAAAGTTCTTGCAGCATACCCTTGTGCAAGAATTTCTTGAGGTAAATACTCATCAAACTTATCTATAGTTTTTTCTGCAATAGCATCAGCTAAATCAATTGCTGATATGGTTTTATCATCTCGAAAGCTTTTAAGAGCCCCGATAACATGATCAATTAAGGTATTCTCAACTTCTATAATTCCTGCAAATGCACCCGCTCCAAACCCTTTGTGTATAAGTACTGCAACAAGTGTATTTACAACTTTATCACCGGCCCAAGGCAAAACAACGGCTGTATTGCCATGCTGTAAGAAATATGTACTTTCAAGTTTTGCAGTTTTAAAAAAGTCAGCCCCCTCTTTAAAAAGTGCTTGGGCAACTGCATCACCAAATTCAATTCTTTGTTCACCAACTTGAACTCTGTAGTCACTTTCTTTCAGAATTTTAAGCATTTCTTGTCTCACTACATCATGTACAGCCATCCCTGAACCACCAAATTTAGGTGGTTTCCCTCCTTTTGCATGCTGTACTGAAATCACTTTTTTGTCTGTATCGACTAGCTCAACCACCCAACGTTTACCCGCAAATACAATATGTTGGCCCTCTAAAATAAGGCTATCTACTGGTAATGTCCCTAGTGTTTTACTACCCGTTACAATTCTAAATTCTTCAGGAGTTTTAAAGACGGCATAAAACGTATAATGATTTGTTACTTTTTCACCCATAAAACCTAAAACCAGTTCACCACTTCCTAACTGGGTAATAAGATCTACCTTACCCATGTGAGATAGCAAATCTTTAAAATGAGTAACAGTAACTTGTTGGAATGGCCCGTCTTTACAAAGTAATACGTAGATTTGATCTGCTCTTATCCCCCCCCATTGCGCGATGAGAGCTAAAACCTGATGAAGTAATGTTGAAAAGTGATAGAGCGAAGTGTCTGCTGGTTCATACCATTTACTTGCAACCAATAACCGTATCATCGCTAACGATTGAACCAATTCAAGCCGCAGTTTATCTACAATACTCGATTTTTCTGTAAGGTCAGCCTCAGTTATTAGCATTCGCAAAATACTAGCGCCACCACGCCTACCTGAACGACCCATGCGCTGCCGTAAACTTGCAATAGAATGCGGCGCAGTAACTTGTACGACAGAGTTAACCTTGCCTATATCAATGCCTAACTCCAAAGTCATAGTACACACTGCTGTCGTGGGAATTTGATCTTGCTGAAGCCGAGCCTCAAGTGATTCTCGCATTTCTTTGGCTAATGAGCCGTGATGTGGAAAAAACTCGTTAGGCACAGTGTTGCTCTCACACATCTCTGCAAGAGTGGTCGCAATACTTTCGGTGCGACTTCTGCTATTTGCAAACACTAGGTGGTTTCCACCACGGCAAAGACCATATAAATCGTTACATACGGCTTGCTCCGCAGTAACCGTCTCATCTGCCACAACAGCGCTCTCAATATATCCCTTCACTTGCATTTTTAACGATGATGAAGACTGCGTTTGCTTTATTATTTTACAAGACAGTGATTTATTAGGTCTTAAAGATGCTGGGACACTTTCTAAGTTACCTAAAGTCGCACTTAAAGCCGTTCTGGGTATTGGTGAGTTTACACGGCCTACAAGGTGTTCTAAGCGGTGCAGTAAGCTCAACAAGTGATGGCCTCGCTCTGTGCCAATAAATGCGTGAAATTCGTCTATAACTATATGCTTTAAATTCTGAAAAGCAGACTTTACCCAGCCACTGTCTCTTATTAATAATGACTCTAGGGACTCTGGCGTTATTAACATAATGCCTGATGGATTTCGTTTCAGCTTATTTTTCCGACTTTGAGGACTATCACCATGCCAAGGTGTAACTTGTATGTTTAACAAATCTGACAAGCTTTCTAGCCTTCGGTCTTGATCGTTTATTAACGCCTTTAGTGGACTGATATATAAAATGCTTACACCACTTACTTCATCTGCGATACTACTTATTGCAGGTAAAAAAAATGCTTCGGTTTTACCTGCGGCAGTAGAGGCACTAATAAGCACATCAGTATTGCCTGATAGGATAGGCTCAATTGCTAAACATTGTATCTCTCTGAGCCGATCCCAGCCTTGTTTAAAAATCCACTGCTGAATACGAAAATCGAGCTTTTCGTGCGCGTCGATCATAACTTAAAATCAGCTAGTTCATCGTCTTCAGATTCAATATCTAATTCTAGATCGGAAGGTTTTTCCTCTGCTATATCAACATTTTCTATTAAGCTGCCCCACGAAATGTTTGGATTTTGATCAATCACGGCAAGCATATCTAAAAACGCTTTGATCGTATTTCTTGGCGTTCTGAAGTAAGCGTCTCCAATTGTTTTACTGCAATGGATTAAAAATGCTTTGAGGGACTCGTCAGGGACTAAATATAACGATTCATCGCCTGATGCAAAAACATGTCTAAGGTTTTTAAGTAATATAAATAACTCTTCTGGCGTTAAACTTGCCAAATGCAATGCTGGAGATGAGTAATCAATAACACCAGCTTGCTTTGCAAACGTATTGCCAGCTAAACGAGATTGCAGCGCCTCATAGCTATATAACCCTTTTCTTGGATCAAGTAAAAACTCGGGTGTACCACCGAGTAAAAACCCTAAGTACTCAGCCGATCCTTGTAAGCAATCGTTGAGTATTCTTAGAATTTGCTCGTAATTTGATAATCGTGCTTGGGTGCTATTGAGTTTGTATAAATTTACCATTTCATCGAGGTTAACTAATAACCCTTCGTAGCCAGCTTGCCTTACAAATAAACTCATAAGCTTTAGAGAGTCATAAAACGACACATCTGAGATAATACTTCTTATACCAAGATCTTTGCGAGCATCTGTTTTTGTTGCATATTCTGCTCTTAACCATTTTACAGCGTTGTTCTTAAGTTGCTCGTTATCTGTTTCATGGCCAGTCCAGTATGCTTCTATAACTTTTGCAAAGTCGTAGCCACCTACGAGTTCTGAGAGTGATGCAAGCTTTTCGTGGATCACTGTAGTTATTTCTTTGCTTGTATTATCTGCTTCTTTACGTGCTTCGGTAATAAATTTTTCAACCACACTGGTCAATGCATTGCCGTCAGGTTTATTACGAGTAGACATATTTCTCATTAACTCAGAATATAAGTTTCTGGCTTGTCCTGATGATGCATGAATACGACGGTCAGGAGATAGATCTGCATTAACAGTAACTAACTTGCGCTCTAATGCTATCGCTCTTACTACACTTAAAAAGAATGTTTTACCTGAGCCGTATTCGCCAATAATTAACCGAAAAGCAGAGCCGCCCTCTGTCACTCTGTCGATATCTTTAATGAGCGCTTTAAGCTCATTACCACGACCTACTTGTATATGCTGTATGCCGACTTTTGGGGTAACACCCGATTTAAGAGACTGTATAATTGCATCGCGCTCTTTTGATCTAATTTTTTTTGCTGCCATTGTTATAACTCCCTTATCTCTTCGACTATTTCTTCATCAATGTATATATCACCGTCATCATCAATTACTGGTGCATCCACTAAATCAAATGACCAGTCATTAATGGTTTCTATAGCACCATCGACCATTAATTTTAGCTCACTACACATTTGAGCTACCTCTTCGCGACCCCATTGCGCTTTAGCACATAGCTTTTCAAACAACTGGCTATGAGCCTGATCTAATCCTTCAACTTCGTTTGTCAGCTCTGAGACTTCAATATAATCGCTTTCATCTTCATCTGAGGTAAAGATCTTTTCCAGCATATTTTTAGCTTCTGTTGTTTGGCTTTCATGAAGGGCTAAGATTGTTTCATCTAAGCTAAACTCTGATGAATTTTGACTTTTTGGGGCAAGCTGATGACTACTTGTAGTAAGCTGATGAATATCACTCGTGACAGACTCTTTATTCAACCCTAAATTCGTGTAGAGCTTCTCGATTTGTTTTACTTCTTTGTTATCGACGTTGCCATCAGCGAGCGCAATAGACAGAATAAACCGCTTCACAAATTCTATTTCTGTTTCACCTAAATTATTAAGTCTATTTTTTAAACCCGTATTATCTGATGGTGTAACTAATCGCCATGTAAGATAAGCCTTTAAAGATCGCTTTTCTGTATCTGTTAATTTTTCATCATGAGTAATTAGCTTTTCTAGCTCAGAACTTTCTGACTCATCTACAACCCCATCTATGTTTGCAACCATCGCACCTAAGCGAAGTGCGACACCCACTTGGTTAAATACATGACTAGGGACAAACTCTTCCCCATGCCCTGGAGTAAATAAGACAAGTTTGCCATCTAATCTAGGTTTTGCATGGTGGTAACGTAAGTCAGGCGCAATACCTATATCAGCAAGGCTCGCTAAGTTATAAATGAGGTCACTTTCCTTTTTATTTATCGCTTTTGGTACTGGTAAGTCTGTTTGCAACCAAAATTCAGATACATTTGTTACCCCACCATTTTCTAAAATAATAGCCTGAGCCCACCTCTTAAACTTTTCAATTAATGGTGATGGTTGACTACTAGCAATAGCGCGAGGCAGTAACATCAGTGCAGCTAAGTCATCTCTACTAGTGCCTGCTTTACCTAAGTAACGGCTATAACTAGCTAGTTCCTCAGCGACTTTATCAGCAATAGGTATTAGCTTTTTAATAGGGGCTTTTAATATGCTCGGGTCTGGTAAACTATCTAATAAAATTTTAACGCTAGGAAGACTACCGCTGGCAGAGAAGTACTCAGCGTTTAATTTAGTTTTATTGGGCTTAACTTGCATTCCCTCAGGGAATTTTTGCTTGTAGTAAAGTTTAAAAAGTGAATCAAACTCTAAATCGCAGCGCCTAGCTGCGGTTTTTAAATTGTATTGGTCTGTATTTTTGATCCATTCAAGTGCCAACTCATCATCCACTTTTTCTGTGGCAACGATTTGCTCTGAAAGACGTAATTTAAAAAGTAGTGAATGACGTGTCTTAGGTAATATGTGTTTTTTACTTTTAAAAAATTCAGGTTTTAGTAAATACATAAATTCTAAAAAGTTTGCTGAGTAACCAGCAAAAGAGCGATTTGAAGCAAACACCTTGTGTAAACGAAGTACTTCATTAAAAATATCCTCGAATTGTTCATCTGCAACTTTATTGTCTTTGTTGTTCACAACAACAAATCTTTCAAATCCATAAAAGTACAAAAATACGAATCCTATTGGGGTATTAGCTGCGCTTCTGTCGGTTGCTAACCAGTCGAGATAGGCACCTCTACATTGCCTAGAAAGCCTGCTATAACTTGGCCAGTAACCAAGCGAATCGTCAGTGTAATAACCCAGCTGATGCCCTAAAGGTGTTGATGCAGGTAAAATGGAGTTTATTAGCGCAGGGTCAGGGTCATAACTTCTCATAGACTCCATTTGCTCACCTATGTATATCAACCCCATTAGCTTACGCTTTTGTATAATAGTTTCTTTATTCTTATCAAGCCATTGGGCTTTGCGTGTGCCTTTAATGCTCTTATTTAGAGGATTTGCACTCTCAAAAATATTAAATGTAGCTAAATCGTCCTCAGAATGTGTCGCACTATCAGCACTTTCTATAATTGAGGTAGGTGTATTAACAACAGTGATGCGAGGTTTTGGATCAGTCTGCTTTGCAGTTTTTAATTCATTCATTTGTTCCTGTAACTCAACGCTAACTGATGCTTTATTAGTTTTAATGGGATTTATCGAGCTAGTCACGTCACTCGAAGGTCTAGACAAAGAAACCTTAGAGGCAGGCGTATCAGGAGTTTCTTTTATACTTTGCCTCGGATTATCTAGTACTTTAGGCTTTTTTTTATTTGAATTTGAGCGTGGACTGGTAATTAACCAAATTATCAATATAACAACTGCGATTATAAAAATGAATTCCATGTAATATCCCTTTAAAAATGGTTGGTACCATTTTGGTATTTAAAACTCCATATGCTACTAACATACCACTAATAAATTCAGAAATGTATAATACTGCTACTCAGTAATTTCAATTACTCTTAATCAAAAAAATCGTCTTTAATGAAACCTCTTTGCATAAGGGTCCTCGAACATCCCTATAGGATGTTAAGTTTGCGAAATATGAAACTAACATGGGCTTGGTTCATAATTAATAACTGAACGCATATTAGGTCACCGCTATATCGTCTAAAAAATCTCAACTTATACGTGTAAATATAAAAAAAATATCACGTTATGCGTGGTGTGAGATTCTCACATGGCTAATTAAAAGCTATAAAATGGTCTTTTTCAGTGTGTGAGATTCTTATGTGATGTATGTATGATCAAAAGCAAATGGGTAGAAATTTAAAATTAATAAATAATTAAATTTGGGTTTCTCTAATTTAGCTACAATGCATGAATATCTAGAGTAATATTCATTGTAGGTACATTGTTATTATGGAGATATTTTTATTTACGCAGCGCCTGAGCTTAATTAACTTATCCCGCACTTGCCATAAGAAAAGTACAAAAAAGTACAACCATAAAAAATTCTTTAGATGATGCATCACCTTAGTATAAGTAAGCAATATAACTGAGCTTATGTATCGATGGGAAAATAATAGAACGTCATTTAACCTTTGCTAAGGCTGAATTGAGTAGTCATTAATTTCATCTTATAAAAAGCGACTTCGGTAGCTTTTTTTTCCTTTTTGTTGCTGCATACTTTATCCTACGTCATAATCTAACGTCCTATTAAAACGCGGAATTTTTATGAACTGGCTTGCACAATTACCTACCCAACGAACCCCGTGGCTTTTATTTACAGCTATCGTTTTTTTACTTGAAGTTACCGCTCTTTTCTTTCAATACAAAATGGGGTTAGCGCCTTGCATAATGTGTATATATCAACGCACTGCAGTATTGGGGTTATTAGGCGCAGGGATTGTAGGCTCAAGTAAACCACAAAGTAAAACTGTGCGTATGATAGCGTATGTTATTTGGGGAATATCGAGTGTTTGGGGATACTTAATTGCTCGCGAACATATTGATATGCAGACCACCACAGACCCTTTTGCATTTAGCTGCGAGTTTGAACCAAATTTCCCATCATTTATGCCACTACATGAATGGATACCTAGCTTTTTTCAAGCTACCGGGGATTGTGGAAATATAGATTGGCAGTTTGTTGGCATGAGCATGCCTGCTTGGATGGAAGTGATATTTGGGATTTTCTCACTAACGCTATTTATTATAATTATTGCCCGTTTATCAATTAAAAAGTCGATTTGATATGTTTACATTTTTTTCAAGCCAATTAGACCAGCTTAAGCATTTAAAAGTACGCCAGCGTCAAGACGTAATTGCGCTTGCATTAAGTCAGCTATCGCCAACTGATAAAGTTCTATTGCGTATTATAAAACTGCTATTACTTAGCCCACTATTTTTAATATTCACTGTATTTAAAGGTTGGATATTAATACCATTTTTGATACTTGGCGGATTGTGCTATCCACTATTAACTACACCTATTGAGATTAACTTTGCTAAAAAGCACTTAAGCGATGCACTAAAACAATTTAATCAGGGCGCCTAGCACCCTGATTACTATTTAGAAATATTAAAGTGTAAGTTTCCCCTCTAATTTAGCTAAAAGTTTTTTGCCAATCCCTTTAACTTGCGATAAATCACTAACGCTTTTAAATTCGCCATTTTCTTCACGATAATCCACAATTGCCTGCGCTTTTTTCTTACCTATACCAGGTAACTTAGCAAGCATCTCTGCATCAGCATTATTTATACTAATTGTCTCAGCTTGAGGCATTTGCTTAGTTACTTCTGATAATTGTGCATACGCGGTAGTCGCGGGTAGTAAACATAATAAACTTATGATGAGTAAATTTTTTAACGTTTTCATTAAACTTGCCCTTATTCTTCTTTTCTTAATTTTGAGTATTGCTCAGGAAATCAATAAATAAGGAACTGTAAAGTTCATCACTTAAAGTGTACCTAAACGCATTATCACTATGATCCGAAATCCTGAAAATGCAGCTGGTACAACAAAGTGATTGCTTAACTAAAGTAAAGTTACCGTTTTTTGTCAAATTTAAGACACCTAAAAATTAATACTTCGCGCTTGCAAATTTACTTACAAACCATTACTGTACATAAAAACAGTAATCTAATGGTTTTTTAAAAACCACGGTGCCAAGCAATTTTGCAGGAGAAATCATGGCTGTTGTTGTTAAATATGTTGTAGAACGAAACGGAGTCGAGCGTATGACGTTTACTACCAAAAAAGAAGCGGATGCTTATGACAAGATGCTCGATATAGCAGAATCACTTGAGCTGATGCTAGAAAAGGTAGACGTACCGCTTAGTGAGCAACAAATTGAATCACTTGCTTTAGAAATAGCGAAAAGCAAAGATGATTTTATGACCATATTAAAAGGTGGCAAAGATCCAGCTGTTACCAAAGCGCCAGCAAAAAGTAAAAAGTCAGATAACGTTGCATCAATTGAAGATAACAACGATAAAAAAGTAAGTTAATTCATAGAATGTTCCCTCCTCGGACGGGACAAACTAAATAAAAAAGGGAGCAACTAAGTTGCTCCCTTTTTTATTATACCAATTCGCTTAATTAAGTGATCTCTTTGAGGGTGGAAAAACGTGTTGATAGCTAGGCAAAAATTCGATATTTAGTTGTTCTAAATGAGAATTTTTTAACGCCGGTAGCAACACGTTTAGCCCCGCAAAATGATTAAGTATTATTGCGGATTGGTATTAATTACTACTCATTTTAAAATAAATAGTAATTGCTAATTAAAGCTCTTTTTCTACTTCATCAAATAAAGCAGTGATGTTTTGCTCAGGCTCTTTTGTTACTAAGCTAACAACAACAATTGCAATACTCGCTAAAATAAAGCCCGGTACTATTTCCTACATAAAGCTACTTAAGCTTTCACCATTGATAGTAAATGGTCCATATATCCAAATTAGCACAGTAAATGCGCCTACTAACATACCAGCTAACGCACCAGCAAAGTTCATGCGTTTCCAATAAAGGCTAAACAATACAAGTGGTCCAAACGCAGCACCAAAGCCAGCCCACGCATTACTTACTAGGTCTAAAATAGAGCTATCTCTGTCGTAAGCTAAATAAATAGCGAACATAGCAACTACGGCAACACTTATACGGCCAACAGCAACTAGCTCTTTATCACTGGCATCTTTACGTAAGAATGTTTTATAGAAATCTTCTGTTAATGAACTTGAACTAACCAATAATTGAGATGAGATAGTACTCATAATCGCAGCCAAAATTGCAGCAAGTAAAAAGCCAGCAATAAGTGGGTGGAACAGCAACTCAGAAAGAATTAAGAAAATTGTTTCAGGGTCTTCAACTACAATGTTGTTCTCATAAGTATAAGCTGCACCAAATATACCAGTACCAACAGCACCAATGGCAGCAACAATCATCCATGTCATACCAATACGGCGTGCTTTAGGCATATCTTTAACACTACGTACCGACATAAAACGAACAATGATATGTGGTTGGCCAAAATAACCTAAACCCCAAGCCATTGCAGAAATAATACCTAATGCAGAACCTGCACCAATCCAGTTAAGCATATCTGGATTTACGCTATGTAAAGTTGATTCTAAAGGTTGTTCAAGCAAAGAGTATGCAACCGTTGGTACTAGAATAAGTGCAATGAACATAATACAACCTTGCACAAAGTCAGTTAAGCTTACAGCTAAAAAACCACCAAACAAGGTATATAAAACAACTACGCCCGTTGTAATGTATAAACCCATTTCATAAGTTAAACCAAATGAGCTTTCAAACAATTTACCACCAGCGACAACACCAGATGAAGTATAAAGAGTAAAGAAAACAATAATTACCACAGCTGATACAACACGTAATAGGTTGGATTTATCATTGAAGCGATTTGAAAAGTAGTCTGGGATGGTTATAGAGTCATTTGCTTTTTCAGTGTAAACACGTAATCTCGGTGCAACTAACAGATAATTTAACCAAGCACCAATCACCAAGCCAATTGCTATCCATGTACTACTAAAACCAGTAACAAACATCGCACCAGGTAGGCCCATTAAAATCCAGCCACTCATATCAGATGCACCTGCAGACAGTGCAGCTACACTTGGAGATAGATTTCGTCCACCTAACATGTAACCAGATACATCGTCAGTAGATTGCTTATATGCATATAGTCCGATACCTAACATTACAATAAAATATAATGCTAGTGAAATAATCATTCCTGTTTCCAAATTAGCCTCCGCATAATTATTAATAATAGGCTTTAATCCAAATAATGACTCTTAAAATTTTATAGTTAAGACACTATTGGGGTAAAAACCATTCTCGCTGACTATATCATGCTTGATAATAAAATCTCCAACTTGTTGCCCTCACCTGATACAAAAATACTCATGTTGAATGATTTTAAAGCGAATTGGTGAAATAAAATAAATTAAATACTAGAAACACCTTAATTTTTAATGATAATTTATTAATCTAGCAAATATACGTAATGCTATTTTGAGTCTTTTGCCATATATTATTACAATACCCAATTACATTACTCTTACGGAACTGTTTATGTATTTTTACGCTGCACGCCAACCTATTTTAGACAGAGATAAAAAGCTCATCGGGTATGAACTTTTATTTCGCGATGGCGTTGATAACGTATTTCCTGATATAGATGGTGACGAGGCAACTACACGACTAATTGAAGGTAGTCAGTTTAATTTCGGCTTAGAAGATTTAACCGACAATAAACCCGCCTATATAAATTTCACCCTAGAAACGCTATCAAAGGGCTACCCAACACTATTGGGCAAAGATACTGTAGTTGTAGAAATCCTTGAAACTGTGCAACCTGGGAAGCGATTATTAGCCATAGTGAAAGATCTAAAAGATAAAGGTTACACTATTGCTCTTGATGACTATATTCATCAGCCTGTTTGGCGCCACTTTTATCCATTTATTGATATTATTAAAATAGACTTTTTAGCATCTGATATAGATACAATAAAAACGGTTCTTAATGATTTAAAACTGCACTCGCATATTAAGTTACTTGCCGAAAAAGTAGAAACCTATGAAATTTACCAACAAGCTCTAGAGCTTGGTTTTGATTATTTCCAAGGATTTTTCTTCTCAAAACCTGAAATGGTACAAAGTAAGGCTCTACCGCCTTCAGAAATGGCATTAGCTGAATTACTTTACGAAACATCAAGCGTTGATATGGATCTTAAAAAAATCACTGATGTGTTTGAGCGTGATGTAAACCTATCTTACAAATTACTTAGGTATTCAAATTCTGCTGCCTTTGCAAGGCGTGCTGAAATAAGTACCATTAAGCAAGCCCTTATAGTGCTTGGTGCTAACGAAATTAAAAAACTATTATCATTATTATTTGCAGCGCAAGTATCAGCAGATAAACCTATAGAGCTAATTAGGCTATCGCTTACGCGCGCTCGTTTTGGTGAGTTACTCGCTATATCCCATGGACAATTTAAAGATACCGGCATGGCATTTTTAACCGGTATGATGTCTCTTATGGATGCTATTTTAGATGAGAGTATGGAAAGCGTTATGAAAAAGCTTCCACTTTCGAATGACATAAAAGCAGCGTTATTAAACGATGAAGGCTTGCTGGCAAAATATTTAAACTTAGTTAAGTATTATGAACAAGCTAACTGGTCAGCCGCAAACGAATTAACGAAAGAGCTAAACCTAGGTGAAAAAGTTCCTGATGCCTATCATGAAGCACTGACTTGGGTTAATGAGCAAATGCAGTTAGTAGTTAACGAAAAATAAGTAACCCGAACTCTGGTTAAGATATTTACTAATTTATTGAATTATAATGATATCTAAGTTTATTTTTCTCTAGCCAAAGTTCAGATTATATAAACAGTCAATAAAAACGCCAGCATTTAGCTGGCGTTTTTATTAGTGGCTTCAATTATAAACTTTCTAAAAAGTCTTCATCAAAATCAGCTGGCTCTTCTTTTATAGGTGGGTTGCCATCGTACAGCTCATAAATTTGACGCTGGAAGTAAATATCTTTTACAAATAAGTACGGATCAAGTGAATCATTTAATAGCCCTTCTTGTGGTATTAAAGATGCACGCGCCTCAACTGCTTTTAAAACAAATACTAAAATAGTTTGTGGAGTCGTTAGCGCAACTTCAGGTAATACAAAGTTATCGACTACATCACCGGTCAGGTTACGTGCTGTTGTTGGCCCCATACCTGGTAGCATTAAATAGGCGCCATCACCTACGCCCCATACACCCAACGTTTGTCCAAAGTCTTCATCGACTATTTCAAGACCTAGTGAGCTTGCAACATCAAAGATACCAAACAGACCGACAGTAGAGTTAACTAAAAAGCGTGCTAAGCTCACACTTGCATTACCCGGTTTACCTTGCAAACCCGCATTGATCATATCTACAGGTGCGGTGATATTACCTGTAAAATTAACAATACCGTTTCTTACCGGTACAGGCGTTACTTCAACATAACCTACAGCAACTGGGCGCAATAAATAAGCATCCAGTACATCCATATTAAAGTCATATAATGGACGATTAATACTTTGCAGCGGATCTCTGTCATCTACTTTGCTTTGAGGTACTTGAGCACAGCCGGCTAGTATCAATAAACATAAAAAAGTAAAACTGTGTTTTAACATCTAACGTCCTTAAGGTATTAATGTATCAATTTGAAGTTGGTAGTCACTTACACTTTCACGCTTTAACGCCTGTGAATGACCTTCTAGCTCACCAGAGCTTGGCATAACAGAGTCATCGATAGAAATACGCGCCGAAATAATAATATTTTCTGCACTAGATAAGTTAAGCCCTGCAACCATTGCACTACTATCACTCAACTCAACTGTAATTGGAAATGAATATTTAGTCAGCTTAACAGCAGCTAATGGCATAGGTGAGCCAGTTGCAGCTTTTGCAAATATAAACAAAATACCGTCTTTTGGCTGTTTATCAATAAGCTCTTTTGCAATGTCGACTGTAACTGCAATAGCACCCGTTGTAGTAGTAACTGGCATAACTGAGCCTTCACTTTGCATTTGTTGCTCAATATCAGCAATACGTTCGGAGATCATGTTATAACGTGAATCATTTTTTTCCATGCTCGCCAATAAAACTTCAAATGCAGTTTTAGCTTGCGGCCAATCTTTACGTTCATACGCTATCAGGGCTAGTAACGAAATAGCATCTAAATTAGTAGGCTCAACGTTTAGCACTTTTGAAAGCATACCTGCCGCGCGAGTCATATTAGCTTCGCTACCTTCAAGTAATAAAACCTGACTGTAACTAATAAGAACCTGCATATTATCAGGGTTCATACGTAGTGCTTTATCAAATGACTGCTGCGCCATGTCAAATTCATTAAGCGACATAGCCACTCGACCAAGTAGCATCCAAGCAACTTCATCATCGCCAGAGCGGCTAAGTTTAGTACGAAGCGCCAATGCAAAAGCCTGCAGCTCATTTTGACTAAGCGGCTCACCTTTTTGCATTACAGCACGCTCGCCATAATCAGCTAAATTATCCATTGCGTCATGCCAAGCCGAAATTTGCTGCTGACTGCCTGTAAAACTATAAAAAATCCCTGTAAGCGCAAGAACAAATGCACCGCCTGTTAAAGCAAAAATACGATTATTACCTTTGCTGTTAAGTGATTTCTCTGGTGATAGCTCGTTCGATAAGCGACGTTTTAATTCAACAATTGATTCTGCGTGATTTACGCTATCAATGCGTTGATTATCTAAATCAGTTTGCAAATCGACTAAACGCTGCTCATAAATACTAATTAATTCAGCATTGGCGTTATGAGTAATCGTTTGAACACGCTCTTTTTTTAAAAAAGGTATCATAACAAAGCTAAGAGCAACCAGTGTGAGTAAGGCAAAACACGCCCACATTAAAATCATTTAGCTTTGCTCCTGACGTTTATTTTGTTCAATTAGCTTCGCTAGCAGCACTTCATCGTCGCTGCTCCATGTTTGTTTTACTGATGCTTTTCGTTGGCGAATAACAATAAAACCAAAGCCAACAATTACAATTAACACAGGTAGTACCCACAGCACTAAAGTCGCTGGTGTAACAGGTGGGTCGTAATGAACAAAATAGCCAAAGCGGTCAATCATATAATCAATCACTTCGTCTTTACTTTTACCTTCTTTAACCAATACGAGTACTTTATCGCGCAAGTCTTTAGCAACAACAGCGTCGGAGTCCGCAATGTTTTGATTTTGACACTTAGGGCAACGTAGCTCTTTGGTTAACTCTTCAAACAATATTGCTTGTTTGTTGTTATCAAATTGATAGCGATCTTGCTGTGCAAACGCACCCATGCTTACAAAAAGGCTAAGCGTAAGTAGTAACCACTTCATTATTTAAGCTCCTGCATAATTGGCGCAAATTTAGCTCGCCATACTCGCGGATTTATATCACCGGTGTGATGTAACAAAATAGTGCCGTTTTTATCGACTAAAAAAGTTTCTGGCGCACCCGACACGCCTAAATCCAACGACAAAGTACGGTGTAAATCTAAAATATTAAATTGGTAAGGGTCACCTGCACGTTGCAGCATATCAGTGACTTCGCTGCGAAGTGATTGCATATCAAACGGGCCATCAAAATCAGAGTCGTAACCTTGTACGTAATATAGTCCAATAATTTTAACGCCTTGCTCACGTAACTTAGTTAAATAACCAAGTTCGACTAAACATGTTGGGCACCACGTACCCCATACATTTAATAAGTAAACTTCACCTTTTAACGACTCGTTGGTCCACTGCTTATTGTCTTGCATTAAATCAGGTAAATTAAACGCTGGCATTTCTTGACCTATCCGCCCTGTTTGAATTTCACGAGGGTTGGCAAAAAGACCTTGGTATAAAAATACACACACAAAAGCAAACACTAAAAGCGGCGCAATAGCTAAAATTTTACGGTTCATAAAACACTCTCCGGTACATCTTTACGGGCTGTTTTAGCTGATGTACGGTAACGTTTATCAAACAAAATCATGAAACCTGCAAATGACATAAGCACGCCACCAATCCATATCCAGCGTACAAATGGTTTATGATAAATGCGAAGTGACCATGCATCACCACTTAATTGCTCACCTAATGCTAAATATAAATCACGTTTAAAACCGGCATCTATTGCCGCCTCAGTCATAAACTGCATACCAATGTCATATTTACGTTTTTCGGCGTGTAAACGTGTTACTAGCTCATTATTTTTAAGCACAGATACAACGCCCGCATGACCGCTGTAGTTTGGCCCACGAATAGTTTTAACGCCATCAAAGCGATATTCATACTCATTAAGCTGTGCTATTTCACCCGGTTTCATCGATACATCACGCTCTACTGAATAAGCCGAGGTAAGTGTTACGCCCGCAATAATAAATGCAATACCAATATGCCCAAGTACCATAGCCCAGTAACTTACAGTAAAGCGTTTTAAGCCTTCTTTTAAGCTCCCGTGCACAGCTGCTTTGGTGTAAATATCAATCCCTGTTGATATTGCAATCCAAACCGCCAGTGTTGTCGCTAATAACGTAAGTGGTTTTACTAAATCGTAACTTGAGAATAACCAAGCGCAGGTAATCACAACACTTGCTAATACGCCCATTAATATTTTGTTTTGCAAAAAAGCCCACTTGTTTTGCTTCCAACGTAAAAGTGGTCCGATCCCCATCAAAATAGCAAACGGTACTAAAATTATTGCAAACATCTTATTAAAAAACGGTTCGCCAATAGAAATGCTACCTAAGCCCATTTCTTTATGAACCATTGGCAACAATGTACCTAACATAACAATTAATGTAGCAACAACTAAAAATATATTATTGAGCCATAAGGCCACTTCGCGCGATACCAGCTTGTATCGTCCTTCACTGTGAACTTGTGACACACGCATTGCATATAACGCCAAGCCACCACCGACAACGATGCCTAAAAAGGCGAGTATAAATAAGCCTCTATCGGGGTCTGTAGCAAACGCATGTACCGATACAATAATACCCGAGCGTACAATAAACGTACCTAGCAAACTTAAAGAGAATGCTGCAATTGCGAGTAATACGGTCCATGATTTAAATATACCGCGCTTTTCTGTCACACTTAATGAATGCAGTAATGCGGTTGCAACAAGCCAAGGCATAAGCGCTGCGTTTTCTACTGGATCCCAAAACCACCAGCCGCCCCAGCCTAGTTCTGAATACGCCCACCAGCTACCAATAGTAAGACCTAAACCTAAGAAACCCCACGCAGTCATCGTCCACGGGCGTGACCATTTAGCCCATGTGTTATCAAGTTTACCTGTTAACAATGCAGCTATAGCAAAAGAGAAAGCAACCGACAGCCCCACATAACCCATGTACAGTAATGGTGGATGAATAATCATACCTGGATCTTGAAGCAGCGGATTCAAGTCACGCCCTTCTACCGGAAAATAAGGAAGTAGGCGCTCAAACGGGCTTGAAAGCAGTAAGGTGTACATCATAAAACCTACACCTAAAAAACCAAGTACACCCAGTACGCGAGCACGTAATACCCAAGGTAATGATTTAGAACGCGCTGCTACAGCAGCGGTCCAACCCGCTTGCATTACTAACCATAATAAAATAGCACCTTCATGACCGCCCCACGTAGAGGTGATTTTATAGTACCAAGGCAGCGTACTACTTGAATGATACGCTACGTAAGATACGGTAAAGTCGTCTGTTAAACTTGCATAAATAAGTGCAGCAAAAGAGATTAGTACAAAAGCAAACTGGCCTATTGCTAAAGATGGAGCCGCACGCATTAACCGAAGATTACCAGTATGCGCGCCCCAAAGAGGAAAAATACACAGTAAAACGCTTAGCACCATGGCAAGCGTTAAAGAAAAATAACCAATTTCTGGGATCATAGCTAATTACCACTATCTAAGTTGTATTTTGGTTTTTCGTGCTTAATACCTTTAACTGCCTCTGCAACTTCTGCTGGCATATATTCTTCGTCATGCTTTGCTAGTACTTCAAATGCTTCAATAACATTAGGCTCGACTAATACGCCCTGCGCTACAATGCCTTGCCCCTCACGAAACAAGTCTGGCAATATGCCCTGATAACGCACAGTCACTAATGGACCTGTATCTATTAGCTTAAAGCTTACTTGTAAGCTTTGTTCATTACGCTCAACCGTGCCTGGCACAACCATGCCGCCAATACGTAACTTTTGACCTATATGTGGTTTTTCTTTGTTAGGGCCTTTGCCATCAATTAATTCGCTTGGCGTATAAAAAAGATTAATATTTTCTTGCAGTGCATAAAGCACTAAACCAATTGACCCACCAATACCAAACAGTACGGCAATGATTACCAATAGGCGCTTTTTACGTCTTGGATTCATGAGATTTGTTCCTGCTTAGCTTTTTTAATTCGCGCTTCACGTATTATTTGTTGCTCCACTGAAGCCATAATACGCTTTGTGTCTCTCAAAGAGTTCACTAAAATACCGAGTAAAATAAGTGCGCATGTACCAAAAGAAAGCCAGACATAAAATCCATAACCTCCCATTGCAATAAAATCAGAAAAAGAGTCAAACTGCATAATTACCCCTTATTTAACAACGAGCGAACCCACGGTCGGTGCTTTTCTCGTTGCAAAATTTCATTTTTAAGACGAATTAAAGTCACTGTTCCAACAAAAGCAGCAAAGGCTAAAATATTAACCATAAGAGGCCAAAACATACTTGGATCTATTGCTTTTGTATCTAGCTTTGTAATGCTTGCACCTTGGTGTAACGTATTCCACCACTCAACAGAGTAATGAATAATAGGTAAATTAATTACGCCAACAATTGCTAAAATAGAAGCCGCACGCCCTGCTGACTTCTTATCTTCAAATGCATGGTAAAGCGAAAGCACGCCAAGATATAAAAATAATAAAATAAGTTCAGACGTTAAACGCGCATCCCATACCCACCAAGCACCCCACATAGGTTTACCCCATGCAGCGCCAGTAATAAGCGCTATAGCAGTAATACATGCACCAACAGGCGCAATAGCAATAACAGCAAGCTCGGCATTTCGTAGCTGCCATACAAGTGCAACGATAGCGGCAATCGCCATTGATGAGTAAGCCCCCATAGATAAAATGGCAGAAGGCACATGAATAAAGATGATACGGTAGCTGTCTTTTTGTTGGTAATCGGCAGGTGCAAAACCAAGCCCCCATACCCATCCAACAATCATACTAACTACGGTAACTACGGCAAAATATGGCAGTAACGTATTGCATAACTGGTATGCACGCTCTGCTTTAGCATAGGGATGTAACCACTTCCACATTAACTTACACTCACTTTTAAAGCTGACGATATGGCAATTGGTGCGCTAATAATAGCAATAAGTAACATTGCACCAAGGATGGCAAGCTGCCCACTATAATCCAGTGACATTGTACTGGTATCGATAGCCGACGTTGCAAAAATCAAAACAGGAATATACAAAGGCAGTACGAGTAAACTCATCAAAATACCCCCTTTTTGTAATCCTACAGTAAGCCCTGCGCCTATTGCGCCAATAAAGCTCAATAGTGGAGTGCCTAATAATAATGTTAAAACAGTTGCTGTTAACGCCGTACTTTCTAGGTTTAACAACAATGCAAATAGCGGGGTCATTAATACAAGCGGTAAACCTGTTACCACCCAATGAGCAGCCACTTTAGCAAGTACGGTTAGCGATAATGGATAAGAGGATGCAATTAACTGCTCCAACGAGCCATCGTTAAAATCATCCCTAAACAACTTATCTAAACCCAACATGGTAGAGAGTAATGCGGCAACCCAAATAATACCTGGCGCCATTCTCGCAAGTAGACTGGGCTCAGGCCCTATTGCTAACGGAAATAATGAAATTACAATTAAGAAGAATAAAATAGGATTTACAATTTCGGCGCGCTGGCGAAACGCAAGTTTTACATCTTTGGTAAATACCGCACTAAATAGCAACCAATAAGAGTGTTGACGAGTCATTAGTGGCGATACTCCAGTGTAACCGTTTGTAAGTTACTAAAGTGGGTCGTTAAGTCTTGGTGGGTCGTTAATAAAATGGCACCACCGCTTTGTAAGTGTTCAGTAAATCGCTGCTGTAAAAAGGCGACACCGCTTTTATCAAGCGCGGTAAATGGCTCATCAAGTACCCATAATTTAGCATCACTTAACCAAAGCCTAACAAGCGCTACACGTCGTTGTTGTCCAGCAGATAGCATTCTAACGGGTACATCTTCAAGTCCAACAAGGCCAAGTTGCGCTAAAATAGGATACAAATCAGGCTCATTTATGTAGCCATTAATTTGTAACCAGTGGCGAACATTTTCAACTGCACTAAGCTGAGTACTTACACCTGTTTTATGCCCTATAAAAAGCAGCTCTCTGGCATACTCTTCATAGTACTTAGATATAGGTTGATCTTGGAACAGAACAGACCCTTCATCAGGCACAGAAAAGCCAGCAATAATACGCAGTAGCGATGTTTTACCAGCCCCATTAGGACCCGCTAATTGCATGATTTGACCGCTATTAAGGCTAAAATTAAGATCCGCAAACAAACAACGATCTTGCTTGATGCAGGTGACGGACTTAATGTGTAACAAGATGACGATTCTCTCTGCCAAAAATTAGGCGTTAGTCTACCATAATGATAGGGTAATACGAATATTGCTTTATAATCGATTAACAAAAACTTGATTTAAAATAATGAATACACCAACGCAAATAACATTATCTAACTCATTGGTTATCAATCAATCTGCTCACAGCCAGACCAATGAGTTACCACAGTTACCTAGTGAGGTACTTGCGGCTAAAAACATCCAATTTTCGAAAGACTCGATTACGCTTGATGTATTTATTGATAAGCATTGGCAAACATTAAGGCTTGGCACTACAAGCGCACCACAAAACCTGCAAAAAATAGTCAGTGCTAACATACAAATCAGCCCTGATGGTAAGCAGCTCAACATATCGCCAAACAGTACAACCTTTACTTTAAATCAGCCGGTACAATTGCAGCGCTTGTTAAATTATGTAAGCACGGGCACTGAGGTACAAAGCCAACCAATGGATGTACAAGTTGCTGTATCCCCTTCTCCCAAGTTAGTTATTGATAAACTCAACGCAAGTATTGCCATAAATAAAGACGTAGCCCAGTTACTTACAACAGAACAGCCTTTAAAAGTAGTTGTTAGTACGACTAATAAAGGCGCGCAGATTAATGTTATTAACCGCTTTGCTGATACGGTTCACTCGCAACCACTTAGCCAAACTAAACTTACTAATTTGCTCGCGGCCTTATTACCCAGTGCGCAACTTCAAGCAACACCAAAACTGGCTATTTTAACTCATCCTCAAAAGTCAGGTTCATTTACAACACCTATTACTAATCAACAACTTGCCGAACTACCTAATACACCTATTAAAGTAAATTTAGTGAACCAGGCAGATAAATTATTTATTAAAACCGATACAAACAATATAAAAGTAACGCTTAACAACTCATTCTCAAAACCATTTAACGAGTTACTTTTAGCGCAAAAAAGCAATGCACCTGAAGTAGCCGTTTCTGCGAGTAATATTAAAGTAAATCCATTATTGACCCTAAATAGTCCAATAAAATCGTGGTTACAAAATAGTTTTAGTGATTTAAAAACGCGAATTAATGATGCGGTTAAATATTTTGAAAATAAGCCTTTTGCTACAATAAGTAAATCTGAGTTAACGCAGCTATCAACTTCGCCCGCGCAACAAAAAACGTCTTTAGCTATACAACTGAGTGAATCACCGCTAAATAGAGTTAACATTACTCAAAGTGTGAGTACTGCGTTAAATAACAATACGAGCAATATTTTGCCAGAGCACTTTTCAAGGCTCCCGCCGATTGTACAATTAACGCAACTAGTAAAAGGAAGTGTTAGTGTTTGGCAAACACCTGCAAACACAGCAACAACCTACATGCCAATAACAAATAATACTACCCCAGGTGAAGTGGCGAGCGCTAAGCTAAGTGATTTAAAAGCAAGCCAATTAAAACCCCTTATTACTAGTGAAAGCAGTAAATCGAACACCTTGGTTAACCCTACCAATGAAGTAGTCACTAAGGGACTTACCACCTCCTCAGCACAGCTTGCAATAAACGATAATAATCAAAACAACACAAGCACAGTGAACACTAAAAGCATTACCTTGTTAACTGAGCCGTTATCTAATGCGCCCTCTCGTAGTCAAATGCTACAACCAATAGAAGCAAAACTATTAAGTACATTATTAAAGCTTCCTGATGCCACAACCCCTACAGATAGGCTGGCTTACAATAAACAACTTTTAAGCAGTCAAATTACTGATATTACAGATAAGGCAACAAAAGACACCCCTGATTTAACTCGCTTAATTAATCAGGCATTTAACCGTATGGTTTCAAGTAATAACATAAACCCTGCAACCATACAGCGTGAGATACTTGCTACTTTACAGCCCACTCAACTAGCGGGTGATATGCTGCAAAGTAGTTTCACTAAAGGGCTTGAACAGGTGGCTGTGAGTATTTTAGCTGCGCCTCTGATTAGCCAATCAGTAACGCCTATCAGTTTTAATAATCAAACTGGCTTAGATGCTCTCTTACAAGTACTTATACCTACTTTTAAAATGGGTAACACGGGAGCAAAAATGCTTGAACAGCTTCAACAAGCTCAAGTACAAGCTTTGGCCAGCGAAATCGTACACGTTAAAAACACACTTACCCAAGTAAGTGTCTCAACACCAAATCAACAGCCAGACACAAACCCGCTTGCACAATTTTTATTACCGATGAGATTACCTCCAGAAGCAGCCCAAACAGAAATAACACTTGGACAGTATAAAAAGCCAAGCGCCGGTAAATTAGAAGATAAAAATGTATGGTTTGTCAGATTAAACTTTGATTATGCCCAACTTGGGCAGCTACAAATTACTGCAGAGTTAATGGATAAAGCACTCGATTGCCAGCTATTAGCCTCGAGCCAAGAAGTAAGTGCAATTGCTCACCCTCACTTAGATAATTTAAGATCAAAACTAGCTAAACATGGCTTACAAGTTGGCGAGCTCAATTTAAGGCGAGGCGATGCCAACAATCAGGCATTCTATAAATCTCACGCAATTATTAATATTAAGGTTTAGCTATGAGTGATACACCGATTAATAAATCAGCCATTGGGCTTTTGTACGAAGCTGGTAACACACCCACTGTAAGTGTTAAGGGGTTTGGTGAATTAGCTGATGAAATAATAGCAGCGGCTAAACTAAAAGGAATTATGATCCACGAAGATGCAGCACTTGCTAAAACGTTGTCGCATTTAGAGTTAGGAGAAGAAATTCCTAAAGAGCTTTATTATGTTATTGCAGAGCTTATTGCGTTTTCGTATGTATTAAGAGGTCAATTTCCGCCAGGTTGGCAGGATTTTCAAGGTAAGTTAAATATTAAGGCTTGAGCCAATTTATCCGCACATAAAAAAAGGCGCTAAGCACCTTTTTGTTTATGTAATGAAAATAGTAATTCGGCTTCTGCTCGTGGTAGTTCGCACTCGCGTATTACTTCATCAAGGTCTGCACCTAACTCAACCATTTTTACAGCACGAGAGTAAATTTTAGCATCAGGGTCATCATATTTTTGCGCCGCTTGCTGTTGCATTAAATCTTGGTTTTGTTGTTCAACTTCAAGCACTCGCTTACCAATACTTAAGAGCCCGGTTCTAATCTCCGAAATTTCACTGCGCAAAATATGAGTCTGCTCAGAGCTATCTTTAAGCTGCTGCGATACAGCATTAATTTCATTCGCGTGTTTATTTTTTAATGCAATAATTAACGCCAGCGATATAAGTCCTACCGCTAACGCTGATATAGCTATACTAAGTAACACCATAATTTATTTGGTAAAGCTTATATATCGCTTAACTCATCCCATTCGTCATCACTGAGTAACTTATTTAAATCAACCAAAATCAGTAATTCATTATCGCGGTTACAAACACCTTGAATAAACTTAGCGCTTTCTTCAGTACCAACATTTGGCGCACTGTCGATTTCAGAGCTGCGCAAGTAAACCACTTCCGATACGCTGTCGGCTAAAATACCAATAACTTGCTCTTCTGCTTCAATAATTAAGATGCGAGAGTTGTCAGTTGCATCAGCAGCTAGCAAACCAAAACGTGCACGAGTATCAATAACGGTAACAACGTTGCCGCGTAAGTTAATAATACCAATCACATATGAAGGTGCACCTGGTACAGGAGCTATCTCTGTATAACGAAGTATTTCTTGTACTTGCATTACATTTACGCCGTAAGTTTCTTCCTCTAGCTTAAACGTAACCCACTGTAAAATTTCATCGTTATTATCTGCGTTTTTATTTGCTGACAGTAATTTATCTTGATTCATGCTATTACCCCGTAATGGTCATTACTACTGACGGCTATCTAAGCCTTTCTCTAATAATATATTTAAATTATCTACGTCTATCAAAGCACACATTTTTTCTTTTATAACGCCAGCAAGCCATGGGCGCTTGCTTTTATTTGTACGCCATTTTACATCTTCTTTACTCAATGTAATGTTATTTATCAACTTTTCAGCTAATAAACCCCACTGGCTATCACCTAGTGTAATCAAATATTGATAATCTAAAGATGCCTCTAATTTATCATCATATTTTTCTGGCATAACCCAACGCGCAGTATCAACAACATTAAGCTTTTCTTCTCTGTTGAGCATAACGCCTTTAAACCATTTCGGCTTACCAAACAAATGATTTACTTCACCTAATTGATGTATTCCACCAAGTGCTTTTAATGGCACAGCCAAGGTCAAGCCAGCAACTTCAAAAAACAATGCCTGAAATTCACCATCAAAATAGTCTGATTGGCTAGTAGTTACAATCTCCAGCTCTGGCTTTTCTATAGTAGTAATTGCAGGTGCTATTACTTCCTCGTCAACCACTTCATTAACTTTTTCAGTTTCAAACGCTGGCTCAGCTATTGGCTCAATTTCAACATTGAGCAAGTCATTATCAAATGTACTCTCTGCTGCTTTTAATTGTTCTTTAGGTTTTGAATGAATATGCTGTTGTGAATCATCTGGGATTTGCTCAAGTAATTTTGCAACTGGCTCAAGGTTATCTACAGGCTCATCTTCACATAACAAAGCCCCAAGGTATTGTTTCATTACTTTTTCATTAGCAAACAATTGCTTACTCATTCATTAACCTTGTTCAATTAAATATTCTAGCAGTGCTTTATATGCGTATACACCGCGCGAGCGAGGACAATACTCTACAGGTACTTTTTGTGCAAAGCTTGCATCTCTAAATTTGGTATCCACCGGTATCACACCTGGCCAAACTTTATCACCATATGTACTTTGCAATGTTTTGTATGCTTCTAACGATGCTTTAGTACGTTTGTCGTACATGGTAGGAATTATAGTATATTGATAATCTTTTGCTTGAGAGGATTGCATCAAATCCATAGTACGCATCATTCTATCAAGCCCTTTGAGTGCTAAAAACTCCGTTTGCACTGGCACTAAAATTCGCTCACTTGCTGCAAGCGCATTGACCATTAACACCCCTAAAACTGGAGGGCAATCTAAAATGGCATAATCGTAATGTTCGCTAATTTTTGCAAGCGCTTTTTTTAGTATTAACCCCATCCCTGTTTTATTACCCATACTTCGATCAAGCGTAGCTATTGCCATAGTCGCAGGTAAAATATCCAAGTTTTGAAGTGTTGATGGACACAAAGCTTGGAGTATCTCTTCACTTTGCATACTTGTACCACGGGCAAAAATATCGTACACACTGACTTCTAAATCCTCTGAGTCAATGCCAAAGTAATAAGTGAGTGACGCATGAGGGTCTGTATCTATAAGCAATACACGTTTACCTTGTAATGCCAAAATACCGGCAAGGCTCACTGCGGTTGTTGTTTTACCAACCCCTCCTTTTTGATTAGCGACAGTCCAAATCTTCACATTACATCCTAATTACTGTTCATTGCGCGTTGTTATGCGAATACCGCCATGAGGCAAACGAATTATTTTTATTGTATCGTCATCTGAAGGAAGTTCAATTTCAGGTTCAATCACTGCAGGCTCATCAGCTTGCCCGTCACTTTTAACCTCTTGTTTTGGCGGTAATCCATACTTAGAAAGTGCGATAACAACTTTACGATTTTCTGCGCGCCCTTGTTCTGTATCGTTACTTGCAAAAGGTGAATATTGGCCATAACCTTCTATCGCCATTCTAGCTGAATTAATGCCTAATGCTTCCAGCTCTACTAAAATTGACGTGGCTCTAGCTACCGACAGCTCCCAGTTCGAACGAAATATCTCATTACGAATACTTTCATCATCAGTATAACCTCGTACTCTTACATAGTTATCTACTGGTGCAATAATATCTTTAACAATCTTGACGACCTGTTTTGCTCGAGAGTGTGCAACTGAACTACCACTTGAAAATAACATACCTGAGCTTAGCTCTATAATCAGCCAATCTTGGTTAAGCTCTAAACTGGCTTCTCCATCACGGATTTCATCAATAAGCGCTGACTGTAATTTAATTAATAAACTATCAAGAGGTTTGCCTAAATACTTTTGCTGGATGTTGCTTGTATCACTTTGGCCGTCGAGTAGCTCAGGACCTTGCTCTTCTTTTAATATACTTTCGCCATAAAGAACTTCTTGTTCAGGTGTCACTCTATCTGTCAATATTCCATTACCGTTGACACCTTCACCTTGCTGGGAGTATTGGCGAGCTGACTTATCAAAAACCTGTTCAAGGGAATCTGACAATATTTGGAATTGTTCTTCTTTATTAATCGCTATCGCATACAGAACCACAAAAAAAGCAAACATAATAGTCATGTAATCGGCATACGATACAAGCCAACGTTCGGTATGTTGACTTTTAGCAGCAGAGTGACGAAGTCGTCGGCGTAACATGTTATTCGTCCACTAAATTAGGGCGCTCTACACGATAGGCTTCAAGCTTTAATTCTATATTTACTGGGCTTTCACCTATGCTTATTGCAATAACGCCTTCAGCAAGCATTTCATGGTAAAGCATTTTTTGCTCTACACGCTGTTTTAACTTATTTGCCATAGGTAAAAACAATAAATTAGCTAAACCAACACCATAAATGGTCGCAATAAATGCCGTTGCAACGCCGGCGCCAAGCATTTGTGGATCGGTAATAAACGACATTGCCTGTATTAAGCCAAGCACCGCACCTAAAATACCAATGGTAGGGCTGTAACCCCCCATTGCTTCATAAACACGCGCGGCTTCAAGCAAACGATCGCGTTCTAGCAGTAAATCAATTTCAAGCGTGTCTCGTAGTTTTTGCTCTGAGCAGCCATCGACAAGTAAGCTTAAACCTTTTGCTGCATAAGCATCTGGGTGAGCTAAGGCTTCATTCTCAAGCGCTAAGTAACCTTCTTGACGTGCTTTATGAGACCATCGTTTAACTTGCTCTATTGCGTCTTCAATATCGTATTGTGGTGCAACAAAAACCCACGAGCTCATATTTAGCATTTTTTTGAATGTGCTAGCAGAGGTTTGCAACATAACAGCGCCAAGCGTGCCACCAAGTACAATAATAAGCGCAGGGCCATTAAATAAAGCTGAAACAACACCGCCTTCTAAAGAATAACCTAAACCTATTGCACTAAGTGCTACCAATAGTCCAAATATTGAGAGTTTATCCACAACCTACCTCTCTCATTATACGTGCTGCAACATCGCTCAATGCTAAGCTTTCACTTGAAAGCCCCGCATTAGCAATTGCTTGAGGCATTCCATAAACGACACAGCTTTTCTCATCCTGTGCCCAAATAGTTGCCCCCGTTTGTTTTAACATTCTTGCACCATCACGACCATCAGCGCCCATACCTGTTAAAACAATAGCAAGTACATCACCTTGGTACGTTTTAGCTGCACTAGCAAACGTTACATCTACGCTTGGTTTATAACTTATTCTCTCGCTATGATCTTCAAATACGCGCAGCGTTCTATTTGCTCCACGCCCCTCTACCATCATCTGCTGTCCGCCAGGCGCTAAATAAGCAGTTCCTGGTTGTAAGCGATCGCCCTGTTGTGCTTCTTTCACTTTTATTTGGCACAAACCGTTTAAGCGCGCTGCAAACGCGGGTGTAAATGCAGCGGGCATGTGCTGAATAAGTAAAATAGGGTGAGGAAAATTAGCAGGCAATTGAGTCAATATAGTTTGCAGAGCAACAGGACCACCTGTAGAAGTACCAATAGCTAAAAGTTGATATTGTTTTCCACTTGCTCGCATTGAGGCAACATTTGAACTTGTCGATGCAACAGGCGCAGCTCTTTGAAAGCTTCTATCAGGCTGCTTGATTTGAGTTGTTGATGTGCTTGTTCTTTGCGAAAGTGAACTTGTTGGTTTCGTTGAAATGACTGGTTTAGCTGGTGTTGCCGCTCTAAATGTTCGCGGTAAACGTCTTCGTCCTATATCTTTTACTTTACTTTGCAAAAGCTTAATTGCATCTTCATTATTGCGCGCAATATCTTCAAATTTTTTCGGTAAAAAATCCATTGCGCCAGCATCTAACGCATCAAACGTTGCTGTTGCACCATCACGTGTAAGTGATGAAAACATTAAGATAGGAGTTGGGTTACTCGCCATTATCTCTTTAACTGCGCTAATACCATCAAGTACAGGCATTTCGACATCCATGGTGATCATGTCAGGACGCAATTGAGCTGCTTTCTCAACAGCCTCTCTGCCATTAACAGCAAAGCCTATAACTTGTATATCGCTATCTTGCTCAAGGATTTCGCTTACTCTACGGCGAAAAAAGCTTGAATCATCAACAACTAAAACTTTAACGGCCATTTAGCTCTCTTATTAAATTTATGCGTAGGTATATATTAAATATATACCTACTTTATTATTAGCCTGCGTAATGTTTTAACATGTTTGGAACGTCTAAAATCAGTGCAATGCCGCCATCTGAAGTTATTGTAGCGCCTGCCATACCTGGCGTTCCTTGAAGTAACGCATCAAGCGGCTTAATCACTACTTCTTCTTGGCCAATTAATGAGTCAACAACAAAACCAATTTGTTGCGTACCAATTTGTACAATAACGACGTGACCTTTAGATTTTCGCTGAGAACGATCTGAGTCTTTTACTAACCAATGCTCAAGGTAAAATAACGGTATCGCCTTTTTACGCACAATAATTGTTAATTGCCCATCAACTACATTCGTCTTCGTTAAATCTAAATTGAATATCTCACTAACACCAGCCAGTGGTAACGCAAATGTTTGTGCGCCAACAACGACCATTAATGTCGGTAATATAGCCAAGGTAAGTGGTACTTTTATTTCTAAAATAGTACCGACACCAAGTTCAGACTGAATGCTTACTGAGCCATTAAGTTGCGTGATCTTAGTTTTAACTACGTCCATTCCTACACCACGGCCTGAAATATCAGATATTTCTTCTTTTGTAGAAAAGCCAGGTGCAAAAATCAGGTTATATGCTTCGGTGTCAGAAAGTCGACTCGCTTGGTCATGATCGAGTACGCCTTTACTAATTGCAATTTTTTTCAGTTTTTCAGCATCCATACCTGCACCATCATCTTTGATGGTTAGCAAAATATGGTCGCCCTCTTGAGACGCTGATAAAGTAACATTACCTGTTCTAGGCTTACCTGCAGCTTCACGGACAGCGGGCATTTCAATACCATGGTCAACTGAGTTTCTAACTAAATGCACAAGCGGATCGGCAAGTGCTTCAACTAAGTTTTTATCTAGATCCGTTTCTTCACCAATAAGCTTTAAATCAATATCTTTATTTAAGCTACGTGCTAAGTCGCGTACAACGCGAGGGAAGCGACCAAATACTTTCTTAATTGGTTGCATTCGCGTTTGCATAACCGCACCTTGAATATCCGCAGTCACCACATCTAAGTTAGAGATTGCTTTACCCATCGCTTCACTGTCTGAGTTAGTCGCTAAACTAACCAAACGATTTCGTACAAGAACTAACTCACCAACCATATTCATAATTTGATCGAGTCGTTTTGTATCTACGCGAACAGTGGTCTCTGCTGCTGGTGGCGCTGATTTTTTTGGAGCTGCTGCTGGTGGTACTTTAGCTACTGGCTTCTCTGGCGCTTTTTCAACTGGTTTTGGAGTAGGAGCTTTAGCTGGCTCAGCTTTTTTTACTGGTTCACTCACTTGTTTAGCTGGCGGTGAAACAGGTTCAGGTTGTTTTGCAGCTGGCGCACTTTCTATCGATTTAGGAGCAGTGCCTTTACCATGAAGTTCATCAAGAAGCGCTTCAAATTCGTCATCACTAATTTCATCATCTGATGAATTAACTGTATTTACAGCTGGTATAGCAGATTCTACAGGTGTTTTATTGGCATCATTTTGTTCAGGTTTGCTCGTAACTTCACCAAAACTGCCAACACCATGTAACTCGTCTAATAAGCTGTCAAATTCATCATCAGTAATATCACCACTAAAATCACTACTACTTGCTACTGGTTTTTCAACTGCAGGACCTTGTCCTTTACCGTGCAGCTCATCAAGTAAGCTTTCAAATTCGTCTTCAGTGATTTCATCTATTTCAGCATCGCTAACCGAAGGCGCTCCGCTAAATAGTTCATCAAATGCAAACGGATCTTCATCATCAGCTACCGGTGTATCCACCACTTCATTATGAGGTTGTTCAACCTCTGTTTGTGAAGAGGCTTCAGTGGCTTCGGCTTCTGTTGGAGGTAGACCTAAGATATGAAGAGTATGAAGTAATTCAGGATCTGCAGGTTCAGGCTTGTCTCTGTTTTGGATAGTCGCAAACATCTCATTAATGGTGTCTAGTGCTTGTAAAATAACATCCATTAACTCTGAGTTGACTGTTCGCACGCCTTGACGTAGTAAATCAAATACGTTTTCAGCACCGTGACAAGCATCAACAAGTTCTGTCATAGCTAAAAAGCCTGCACCACCTTTTACAGTGTGAAAACCTCTAAATATAGCGTTTAGTAACTCGGTATCTTCTGGATTATTTTCCAGCTCAACTAACTGTTCAGATAAAAGCTCTAGGATTTCTCCAGCCTCTACAAGAAAGTCTTGTAAAATATCTTCATCGACTTCAAACATGCAGTTACTCTCCTCTTAGAAGCCCAAACTTGATAAAAGATCATCAACTTCATCTTGATCAGATACAACATCATTACGCGATTCTTTATCAATAATAGGGCCTTCAGGACCTGCTAAAGTTTGTGTGGCAACTGGTTCTTTTATTTTTTGTTGTTCTACTTTATTCGCGGTGCTGTTACTGTCGTCTTGTTCAGCAAACGCAGTTAAAAGATGCAGTAAACTTTCTTCTACTTCCCTAACAAGTTCAATAACACGGCGAATAACTTGACCTGTTAAGTCTTGATAGTCTTGAGCCATTAATACATTTGTCATTAAGTTTTGAAGCTCATCAGTCTTATGATGAGAGTTGTTCATAAACTTATCGATGCTATGGCAAAGTTGCTTAAACTCACCAAGCTCAATCTCGCGGCTCATTAAACGATCCCATGTCGGTTTGATATGAGATATTTCGTCCGCTAACTGTTGGGCTATAGGAAGACTCGCCTCCACTGCATCCATTGTTTTATTAGCCGCATTTTCTGTCATTTCTATAACATAATTAAGCCGCTTTTTAGCATCTGGAATCGCATCTGTCGTTATATCAGTTAAGCGAGTATCAAGCTCAAAACTTTTAAGGGCTTCGTGCAGTTGACGAGTCAACTTTCCAACTTCAGCAAATAATTCAGACTGCTCTTTAGATGCAGCCTCTAAAATCAACTGATTTGCTTTGTCTTGCTCATCATTTTCTAAAAAAACAACGAGCTGACGAGCTTGTTCTAACGTTATTTGAGGCGCAGCTGGTGCTGGCATAAGCCTCTCCCCCATCATTAGCCTAAGCGTTCAAATACTTTTTCTAATTTAGTTTTTAATGTTCCAGCCGTAAATGGCTTAACAATATAACCATTAACACCAGCTTGCGCTGCAGCTATTATTTGTTCTTTTTTAGCCTCTGCCGTTACCATTAATACAGGGATATGTTTTAACTTATCGTCTGCACGTATTGCTCTTAAAAGATCAATACCCTGCATTCCAGGCATATTCCAATCCGTAACTACAAAATCAAACACTTGATTTTGCAACATAGGCAAAGCTGTAGACCCATCATCAGCTTCTTGAACGTTAGTGAAACCTAAGTCACGTAACAGGTTTTTTATAATGCGTCTCATTGTTGAAAAATCATCAACTACAAGAATTTTCATGTTTTTATCCAAAACATCCCCCAGTGAGGTATTAACCTTTGTTTACTTACTACTAATTTATCCAGTCATTGATTTTAGCTTTAAGCTTAATCATCGCCTGACCATGTATCTGACTTACACGCGATTCACTTACATCGAGTATATGTCCTATTTCTTTTAAATTCATTTCATCGTTGTAGTACAAAGAAAGCACCATTGCATCACGCTCTGGTAATGACTTAATTGCACTTAGCAAAGACTCATTAAACCTATCATTTTTAACATTATTAAAAGGTTTATCTTGTGCTAAATCTTGGCCTACAGGAGTAATAACATCCTCATCTACACCAAGGTCTTCAATGCCTAATATTTTACTCGTATTCGCATCATTTAAAATATGATGGTACTCATTGAGCGAAATTTCAAGTTTTTCAGCAACTTCTATGTCCGTTGGTTCGCGGTTCAGACTACTTTCGAGCTCAGTAATTGCTTCTGCAACTTGCCTGTTTTTACGGTGAACTGAACGAGGAGCCCAATCACCACGGCGCATTTCATCAAGCATAGCACCGCGAATACGAATACCTGCAAAAGTTTCAAAGCTTGCGCCTTTTGTTGCATCAAAGTTTTTCGAAGCTTCTATTAAGCCTATCATTCCTGATTGAATTAAATCATCAAGTTGAACGCTAGGTGGTAATCGAGCAATTAGATGACATGCCACTTTTTTAACAAGTGATGCATGCTTCTCAACAATCACATTTAAATTTTGTGTTGATTGATATCCCATAGCTCTATTCACCAGTGTTGTCATAATTAACCGTTTACTAGTTTCTCAATGAAAAACTCTAAATGCCCAGATGGTTGGTTGGGTATTGGCCATTTAACTGCTTTTGTTGCCAGCGTTTTAAACGCAAGAGCGGCTGGCGAATTTGGAAAGAGCTCTACTATTACTTTTTGACGACGTGTTGCTTTGCGCATATTTTCATCATAAGGAACCGTTGCTACTAGCTCCATTGATACATCTAAAAAGCGGTCGGTAACTTTAGATAGCTTTGCAAACAATTCAGTGCCTTCACGCATACTGCGCACCATATTGGCAACAATTTTAAATTTATAAACGCCGTGCTCACGACTTAATACTTTAATAAGTGCGTAAGCGTCGGTGATTGATGTCGGCTCATCGCATACAACAACCATTACATCTTGCGCTGCACGCGAGAAGCTCAGTACCATGTCTGAAATACCAGCAGCTGTATCTACAATTAAAATATCAAATTCGGTATTCAATTCGCTAAACGCACGAATTAGCCCAGCATGCTCAGATGGTGATAATTCAACCATACTTTGCGAACCCGATGTAGCGGGTACAATTTTAATTCCTGCAGGGCCTTCAACTAAAATTTCATCAAGCTCACATTCACCAGACAAGACATGTGACAAGTTACGCTCTACACGTAAACCAAGCATCACATCACAGTTTGCTAAACCCAAGTCAGCATCCAGCACTAATACTCGATTACCTTGCTGCCCAAGTGCAATAGCTGTATTTAGAGAAACATTTGTTTTCCCTACTCCACCTTTACCACCGGTTACAGCGATAACTTTTACGCCGTTGTTATTGTTTTGACTCATTTTGCGCAGGCCGCTTGCTTGATCTAATACTGTGTTAATCATACATCCCTACTGTGCTTGGCGCCACTGATTGGTGCCTTGAATGTTGTTCTTTTGTTCTTTTTAAATATAATTGCTCAGCCTTTTTAACTAGTTTCTCAGCATTTGCAACACGAATATCCTCTGGTACTCGTTGACCATTAGTAAGATACCCTATTGGAAGGCGATTTTGAATCGCAATACTAATAATCTCACCCAAACTTAATGATTCGTCTAACTTAGTGAAAATACAGCCACTTAACTGTACTTTTTTAAAGTGACGTACAGTTTCTTGCAATACATTAATTTGTGCTGTCGCGCTAAGTACTAAGTAGCTGCGAATATCTACACGTTGGTTACGCATTAACGTGTTTAATTGCTCAGTTAAACGTAAATCTCGCTGGCTCATACCTGCTGTGTCAATTAATACTAGACGTTTATTTCGTAAATGATATAAAACTTCAGCTAATTCATTAGCATCTTTAACTTGCTTAACACCACAACCAATAATACGACCATATGTTGCAAGTTGTTCATAAGCACCAATTCTGTATGTATCAGTGGTTATTAACGCCACTTTATCGGCACCATATTTTTGTGCGCCTAGAGCTGCAAGCTTAGCAACAGTCGTTGTTTTACCCACACCTGTTGGACCCACTAACGCATATACACCACCTTGGCGAAGTATTTCATTATTGGTTGTTTGCATTTGATCTTCGACCATAGTTAACAATGCTTTCCAACCTTGCTTACGAGACACATCATCAGGTACAAAACATGCCATTTGCTGTGCTACTTCTTTATCGATACCCATACCGACTAAACGGTCAACCATACAAGCGCGTGTTGGATCGCGACGCGCCATATCTTGCTGCATCAAGCCTGATACTTGGTGCTCAAGTAATTGACGAATTGCGTTCATTTCTTCACGCATTGTTGTCATTTCTTCGCTTTCATTATTAGGTGCTTGTTGGCGAGTGGTTACGGGGCTATCTAAATCATCAAAGTCGCGGTCTAAATCATCAAAACCTAAGCTATCCGCTTGAGTTTGTGGACGAACTGGCGCAGCAGCTTCAGGAGCAAACATATTTTTAGTACGCTGCCCCATATCTGGTTCTTGATAGTTATCAGTAGTATCAATACCCGATTGTGAAAACATTGATGCAAGCTCAGGAGAACGAGGACGCGGTGATTGACGCTCTAATAATGCTTGTAGGCTGTCAGCAACTTTTGCTTGAGGCTCAGGCTTGGCACGCTGTGGCTCTGGTTTTACAAAATTATGCATGCTTTGTTGTGGCGCCTGAGTACGCGGCTCTGCAGGGCATTGTGGTTGCGCTGCTACTTTAGGGGCTGCTTTGTCATAATCAACTGCCGCTACAATTTCTACACCGTTAGCCAGTTTTTTATTTGACATAATAACCGCATCAACACCTAACTCATCTTTAACTTCTTTAAGTGCTGTGCGCATATCTTTAGCAAAAAAACGTTTAATTTTCATGATTCAACCCCTGTTAAAATCTTATTGTTGGCCTACCGAGCTTACAATTTTGATCTGTCTTTCGTCTGGTACCTCTTGATAAGACATCACTCTCAATCCTGGAATGGTGTACTTAACAAAACGAGATAACACAGTGCGTAACATTCCTGACGTTAGCAATATAGAAGGTTCGCCGGCCATTTCTTGATTTTGATGCGCTTGTGTCAATGACACTTGAAGTCGCTCTGCAAGTCCTGGCTCAATACCGGCACCTTCATCGCCTGCATTTTGTAATGACTGATGCAACATTTGTTCCAACTCAGGCGCCAAGGTTATGACAGGGATTTCTGATGACATTCCCACCGCATCTTGAACAATTAATCTACGCAGTGAAATACGCACTGCAGCCGTTAATACATCAGGGTCTTGACTACGTGGGCCATACTCAACAAGGGTTTGAACAATTGAGCGCATATCGCGAATAGCCACGCCTTCATTTAATAAATTTTGTAGTACTTTTACAATAGCAGTTAATGGCAATACATCAGGTACTAGTCCTTCCACTAAGCGAGGATGGCTTTTAGCAAGCATATCAAGTAGGTTTTGAACTTCTTCATGCCCTAGTAATAACGCTGCACTGTTAGTTAATAACTGGCTAATATGAGTGGCAACTACCGTGGCTGAATCTACAACGGTATAACCTAGTGATTGTGCTTCATCTTTTTGATCAGGCTTGATCCATACGGCATCAAGGCCAAACGCAGGATCTTTTGTTTCAACCCCTTTAATTGGACCAAATACTTGTCCTGGGTTAATCGCTAGCTCGTCGCCATGCTTAAGCTCGCTTTCACCGGTTGAAACCCCCATTAGTGTTATTCTGTAAGCGTTAGGGTCAAGCTCTAAGTTGTCGCGTATATGTACCGGCGGCACTAAAAAACCAAGCTCTTGAGAAAGCTTTTTACGCACCCCCTTAATACGATTAAGTAGCTCACCACCTTGTGATTGGTCCACTAACGGAATTAATCTATAACCGACTTCTAAGCCAATTACATCAACCTGCTGAACGTCATCCCAGCCTAGTTCTTTTTGTTCTTGTTTATTAGCAACACCCGTTGCAACGCTTCCGCCATTAGCGGCCTCTTCAGCTTCTGCCGCAGCAGCTTTTAATTTACTTTGCTGTGTGTAGTAAGCTAAGTAACCCAGTAACGCACCTAAACTTAAAAAAGCAATATGCGGCATACCAGGCACTAAGCCCATGATGATCAAAATACCAGATGCAATAAAGAGTGACTTTTCGTTGCCTAGTTGTTTCTTAAATTGGTCCCCCATATTGAGCGACTCATTTTGGCGTGTTACAACAATCGCGGTACCAATTGAAAGCAGTAAAGAAGGGAGTTGAGCAACTAAGCCATCGCCAATGGTAAGTAATGTATATACTTCCATTGCATTGCCAAAACTCAAATTGTGCTGGATCATACCGACAAATAAACCACCAACAATATTGATGATTAGTATAACAATACCTGCAATCGCATCACCTTTTACAAATTTACTCGCACCATCCATTGAGCCGTAAAAATCAGCTTCGCGAGTTACTTCCTCGCGGCGGTCACGCGCTTGTTCTGCGCTGATAAAGCCTGCGTTCAAATCGGCGTCAATTGCCATTTGTTTACCCGGCATTGCATCAAGGGTGAAACGCGCAGATACCTCAGAAATACGACCAGCACCTTTAGTAATTACTACAAAGTTAATAATGATCAGGATTAAAAACACAACCAAACCAACAGCGTAGTTACCACCAATAACAACTGAGCCAAACGCTTCAATTACTTTACCGGCAGAGTCACCACCATTGTGGCCTTCAAGTAACACAACTCGAGTACTGGCAACGTTAAGTGCTAAGCGCATAATTGTAGCGATTAGTAATACAGAGGGGAAAATACCAAATTCAACTGGCTTCATCGTGTAAACAGTTACAAGTAAAACCACTAACGCGAGAGCAATATTAAACGAGAAAAGGATATCGAGTAAAAATGGCGGTAGTGGTAAAATCACCATTCCCAAGGCAGCAAGCACAAGCAAAGGTGTACCTACCCCTTTGGCATAGTCTTTTTTGTCTCTGTTAAGTTGTTGTAATACCGCTTTAAAACTCATAATTCTACAATTTCAAAAAATTGACACTACGTAGAATTTGCAATAACTATTCCAAGTTACTCAGTTAACGGTTTAATACTTGTAGGCATCGGGGATTGGCAGCTTTTTATTGAGCTTAGTTGGACGTTTACCGCGCCCTTTATTAAAGCGCTTAAGCTGAAATACATACGCTAAAACTTGCGCTACTGCGGTAAATAGCTGATCGGGTATTTGCTCTCCTACTTCAGCCGTATGATAAAGCGCTCGGGTCAACATGGGGGATTCTAATATAGGTACTTCATTTCCTATTGCTACTTTTCGAATTTGCATCGCCATTTCATCAATGCCTTTAGCAAGCACTATAGGCGCACCTGCGCGCTCCGTGTCGTATTTTAATGCTACAGAGTAGTGAGTTGGGTTCGTAACAATAACATCAGCGTCAGGAACATCTTGCATCATGCGGTTTTGCGACATTTGCCTTTGTGTTTGCCTAATGCGCGCTTTTATTTGTGGGTCACCTTCAGAGTTTTTATACTCATCTTTAATTTCTTGCATTGTCATTTTAAGTTGTTTGTTATGGTTGTAACTTTGAAATGGTGCATCAATGGCGGCAATAACAATTAAAGTGCACGAAAGGCCTAAAAACATCCACCCTAAAATCTCTAAGGCATGAATAATATTACCCGGCGCACTTTCTAAACTTAAATGCAGTATTTCATCAAAATAAGTATTAATTAAAAACACTGCAAAACTTGCTACTAAACCAAATTTTAAAAGTGACTTTACAAGCTCAATAGCCGCTTGTGGGCCAAACATCCGCTTAAAGCCCTTCATTGGCGACATTTTACTTGCTTTAGGTGCAGCAGCTTCCCAGCTAAAATTAAAACCACCGAGTAACGTATTACCAATAAATGCAGCCAAAACGATAATTAACACAAACATAGCCATAGGAAACATCAACGCGTCTGCAACCTCTCCCCACACGGCAAACATTTTAGTGGTATCAAAGGCTTCGTTGCGGTTTAAGCTAAGGGTTCGGCCCATTACATTGTATAAACCTTTACCAATTTCAGGACCATACATCAAAAGCGATATAGCCGAAAAAATAAGTACAAACATGGTACCTAACTCTTTTGAGCGTGCTATTTGGCCTTTCTTTTTAGATTCTTCAAGCTTTTTGGATGTGGGTTCTTCTGTTTTTTCTTGTCCTGAGTCTTCAGACATGACTTTCTCCTAAGGTGAGCAACCAACTAAAGTACACATTAGCTCAACCATTTTTAACCATTGAAACTCAAACTGAGTAACAAAGTTACCTAGTGTCGCCCAAATAATAATAAGTCCCGCTACCAAGGTAAACGGAAAACCAATAGAGAAAATATTTAATTGCGGCGCTGCACGCGTCATAATCCCAAACGACATATTAATAACGAGCATTGCGGTAAGCGGTGCAAGTGAGAGTACCAGTGCTGTAGTAAACATCCAGCCGCCCCAAGTCACTATGTCCCAGTAATGATCTACAGACCACCATGTGCCATCAATGGGTAGCACTTGAAAGCTATGCACCACCATTTGAATCATCATTAAATGACCGTTAAAAGCAAAAAATAACAAAGTGGCCAAAATAAGGAAAAACTGACCAACCGCTGGAACGCTTGCGCCATTAGAGGGGTCAATAACCGAAGCAAAACCCAAACCGGTTTGCATCGCAAGTATTTGCCCTGCTAACACAAAAGTATTTAATAAAAGTATAGATGCAAAACCAATAGCAACACCAATCAGCATTTGTTGAATAACGACTAAAATCATCTCAAACGAAAATAAATTAGTGAATGTAGCGGGCGGCAGAACAGGAACAACAAGAAAAGTTACAACAACTGATAACCCCATTTTTATCCGTGTAGGTACATTTTTAGCCCCTAAACCAGCCATAATCATAATCATTGAGCTAATGCGTACCAGGGGCAGCAAAAAATCGCTCAACCATTGAATAACGACAGCAAAGGGGTATTCCACGTTTAACCTGCAATTTCAGGAATAAGTAATACTAGGCGAGTAAAAAAATCCATCAGTTCTTGAGTAAGCCAGTGCCCACCTACAATAAGCGCACTAATGGTAATTAATAAACGAGGTAAAAAGCTCAACGTTTGTTCATTGATTGATGTTGCCGCCTGAAACACAGCAACCACTAAACCAATAATTAGGCCTGGGACAACGATTGCAGACACCAATTTAATAACTAAAAACAGCGCGTCACTTAGAATATCAACAAAAATTTCCGGTTCCATGTTGTACTCCTATTGTTGGGTCATGTTAATGCTTTGCATACTAAGTCCCTAAACCAAAGCTTTTAGCTAGAGTCCCCATCACTAAGCTCCAACCATCAACAAGTACAAACAGCATAATTTTAAACGGTAAGGACACTATCATGGGGGAAAGCATCATCATACCCATCGCCATTAATACCGAAGCGACCACTAAATCAACAATTAAAAATGGGATAAAAAACATAAACCCAATTATAAATGCCGTTTGCAGTTCGCTGGTTACAAATGCCGGTATTAACACTATTAATGGCGTATCTTGTGGCGAATTTAGCTGATCGTAACCAGCAATTTTAGCGAACGTTTCTAAATCTTTTAAACGCACCTGTGAAAGCATAAATGCTTTCATTGGCTCTTTAGCAAGCTCTAAAGCCTCTACTGATGTAACCTGCTCATTTAAGTAAGGCTCTATAGCTCGCTCGTTTACCTGCTGATAAATAGGCGCCATTATAAAAATACTTAAAAAAAGTGACATACCTAATAACACTTGGTTTGACGGTGTTTGCTGTAAGCCAATTGCTTGGCGCAAAATGGCGAGTACAACAATAATTCGTGTAAAAGAGGTCATCATAATTATGGCGGCCGGTATAAAACTCAGCGCCGTCATAATTGCTAAAACTTGTAACGTTACTGAGTAATCTTGTGTGCCATCAGCGTTTGTTGTAATGGTAAGGGCATCAATTCCTTCTGCACTTACATTTGGTACAAACACCATGGCAAAAATAATAAGCAGCCACTTTGTCATAGGTTTAATTCTTTTTATTTTGGTTTGATTGCGGGTTTAAAAGTTTACCAAATCGTTTAGCGAGTTCAGGCAGTTCTTTTTCACTTAATGGGGTTTCTAACTTGTGTAAATAATTAATACTGTGGGGAGTTACACCAAGTAAATGCTGAGCATTATCTATCTCAACAACCATTAAACGCTCGCGAGAACCTAAAGGTAGACTTCTAACTACTTTAAACTCATCACTATTTGCTAAATTAGGGTTAAGCTTTTTAACAAAAAATGCCAGTACAATAATCAGTACTAGCACCATTACAAGCGACAGCACCATAGAGAGTATATCCCCAGTGGGTGTTGCCACATCTGCTTTTGAAAAAACGGTAGTCGTTAAAGCAACTAATAAGCTCATCGTAATTTTTTGATCCGCTCTACTTGGCTTATCACGTCAGTTAAGCGAATACCAAATTTGTCGTTTACTACAACTACTTCGCCATGAGCGATTAAAGTACCATTAACTAGCACGTCTAGCGGCTCACCCGCAACACGGTCAAGCTCAACAACAGAGCCTTGATTAAGTTGCAGTAAGTTACGAATATTGATTTTAGAGCGCCCTACTTCCATTGAAATAGTAACGGGGATATCTAAAATAGTGTCGAGTTTTCGTTTTTCATCACCACTCATTTCATGTTTTGAATCACTTAACTCATCAAGCTCTGCAACATGTGCTTCGCCACTATCATCTGGGCCTTCGGCTTCTGCTAATGCTGCTGCCCATTCATCCATTGTGTCTTGATCATCGCTCATACTTTTAACCTTTTAATCAATTACCAGTCTAAGTCTACACCGTCAGAGAGGTGTAAATCATCTTCTAGTTCTGCTAATTCTGCATCTGAGTCAATTTTCTTGCCGCCTTTGGTAAACACATGCAGCTCAGATTTAACTGAATCAGGTCGTTTAATTTTTTCACTAATTTGAAGCGCAACATTATCGCGAGAGCGACCCATCTTGGCTCTAAATGTAGGGAGTTCCTCAACAAATACGGTTATATGCTCAGGCATTTCAACCGGAATAATATCACCTGCTTTTAATTCCATAATTTGCTTTAAGGTCAAATCAACTTCAAGTAACTGAGTCGACATATCAACCTCAACATCCATTATTTCATCGCGAAGTGCTTTGCTCCAACGTAAGTCGGTATCCTCTGTATCAGATTGAACACCCGCATCTAAAAGCTCTCGGATTGGCTCAAGCATCGAATACGGAAGTGCAATATGAAAATCGCCGCCACCGCCATCAAGCTCAATATGAAAAGAGCTAATAACCACAACCTCTGTTGGACTTACAATATTCGCCATAGCTGGGTTTACTTCTGAATCGAGATATTCAAACGATACATCCATAACCGGTGCCCATGCTTCTTTATAATCTTCAAAGATTATTTTAAGGAGCATTTGTACAATCCGGCGCTCTGTTGGGGTAAATTCTCGGCCCTCTATCTTTGCATGATAACGCCCGTCACCACCAAAAAAGTTATCTACCAAAATAAACACAAGTCGTGCTTCCATGGTAATCAGGCCAGTGCCTTTTAAAGGCCTAAAACGGACCATATTTAAACTGGTTGGAACAAATAAAGTATGAATATATTCGCCAAACTTAATCATTTGCACGCCGTTAATAGACACCTCTGCGGTGCGACGCATCATATTAAATAGGCTAATTCGCATATGACGAGCAAAGCGTTCGTTAACAATTTCCAGCGTCGGCATACGACCACGTACGATCCGATCTTGCGAAGAAAAATCGTACTGAAGCGTACTTCCCCCGCCATCTTCACCTTCGTGTATATCTTCCTCTTCAACGTCATCAACGCCATGTAATAGCGCATCAATTTCGTCTTGGGATAATAAATCGCTCACGCTAACCCCTTATTGCATCACAAAGCCGGTAAACAATACCCGCTCAATTACTTTACTGCCTTCAACATCCATTAAGGCTTTTTGTACCTTTTCAAGTGCAGAAAAACGAAGTGTTTCTTTACCAGAGCTCGTACTTAATTCATCAGCTGTTGTAGTAGAAAACACGCTTAATAGCGTCCCTTCTATTAGTGGAATATGTTTTTTGGCTGTTTCTTCATTTACTTCGCCACGTACTAATAATTGTACTTTAATTTGTACAATTCTATCGCGACTTGAGCCAGGCACGTTAAATACAAATGGGCGTGGCATAGCAACATATAAAGCACTACCAACTTCTGCTGATGAACCAGAAGCTGCAGGAGCAGCATCAGTCGACATCGCAGTCTCTTCATCTAAGGTTTCAACTGGCGCATCCGAACCTGACATAAAAAAGTAACCCGCAGCACCACCTGCAATAAGTAGTACAGCTACTATGATTATTATTAGTTTCTTTTTACTTTTACCGGTTTCTTCGATTTCTAAACTTGCTTCTTCAGCCATCATGATTCCTTTAATCGCAAAGGTACTTGCTTGTTTTAACTATTATAATAGCAGTACTTAGGCATAGTAATCTATTGATGATGAAGTTTGTTGTCGAGAACTTTGTGCAGTGTTATTTGCTTGCTCGTCATTTTCATCATTAACTGATTTATTATTAGCCAAATTACCTTGGGCTCCACTCTCACTTTGCTCAGCTGTTTCACCACCTGATTGCCCATAAGAAATAGTGCTTTCACCAAGCTCTAGCCCTTGTTGCGCTAACATTTCACGTAAGCGCGGCATTGATTGTTCAAGCGCTTCTTTGGCTTGCTGGTTTTGTACAACAAAGTTTATATGTGCTTGCTCTGCATCGCTACGAATACGTATTTGCATGCTGCCCATTTCTGGAGGATCGAGGCGAATTTCTGCTTCTTTATTATTAATGCTCAACATTGAGCTAACGCGCTCTTGCAGTAATTTAGCTGCATCACTTTTAACAATATTAATTGCCTGCATTACACCTGGATCAATACTTACTTGCTTAACTTGTGATGTACTTTGTAATTGTTGAGTTTGAATTATTTGGGTATCAAGTAAGCTCTGCTCGTAACTTAATGAGTCGTATTGGCTTAATGTGCTCGTTTGCTGAGTATTTAAAGCGGCTGTAATTTGCGTAAATACTTGTGCTACGCGTCCAGGAGTTTGTTCTGCCGTTATTTTTCTAAGCCCATCTTTTTGTAACTCTTCAAATGATTTTAATAAATCATCACGCTTAGCTGAGGTTGCTACAGCTTTATTAATATCCGCGCCTTCGTTTGTAGATGCCTTTAAGCTTAACTTTTGTGGATCATATACTGTATTAGGAGTCTCTGAGGCCACAAACGTTTTTGAGTCTGATTTAGCGGTATCAGCAAGCCCAATTTCAATAGAAGCTTTTAACTCATTAACTGTTTGCTTAAGCACTGACAACTGCTCGCCTTTAGGCTGCTCTGTTTTAATATATGCGTTTAATTGCGTTAATAAACTTTGTTTTTCAGTTGTATTAAGTGAATTTATTTCTGCGCTAAAAGAGTGTTTTGTTACCGTGCTTTGCGCTTTTTCGTTATCAGTAATAAATTGTGCTAGCATTTGCTTAAGATTTGAAGTGTTACTAGTTGCGCTATTTGTTGAATCAGCGTTCTCTAATACCTTAACTTGCGCGTTAAGTTGTGAGCGCTGCTCAGGCGTTAAACTAGCAATAACACTATTAGCTTTAATTAAGCTCGCATCTTTAGTCATTAACGTATCTATTGCTGCATTATTATCAGCTTCAGTTGTGGCTAAAGGAGACTGAGTAACACCCGCTTTGTCGGCGGGTGTTGGCAAAACTATATTATTTTTATCAGCAGACTTATTTTGTCCTAGCTGCTCTTTAGAACCCATTGATGCAAATTCAGGTTTTTCTAATGTAGAGCCAGGGCTGTCATCGGGCTTTTTATTTATAGAATTTAATGGCCCTTCAATAGCTTCAGCAACACCACTTTTCCGATGCTTGCCTTCATTTAATGGTAAAGAGTTCAAAGGTAGTGAGCTTAAGTTATCGCTTTTTGAATCAATTAATTTAACCGTTTTAGAGTCTACATTAGTGGCAATTGGATTTTGCACTACACTCGCTGTATTCGCTTCTTCAGTCGTTACTTCATCACTTGTATTAGCAGATAAAATTACTGAGGTGGTTTCTAACTCTGCATCTTCTGATTCTATACTTTTAGTTGCATCGAACGGCTTATTAATCGAGGTGCTCATTGCTTGTGCTGAATTAATTTGATCAAGCATCTCAACAGATAAAAAAGTAACTTCGTCTGTTGTTATTTCATCTAGCTTTACGCTCAGATTTTCATTTTCTTCTGGCTGTTTATGCTTCGGTATGGCAATCGAGTTTTCGGCATCGGGATTTTTATTGCCCTTAAGCAAAGGCCCCATAGCGTTATGCGCTTCGTTTAGCTGGCTTAAAAATTCCTCGCCTAAATTTCCTTCGCCATTAGCTAAGCTATTGTCTTTAAAAGCTAACAGTGAATCTTTTTCAGAAGAAACTAAAAACGAAATGTTATTCATCGCCATAAATCACCTAATACCATTACGGCAATATGCCACCGCATACCGCCAAAAGTTAAATACCACTAAGTAACAAAGCAATTAACGTGCCTGAATTACAAAGCTTTCCGACGTTGAAAAAATTGATTAGCTGAAAACTCATCTAACATTTTTTGCTCGTTTTTAGCCATTAATGCATTTGCTTTGAGTTTTTGATTCTCGATTAATTTAGCAACTGCTTTAGCTTTAATTTGCTGCTTAAGCCATAGCGTTTTACGTTGAGTAACAACTTGCTTAGCGGTATTTACTGTACTTGCTTGTTGGCGAATTGCCTCTTCAATTTTAGCTATAAAAGCATGGTACTGACCAAACCCTGCACTAGATAAACCCGACTTACCTTTTAGGTGTAACTGCTGAGAGTATTCAAGTCTAAAGTTATTTAAGCCTTGCAGCTTTTGTTGATTTGCTTGCAAATTTTGATTGGCTTGTAAGTAGCTCATGCGCAAATTTTCTTCTTTATCATTTTCAATTTTGAGCAATAAATCGAGTTTATTTTTAGCCATTATGCTTGTCCTAGTAACTGAGCAAGACCTTGCAGACCATCATCGTAACTAATGACATCTCGCATACCTTGTTGTAAAAATGCATTTACTCTTGGCATCATATTTATGGCTTGGTCGAGCATTTGATCGGTCCCTTTTTGATAAGCACCTAAAGTAATCATATCTTTGTTTTGTTGATACATTGAATAAACTTGCTTAAGTACACGGGCTTGTTGCATGTGTGGTTCAGAAACGACTTGAGGCATAACACGCGAAATCGATTTTTCTATATCTATAGCGGGATAGTGCCCGCTGTCGGCTAAATCACGCGATAATACAATGTGGCCATCTAAAATAGCTCGCGCTGCATCAGCAATAGGGTCTTGCATATCATCGCCTTCACTCAACACAGTAAAAAAGGCGGTAATTGAACCTTGCCCTTCACCGCCATTACCAGCACGTTCCACCAGCGCAGGTAATTTAGCAAACACCGAAGGCGGATAACCCTTTGTCGCAGGCGGCTCGCCTACAGCAAGTGCAATTTCACGTTGCGCCATTGCATAACGCGTTACCGAATCGAGTAACAATAATACGTTTAAACCCTGATCTCTAAAATACTCTGCAATAGTTACAGCGCTCTCACAGCCTTTTAAACGCATAAGCGGTGATGAATCAGCGGGCGCTGCGACAACAACTGAACGTTTGCGCCCCTCTACACCGAGTATTTCTTCAATAAATTCTTTTACTTCGCGACCACGCTCCCCCACTAAGCCAACAACAATTACATCGGCTTCGCTACCTCGGGTCATCATACCGAGAAGTACTGATTTACCCACACCAGAGCCTGCAAACAAGCCCATGCGCTGGCCTTGCCCTACTGTAATAACCGAGTTAATAGCACGCACACCTACATCCATAGGCTTAGTGATTGGTCTTCTTGAAAGCGGGTTTATAGTATTTTGTGCAAACTTTAAATGATGCTCAGCATTAATTTTACCAAGGCCATCTAGCGGTCGCCCTAAGCCATCAACCACGCGCCCTAGTAAACTCATCCCTACAGGTAAACCTAAGTTATTAACTTGAGGAATAACACGCGCACCAGGTAGTACACCAGAAATATGATCGTTAGGCATTAAGTACAAAGTTTGGTCGTTAAAACCGACTATTTCGGCGTCTACAAAGCCGTTCATGGTTTCTATTTTACATTGGCTACCAACGGGTGCACGTAAACCTCTAGCCTCAAGGGTAAGGCCAACAACACGCGTTAAAATACCTGCAACAGCAGGCGCTGGGGTTTTAATATGTTGTTGATATTGAGATAAGCGTTCGCTTAAAGGTGCACGTTGAGTTGACATAACACGCCAATAAAATAGTTAGATACCACTATTATGCAAAAAACTATCCAACGTTTCTTTGACACGTGTTTTTAGAGTCATATCGAGTGACGATTGCGCTGTTTTAACTTCACAGCCACCGCGTTCAAGAGTGGGCTCTGCCATTAATTGCCAGTTATTATCAATAATGGTTTGTTCACCGTAACTCTCTTTTATGAGCTCTAAATCTTCGGGGTTTAAATGAATTCGTACTTTTTCTTGCTCGGCATTAAGAGAATCTATACTTTGCTTTAACGTATGTAAGATCACATCTGGCGATGTTTTTACTTCTTGATAAATAACAGCTTCCGCTAACATACTAGCAAGTTGTACTAATTGCTTTTCAGCTTGTTCATCGACTTTATCTAGCGGTGCAGTAAGTCCCTCTAAAATAGTTTTTAAACTTGTTAACTGCTCTTCAATTAATGGTTTTACGTCATCAAGGCCTTTGGTTTTACCTTGCTCTAAGCCTTCTTTGTAGCCAGCCTCTTTGCCTTCGCCAACGCCTTTTTCAAAACCGTCTATGTAGCCTTGCTCATGACCTTGCTTGAGGCCTTCTTCGTAGGCGTCTTGCCTAATGCGTTCAAGCTCAACCATAGTAAGCGCAGGCAATTCTGGTTCTTGTGGCTCATCAATTGGCATTTCTTCAGCTAATTCTTTTTTATACAGTTCACTAAGCGGTGTACCGTAAGCTGTAGAGCGATTGCCAAAGCTGCTCTCATCTGGTGCTACATCTGGAATAGCCCAGTTTTTTAATAATTCATCTGCTTCATCAGCCCGAAGTGTGCGCCCTTTGAGTTTGCTCATGGTTTACAAGAACTCCTCGCCACCGCCGCCGCCCAGCTGAATTTCACCTGAGTCAGATAAACGACGCGCTGTTGATAAAATCTCTTTTTGCGCCGCTTCTACTTCACTTATACGAACAGGTGCCATAGCTTCTAAATCATCAGCAAGCATTTCGGCTGCACGCTTAGACATATTGCCCAGTATTTTATCTTTAAGGGCATCGTCGGTGCCTTTAATTGCTTTCATTAATACGTCTTGTTGTACTTCTCGAAGGATTGCTTGAATACCACGGTCTTCAACATCCATTAAGTTTTCAAACACAAACATTAAGTCTTGAATTTGCTGCGACATCTCTTCGTCATGCTCACGAATAGAGTCCATTAACTGCCCTTCTACATTGGTATCTAGGTAGTTCATTATATCTGCAGCTGCTTTTAAGCCACCCATTTTAGCGGCTTGTGCACCTGCTTGGCCGGCAAATTGTTTTTCCATAATTTCGTTTAGCTCTTGCAGTGCTGCTGGCTGAACTTCTTCAAGGTTTGCAATACGCATTGTTAAATCTAAACGCACTTTTTCAGGGAACTGAGCAATAATCTCAGCTGACTGTTCTGGCTCTAAATACGATAATACAATGGTTTGAATTTGCGGATGCTCATTACGAATAATGTTTGCTACCTGCTTAGAGTCCATCCATTTTAATGAATCCAAGCCTTTAGCGCCTGAGCCCATAACAATTTGGTCAATAAGGCTAGCGGCTTTGTCTTCACCAAGTGCTGCTGTAAGCGCTTTTTTAATAAAGTCTTCTGACTGAAAACCAATGGTACTAAAGCTTTGAATTTGTTCTATAAACAAGTTGTGTACAGCGCTAATTTTAGCTTGAGATAAATCCTGTAGCCCAGCCATCGCCATACCCACTTTTTGCACCTGTTTAGGTTCTAAGTGTTTAAGGATTTGCGCGGCATCTTCTTCTGATAAACTCAAAAGTAATATAGCGGCTTTATCTACCCCATCTAGCTTATCAACATCAAAGGCTGGCGGGAGTTGTTTTTGTTCTTGATCAGTCATCTTCTGTTAACCACGCTTTCACTACTTGTGATGATAGTTCTGGTTCGTTAGCTACAAGGGCACGAATTGCTTTAAGTAAATCTTCGTCGCCATGTAAATCCGGTAACTGCAGTGTACCATCACTTGAGAAACCAACCGAAGCAGAATCAAAGTCTTTATTTAGCATATCAAGTGTATTGTCGCCAATATCTACGCCTGAACTTAATGCATCTTCGTCGTATTCTTCTAGTGTATCGTCTGGGTAAATTAAGCGCTTAAGCATTGGTTTTACTACTGCCATTATCAATACAATGATAACTAAGGCGCCTAGTACAAGGCGGGCTATTTTCATAAACCAGTCTTGTTCCCACAGTGGCACTTCTATTGCTAAATTTGTTGCTTCACGTACAAACGGCACTGTTACTACTTCAAGTGCATCACCACGTTGCATATCAAAACCTACACCACCTTGTAATAAGCGACGAATATTTGACAATGCCTCTACCGAGCGCGGGGCCATAGTTGTTTCGCCGTTTTCTCCCACTTTAGGGACGTAGTCAACAGCAACTGACACACTTATTCTGCGTATTACACCACTTTGCTGGCGCTTGTGAGAAATAGTTGTATCGAGTTCATAATTACGTGTTGCTTCTTTGTGGCTACGTGTTGGTGACGTAGCTGTGCCTGCGCCGCCTTGTCCTGCAACTTCAGGGATGTTTGAGTTTAGCGGTGGTTGATTTGTAAGCGCACCAGGAATACCAACAGCTAAACCACCAATGTTATTTTCTTCAAATGTGGTTTCGCTTCTAACCGCTGGTAGGTCTGGGTTATAACGCTTTTGAGTTTCCTCAACTGAGCTAAAGTCCATGCTCAAATCAACTTGAGCTGTATAGTTTGCAAGCCCAACAACCGGTATTAAAATACTGTCTATTTTTTCAAGATACTCTTGTTCGCGCTTACGTTCTAAATCGTATTCTTTACGAGAGCGTGCTGCTAATGAGCTTTGCGAACCTGAATTTAATAATCGACCATTTTGGTCAGTGACTGTAACACGTGCAGGCTCTAAGCCTTGTACTGCAGAAGCAATCATATCAACAACAGAGTCTACTTCTTCACGGTCAAGTGAGCGGCCACGCTTAAGTGTTAATACAACAGTAGCGGATGGTTTTTTCTCTCTGCGGGCAAATACGTTTTCTTTAGGGATGGCTAACAATACTTTGGCGCGAGTAATGTTATTTAGCTCTTCAATGGTGCGTGCTAATTGCTGTTCACGACCATGTTTTAAACGTTCACGCTCCAAGCGTTGGCTTACACCAAAGCCCATATCTTGCATAATTATGTCAGAGCCAGATGCAGGGCCTTGCTCTAACCCTTCGCGGGTCATTAGCAATTTAATGTTTTGGTATTCGCTTTCATCAACCGATACAACATTGCCATCTAGTTGGTATTCAATTTTTTGCGCATCTAAAAAGTCTAATGTTTGAATAAGTTCTTCTGTTTGCATTTTGCCTAACGGGCGCATATCTGGCTGACGAGCCCAAATAATAATAAAAATCGCGATAGCTAAACAAATAGCCAATGCTATAACCAATGTTACTTGGCGCAATACATCAACACCATTTAAAGCACTTAAGTAGCCTGACTTTTGTTCTTGTTGATCATCACCACCACTTTGGTCAATACCGCCACCAGCAAGTGCTAGGTCTGTAGATTGGTTAGATTGCGCCACAATAATTCTCCACTACCTAATTAAACAGGCATGTTCATGATTTCTTTATAAGCTTCAACAAGTTTATTACGAACCTGTACTGTAGCCTCAAAAGCAACTGACGATTTTTGAGAAGCAATCATCGCCTCAGCAAGGGATACACTTCGATCCCCCATCTCAACCGCTGTTACTTTTTGCGCGGCATCTTGTTGTAATCCGTGCACTGAATTTATTGCATCACTTAGCATGTCGCCAAATTGTGCTGTAGAAGTAGACTGCACCTGAGTTGGCAGTTTATTAGTTTGATTATTACGGCCGGCTTCTAAAGCCATTGATTGCATTTCTTGAAATACAGCACTGTTTTGAATTTTCATAATTTATCTCTGACACGCAGTGAACTCTTACAAGTAATAAAGCACAAAGCATGCCAAATAATTAAGCATTAAAATACAATGGGTTACCTTTAATTTGTATTAGTCAGAGTTTTGACAACCCTAAGCTCGCAGCGCAAACTTAGGGTTTATAGGAGGTTATGCAGGAAGTGAAATACCTAAATCGCGCATTTGCGCTAGTTTATAACGTAAAGTTCGTGGGCTTATGCCCAACGTTTCGGCAACGTCTTTACGCTTACCTTGGCAACGTGCAAGGGTTTCTAAAATAATGCGATGCTCTTTGTCTTTAAGCTCATCTTTATAGCTACCGGTATCTGCCGCTAGCAAACCTTGTTTAGGCTCATCCTCTGCATGCGATTTTTCATCATAATATGCAGAGCTTAACGTGCTTTTATCAACACCTTTATCTGCGTGAGCTAATTCTGTTGGCGATACAGTTTGCGCCGGTGCCAATGAAGGCTCCATAACAAAGTTATTAGATACTAAGTTTTCGATAAAAATAGCATGCTCGTTTATTGTGTTACCCGTGCGCAGTATAAGCGCACGCTGTATAACATTATCAAGCTCGCGCACATTACCAGGCCACGCGTGAGCCAGTAACTTTTGCTCGGCAGCTTTATCTAAATACGCCATAGGCTCCTTGCTTTTACTTATATGGCGCTCAATTAAATGCTTAGCCAATACAATAATATCGCCAGGGCGTTGGCACAATGGACGCCACATAAGTGGAAAAACATTAAGCCTGTAATATAAATCTTCTCTAAACTGATTTTCAGACACGGCTTCTTTTAAATCACGATTACTGGTTGCCAAAATACGTACATCGAGCTGAATTGTTTTACGCCCCCCTAAACGCTCTACTTCACGTTCTTGCAGTACGCGTAAAAGTTTAGCTTGTAGTCCTAAGTCCATTTCAGTAATTTCATCAAGTAAAATAGTACCGCCTTGTGCTTGCTCAAACTTACCCGGACATGCTTGAATCGCCCCCGTAAAAGCCCCTTTTTCGTAACCAAATAACGTGGCTTCGAGCATATTTTCAGGAATAGCCGCGCAGTTAATCGCTACAAATGGCTCATTACATCGGCTCGACTTATCATGAATATAACGCGCAAGTACTTCCTTACCCGAACCACTTGGGCCAAGTACCATTACACTTGCATCAGAGCGTGCTACTTTACTTGCAAGCTCCAATAATTGAATACTAGTTGGATCAGCAACAACGGGGCCGTCGGTTTCTTTTGCTTTTTCAGGCAAATAACGGCTCACCATATTTAACAGCACTTCAGGTGCAAATGGTTTTGCCATGTAGTCAATTGCACCTAGGCGCATGGCCTCTACCGCATCGTCAATTGTGGCATACGCCGTCATCATCAATACAGGTAAATCAGGGTGGTTTAATTTAATACTGCGTAGTAAATCAAGTCCACTCATTGCGCCCATTTGCACGTCGCTTACAACAAGCGAAAATTGATCTTTTTTAAGCAGTAACATTGCTTGCTCAGCACTGCTCGCTGCAACACATTCAATACCCGACATTTCAAGGGTATCTATTAAGGCTTCACGAAGCCCTGCGTCATCTTCGACAACTAAAATAGTGTTACTCATAATGACCCCTCTAATTTAGATGTTGCCTTAATAGGCAGTAACAAGCTAAAGCAGGCACCACCCTGCGTATTATTAGTCACATCAACACGGCCTTGGTGCGCACTAGCCACCGAACTCACTACAGCAAGCCCTAAACCTGTGCCCTGACTTTTTGTAGTAAAAAATGGTTCAAAAATTTTATCGCTTTGGCTTAAATCAACACCTGGGCCATTGTCGCTCACACTAATACGAACCATATCTAAATCTTTTAAATCTCTTTGTGCGCTAATTTTTACTTTTGCGCCGCCGCCAATAACTTGAATACTATTGTGCACTAGATTTTGAATAGCACTGGCCAATGCCGTTTTATTACCAACTATTTGTATATCGGGTTCTGGTAAGCTTACATCCAGTTCACTTTCATTAAGTGCGACCATCGCATCGGCACCTGCTTTAACTTCGGTTAAAAGCTGCTGCATTGAAACTTGCTCAACAACTTGCTGATCGCCACTTTTAGCAAATAACAGCATGTCGTTTACTTGAGTTTCTAAATCTTTTAAACGCGACATTAACTTTGTTTGAAAGTTATCGCGAGATGCTTCGGGTAAGCGCTTTGATCCTAAATTAGCAGCGTACAGCATAGCGGCTGAGAGCGGCGTACGGACTTGATGCGCTAACGATGCAACCATTTTCCCCAGCGCGCTTAATCGCTGCATATGTGCAACACGTTTTTGTAAGCGGCGAGTTTCGGTTAAATCCGTCATTAAAATAAGTTGCCCAGGCTCTGGTGCTAAAGCAGTAATATCAAGCTTTATTAGGCGTCCGTCTTTTAAAGACACTTCATGGCCATCATCTTGATGTGGCCTAAAAGAGCGCTGAATAACATTAAACCAGCGTTCGCCTTCAAGTGGCTCGCCAAGCATATCAATCGCTATTTGATTCGCTTTTGCAATCAACCCTTTGCCATCAAGTACAACCACGCCTGCTGGCATGGTATCAACCAAATGCGAAAGCCAACTTGCTTGCTTGCGCAGATCGCTTAATTCACCAATGTACTCCTCTTGAAGTAAACATGGGTTATACTGATTTGCAGAAAAAAACTGTGGTTTTAGCACGCTAGCAAGGGCCATAATCAAATCTCGAATTGATGTAGATATATGTCTAAATGCACGATTTATACCAAAATTTATTTACATACTTATCATTAAGTTACATCAATAATTTGAGCGACATAAAAATGACGCACACAAAAAGGAATAATAATGAGTGAGCAAAAAAAGTGCCGTTGCCCGTGGCTCGACACCACTAAACCCGACTACGTTATTTACCATGATGAAGAATGGGGCGTCCCTCTTTATGATGATACAAAGCTGTTTGAATTTATCACTCTTGAATCAGCGCAAGCCGGCTTAAGCTGGTACACAATTTTAAAAAAGCGCAGCGGTTATAAAAAAGCATTTGCTAATTTTGATGTAGATAAAGTGGCACAATTCACACAAGATGACATTGAGAGATTAATGCTTGATGAGGGTATTGTGCGCAATCGCTTAAAAATTGCGGCAACTGTTAACAACGCAAAGTGCTTTATAGAAATACAAAAAGAATTTGGAAGTTTTAGTAACTACCAATGGCAGTTTGTCGATAATAAACCGATTATAAGTAATTTAAATAACGCTGAGGACTACCCAGCAATTACAGAGGCATCAACTGCATTTGCTAAAGATTTAAAAAAACGGGGTTTTAAGTTTTTAGGCCCAACAACGGTATATGCGCATATGCAGGCCTGCGGTATGGTTAACGATCACAGTAATGATTGTTTTAGGAAAGAAGAAATTATTAAGACTTTTAGTGAGTAAGTGATTTATAACCATAAAAGTGATTAGTTCACAAAGAGGTTAAGAGACGCTGCGCTTTAGAGAAGTAAAGCGTAAGTTGACTATGGTTTCTCATTTACCTTCGTTTTTCTCTTTGTGAAATAACGTTTTATTTAAATGATTAAAAGCTACGCTTTTCACGCGAGCAAGCTCAGCGTCTACCGCCAAGGTTTAAGTTTGGGTTATCTTGTAGACGCCAAGCTTGCTTGCGTGACGGGCAAAGCCCGTAAAGTGATTGATCACAAATGAATAATAAATAACGAAAAGTATTTCACCATTTTCGTACTTCTAATCTCGTGAAAGATTATACTTTTTCATTTTCTCAACGAGTGTTGTTCTGCGAACCCCTAATATCTCTGCAGCGCGAGCTACAACGTAATCATAGCGCTCTAACGCTTGGGTAATTAAGCTTATTTCAAGTTCGGCTAAATAATCTTTAAGTTCAATACCATCATCAGGTAATAGCCCACTACCCGTTTGGCTAAACTCAGCGTCTGGCTCACTTTCGTAATCACTAAAGCCTGTGCTAAATATGTCGTTAAAGGCGTCTTTTTCCATTAACTCTTCAGGGTATTCTGGCTCGTAGGCTTCAACTTCAATGTAACGATATTTGTTAGGTAAATCAGGAATATCAACCACTTTGTCAGGGAACATAATAACCATACGCTCCACCAAATTAGCAAGCTCACGAATATTACCAGGCCAAGCATGTTCTTTTAAGCTCTCAACTGCGCGCTCTGTAAACTTAGCGGTAGAACCAGTCTGGTCGTTAACTCGGCGCATTAACTCTTTTAAAAGCAGCGGAATATCATCAGCTCGCTCACTCAGCGATGGGTTTTCGATAGGGAATACATTTAATCGGTAATATAAATCCTCCCTAAAACTTCCCTCTTCAATCATTGTTTCAAGATTACGATGCGTGGCCGCAATAACGCGTACATCAGCTTGGATAGCCTTTGTACCACCAACACGTTCGTAACTTCGCTCTTGCAATACTCGCAGCAACTTAACTTGCATTTGCAGTGGCATATCGCCTATTTCATCTAAAAATAGCGTTCCACCTTGAGCTAGTTCAAAGCGCCCTTTACGAGCCGATATAGCACCAGTGAACGCGCCTTTTTCGTGGCCAAATAGTTCACTTTCGAGCAGCTCAGCCGGTATAGCACCACAGTTAACTGGTACAAATGGTCCATTAATACGCTTTGAAAGCAAGTGTACATTACGGGCAACCACTTCTTTACCTGTGCCTGATTCGCCTAAAATTAAAACATTAGCATCAGTTTTTGCCACTTGTTCAATTAAAAAGCGAACATCTTTTACGGCCTCTGTTTCACCAACTAACCCATCAAAAGTTTTATGTGGTTTAGAATGCTTATGCTCATTAGGCAGCATACGCTGATACTGCTGGCAGTCGTGAAGTAACTGAGTTGTTACTTCGTGATTAAACGGCTCGCAAATAAGCCCCACTACATTAGCTATACTTAATAGTGGTTTTAGCGTTTCGCCAATTAACAAAAAGGGTAATGTTGGATAGCGTTTAATTAAGCTTTCGTGGTCAAGTGATTGCAACGCTCCTAAAATGATCATGCATTCTTGCTGCTGATATTTTTTGCATTCTTGTTCAAAGCAGTCTTCGCTTAATAGTTGAACAGCTTCACCAATAAAGCCAAGTGAAGCATTTAATCCTATTGCGCGGTTGTTATTATTATCTAAAATCAAGATCATATTTAGCGAGCCGTACTTTCACTAATTTGTATAATTAGTTAAATTGTAAGCCAGTTCAGCATGGATGCAAGTGATAGCGGCAGTTTTTTGACATAAACGCCAAAAAACAGGCGGGCTAGTTAAGTCAATCATACTTAATAGTTAATCATTAAGTATGGGTTATAGTTTTAACTTAGCCATTACTTAACTATTACCTAACTATTACCTAACTATAACTTAGCCCTAAAAATTAATTTACTCTGCAATAAAAATGCTATTGTTAGTAAATAAACTCAATTATAAATTTAAGTTGAAGTTACAAATGCCGATACATAAATAAGTGAAAATGCTTGGCATTAATATTGCTTTGTTCTTATAAAAGCTTAATTAATTTTTTGTATTAGCTTTCACATAATTTTATCGTTTTAAATTTTAGGATTTTCCCATGGCTCATGTCTCAGTAAAAAAATACAGTCAAGTTCGTGCCAGTAGTATTGCCGAAATGGCCCCTTACGAACAAATAAACCTTATATTCAGTAATATCATCGGTCGCTTAGCAGCAACAAAAGGGTTTATTGAGCGCAAAGAAATAGCAAAAAAAGGGGAAAACATTTCAGCATGTATTTTGCTATTTGGTGCACTGCAAGATGCACTTAATTTAGAAGTAGAACAAGACCCTAGTATTTCTAATAATTTATTGGCGCTTTACGATTACTGCCAGCGCCGTTTAACGCAAGCGAACATAAACAACGATATTGAAGCAATTGTGGAAGTATCAAGTATTGTTAAAGAAATTAAAGAAGGCTGGGATAATATTCCGCTAGATCAACGAAGCCCTGCGGTTTAATTTCAATTATGGACTCGCCAACATTTTCAGAGCCATTAACTAACTACTCTGAGCTCATACAAACGTTGCTTAGTAATATTGAAGTGTTAGTAAATGATGATAACGCAGACGAAGCTCGGCCTCTTTTAGACACTTTAAATGTTAAACTAAAGCAATGGTGCGAAAGCAGCGACGGCCCAAGCGCAAAACAATTAGAATTAATTCAGCTTCGTATAAATACTATTTTAGTAAAAGCGAATAGTGCAAAAAACGAATCATCAAAAGCTATTATTAAACATAAAAAATCAGGTAAGGCGATTAAAGCTTATAAAGCAAGTCGCTAAAATCTACTTAAATAGAAAGCACAAAAAAACCGTTTTAAATAACGGTTTTTTTGTGCTTTCTTAATTTAGTTATTAATTTAATATTATATTTATCTACTAAGAGTTATCTCGTACTACGCCTGGCATATTCTCTAATTGAGCTTGAACATAACTGCTGGTGTTATTAAGGCTCGCTACTAATAAATCCATCGCATTATATTGAGCGTATAACCGAGAAGATAACGACTCCATTTTACTAGCAAGGCTCACGCGCTGATCATCTAAATCATCAAGTTGGTTCGTTTTACTGTCTATTCGGTTTTGGATAATACCATCGGAATCCGTATAAAAGCTCAACTTTTCATCAAAGGACTTTGCAAACCCACCATTATCATCGCCTTCATTACCCACGAAAAACTGCTGTACTAAATCAACATCTGCATCTATTTTGTCATCCAATGTTTCACTATTTAGTGTTAAAACACCGTAGCGGTCTGTTTCAACACCTAACTGCGAAAGTGATAACGAGTTCCCGTCACCTAAATCAATAGGATTTGTTATTTCGCTACGAAGCTTTGACATAACGCCTCGAAGTAATGAATCCCCAGCCATAACCCCAACGCCATCTTCGCTTGATGCACCTAGGTTCTTGCTTAGTTCTAATAGCTCATTATAACTTTCGATAAAGCTATTTAAACCAGCTTTGATATTATTATTATTCTCTTTAACCGATATATCACTCAAATCGTCATCTGTGTCGTGTGACTTTTTAGCTGTTATTGTAATACCGTCAATTACTCCGGCAAATTCATTAGATGAGCTACTCACTGTAAGTGAACCATCAATGGTAATAGATGCATCTGTTGCCTCTATTATTTCATCAATATTCTTAACACCATTTAAATCAAAAGCTAATCGCGAAAGTCCATTTAAATCGGTGTTGTCTCCGTCAATATCAGCAACTTCAATATTAATGATGTTATCAACACCACTATTTTTAGCTGAAAAAACCAAATGCTGTCCATCATCGTCAGTAATAATAGTTGCGTTAATACTGTCGTTATCGTTGCTATCATTTATCGCATCACGAATTTCGCTAAGAGTTGCTGTGTCAGACACAAGTATCTCAAAGCTGTTATCGCCAGAGGCCAAGGTAATAGTTCCCTCACCTACAGCAGCTTCAGAATCAAAAGCTTTTGATAAAATTTTATGTTCCGAAGCTAAGTTATTTACCTTTACTGAGTATCCTCCAGGTTGGGCTTCTCCATCAGCACTTATCGATATAAAATCATCGCTGCCTGATGTGCTCCGCTGTTGGAACTTATCGCTATCACCTAATATTTGCATTGAAGTTTGTACTTTTTCAAGCGCTGACTTGAGTGCACCAACAGCTGAAATATCTGTAGTTAAATTACCTTCTCGAGTATTTAAACGAGATTCCGCAGGAGCTTTTTCAGCATTAACGAGTGCATCAACAATATCTGACACAGCTAAACCAGAGCCTAAGCCATTGAACGATATAGACATACTTCACCTCTTTAAATACTTAAAAATACACTAACTTGATATTGGTAATGCAAACTACCGACTAAACTGTTTGGTCGATTAAAATACCAGCAGATTCAGACAATTTAGACACCAAACTTAATACTTCCTCAGAAGGATATTGCTTAATTACTTCACCACTGTTTTTATCGAGCACTTTAATGACATCGCGGCCTGAATCTTCATCAACTTTAAATTGTAAGCTGCGATTCATTTCACCCATAAAGTCCTGCAATTGTTGCGCCATTTGTTCTAGCTGTTCGCGCTCTAAGGGCTGATCTTTTTCATCTTGATTGTTATTTTTGTATTGGTTTTGCTGTAGCTTTTGTTGATTGAGCACTTCCGTTTGCTTTACATCATCAACTGCTCGCTCAGTTAAAGAACGAGCAGCTTGTCCTGTTTGCTTATCATCACCAGCAATGGGAGTCGGTAATGTTGTAATTTCTGCGTTTGAAGTAATTGTATTCATAACAGATTCCTATTTGTACTTAATTAAACCAACAATAGCTTAGTTTATATTCTTAAACCACAAAAGGAGGTAGCTAAAGCCACCTCCTTTTTTAATACTAATACTGACTTTATGCATTAGTTAGCTAACCATTAAGCTATTGCCTTTAACCTATTAAGCTAAGTGCTGCTTGTGGTAACTGGTTTGCTTGCGCCAGGATTGATGTTCCAGCCTGTTGCAATATTTGATTTTTCGTCATTTGCGCTGTTTCTGCCGCAAAATCAGTATCTTGAATGCGACCACGTGATGCAGATACATTTTCTTGAACATTTGCTAAATTACTAATTGTTTGGCTAAAGCGGTTTTGTACCGCACCTAAGTTAGCTCGTTGTGAATCTATTTGCGATAGTGCACCATCAATTACAGCTAAAGCATTTTGCGAACCATCTTGAGTTTTAATATCTACATCTGAAACTTTAGATAGTGCTGCTACACCACCAGCACCAGCATCAGCAGGCGTAGCCGCAACAACATTAAAGTTACTATCAGATGAAAGTTTAATGCTTCCCGCAACAGTTGTGCTATCCGCAGCAGCTAACTGACCATCAAGTGAAATTGGAGTACCCTGCGTCGTTCCGTCTTGAGCAATACCTGCTACGGTCATATCCGCAGTCGCTGCTGTAAAGTCTGCAATTTCAATATCTTTACCGCTTTCGTCTGTCAGTATTAATCGACCATCTTTACTCTCTGCGGTTACACCTGTGTTACTTGTCTCTTCATTGATAGCTGTTGCTAAATCAGTTAAATCATCGGTGCCCGAAACAGAAGCTGATATTTGAACAGAGTTAAGGCTAAAACTTACTGAGTCGCCTGCTGTTAACTTAATTTCAGCTTGCGTTCTAGCGTCAGCTGTAACGCCTGTTGTACCTGACAGCTCATTAATACCTGCAGCAATTGTTTCCGCTGAATTACCAGCACTAGGTGCTGTAGTAAGCGCTGTGCCATCGATACTTAAAGCTCCACCGGCTACCCCATTAGTTGATGCCGTTGCTGTATCTGCTGCAGTGCTCGCTCTACCAAGACCTAAGGCACTACCAGCGGCACCTGCTAGTACTTTATCGAAAGAGCCTATACTATTAGCTGAGATATCTTTTAAAGTAACACCGATTGTTTCATTTGCATTAGAACCAACTTGGAAAGACTTAGTCCCGAATGAACCATCTAGTAACTGCTGACCACCGAAAGACGTTGTTTCTGCAATACGTGTTAGTTCTGTATTTAGCTGCACTACTTCTTTTTGTAAAGCATCGCGGTCTTTGTCTGAGTTAGAGCCATTAGCAGATTGCAGTGCTAATTCACGCATTCTTTGTAAGATGTCGGTAGAAGCTTGCATAGCACCTTCTGCAGTTTGCGCCATTGAAATACCATCATTAGCGTTACGCTGTGCAACACCCAAACCATTAATTTGAGATGTTAAACGGTTTGATATTTGCAGGCCTGCTGCATCATCTTTTGCGCTATTAATACGCATACCCGATGATAAACGCTCCATTGAGGTAGCTAAATTTGAACCTGAAGCTGAAAGGTTACGTTGAGCGTTTAATGAAGATACATTTGTATTTACTGATATAGCCATGATAAGACTCCTGATTACTTTCGTAATATTGCTGTTTTGATTTAACCAAGAGCTGCCATAAATACATGTTCAGCTCCGTACTGATTAAGTTAACGGCAGGAGGTAAATTATCTTTAGAAGTATTTTAGAAATAAACTGGTTTATTCGTTAAAAAAAAGCTAACCGACTGTTTTAAAAGGTTAGTTATTTTAAATGAGTTTAAAATACAATTTACATATTATGCTTTTAGTTGATTTTAACAACCCAAAAATAAAAAACGCACTTAATAAAGTGCGTTTATATATTTAGTCACTAGTTGAACTAATAATTAACCGCCTAATAAGCTAATTGCCGCTTGCGGTATTTGGTTTGCTTGCGAGAGTATTGAAGTGCCCGCTTGTTGTAATATTTGGTTTTTAGTCATTTGTGCGGTTTCAGTTGCAAAATCTGTATCTTGAATACGACTACGCGATGCCGACACATTTTCTTGAACATTGGCTAAATTACTAATTGTCTGGCTGAAGCGATTTTGTACCGCACCTAAATTTGCTCGTTGCGAATCTATTTGTGATAGCGCGCCATCTATAACAGCTAAAGCGCTTTGCGAGCCGTCTTGGGTTTTAATATCAATATCAGAAACTTTTGTTAAAGCAGAAACACCACCAGCGCCAAAGTCCGCCGCTGTGGCAGCAACAACACTAAAGCTATTATCAGATGAAAGTTTAATACTACCAGCTATAGTTGTACTATCTGCTGCAGTCCCCTGACCGTCAAGTGAAATTGGAGCGGCCTGCGTTGTTCCATCTTGGGCTATTCCAGCGACAGTCATGTCAGCCGTAGCTGCTGTAAAGTCTGCAATTTCGATATCTTTACCGCTTTCGTCTGTCAGTATTAATCTGCCATCTTTACTTTCTGCGGTTACACCTGTATTACTTGTCTCTTCATTAATTGCTGTTGCTAAATCAGTTAAATCATCGGTACCCGAAACAGAAGCTGATATTTGAACAGAGTTGAGCGTAAAGCTGACAGAGTCGCCAGCTGTTAGCTTAATTTCAGCTTGTGTCCTAGCATCGGCTGTAACACCTGTGGTCCCTGATAACTCGTTTATTGTTTCTGCAATTGCGCTTGCTTCACTACCAGCAGCAGGGTTCGCTGCTAATTGAGTTCCATTGACTGTTAAAGCACCAGTACCAACAAATCCATTGTTAGATGCTGCACCATCGTTAGCCGCCGCACTAGCCCTACCCAAACCAGCTGTACCAACTAACACTTTATCAAATGATCCTATACTATCTGCAGAAACATTTTTAAGTGTTAGCCCTATAATTTCGTTTGCATTAGCTCCGACTTGAAAAGATTTCGTGCCGAAATCGCCATTTAATAATTGCTGACCACCAAATTGGGTTGTTTCTGCGATCCTTGTAAGTTCTGACTTGAGTTGAACGACTTCTTTTTGAAGAGCATCACGATCTTTATCTGAGTTTGAACCATTTGCAGACTGCAAGGAAAGCTCTCGCATTCTTTGTAAAATATTAGTAGATGCCTGCATAGCACCTTCGGCTGTTTGCGCCATTGAAATACCATCATTAGCATTTCGTTGAGCAACAGCTAGGCCATTTATTTGGGACGTTAATCTATTTGAAATTTGTAGGCCTGCGGCATCATCTTTTGCGCTATTGATACGCATACCAGAAGCTAGGCGCTCCATTGAGGTTGCTAAGCCTTCGCCAGATTTAGTTAAGTTACGTTGTGCGTTTAGTGACGACACATTAGTATTTACTGTTAATGCCATTTTACCATCTCCTAGGTTTAAACAGAGTGTGGTTCAACACGATTTAACAGGAACCACTGTTCGATAATTTCTTATAATAAGAAAAGCATTTACTGTGCCAACTTTAATTTGTTTTTAAGTACCTGTTTTTAAATGCAAATTAATAAATTCTTGGGGATTGTAAATAATTAGTGAAGTTATTTAGAAGGGCGTGACATTTTTTTGCCGCAAAGTATTGCCGCTTTAAAGTAGGTAAAGCGGCAAGGTAATTCTGCTTATAATCTGCTTATAACTTGCTTATAAGTAATCGAATAATGAAAGGTTAGTTAAACGGCCAAAAGTTGCTTGCGATGCTTGCAGTGCCGTTTCTTGCTTAGTCAGTTCGCTAATAGCTTCTGCCATATCAACTTCAACTAAGTTAGAGCGATTACTTTTATTTTGAATATCGAGTGCTAAGTTTGAATCACTTACTCTTTCAAGCGCGTTCATACGCCCGCCTAAACTTGCTTGGGTAAACACGACTTGCTCACTGGCGTTTTGTAATTGCACTAAGCCATCAGCAAGTACTTGCTGAAAGTCATCACCTTCAAGTGTGCCATCGTTAAGGCCGGTAATAAGTGCTTGCAACGTATTAAGTACGTTTTCTTTGCCTGGTTTTTCAAGGCTAAAATCGAGTTGACCTGGTGCTGTGCCTTCAAATTCAATTTTCATACCTGCAAAATCGATAGGCTCATCAGTAACTTCACCTGTTACTGCGGGGGTTAATGCTGCGCCGTCTCGGTATATTTCGTAGGTTTGTGGATCTGTTGCTGTAGCACCAGGGCTTACTAATACACTATATGTATTTGCAGTTGCTAGAGCTGTTGGGTCTGCGTTGTAATTTGCTTGATGAAACTTATCAAACTCAGCTTGGCCGTCAACATATACACTTGCCGCTGTAATAGAGCCTGAAACACTTGCCGTGTTAGATTCTACATTTAATCGCGCGTTAGTTTTTTCAAACGTATCAAAGCCGTTATCACTTGCCTTAATTGATACACCTTCAGCTATAGTTATTTGGTGCTGGCCTTGGTCGCCATTATAGGTGTACATACCCGCCGCAGAATCAAACTGATACGGCTGCGTACTGTCTTGGTATCCTGAAAATATGAATTTTCCGTCTTCTGATCGGGTGTTCATTAAGTTAACTAGCGTTTGTTGAATGCCACTAAGTTCTGATGCAAACGTCTTTAAATCGTCCTTAGTATAAACACCATTACCAGCCTGAATAGTGAGCTCTTGCGCTTGTTGAATATTACTATTTATACTTTGTAATACGCTTTCTTCTGTTTCTAGGCGGCCATTTAGCTGATCGATATTTTTAGTGTATTGCTCATTCGTTTGTATTTTATTTGAATACAGCATAGCTTGCGAAATAGCAGCTGGCGCTTCTGAGGTGGTTAAATACTTTTCACCTGTTGTTACTCGCTCTTGAGCATTTGCAACACCTTGTTGGTTGTCGAGTATTTTATTTATGTTGTTTTGGTACATTAAATTATTTGATAAACGCATAATTACCTCGCCGCATTTAATAAGGTGTCAAAAATTTCTTGAGCTGCTGCTAAAACTTGTGCTGATGCTGAATATGATTGTTGAAAACGCAGTAAATTTGCGGCCTCTTCATCTAGGTTTACTCCAGATAACGACTCGTACCATGCCTCAGATTGCTGTGCTAGAGCATCAAATGCAGCCCCACTTGTGATTGCTTGGCCGGTTATAACACCTATATCACTCACTAATCCTGAATAAGCTTGGTTGAACGTTTTATGGTTGTCGGCCGTTGCTGTTGTTTCTACGTTTAAGCGTACTAACTCACCATTTTGTAAATCAGCTAATTTTAAGCCATTACGGTTATCATCAAAGCCGCCTTCGTTAAACTCAAGTGTAAAGGTGTCGCCTGTTGCTGGTGTACCTTCTATATCAAAATCGAATCCGTAGGTATCAAATGGAGCGCCCGCTTGCGATAACATTCCTTTTGCAGGAGGCGTAATAGTAAAAGTACTCGTTCCGCTATTATCAGTAATTTGATATTCGTTAGCATTACCTGTTTTAACAAGCGTTATTTCACCGTTTGTTAAGCCTGGTGCTGTAGTAAAACCACCGGAGGTAACACTTGTTACTTCTCCCGCTGAAATAGTAGCGGTACCTATATTATTTAAATCGTTAGCAGTACGGATTGGCGATGCTAGTGCTAAATCTTCTGCGCGCCCTGTTGCAAGTGTAATACTTGAAGCGGCATCTGAATTAAGCTTTATTTGAAATTGATCCCCCTCAACACCAGCCCCAGATACATTTACTTGAAGACCAAATGATTCGCCTGAGGTAATAGTCGATGAATCAATAACACCTGTCGATATATCAGCAAGTGAAGGCTGCCCTAACGGATCGCCTTTGTTATCTATAGGCTGAATACTTACTTCATTAGCATTAGCTGTATAAGTAATAATAAAGTCACTGGCAGGAAGTTCACTGCCCTTACCTGGCTCTACTGTTGCAGTCATACCGGCAGTACCTGTGTTAGCTTGATACGCATAAGCGCCAACGGTAGGTATATTAAAAATATTACCCCCTAGCTGACCTGTTGCATCCATACCCAATTTGTTTTGTTCGTTAAATGCATCAGCAATAGCTAAGCCCATTTGACCAATTTGGTTTTGCGCAGGGACTAATATGTCATCTCTAAAAGCAAGTAAACCGCCAATTTTGCCTTTAAGCTTGCTTACATCAACTTCAAGCGGCACAGCTTTGCCACCATTAACGTCAAGCGTGAATTCTTTAAAGTTAGGATCAGGATCCCCTGTCATCGAAAATAAGTTAAATGCGCCATTTTGCATAACAACCGCTTCGCCTGTGCCCATAAAAACGAGTTTTTCGCCATTTGGACCATCAAGCGTTTCTATGTCTATTAGCTCTGATAAGTCGCGTATTGCTTTATCGCGTTCGTTGTAGGTAGAGCTGGCATCTGCGGCGTTATTAGTGCCATTAACTGCTGCAATATTTTGATTTAGCGTGCTAATACTTTGAATGAGTGAGTTTGCTTCATCTGAAAATATTTCGAGTTGCTCGTTTACTATACTTTTTTGATCAAGCACGATGCCCGAAAGCCTATCCATTTGATCAATTAAGCTTTGCGCATCTGTCATCACTAATGAGCGAGCAACAGTAGACGAGGGCTGATTTAGCGCTTCTTGCACGTTATTAAATAAAGAGTTAATACCAGTCGAAAGATTATTCGACTCTTCAGAAAAAATAGTATCAACTCGATTAGCCTCAGTAATAAACTGATCGAAAAACGATTTATTAGAGGTGTCACGATTTAGCTGTGACTGAGCAAACTCATTTAGTAATCGGTATGTTTCGCCTCGCCCTACTTGGTTGTCAACCATAGTAGTAAACTCTGTACGCTCACGCACATAGCCTTCGGTATTTACATTGGCGATATTTTTACTTGTCGTTTGCAGTAGCTCCGAGCTTGCTCTAACCCCAGAACTGGCAATGTTCAATAAATTAAACGACATGTTACTCTACTCCTTGGCGGATCACGTTTGCCGCAATGTCTTTTAGCTGACTGCTATTGAGCACTTTTTTTATTTTGCTGGCATAATTTGGATCGGTTGCATAACCTGCTTTTTGTAATGAATCTAAAAAGTCGTTTGGTTTAGCTGTATTTTGTAATGCTTCTTTGTAGCGTGGGTTTTGCGTTAAAAAATCAACGAAGTCGTTCACGCTGTCTTTAATTGAATCGTAGGCTCTAAAGCTGGCTTGTTTTTTAACGGGTGTACCTTGCTCAAACTCAAGCGTTATTTTGCTTGCTTTATCACCTTCCCAGCTTTTATCTGACTTAATATTAAACAAGTTATTTGAGCTGCCACCGTCACTTTTATTAATAATGTGTTTACCCCAACCGGTTTCAAGTGCCGCTTGTGCAACCATTACCGCAGGATTTAAACCAATTTTTTGCGCTGCCGTTTTAGCGTGTTCCCACACTGAACTTACAAACTCTTCTGCATTTTTAAATGTTGGGCTATCGGTTTTAGACTCTGCAGTATCGACTTTAGGCTCAGCAATATCGGCTTTAGTACTCTTAACGATAAGATCGGGTTGCTTATTTTTTTGCTCATGAGGAAGAGCGGAACCGACTTGCGTATCGCTAAAAATATCGTTGGTTGTTCTAAGCACCGAGCCTGGCATAAAGTTTTTAGACTCAGGCGATAACTGCTGAACTATTAGATCGGCAAGGCCTAACGAGCCATTTGATGAAAGCTCTGTTGAAAGTTGCTGATCGTGCATTTCTTCAAAAAACTTTACGCCACTTGAATTAAATGGGCTGTCTTTGTCTTCAAATGCTTCGTTAGCTTTGCGCATTCCTTTGAGCAACATTTGCGTAAAAATAGCTTCAAATTGTGCGGCCGCTTTTTTGAGCGCAGCTTTAGAGGCATCAGTTGATGCATCGCCACTGGTTAAGGCTTCTTTACGAAGTGAATCTAAGTTGCCTAAATCAAAAAAGTTTTGTTTATCGAGGTGATTAGTTTCCATCGGCTTTTTGACACAAAATGAATAATGCAGTTAAAAATGCAAAAATTGAGCCACTACAGATAAAACAAGGAAGATAAAAATAATAAACTTAAGTTGCTGTAAATAAAAAGCCCTATATCTTGTTTCAAAACTATAGGGCTTAAGTAATACGTTATTTATTGGCTTGAGTTATTTATATAACAACTAACTGTCCGTTAATTGCGCCGGCTTCTTTTAGTGCTTCTAAAATAGCCATTAGATCACCAGGCGCTGCGCCTACTTCGTTAATTGCGCGAACTAAATCGTCAAGGCTTACACCTGGATTAAATACAAAGGCGCGCGAGTCGTCTTGGTTTACATCAATAATGCTCTGCTGCGTGACAACTGTATCACCGTTTGCTAGCGGATTTGGTTGTGACACGTTTTGTTGTTCTGCAATTGTTACTGTTAAGCCACCATGAGTTATAGCCGCAGGCTGAAGCTTAACGTTTTTGCCAATGACAATTGTACCGGTGCGCGAGTTAACTATAATTTTAGCGGCCATGTCAGCTGGTTTAAATTCTAAGTTTTCGAGTGTTGATAAGTACGATACACGCTGGGATGCATCGCGTGGTGCTATAACACGAATAGAAACAGAATCTATTGCTTGTGCGCTATTTGGGCCAACTAAGTCATTAATTGTTTTTTCTAGGCGTTTTGCCGTCGTAAAGTCTGGGCGGTTTAGGTTGAAGGTAATGTAATCGCCTTGCATAAATGGGCTTTCTACGGTGCGTTCAACTGTTGCGCCATTTGGTATACGACCAACTGTAGGCGTGTTAATTACAACCTTACTGCCATCAAGACCTTGTGCACCTAAGCCACCGACAATTAAACTACCTTGTGCAATTGCGTACACGTTACCGTCTACACCTTTTAAAAAAGTTTGTAGTAAAGTACCACCACGCAAGCTGCCTGCACTACCAATAGAAGAAACCGTAATATCTATTGTTTGTCCGGGTTTTCTAAATGCGGGTAATTCTGCATGCACCGCCACAGCGGCAACATTTTTAATTTTAGGACTTTGAGTTGAAGGTAGCGTAATACCAAAGCTGTTCAACATGCCTCTAAAACTTTGTTGTGTATATGAGTTTTGCTCGCCAGTGCCTGGCAAACCAACTACTAAGCCATAACCGACTAATTGGTTAGAGCGTACGCCTTCAACCATAGACACATCTTTTATGCGCTCAGCACTGGCAGTAAACTGCCAACCTAATAACACAACTAAACATAAAGCTTTAAGGCTATTCATGTTGTTACCCTCTAAAATGGAAACAGCGAACTGCTAAAGAAACGTGTAAGCCAACCAGGACTTTGCGCCTCTTGCGTTTGCCCTTTACCTGAGTATTGAATACGTGCATTAGCAATACGATTTGATTCAACCGTATTATCGGCGCTTACGTCTTGAGGGCGTACTAGCCCTTCTAAACGAATAAACTCTTCGCCGGTATTAAGCGTTAGCCATTTTTCGCCGCGTATAACTAAATTACCGTTAGGTAAAACGCGCATTACATTAACCGAAATATCGCCCACTAAGCTGTTTGACTGGTTTGATTTTGAATCACCCGTAAACGACGAATCACTACCAATACCAAACTGGATACTATCGCCACCTATATTTACAGGTAGACCACCTAAGCCAATCACTGGGTCTAAGCTTGCGTCAGTTTCTTTGTCTGTTTCTGTTTTAGCGGCCTTTGTTGCTTGAGTAGACTCTTGCAATTTAACCGTAATTATATCGCCAGTACGTAGCGCTTTTTTATCGGAATATAAGTCGTTTGATGTATGAGTATTAAACAATGAACCTGTGGCTACCAGCGGCTCTAAAATGGGCTCGGGGTACATAGGTGCGTAGTAAGGGTCGTCCTGCACTACCTCACTATTTTGCGTAGACATACAGCCACTTAAAAATAATGTGCCCGCTGCAAATAAAATAATATTACGCATAATTCCCCCTATTCTATTAAAGCTGTTGATTGATATAACTCATCATTTCGTCAACGGCCGAAATTACTTTTGAGTTCATTTCGTAAATACGCTGAGTTTCGATTAGGTTTACCAGCTCTTCAGTCACATTTACGTTTGAAGTTTCGAGTGAGCCTTGAATAATACTACCTAACCCTTCAACACCAGGATTACCTTGTACAGGCGCACCACTTACAGCCGTTTCGGTATAAAGGTTTTGACCAATTGGCTCAAGACCCGATGGATTAATAAAGTCACTAATAGTCAGCTGACCAATTACAACGTTATCTGCTTGGCCTGCAACACGTACAGATACTTCGCCGTCTTGGGAAACCGTAATTGATTGCGCGTCATCTGGTACATTCATTTCTGGCTGAATAACGTAACCTGCGCCCGATGTTACAATTCGTCCATCGCCATCAGTAGTAAACTGACCATTGCGCGAGTAAGCAATATTGCCATCTGGTTGCAGTACTTCAAAAAAACCTTCGCCAGAAATCATCCAATCTAGTGAGTTTTCGGTGGTCAACATGTTGCCTTGCGTAAACTCTTTTTGGTTAGCTACAACTTTAGCACCCGCACCTAACATTAAGCCCGACGGCATTTCGGTATCTTGCGATGAACGACCACCCGGTTGATTAATATTTTGATAAAGTAAATCTTCAAATATAGCGCGGCTTTTTTTGTAACCTACGGTACTGGCATTCGCTAAATTATTTGAGATAACCGATATATCGGTTTGTTGAGCGTCTAGCCCCGTTTTACTGATCCACAATGCTGGATTCATAATCGTGTCCTCACTTTAAAGTTAAACTATGCGTAATAACTGATCTTGACGCTCGTCAATTTCTTCAGCTGTTTTCATTAATTTCACTTGTAATTCAAATTGGCGCTGGTGGCTTATCATGTCGACCATTTCGTGAACCGGATTCACATTCGACATTTCAAGCGAACCACTTAAAACTTTTACATTGGCAGAGGTATCTACTGTTACATTTGCTTTTGGTCTAAATAAACCGTCGTTACCTTTTTCGAGCTGTGAGCTATTTGCTTCAACAACTCTAAGCGTGTCGATTTCTTCTAAAAAGTTAGCAGGAGCGCCTTGTGGTCGAACTTGAATAGCGCCATCTTGGCTAAACCCTATTTTTTCGACTGGGACGGGTAAAATAACAGGTCCCCCTTCGCCAATAACTTGACGACCATGGCTGGTTACGAGCATACCTTGAGCTGTAATGTTTAACGTACCCACTTTTGTGTAAGCTTCATTACCGGAGGCATCTTGCACAGCAAGCCATGCGTTATCGCTCATTGCGATATCTAAGTCTCGCCCGGTTTGAACAATGCCACCCGATACCATGTTTGAACCCGGACGCTCTTGCATTGAAAATACACGTGTAGGCAAACCTTCGCCAAACGCTTGCATAGAACGCGCCTGGGCAAAGTCAGCTTTAAATCCTGTTGTATTTGCATTCGCCAAATTATTGGCTTTAAGCGCAAGCCCTTGTAGGCTTTGCTTAGCGCCAGAGGCCGCAATGTAGACCATTTTGTCCATAGTATCGACTCACATAAAAAATCTCTGAACTTATAAATGCAAAATAGGTGCCAGATTAAATTTGACGCAACATTGAGAGGTATTTAGAAGGGCTTACAAAGAGGACTTATAAAAAAGGCTGCAAAAATGCAGCCTAATATATTTAATGGGGTTTAGCTTATCGAATCTGCAAAATACTTTGCTGAATAGTTGAGTTAACTTCAAGCGCACGTGAGTTTGCTTGGTAATTACGCTGTGCAGTAATTAAGTCTACAAGCTCGTTTGTAAGATTAGTATTTGATTGCTCAAGCGCTGATGAGTTAATTCCACCAAACGTACCCGAACCGGCTTCACCCGCTACAGGTTCACCTGAATCAATACTTTGCTTCCAGCTTGTATCACCCACTTGTGATAACCCTTGTGAATTTGGAAAACGTACCATAGCCACTTGGCCTAGGAATGTTGAGTCACCATTACTGTAAGAAGCGACAATTTTACCGTCTGTTCCTATATCAATTCCGGCTAAACGACCTACTGTTGAGCCATCTTGATCGAGTGCTTTTACTTCAAAACCACTTGAATACTGAGTTGGGATACGTCCAGCTGTGTTGTTTTCATCGCGCCAGTTAAGCTCAATACCAGTACCTGGGAAAGTTGCACCATTGTCTAGTAATGTTGATAAGCCAGTACCAGAACCCGCTGGTAGTAGTATTTCATCAAAAGTAGTTGTATTTGTATTTGCTACACCGCCTGTTGTTGATGGTAAACCACTTGAGTTAAAACCTAGGGTGGTCAGTGGTGTATAAGGTGTCGTTGTTTGTTCTCCACCAGTTGTGGCATCAACTACTTTGCCATCGAGTGTTGCGTATACTTCCCAACTGTTATCTGTACCACCTGCTGCGGCATCATCTTCTTTAGCAAAAAAGTATTGTAAAATGTGTGGTTCACCTAGTGAATCATATACCGTTGTTGACGTAGATGAGTTATAAGTACCACTAGATGTTGGGTCAAAAGCAATACCCGGAGCATCTGCTGTTGCATCTAAGTTAAACGACAAAAATACATTTTCTGTTGCGCGAGGTGAACCAGACGAATCAGGGATTTGAATTGGATCAGTTGTGCTCAAACTTACCGACGTTGTATCACCTGTAGATGAGTCAACAGGGAATGCTTGTAAAAAGTTACCTTTTGCGTCAACCATAAAGTTATCTTGGTTAAGCTTAAATGCACCCGCACGTGTATATGTTAAATCTTGCGAAGATAAATCGTCTGTCATCGCAAAATAACCTTCACCAGTGATTGCTAAATCAAGTGAGTTATTTGTAAATTGTAGTGAGCCTTGATGAAACTGCTGCGCAACCATGGTTGTTTGCACACCGTCACCATTTTTAGTCTTACCAGAGCTAAATACTGACGATGCGTAAACATCGGCAAACTCAGCGCGTGACTCTTTAAAACCTGTAGTATTAACGTTTGCAATATTATTTGCAGTTACGTCTAAATCTTTTTGTGCGGCAGCTAAGCCAGTTAATGCAATATTGAAGCTCATAATTCACCTCTAACCTGTTAATATTTAGCCTGCTGACAGGCGAAGTATAATTAAAATTTATTACGCGATTTCTGCGACGTCTGTCAGCCTAACCGCACCTTCTTTAGTGTTAATAATAATGCCACTTGAGCCATTAATATTAACGCTTTCAATGTTCTTGAACGTAGCAATGGGTAAGCTTGAAAATTCACCGTCAGTACTTCCTTCGGCGGTTACTGAGTATTCACCTTCAGGTAAACGCTCACCAGCTTCATTTTTGCCATCCCACGCAAAACGTACCGCACCTGCTGGCTGAGAACCCATATCAATAGTTCTTACTAGCTGACCTGATGCATCAGTAACTTTAATTTTTAAGTTATCAACGGCTTCTTCTGCCACTGCAGAGCCTCTGGCATCACCTGTTTCATTTAAATCCAGGGTGTTTGACTCTAGTAAAGCTTGTTTGCCTACAAGTGTAGATGCTTGCAGTGCTGAATTAGATGTCATTGAAGAGGCTAAAGATTCAAAGTTAGTATTTAAATCTGTAATCCCTTGCGCCATCGTAAAGCTCGTCATTTGAGCAATCATTTGGTCATTATCCGCAGGGTTACTGGGATCCTGATACGATAATTGCTGAGTTAACAAAGAGAAAAAGTCTTCTTGTGTTAACGCATCACTCTCATTATCACTGGTAGCAACTTGTTGCTCTTGCCAGCGTATAGAGTCTAAATAGGATGAAGATGTACTAATATCGTTACTCATAACCTACCCTCGGTTACCGCTGCCCTAGCAACAGTGTTTTACTTAGCATTTGCTTAGCTGCATCAGCAACTTGCACGTTTGTTTGGTAAGAACGAGAGGCAGAAATCATATTTGCCATCTCCTCTACAACATTAACGTTGGGTTTATAGATATAGCCATTTTCATCCGCACTTGGATGGTTTGGGTTATATTCAATTTGTAATGGTGCATCGCTTTCAACAATGCCCAAAACTTTAACACCAACTGCGGAGCCCTGCTGGTTACTTACTGATGCTGAAGCCTTTGTTAGCTCAGCCGCAAATACAGGTTGGCGCGCTCGGTACGTTTTGTCTTGAGATGAACTAATGGTGTTAGCATTAGAAATATTACTAGCTGTAGTATTTAAGCGAACGTTTTGTGCGCTCATACCCGAACCTGCAATATCGAAAACATTATATAAACTCATAATTTTTATCCTTGACTACCGAGAGCTTTATTCAGGCCTTTAAATTTGCCGCTTAAAAATTGCAAGCTGGCCTGATACTCCATAGCATTCTGTGTATACAAGTTTCGTTCCACTTGTATATCAACCGAGTTACCATCACCAGTATCTGATTGATTTGGCAAACGAAATGATTCTGAACTGCCCATACTATGAGTACCTCCACCAATGTGTTTATCATTAGTTCTTACCATAGTATTGCCGCTTTGCTGGGTTGACCTTGCCGCTTTTAAAGCAGAGGCAAAATCAATATCTTTTGCTTTATAGCCAGGCGTATCAGCGTTAGCTATATTAGTTGCAATTAATTCTGCTCGCTGTGAACGGATCAACATGGCTTGCGGATGCACACCTAATGCTTTATCAAAACTGATAGCCATAACCTTCTCCAAAAAATTGACTTACCCATTAATAAAGCAAAAAATAAGCCATTAATATTAGGGCATGCTATATTTTTATAAGGCTATGTATCTAAATAGAAAAACGACGCTAGGTGCGTCGTTTTAGGGAAGGGAGTTAGCTTAATTACTTCTTTTGGTAAATAATACCAGGGTTGCACCTAACCATATCAAATTCAGTACTTAGGCCAGTTAGGGACTCTGACGCGCCTAAAAATAGGTAACCGTTTGGATTTAACGCTTGTGCAAACTGGTTAATAATTTTAGCTTTTATTTCAGGCGCAAAATAAATTAGTACATTTCGGCAAAAAATAATATCAAACTTGCCCATTAACGCGTAAGAATCAAGCAGATTTAAATGCCTAAAACTAACTTGTTTTTTTATTGTATCGTTTACTTGTGCCATACCGTTGCCGCTGTCTTTAAAAAACTTTTTACGACGCTCTGCAGATAACCCTCTGGCGAGTGCCAGCGCGTCATACTCTGCATTTTTACACATATCAAGCATGGTATTAGATATGTCGGTACCGATAATTTGTGCCCCCATACGAAGCACACCTGGTTGCTTAGCATTAAATTCAGCAACCGACATAGCTATTGAGTAAGGTTCTTGGCCTGACGAGCTGGCAGCAGACCAAATTTTTAAAGGTCTTCTTAAATCTTTAAATTCAGGGAAAAGCTTGTTTTGGAGTAACTCAAATGGGTATTGATCTCTAAACCACAAAGTTTCGTTGGTGGTCATTGCATCAACCACAGCGGCTCTTAATTGCCGCTCATGAGGCCCGAGAGTTTTACTAACCAATTCCGATAAAGATCCCACATTAAATCGAGTCATTAACGGAGCAAGTCGGCTTTTAACTAAATACTGTTTATTTTCACCTAAAACAATGCCGCATTGCTGCTCTAAAAACGAACGAAACTGGTCGTATTCACTTTGCTGCAAATCTTTATTATTCAAGTTAGTAGCACCTATTTTTGTTAATCACAATGAACCCACTTTTTAACCGCTGTTGCTAATTCATCTGGGTTAAATTTAGCAATAAAGTCATCTGCCCCTACTTTTTCAATCATCGCTTGGTTAAAAACACCACTCAAAGAGGTATGCAAAATAACATGCAAAGGTGCAAGTTTGGGATCTGCTTTTATTTCAGCTGTTAAGGTATAGCCGTCCATTTCTGGCATTTCAACGTCTGAGATAAGTAATGCTACTCGCTCTGTAATATCATTTTTACAATCAAGCTCTGCTATTTCTTTAAGCCTAATTAAAGCTTCCTTACCATTTTTAGCAAGCTCTGTTTGAACACCTAGCGGCTCTAAGGCACGTTTAACTTGATTACGCGCAACAGCAGAGTCATCTGCAATAAATACGATACGTTCGCCTAAATCTCTTTGAATATCGCCACTTTGTGCAACTTCAGCACTTACTTCTGTGTTTACTGGGCAAATTTCGTTGAGAATTTTTTCTACATCGAGAATCTCGACTAATTCATTTTCGATTTCGGTCACTGCTGTTAAATATGAATAACGTCCGGCGCCTGATGGCGGTGGCATTATTTTTTCCCAATTCATATTTACAATACGTTCAACTCCGCCCACTAAAAACCCTTGCACAGAGCGATTGTATTCAGCAATGATTATAAAGCTGTCTTTAATGTTGTCGATTGGGCGCCCACCTACAGCCATTGATAAATCAATAACCGAAATGGTTTGACCACGAATATGTGCAACACCACGAATATACGGATTAGATTTTGGCATGCTTGTTAGTGGAGGGCATTGCAGCACTTCTCTCACTTTAAATACATTAATACCAAAACGCTGACGCCCTCTGAGCTTAAATAAAAGTAATTCTAGGCGGTTCTGCCCAACCAACTGTGTGCGTTGGTTTACTGAGTCTAAAATGCCTGCCATTCAAATCTCCTAAAGAAAACAAATAATACGGAACGATAATTGCTTTCTATTTATAAAGCTACATAACATCGCGGGTGCGTCTACTTTTTGACGCAAAATATTTATACCCTGTTTGAAACCATAAGCATAGTCGAAACATTATGAGTTTGTTAAAAAAAATCAGAAGATACAGTGTTTTTTATTTTGTTACTAGCTTGTGCTTTGTATTCCCTTTGCAAGCTAAAGTGTTTAGTAAAGATTTATTACAAGACATGGCCGTTGCTTACATAGCTAAGCAAATTGGTACATTACAAAATACTAATACTGAATTAAGTGCTCTGCCTTTAGACAGTCGCATTCCTGATCGTGTCTGTAATACAGAGCTTGAATTATCAACATCCGATGAGCCACCATTTAACCGCCAAGTAACCTTACAAGCTAAGTGCAATGATGCGCAAACGTGGGCTCAATACGTTCATGTAAGAGTTGTTGAAATGGCTCCAGTTGTTGTTGCCACTGCTAATTTAACCCGCGGTGAAGTAATAACTAAATCGCATTTAAGTATTGAAATGAAACCAACTCACTTTGTACGAATACAGTACTTAGATGATCCCACAATGCTAATAGGTAGTAGAAGTAAACGAAATATTAGAAGTGGTATGCCAGTATTACTAAACCAAATTTGCATGGTGTGTAAAGGTGACTCTGTTAATATTTACGCAAACCTGAGGGGTCTTAGAATTAAAACCACAGGTATTGCTTTAGAAGACGGTACTTTGGGCGAACAGATACAAATAAAAAACAAAAAATCAGGTAAAGTTTTAAATGCGCGAGTAGATGGTGTAGAGTCTGTTCAGGTGAATATTTAATTTAGATTTATACTAAAGTATCCTACGTATATGCCGATAACATGGCATAAGTTGGGTAATATACGGGTTTATTATTATGGTTAATCAAGTTAATGGCAGTAATCAACAAGCTAATGCGTTAACAAATGCAAAGCAGCAACAAGTTGATTTAAAAAAAGATAACGCAAATACACAAGCTGCTCAGGCCCCTTCGCCTAAAGCTGCAAGTGATTCTGTAAGTTTAACGCCGCAAGCGCAGCAATTAAAAACGCTTCAAGATAAAGCACAGCAATCGCCTGGCTTTGACAGCGATAAAGTTGCTGAGCTAAAAAAAGCAATAACTGAAGGTAAATACCAAGTGGACAGTGAAAAGCTTGCTAAAAACTTAGCTGATTTTGAGTTTAACGTGTATGGCTGATCATAATAGTTTAATTAGCGTAAAGCTAAACCAACAAGTAAGTTGTTTAGACTCTTTACACACGCTATTAAACGATGAGCTTACTGCTATTGCCTCACGACGTGGTGCTGGTCTAAAAGAAATTGCCCAACAAAAAATGTCTTTTTTAACTAAGCTAAGCACTCTAGATAAAGAGCTAAGTAAGCTAATTGCCAGTAACGATACACAAAATCCTGAAATATCTGAGCTAATAAGCCAAGTTAAAACTCAACTTGCGCAATGCCAAAAACAAAATAATGTTAATGCTCATGCTGCCCGTCAAGCGCAGCTTAGTGTTAAACAATTAAAAGAGATATTAATTGGCGCACCAACGTCAATGACCTACGACCAAGCCGGTAAATCTGTAAATACCGAGAGTAAACTGGTTCGTAATTTAAAAGCGTAAGCCCAAAATTTTACATTAAAAAAGCCTTATTGATTTATCAATAAGGCTTTTTTAATGTCCTTTGTTCTTAAATTTCGTTATAAATAATATTAATTTGCTTAATAATGTAAGCCCCCTTAAAAAATAATTAAGAGGGCTTTATTGATATTAAATATCCGTTTGATTATTACTACTTTCAATTAAGTGTTTAATCATCTCTTCCGATTGATTTTGTACATCAACCGCAGGTGCTGCTGCATCAATGCTTCCTCCACTTTGAGCTGGAGTATAAGCAATTGCAGAGCCTTCATCCTCAACCAGTGTATTTAGCGCTATAAGCTGCTCTGCATCTTCATCAATGATTACGTCATTAATATTAAGCGGTTCAGCCGAACTCACTTGCACAGTTTGCTCAGGTGCTGATAGACCACTCAAGTTACCTAAATCAATCGTTTCAGTGCTTAATACGTTATTGCTTGAAACTTCATTAGGGGTTGTATCGCCTAAAGCCGACTCCTCACTAAATGATTCAGGGATTGTGTCGCCGGAAGCAGCGCTTGCACTGCTTCCTGCGCTAGCAAGTTGTGGGTCGTTTCCTTGGTCAATAATATTGTCATTAATATCCTTAATTAAATAATTACCGGCTTCATCAACTGTGATAAAGCGATAATCAGACCAAGAACCTAAATCAAGAACTGATAATAATGAACTCCAATTTCCATTCTCATCAGGTTGAATTTCTCTAGCGCTTTCTAGCACATTTAAGTTTAGGTTTAACACCTCAAGGCCAAGTAGGTTTGCTCCTACAACATATACACTATTTCCTTCTTCTACTGTGCCTTCTGCAGTTAAACCTATTCCTAGTAAGCCCCAGTAATAGTTAGACACTTCGAAGTCTACCGGCGTTGAGTCAATCACTAACCCAGATAAGCTTCCACTTGAAGTAACATTTCCAGATTCATCAGTAGCGGTAGCCGTTACAGTGTATACTCCATCAAGTAAGTCATTGTCTGGTGATACGCTCCATACACCTGTCTCACCTGCTGTTGTATCCTTGGTTACCACAGTACCGCTTTCATCTATAAAGCTTACGGTAATATCTTCATTTGCTCCTGCGGTACCGGTGATCTTAGGTGTGCTATCGGCTGTTAATTCTAAACCAGAGTTAATTACTATGCCTGAATCAACTATGCTGCTTATTGATTGCTCGCCAATATTACCTGCATTATCAAGTACGCTTACATCAACGCTGTAATTCCCTTCACTAAGAGGCTGCGAAGCTGTAACAATCCACGACCCGTCTGTGTTTACTGTTGTTGAAACATTGTGTGTTTCACCTAGTGCGTCAGTAAACATCACCATAACTGCAGCTCCCGCAAAACTTCCGGTTACCGAGCCTGTAATAGTCGGTGTGGTATCTTGGCCTACTGCAATAGAGTCTATAAATACAATAGGTGCTGTGTAATCAGTACTTGAAACCATGGTATCGCTTGATGAGTTTCCTGCAGCATCACTAACTGTTGCAGTAGCAGTAAAACCGCCTTCACTAAGCGGCGTAACAGCTGTGACTGACCAAGTTCCGTTACCTGCCACTTGCGCAGTTAATGTTTGCGAATCACTATTAGCATCAGTAAGTACTACGCTTATGGTTGTACCTGCTGGAGCATCACTTGTACCTGTAATTGTTGGCAGTGAGTTATTCGTAACTGCAAGTTCATTAACTTCAATTGTGGGCGGTGTTAAATCAACTATGCCATCAAGGCTTGTAGAGCTTGTAAGGCCAAAGTTTTCGACTGTCGCATCAACTGTAAAAGCACCTTCAGCTAGTGGCGTGCTCGGTATTAATGTCCATACAACACCAAGTGCTTGAGTGTTATAGGTTGTTGCATTACCACTGCTATCTGTAATAACAACTTCTACATTACCGTTTATTACGTCGGTAGTACCACTAATAGTAGGGGTTGTATCGCTTGTATCTATTATTGGATTGATTAGTAGGCTCGGTAAAGTGGTACTAACAGTGCCAGTTTGCGTTACTGTGGCTATATTTCCAGCATCATCAATACTAATAGCTTCTATGGTTAAATCGCCCTCAGCAAGTAAAGGGGTAACAACAAACCACGTGCCATCTCCTAATACTGTTGTAGTAACTTCATAAAGTGTGTTTGTAGAGTCGGTAATATTAACTGTGATTAAGCTACCGGTTTCTTCGTCACTGGTGCCAGTAATAGTAGGCGTTAATGTATTAAGTACACCAAAGGCGTCTATTTCTAACGATGGCGGTATGGTATCAATCGTCACTTGCTCAGTAACAGACTGGCCTACATTACCCGCAGCATCAGTAATACTTGCGAATACACTATATATACCATCAGGTAGGCTAGTGGTTACTAATGACCACGTGCCATCGCTACCAACAAGGGCATCAAATACTGTTGCGTTGCCGTTACTATCTATCACAGTTACATCAATGTCTGTGCCTTGAGCTTCTTCAGAAGTACCAGAAATAGTTAGAATGTCAGTATTGCTGATGCTCAACGGTAAAATATCTACCACAGGCACTAACGTATCAACAACAAACTCAAGCGTTTGTGTTACTACATTACCAGCATCATCAGTGATACTCACGTTGGCAACATGCTGCCCTTCAGTCAGCGCATCAACTTCCAGTGAAAATAGACCTGCTGCATTCACTGTTGTTGTTAGTACTGAGCCTCCGTCCAGCTGAATCTCTACCACACCGTTAATTAAATCACTGGTCCCTTGAATAATTGGAGTAGAATCTGACGTTGTACCAATTACTTGCAAATTAAGCGTTGGCGAGATGGTATCTACTACACTGCTTAGCAGCTCTGTAGCTGTGATCCCTACTTCACTTAATACATTTACAGTTACAGTAAACACGCCCTCAGCAAGTGATTGAGGAACTTGTACAAGCCATGAATTATCTGCCTGCACTATGGCAACCAAATCTTGTGCTATGTTATCGCTATCTACCACTCTAACTAGCACTTCAGTGCCTGGTGCTTGGTCGGTCGTACCGCTAATTATCGGCAAATCTCCCTGGCCAGTAGTAAAGTCAACTACCGCATTAAGTAATGGCGTTGAAGCATCTACATCAGCCGTTGTAATAGTGGTGGTGTTACCCGCTTCATCAGTTGCAGAGGCTTCAACAACCGATAAGCCAATAATATTAACCGCTAGGCCTAATAACACCCAATCGCCATTGGCATCAGTTGTTACATCGTATGTTAAATCGAGTAAATCACCTGCAAGCTCTAGAGTAACCGTAACGGTTTTACCTTCGCCCAAATCAGATGTGCCAGATAAAGAAACCAACTGACCTAATAGGAACGAAGGCACAATAGTAAGCTCTGGCCCTACTGTATCTACTTCGCCACCCGTTTTACTATCAACAGAGGTATTTCCTGCGCTATCAGTAATCGTTGCCGAAACACTGTAAACACCTTCTGCTAATTCGTTGTCTGCAGCGGCTTGCCAGTCTCCATTAGCATCCGTTTGCACGGTAATTTGATGAGAAACTCCAGCAGAATCAGTAAAGGTAACAATAACGTTTGTATTTGCCTCGTTAGACGTACCTGTAATCAATGGAGTGCTATCTTGAGTTAGTATTAATGAACTTTGATCAATACTAATTTCGGGAGCAATTGTATCAATGGTTGCTGTATTTGTTGCATCCCCGGTATTACCCGCGCTGTCAGTAACAAATACTTCAACTGAATAATCTCCTTGTGATAGAGAGCTAGTTGCCTCTACAGACCATACACCACCCGTTTGAACTGTTGTATTTACAGTATGCTTATTCCCGAGTGCATCGGTAAATATCACAGCAACTGCATCACCTACCATGGCACCTGTCACGCTCCCTGAAATACTTGGAGTTAGATCGGTACTTCCAACAATATCGTTAATAGTCACAACAGGTGCTGTTATATCAACTTCCCCTGTAATAGTTGTGTTTACAGGATTACCTGCAGTATCTGTTGTTGAAGCTGAAACCGTGTAAGTGCCCTCGCTCAACTCTGTACTTGCAGCGACTGACCATGTGCCATTTGCACCAACAGTAGCATTAACCGTTTGCTCGACACCTAAGCTATCTGTAATTAAAATAGCGACTATGGCGCCTTGTGGAGCTGTAGTTGTGCCTGAAATTGTTGGCGTTGTATCATTTGAAATTGTAAGCGGTGTAATATTAAGGGCTGGTGGAGTTAAATCGATAACACCGCTACCTGTTGTATTACTCGTTAAGCCTCCTTCAGTTACACTTGCCGAAACAGTAAATTCACCTTCAGGTAGAATATCTGTCGCATCAACACTCCAGATCCCACCTACCACAGTTGTAGTTACAGTATGTGAAACGTTATTAACGTCAGTTATGACAACCGTGATTTCTGTATTATCTGCCGCACTACTTGTACCTGATATTGCTGGTGTTTGATCGTTTGTATCAACAATTGTATTAATATTAATTGTAGGCGCATTGGTATTTAACATTGCGGTACTATTTGCAACTGATTCATTCCCTGCGGCATCAGTAACACTTGCAGAAACTGTAACTTCACCATCAGTCAGTGCATCTGTAATATCTACAGTCCAAGCACCACCTGCACCAACAACAGTTGTGTAAGTCTCGGTACTATCTCCATCGGTCACAGTTACTGTAATACTCGTGTTTTCAGGTTCATTGGATGTGCCTGAAACAGTTGGCGTGCTGTCATTAATTGTACCTAATGCGTTTATAGTAATACTTGGTGCTTGAGTATCAATAAAGCTCGAGCCTGTATCCACTCCTTGATTGCCAGCATCATCGGTAATACTTACCTCTACATCATAATTACCATCAGGCAAACTTGGCGCTGTAACTTGCCAATCGCCGTTAGCATCAACTATTGCGGTTAAAGTATGTATATCACCGTTGCTATCTGTAATGACTATATCGACCACCGTATCCTGTGGTTCAGTTGAAGTACCATTTATAACTGGTGTCTCAGTGTTAAATACAGTTATGTCATTAAGTACAATAACAGGTACTTGGGTATCAATTGTTAAATCAATAGTCGTGCTGCTGGTATTATTAGCGTCATCGGTAATACTTACTTGCGCCGTATAATCACCATCAACAAGTGCTACGGGGACATCTACTTGCCAATTGCCATCAGTACCCACTGTTGCTGTTAGTGTTTGACCGCCGATAAGGATGGTTACATCAGCACCAATCTCATTACTCGTGCCTGAAATTGTAGGGGTTGTATCTATTGTCGCGTTAACTTCGTTCACAATTAATGAAGGAGCAACGCTATCTATTTCACCTTGAGCCTGCTGCGTTGTTAAATTACCAACACTGTCTCTAACCTCTGCAACAACAGTGTATTGACCTTGCGCTAGCTCTGCTGGTACATCTGCTGACCAACTGCCATCGGCTTGAACAATCGCAGTAAACTCTTGGCTTTGCCCTGCACTATCGGTGACAGTCACATCAATTACAGTGCCTTGCCCCATATCGGTGGTTCCGCTAATTACTGGCGTACTGTCATTAGATAAAGCATCAACACTAACGGTTAGTTCTGGCGCTACGTTATCAAAATCAAGTGTATTGATTGTTCTTACATTACCGGCGGCATCCGTTGCACTGGCAGTCACATAGGCAAGGTTTAGTAATGGTACTGTTATGTTTGCAAGCCCCCACGTACCATCAGGATTTGTTGTCGCTGTATAAGTTGCACCAACTAATCCCCCAACTAGGTACTCTGTAATAGTGATTACAGAGCCTCCCGGTAAATCAGAATCCCCCGAAAGAGAAACTAAATTACCTAATAAAAACGATGGAATAATTTCAAGATCCGGAGCGGTTATATCCACTTCGCCAGTGTCTGTACCTGTGCCGGTGTTGCCCGCTGCATCAGTGATGCTGGCGCTGACGCTGTAATTACCTTCGGCTAAATCAGTCGTTGGTGTCGCACTCCAGTTACCATTGGCATCGGTTTGTACATCAATGCTTTGCACTGCATTTGCTGCATCTGTAAACGTCACCGTGATGGTGCTGTTAGGTGCATCACTGGTGCCTGTCACAGTTGGCGTGCTGTCGTTGGTGAGTACTGGCGCATCTACACTCACACTTGGTGCTGTGGTATCAATGGTGCCGTTGCCGGTAATATCGGTGCTGTTACCTGCCACATCGCTAATACTTGCTTCGATGCTATATGGTCCTTCAGCCAGTGCAGTCGGTACTTCAACTGAGAAGTTGCCATCAGCATCCACAGTGGTGGTGAACGTTTGTGTATTGCCTTGATCGTCCACTACGGTGAAGTTAATAACCGTGCCTTCAACCGCATCACTTGTGCCACTGAGTGTCGGGGTGATGTCATTACTTGAGCCTGGGCTGGTAAGTACAAGTGTCGGTGCAGTGGTATCTATTTCACCCGCGCCTGTGGCGATGGTGTCGTTGCCTGCCACATCTTCAACACTCGCGCTAATGGTGTATGCACCTTCTGCGAGTGCTATCGGTACAGGGATTGACCACGTGCCATTGGCTAGTACAGTGGCGCTCATTGTTTGCGCTGCGCCGCTGCTGTCGGTGACAACAATGGTTACTTCACTGCCTTGCGGTGCATCGCTGGTACCTGCAATCGTTGGCGTGGTGTCGTTGCCTACACCGTTGTCGGTAATAACAAGGCTCGGGCCAGTAAGGTCTATCTGACCTGTCTCGGTGGCGCTGCCGATATTACCCAGTCCATCATCTACCTGTGCGGTAACAGTATATTCGCCTTCGGCTAAATCAGTTGGTGCATCGACACTCCATACCCCACCCGTTACGGTCGTATCAACAGTCGTAATATTCCCTGCACTGTCTTCAAACGTTAAGCTAATGGTGGTGTTATCTGCCGCATCGCTTGTACCATTAATGGTTGGGGTGGTGTCGTTGGTGTCAACCAGTGCATTAATACTAATGCTTGGGGCCGTGGTGTTGAGTGTTGCGGTTTCACTTAATGTAGTGGTATTACCGGCGTTATCACTAACGCTTGCTTCAATAATGAGTGGACCATCAGTTAACGCGTTCGGTACATCTGCTGACCAGCTGCCATCGGCTTGTACTGTTGCAGTAAACGTTTCTGTATTATCTGCATCCGTGACGTTAATCGTTATAACCGTGCCTGCTGGCGCGTTCGATGTCCCGCTAATTGTTGGCGTGCTGTTATTCGTGGCACCGACTGTGTCTAACGTCAGTGTTGGCGCTAAGGTATCTAGGTTGCCCGTTTGTGTTGCACCACCGGTGTTGCCTGCATCATCGGTGATACTGGCTTGCACGGTGTAGCTTCCATCAGGTAATTCAGGGCTGGTCGCTTGCCAGTCACCGTTTGCATCCACGGTGGCGGTGATGGGGTGTTCATCACCGTTACTGTCGGTAATAACAATGTTTACAACCGTGCCTTCAGGCTCTGTTGAGGTACCACTAACAACTGGGGTGCTATCGTTGCCAAGGCCCAGTACATCAACGGTGACGGTTGGCGTAATAGTATCCACATTACCACTGCTGTTTGCTGTGCTCTCGTTGCCTGCCGCATCAGTAATACTCGCGCTTACAGTAAAGTCACCTTGTGCAAGGGCGCCTGGAATCTCAATGTTCCAGTGGCCATCGCTGCCAACTAGGGTCTCAATGGTTTGCACAGCGCCTGCGCTGTCGGTGATGGTGAGTGTAACAGTGCCACCAATTTCATTACTGGTGCCCTGAAGCTCTGGTGTTAAGTCGCTAACATCGCCTACGTTTTGAATGGTGAGCGTTGGCGCTTGCGTGTCGATGGTACTGGTATCACTCACTGTAGTTTCATTGCCGACACTGTCGCGTACACTCACTTCAATGGTGCTTTGACCTTCACTTAATGGTGTGGTTGGAGTGGCACTCCAATTACCATCCGCATCAACAAGGGCGGTGATGGTTTGTGGGTTGCCGTTGCTGTCGGTAACGACTATGGTCACTTGTGCACCCTCGCCCGCATCACTTGTGCCGCTTATGATTGGCGTGTTGCTATTACTTTGTGCTGCAACATCAACCGTGAGTGTTGGCGGTGTATTATCAAAGTCATCTGAGCTAATTGTACGGGTATTACCTGCGGCATCGGTCGCTGTGGCGATCACTGAGCCAACATCAAGTAACGATACATCTAATCCGACTAATGACCAGTTGCCATCCGCATCTGTTGTAGTGGTGTATGTTGCACCAATACCACCGCCTACCAGTTGCTCGGTAATGGTAATTTCACTGCCTGCTGGCAAGTCAGACGTACCACTTAATGTGACTAATAAGCCAAGCTCAAAGGTCGGCGTAAAGGCAAGTGCCGGTGGAGTAATATCCACTTCACCACTGTCTGTGCCTGTGCCGGTGTTACCTGCCGCATCGGTGATGCTGGCGCTGACGCTATAATTACCTTCGGCTAAATCAGTCGTTGGTGCCGCACTCCAGTTACCATTGGCATCGGTTTGTACATCAATGCTTTGAGTGGCATTTGCTGCATCTGTAAACGTCACCGTGATGGTGCTGTTAGGTGCATCACTAGTGCCTGTAACTGTGGGCGTGCTGTCGTTGGTGAGTACTGGCGCATCTACACTCACACTTGGTGCTGTGGTATCAATGGTGCCGTTGCCGGTAATAGCGGTGCTGTTGCCTGCCACATCGCTAATACTTGCTTCGATGCTATATGGTCCTTCTGCCAAGGCAGTCGGTACTTCCACTGAGAAGTTGCCATCGGCATCCACCGTGGTCGTAAAGGTTTGTGTATTGCCTTGATCGTCCACTACGGTGAAGTTAATAACCGTGCCCTCAACGGCATCGCTTGTGCCGCTGAGTGTCGGGGTGATGTCATTACTTGAACCAGGATTCGTTAGGAGCAGTGTCGGTGCAGTCGTGTCTACTTCACCAGTGCCTGTGGCAGTGGCTTCGTTGCCTGCGGCATCGCTCACACTGGCGCTCACTGTAAAGGTGCCTTCAGCCAGCACTTGCGTGGCAGCTACGCTCCATGTGCCATTAACCCCTAATGTGGTCGTTACGGTATGAGTAATATTATTACTGTCGGTGATTTCAACGCTCACGGTGCTGCCTTGTGGCGCATTCGCTGTGCCGGTGATCGTAGGTGTTGTGTCATCAGTCACTGTTACATCATTTACGGCAATATTAGGAATGGTCGTATCCACTACGCCATTTTCTGTTGCTGTACTTGTATTGCCGCTTCCATCTGTAACACTCGCTTCAACTTCATAACTGCCTTCAGCCAATTCAACAGGAGCTTCAACACTCCAGATACCGTCTGCAACAGTTGTTTGTACCGTGTTTGTTATGTCATTACTGTCCGTGAAACTGACGGTGATAATAGTGCCATTTGCTGCACTGCTGGTACCGCTCACATTCGGCGTTGTATCATTTGTATCCATTAATGCATCAATATTAATACTCGGTGCATTGGTATCCAATGTTGCGCCTTCACTTAACGTGGTGGTGTTGCCTGCACTGTCACTGACGCTTGCTTCGATAGTGAGTGGACCATCAGTTAACGCGTTCGGTACATCTGCTGACCAACTGCCATCGGCTTGTACTGTTGCAGTAAACGTTTCTGTATTATCTGCATCCGTGACGTTAATCGTTATAACCGTGCCTGCTGGCGCGTTCGATGTCCCGCTAATTGTTGGCGTGCTGTTATTCGTGGCACCGACTGTGTCTAACGTCAGTGTCGGCGCTAAGGTATCTAAGTTGCCTGTTTGTGTTGCACCACCGGTGTTGCCTGCATCATCGGTGATACTGGCTTGCACGGTGTAGCTTCCATCCGGTAATTCAGGGCTGGTTGCTTGCCAGTCACCGTTTGCATCCACGGTGGCGGTGATTGGGTGTTCATCACCGTTACTGTCAGTAATAACAATGTTTACAACGGTGCCTTCAGGCTCTGTTGAAGTACCACTAACAACTGGGGTGCTATCGTTGCCAAGGCCCAGTGCATCAACGGTGACGATTGGCGTAATAGTATCCACATTACCACTGCTGTTTGCGGTGCTCTCGTTGCCTGCCGCATCAGTAATACTCGCGCTTACAGTAAAGTCACCTTGTGCAAGGGCACCTGGAATCTCAATGTTCCAGTGGCCATCGCTGCCAACTAGGGTCTCAATGGTTTGCACAGCGCCTGCGCTGTCGGTGATGGTGAGTGTAACAGTGCCACCAATTTCATTACTGGTGCCCTGCAGCTCTGGTGTTAAGTCGCTAACATCGCCTACGTTTTGAATGGTGAGTATTGGCGCTTGCGTGTCGATAGTGGTGGTATCACTCACTGTAGTTTCGTTGCCAACACTGTCGCGTACACTTACTTCGATGGTGCTTTGACCTTCACTTAATGGTGTGGTTGGAGTGGCACTCCAATTACCATCCGCATCAACAAGGGCGGTGATGGTTTGTGGGTTGCCGTTGCTGTCGGTAATGACTATCGTCACTTGTGCACCTTCGCCCGCATCACTTGTGCCGCTTATGATTGGCGTGTTGCTGTCGCTTTGTGCTGCAACATCAACAGTGAGTGTCGGCGGTGTATTATCAAAGTCATCTGAGCTAATTGTACGGGTATTACCTGCTGCATCGGTCGCTGTGGCGATCACTGAGCCAACATCAAGTAACGATACATCTAATCCGACTAATGACCAATTACCATCGGCATCAGTTGTGGTGGTGTAGGTGGCACCAATGCCACCGCCAACCAGTTGCTCGGTAATGGTAATTTCACTGCCTGCTGGCAAGTCAGAGGTACCACTTAAGGTAACCAATAAACCAAGTTCAAACGTTGGTGTAAAGGCAAGTGCCGGTGGAGTTACATCCACTTCGCCACTGTCTGTACCTGTACCTGTGTTGCCCGCTGCATCGGTGATGCTGGCGCTAACACTGTAATTACCTTCAGCTAAATCAGTCGTTGGTGTCGCACTCCAGTTACCATTGGCATCGGTTTGTACATCAATGCTTTGAGTAGCATTTGCTGCATCTGTAAACGTCACCGTGATGGTGCTGTTAGGTGCATCACTGGTGCCTGTCATAGTTGGCGTGCTGTCATTTGTTAATAATGGCGCATCTACACTCACACTTGGTGCTGTGGTATCAATGGTGCCGTTGCCGGTAATATCGGTGCTGTTTCCTGCCACATCGCTAATACTTGCTTCGATGCTATACGGCCCTTCTGCCAGTGCAGTCGGTACTTCTACAGAGAAGTTACCATCGGCATCCACAGTGGTGGTAAACGTTTGTGTATTGCCTTGATCGTCCACTACCGTGAAGTTAATAACGGTGCCTTCAACGGCATCACTTGTGCCACTGAGTGTCGGGGTGATGTCATTACTTGAACCTGGGCTGGTAAGTACAAGTGTCGGTGCAGTGGTATCTATTTCACCTGCGCCTGTGGCGGTGGTGTCGTTGCCTGCGGTATCTTCAACACTCGCGCTAATAGTGTATGTACCTTCTGCAAGTGCTACCGGTACAGGGATTGACCACGTGCCATTGGCTAGTACGGTGGCGCTCATTGTTTGCGCTGCGCCGCTGCTGTCGGTGACAACAATGGTTACTTCACTGCCTTGCGGTGCATCGCTGGTACCTGCAATCGTTGGCGTGGTGTCGTTGCTTACACCGTTGTCTGTAATAACAAGGCTCGGGCCAGTAAGGTCTATCTGACCTGTCTCGGTGGCGCTGCCGATATTACCTAGACCATCATCTACCTGTGCGGTGACAGTATATTCGCCTTCGGCTAAGTCAGTTGGTGCATCGACACTCCATACTCCACCCGTTACGGTCGTATCAACAGTCGTAATATTCCCTGCACTGTCTTCAAACGTTAAGCTAATGGTGGTGTTATCTGCCGCATCGCTTGTACCATTAATGGTTGGGGTGGTGTCGTTGGTGTCAACCAGTGCATTAATACTGATGCTTGGGGCCGTGGTGTTGAGTGTTGCGGTTTCACTTAATGTAGTGGTATTACCGGCGTTATCACTAACGCTTGCTTCAATAGTGAGTGGACCATCAGTTAACGCGTTCGGTACATCTGCTGACCAGCTGCCATCGGCTTGTACTGTTGCAGTAAACGTTTCTGTTGTGGTGCCGTCGCTTACACTGATGTTTATCACTGTGCCCGCTGGCGCATTGCTGCTTCCGCTGATTGTCGGCGTGCTGTCGTTGGTTGCGCCGACTGTGTCTAACGTCAGTGTTGGCGCTAAGGTATCTAGGTTGCCCGTTTGTGTCGCACCACCGGTGTTGCCTGCATCATCGGTGATACTGGCTTGCACGGTGTAGCTTCCATCCGGTAATTCAGGGCTGGTTGCTTGCCAGTCACCGTTTGCATCCACGGTGGCGGTGATTGGGTGTTCATCACCGTTGCTGTCAGTAATAACAATGTTTACAACCGTGCCTTCAGGCTCTGTTGAGGTACCACTAACAACTGGGGTGCTATCGTTACCCAAGCCCAGTGCATCAACGGTGACGATTGGCGTAATAGTATCCACATTACCACTGCTGTTTGCTGTGCTCTCGTTGCCTGCCGCATCGGTAATACTCGCGCTTACAGTAAAATCACCTTGTGCAAGGGCTGTTGACACTTCAATGTTCCAGTGGCCATCGCTGCCAACTAGGGTCTCAATGGTTTGCACAGCGCCTGTGCTGTCGGTGATGGTGAGTGTAACGGTGCCACCAATTTCATTACTGGTGCCCTGCAGCTCTGGTGTTAAATCACTAACATCGCCTACGTTTTGAATCGTGAGTGTTGGCGCTTGCGTGTCTAACGTAATTGTATCTGTAACTGTTGTCGTATTTCCTGCTTCGTCAGATACACTCACTTCGATGGTGTTATCACCTTCATTTAAATCTGTTTGTGGAGTTACTTCCCAGTTACCATTTGTATCTACTGTGGTGGTAAGTGTTTGTTCAACTCCATTTTCATCTGTAATAACAACCGTGATGCTGGTACCAACGTCTGCATCACTAGTGCCTGAAATAGTAGGTGTTGAGTCGTTAGTTACAGTATCAAAGTTAACGGTTAAGCTAGGCCCTGATGTATCTATGATGCCTGTAGCAGTATCTGAAGCGCTATTTCCTGCAGCATCAGATACTTCAGCTTCTACAGAATAATCGCCCGAGGCCAACTCTTGAGAAAGTTCAACACTCCAATTACCATCGGCATCTGTTGTTGTGCTAAATGTGCGAACAACCCCTTGAGAATCAGTAACCGTTAAATTTATAACTGTGCCTGCAACTACGTCAGTTGTGTTACCAGAAATAACCGGTGTTGTATCATTACTTGTTTCTAGTTCATTTACTTGTATGGTTGGAGGCGTAATATCAATTACAGCATCAAGCTCTGCATTTGCGCTTCCACCACCTATGTCTGTTACTGTCGCACTAATTAAAATGGTGCCTTCAGCCAAATCGGCTGGCGGAGTAACACTCCAAAGTCCGTTTTCATCAACAACCGTGGTTAAAGTAATTATTCCACCCGCTGAGTCAGTGATCTGAACTTCAACTTGAGAGCCAACTTGTGCATTAAAAGTATCACCATTTATTTGAGGTGTTTGATCGTTAGTTTCGCCAATAACATCAATGGTAATAGTCAATGCGCTTGTATCAATTGTGCCTGAAGCACTTGCTGTGCCTTCATTACCAGCGCTATCACTAATACTTGCATCTACAGAGTAGGTCCCTTCAGCTAAAGCCGCAGGTACTTCTACTGTCCAACTTCCGTCTGCAATTACTTCTGCTGAAATTGTTTGTACTGCACCATTAGCATCGGTCACTGTTAAAGTTATGGTTGAACCAGCAGGCTCCCCGCTAACCGTGCCTGAAATGGTCGGTGTTGTATCACTCGTATCGCCTAGTGCATTAATAGTAACTATTGGCGCTGTAGTATCAACTTCTCCCGTTGTTGTGGCTGTGGTTTCATTACCTGCGGTATCGGTAACCGATACTTCAACAGTAAATTCACCCTCACTTAATTCGTTAGGTACATCAACACTAAAGGTGCCATCAGCTTGTACTTCAGTGGTAATAGTTTGTGGATTACCTGCTTCATCAGTTACCGTAATAGTAACAACCGTGCCCTCTGGCTCACCCGCTGCGGTGCCCGAAATAGTTGGGGTGGTGTTGTTAGTATCACCTACTGGGTCAATAATAACCGTTGGAGCGGCAGTATCAACTTCGCCTGTTGTTGTTGCGGTAGTTTCATTACCTGCTGTATCGGTAACCGATACTTCAACCGTAAACTCACCTTCACTTAATTCATTTGGTACATCCACACTAAAGCTGCCATCGGCTTGTACTTCTGTGGTAATAGTTTGTGGATTACCAGCTTCATCAGTTACGGTAATAGTAACAACCGTACCCTCTGGCTCACCCGTGGCGGTGCCTGAAATAGTTGGGGTGGTGTCGTTAGTATCACCTACTGGGTCAATAATAACTGTTGGCGCGGCAATATCGACTTCGCCAGTCGTAGTTGCTGTGGTTTCATTACCTGCAGTATCGGTAACCGATACTTCAACAGTAAATTCACCTTCACTTAATTCATTTGGTACATCAATACTAAAAGTGCCGTCAGCTTGTACTTCAGTGGTAATGATTTGTGGGTTACCTGCTTCATCCGTAACTGTAATAGTAACAACCGTGCCCTCTGGCTCACCCGTCGCGGTGCCTGAAATAGTTGGGGTGGTGTTGTTAGTATCACCTACTGGATCAATAATAACTGTTGGCGCGGCAGTATCAACTTCGCCTGTTGTTGTTGCGGTAGTTTCATTACCTGCTGTATCGGTAACCGATACTTCAACCGT
>NZ_JASDDB010000002.1:0-375967 GCF_030407615.1 Pseudoalteromonas sp. APC 3355 | reverse complement strand
TAAACTCACCCTCACTTAATTCATTTGGTACATCAACACTAAAAGTGCCATCGGCTTGTACTTCAGTGGTGATTATTTGTGGGTTACCAGCGTCATCAGTTACTGTAATAGTAACAACCGTGCCCTCCGGCTCCCCCGTTGCGGTGCCTGAAATAGTTGGTGTGGTGTCGTTAGTATCACCTACGGGGTCAATAATAACTGTTGGCGCAGCAGTATCAACTTCGCCTGTTGTTGTTGCGGTAGTTTCATTACCTGCTGTATCGGTAACCGATACTTCAACAGTAAATTCACCTTCACTTAATTCATTTGGAACATCAACACTAAATGTGCCATCGGCTTGTACTTCTGTGGTTATGCTTTGTGGGTTACCTGCTTCATCCGTAACTATAATAGTAACAACCGTGCCTTCTGGTTCGCCCGTTGCGGTGCCTGAAATAGTTGGTGTTGTATCGTTACTATCCGCCAGTGCATCAATCGTAATATTTGGTGCGGTATTATCAATAGTTCCCTGTGCAGAAGCTTCACTTTGGTTACCTGCTTCATCACTAACGATGGCATTAACACTAAAGTCACCTTCAACTAACTCATTAGTATCGGCTGTCCAGCTACCATCAGCTAGCGTTTGTGTTGTAATTGTTTGTGTATTACCACCAGCATCTGTAACGATTAACGTAACAGTTGTTCCGGCTGGTACATTTTGTACAGAACCTGAAATTGTTGGAGTAGTATCGGCGCTATCTGGGATTGTATTAATTGCTATAATTGGAGCTGATAAATCAATTGTTCCACTAACAGTATCGCTTGCTTCATTACCCGCAGCGTCTGTTACTGTTGCTGTAATTGTAAAATCGCCTTCAGCAACCGCTTGAGTTGCACCTACTTGCCAAGTTCCATCTTCTGACACAACCGCCGTCAATGTTTGAGACTCACCATTTGCATCAGTAACTAAAACACTAACAAGGCTACCCGGTGCTACATCACTTGTTGTTCCGCTAAATGTAGGCGTTGTATCGTTTGAATCAGCAAAGTCATTTATTGCAACTAAAGGAGGGGTGGTATCAACTGTGCCTAATTGTGAATCTTGAGCTGCGTTACCTGCATTATCAGATACATTAGTAGTTACGGTAAAATCCCCCTCGCTTAAAGCAGTTGGAACCTCAATACTCCAAGTACCATCCGCACTTATAGTAGTAACTAACTGTTGCTCAGCCCCTAGATTATCAGTAACAGTTAAAGTCACTTCACTGCCCGATGCTAATCCTTGGGTAGAGCCTGTAAGAGTAGGTGTTGTATCGTTTGTATCTGCGATATTGTTAATAGTCACACTTGGTGCGGTTAAATCAACCGTACCTGTAACAGTTGCCGTACTGCTATTGCCTGCAGTGTCGCTAACACTCGCTGTTACTGTGAAATCTCCTTCACTGAGATCTGCAATAATATCCGCTGTATATGTACCATCTGTATTTGTAGTTGTTGTAAGTGTTTGTTCATTACCTTCACTGTCAGTTATTACTAATGTAACTTCGGTCCCTGCAGGTACATCAATTACATTACCGCTTACAGATGGGGTTACATCATTCGTATCCTCAATAGGATTAATCGTGATTGCAGGATCTGTTAAATCAATTTCTCCAGTTTCACTTGCAGAAGCTGTATTACCCGCAGCATCAGTTACAGTTGCAACCACACTAAACTGGCCTTCAACTAATTCATTACTTGCCTCAACTGACCAGCTTCCGTCAGCACCAGTAACTACTTGCACGGTTTCTGCTACGCCATCGCTTCCTGTAAATGTAACGGTTACTACCGCACCAGGATCTACGTCTTGGGTAGAGCCGCTAACTGTTGGTGTTGTATCGTTAGTATCAATAATAAAATTAATACTTACAGTTAAATCAACATTACCTACTGCACTTGCTTGCGCCTCATTGCCCGAGTCATCTCTAACCGCTGCAACTACAGTAAAGTCGCCCTCAGGCAGTGGGGTTGTTACTTGTGCAGACCACGAACCATCTTCTTGCGTCACTGCTAGTAATGTAAATGTGCTGCCATCGCTTGCAGTAATAGTTAAAGTAATGGTTGTACCAGCAGGCACATTACCGGTGTTACCACTTAAAAATGGAGTGGTATCGTTAGTATTAGCAATTGCATCGATTTGAATTGAGATAGGAGCAAACGTTATTTCACCGTTTGTTTGAGCAGATGCCTCATTACCCGCAGCATCGGTTACTGACGCAGTTGCGGTAAATTCACCACCTGGCAAGATTTCACTAGCATCAACACTCCATGTGCCATCTTCATTTAATAAAGTAGTTAAAGTTTGTACGTTACCGTTAATATCGGTTACTAATACTGTAATAACAGAGCCCGCAGGAGCGTCTTCCACCCTACCTACAAATGTTGGTGTAGTATCGTTAGTATCAGCAATTGCAGTAACGGTAATATCAGGGTTTGTTAAATCAACAACACCTTGGTTATTTGCTTGGGCTTGATTACCTGCAGCATCACTTACACTTGCATCAACCTCAAACTGCCCTTCAGCCAATGGCGTAGTTACGTCGATAGACCAATCCCCATCAGCGTTAGTTTGGGTTAATAATGTTTGAGTTTGACCATCAAAATCGGTAATAACCACACTAATAATAGAGCCTGCAGGTACATCTTGCGCGTTACCTGTAATCGTTGGCGTGGTGTCTTGAGTGTCGTTAATATTATTAATTTGTACCGAAGGCGCCGTTAAATCAATTACTCCTGAATCACTTGCTAATGCTAAGTTTCCTACACTGTCGCTTACTTGTGCATCAACAGTAAAATCACCTTCAGGTAAAGGAGTCCCTACTTCTACACTCCAGCTTCCATCAGCTTGGGTAACTGCAGTTAATGTTTGTATTTGTCCTGCACTATCTGTAACAGTAATTGTTACTTGCGTGCCCTCAGGAACACCATTTGTTGTTCCAACAAGTGGTGGTGTTGAGTTATTTGTTTCATCAGTTACATTTACGGTGATTACCGGAGCAGTTAAATCTACATTCGCTAAAGCTTGGTCTATAGCTTGATTTCCAGCTGCATCAATCGCAACAGCGCTTACGTTAAACTCCCCTTCAGATAAAGGTGAGGTGGTAGTAATTACCCAATTTCCTTGAGCATCAACTTGAGTAACTATTGTTTGTACCGTACCTGCACTATCCGTTAACGTGACTGATACATTATCCCCAGTATTCAAACCAGATACTGTCCCTGTCACTGTCACTGTTTGCGAAGCAGAATCGGCAACAGGATCAATAGCAATAAGTGGAGGTGTTGTATCAACCTCAATTGAAATAGTGTCGTTTATAGGATTACCAACAGGATCTGTCGCTTCAACAACAACCGTTACAGGGCCATCAGCAATTGGTGTTGGTAGGGTTATTTCAAAGGTACCATCAGGGCCAATTACAACACTAACTACTTGAGAGTTTCCATCAACATCAGTTACCGTTACATTAACCGTTTCGCCAATTAAGTTATCGCTCGTACCGGTGATTGTTGGTTGTGATGAGTTAGTAATACCTAGCTCATTAAGTGAAATAGAAGCAGTAGTTGAATCAGGCACAATACCGTCAGAGGTATCTCTTAAATTAAAAGCTTCAGTAGCGCCTTGATCAAAAGATGAATCAAAAGTAACACTACTAGGATCAACACTTTCAGAAATTCGGGTTAGCTGTACAAACGAACTGCCTCCATCTGCACCCGCAGCGTTACCGCCACCAGCGGCTGTTGCCTCTAAATTATCTAAAATGTCCCCATCACCTTCTAACGCATCTAAAAAATCTGTTACATCAGAATTAGCCGCTGTTGATGGGTCTTGCTCTGCCCCTAAATCTAAGCTTGCGATTGCTTCATCTAAACTTTCATCAAAAACAGTTGTTTCGCTAGAATCTCTGGCTTCTTTCGCTAATAAGTCTGGTGTTATTTTTACCTTTTGATTTGCGGGTATAGATAAGGTTTCACCTTGCACATCAATTTGTAGAGACGATTTAATAGCAGTAACAACTAAATCCCCCACGGTGATAGTGTCACCAACATTTAATGCTCTTATTGACCCATCATCCAGCACCACACCTGCCGAACCTTGAATATCAATAACTACCAGTTGATTTGCTTCCATTTTGGTACCCTCAAACTTTTTAAAATAACAATCTAATAAGTTAAAGGTAGGACAAAAAAGCCACATAGATACTGTACTCAAGTACAGGTTTAGAAGAAAAATTCAAAAATAAAAAATCAACAGAAAAGTGGTAGAAAATTTTTTTTATGCTAACCAAAACGATTACTTGCAAAAATAGTATTCCTTTACTAAATACTAAAGGGAGTATTTTCGGTCTTAACAGGATCTAAGAGGAAGAAATGATTACAAAAAACACTTTTAAGAAACATCAAGGGACTATGTTAATCGGACTAACGATTACAGCCGCAACTCTACTAAACTATGTGCATGCAAATGAACAATCAGCAATGCCACTTACCTATGTCTCAAGTAAAGCGATTGAAAACAATCCTGAAGTACAAGAAGCATGGCATGCTTTTAAATCTTCGATTTATGGAGTCGATGCTGCTCGCTCTGGTTATTTACCAAGTGTTGATGTATCGGCAAGCGCGGGGTATGAAAGAAGAAATTACGGTGTTGAAGAAGAATATAACCGTAATACAGCCGAGTTAAGTGTTACTCAAATGCTTTACGACGGTTTTAGGACCTCTAATACTGTTGATCGCTTTAAACGCATTCAACTCATTAGGTACTTTGAGCTTATTTCTCAAACAGAACAAACAGCACTTGAAGCCTCAATAGCCTTGCTTGACGTACAAAAATTTAAAGAGTTAGTACAACTTGCAGAAGCAAATTTACAAGAGCACGAGTCTGTATACCAACAAATAGAACAAAGTGTAGGAGCTGGTGTAGCGCGCGCTGCCGACCTAGAACAAATTAGTGGGCGCTTATCTTTAGCACAATCTAACGTATTAACGGAGTACTCAAATTTACATGATGTAAGCGCTCGCTACTTAAGGGTTGTAGGAGAGCTTCCTATGAACGACATAAAGCAAGCTGACCTTGATGAAAAAAATATACCAATTTCAGTTAATCAAGCGCTAGACGTCGCTTACAAAAACAGCCCTTCGTTTTACGCCTCTTTGTATAATATTGAAGCACAAAAAGCGAACGCAAAAGCACAAAAAGCAGCGTTTCATCCTAACGTAGATTTATCTGCCCGCTACGGTAGCCAAGATAGAGATGAACTTGGTCAAAATGAAACCAGAACAGAAGCGCGAGTCGGCATCGATATTAGCTATAATTTATATAATGGTGGTCTTGATAATGCTAATTTAGAACAAGCCTATCAGGATATAAACATTGCAAAGTATCAACGCGATCAGTCTTGTATTGATATTCGTCAGAGTCTGCAAATTGCTTATTACAACGTCACTATATTAGAGCAAAAGTTACCGGCGCTTGATCAACACCGCGAATCATCAACTAAAGTTAAAATTGCATATAAGGATCAATTCGATATAGGCCAACGAACTCTACTAGACGTGCTTGATGCCGAAAACGAATCATTTCAATCAACACGTTCATACATAGTGGCGCTTTATGACCGTCAATCAGCTATTTTAACTATGCTAAAAGAAATGGGGAAATTACTGCCAGCACTTAACGTGATGTCAGATAAATACCCTACATTAAAAGAGCTAACTGACGACCCTATTGTTCATAACGCACAAAATATCTGTCCGAGTTACGATGTAGCAACCACCTTTAGCCGCAAGGCATTTCTTCAAAAAAAAGCTAAGCAAGATAATGCATACATGAGTGTAACGGCTATGCCAAGGTACTTAGATATACCGCTGGAAACCGACACGACAGCAAGCAGCTTTACCGATGATGATGGTGACGGTGTACCAAATGAGCAAGACACTTGCCCAAGCACACCGTTGAGTACAAATGTAGATTTATCTGGTTGTACAATTTATAGCGCATCAACCTCGAATATAGAAATTGGTATTCCTTTTTCTGCTGACTCAAGCGATGTAAGGTCTCAATATATTCAAGAAATTAGTCGGCTTGCAGATTTTTTAAAAGAGAACCCAACTAAACAGGTTGAAATACAAGGTCATGCCTCTTTAGATGGAGACCGTATATACAACCGTAAACTATCAGAAAAACGTGCGTTTGCCGTAGCTGAAATTCTGATTAAGCAATTCGATGTAGAACCTAAACGTGTTAAATCGTTCGGGTATGGCATCGATCAACCACGTGTAAACGAAATATCAGTAAGAGCAAATGCTGCGAATCGACGTATCGAAGCTGTAATTACTGATATCTAAGTCAATTAACGTTATGTAAATAACCTAAACTCGGCATGAAATATTTAAGTCGAGTTTAGGTTTACTAGTAACAATCGTATGCAGTTCTACATAACATTGGATGGTGTATGGAATTAAACGATGTACTTGATCATGGTGGCATCCTCGTTGACTGCCTAGCAGTTTTATGTCGTCATCATGGTAAAGAGTTTTCAAGAGAAGCACTATTAAATGGACTTCCTCTAACTGATGGAAATCTTACTCCATCAGGTTTTTCGCGCGCAGCAAAGCGCATTGGCTTTAAATCAAAAGTAGTTAATAAGCCACTACAAAAAATTAATACAGCACTGCTACCTGCCATCTTAATTTTAAAAGATAACCAAGCCTGTGTTATTAATTCTATTGATTACGATAAACAGTTGGTGAGTGTAATTTACCCAGAACTTACAGAATCAGTTATCGAACAAAGCATTGATGAGTTAGCTGCTAACAGTGTAGGTTTAGTTATTTATGCTCAACCAGAGTTTGCATTTGATGAGCGAACACCTGTACTTGAAAAACTATCAAAAGACGGGTGGTTTTGGGGAGTAATTAAAGAATGCCGCTCACTTTATAAGGACGTAATTATTTCGGCTGTTGCTTTGGGCTTTTTGTCGGTTGCTATGCCTTTATTTGTAATGAACGTATATGACCGCGTAGTACCCAACCACGCAACAGAAACCTTATGGGTACTTGCCATTGGCATTTTAATAGCACTCACTGCTGACTTTGTTTTGCGCTTAGTAAGAGGCTACTTTGTAGAGCTTGCTGCCAGTAGGATAGATGTCAAAGTATCGGCTGTAATAATGGAGCGGGTATTAGGTATGAAACTAAAAAACCGCCCATCATCCGCAGGCTCCTTTGCTAGCAACATTCAATCATTTGAAGCTGTACGTAACTTTTTTAGCTCCATAACACTTGTCGCATTAGTCGACTTACCATTCGTAGTTTTGTATTTAATTGTTATTGCCATTATTGGCGTACCTCTAAGTTTACCTATTATCGCGGGCGCACTTATATTATTAGCTTACGCTATAGCCGCACACCGCAAACTTGAGGCTCTTTCAGAACAAACAATGAAAGCAAGCTCAATGCGAAATGCTGTATTAGTCGAAAGCTTAACCAATATTGAAGATGTAAAGAGCTTTCACTCAGAGTGTAAAACACAGTCTGTATGGGAAAAGTCGACCATTTACATTGCACAACTAAACGCACATAGCCGACTCGTTTCTAGCTCTATATCAAATACAGCATCATGGATACAGCAATGCGTAGGCGTAATAATAATGATAATAGGCGTACACCTCGTTATTGAAGGTGAGCTTACTCAAGGCGGGTTAATTGCAGCCTATCTATTATCGTCTCGTGCTATGGGCCCAATCGGGCAGTCGGCCGCTGTTTTAGCACAATATCATCATGCCGCAATAGCAATGCAATCACTGAACGAGATTATGGAAAAAGAGGTCGAGCGTCCACCTGGTAAGCATTGGTTAAGCCACCCTATTTTGAAAGGCGATATAGAATTTAAAGATGTATGTTTTAAATACTCTGACGAATCGCATAATGCGCTCAACGGCGTTAGTTTTAAAATTAAAGCAGGTGAAAAAGTCGCCATTCTAGGACGTAATGGCTCAGGTAAAAGTACATTAGAAAAGCTTATTTTAGGACTATACGAACCCTGTTCAGGATCAATTTTGATGGACAATAATGATATACATCAAATTGACCCAGCTGAGCTTCGTCATAATATTGGCTACCTACCACAAACCGTTGCTCTGTTTTATGGAACCTTGAAAGACAACCTCACCATGAGTGCTTGGCATGCCAAAGACGAGCAAATTATTGAAGCCTGTGAGCGAAGCCAATTATTTGATTTAATTAATTCGCACCCAGACGGATTTGATTTACAAGTAGGCGAGCAAGGTCGTCAATTATCAGGTGGGCAGCGCCAAGCTGTAGGTATGGCAAGAGCCATAATTAACGACCCTCCAATACTATTACTAGATGAGCCAACCTCATCACTAGATCATAATAGTGAAAGTAAAATTATTAATAATTTAAAGGGTTATTCTAAAGATAAAACCTTAATCGTGGTGACTCACCGCTCATCATTACTTGAGCTTGTTGACCGAATTATAGTTTTAGATAACGGAAAAGTAGTTGCTGATGGACCAAAACAAAAAGTAATTGCAGCGTTAAATAATAAGACAGTGGAGCAAGCCTCATGAGTGACAATAAAAAACCACTTGAACAGCGCTCCTTTGAATCTGTTAGCAGAGCAATAGAAGCAAGAAAACAAGGCAAGCCATCAATATTTAATAAACTATTTAAAGGATGGATTTCTCCGCCTAACAGCCAAGACTGGGTAGTCGATGCGCAGTGGGAAAAAATGCAACAGGAGCCAGCAAGCGCTAGGTTATTGCTCTATTTAATTTGTTTAACGTTTATATGCCTTATTGTGTGGTCTGGCTTTGCTAATTTAGATGAAGTTGCTCGTGGTGAGGGGCGTGTTATTCCCTCCAATAAATTACAACTTATTCAATCTTATGATGGTGGTATGGTCGAAAAAATAAATGTAAAAGAGGGGCAAATAGTAAATGAGGGTGATGTACTCATTAAAATAGACCCTACTCGCTTTATTTCTAGCTTTAGAGAAAACCAATCCAAAGTTGAGTCGTTAAGCGCAAAAGTAGCGAGACTCAGAGCACTCACTCAAAAAAAGGAGCTCGTATTTAGTGAGTCTGTTATTAAAAATGCGCCTAGAGTTGTGCAACATGAACGTTCTCTTTATTTGAGTAACAGCCAAGAATTAGAGCAACAAGTAAGTATTCACAAACGCCAACTAGAGCAGCGACACCAAGATTATATTGAAGCCAAAGCGGCACTTGAGCAGCATACGAGCGCGCTGCGCTTAACAAACAGAGAGCTCTCTGTTACTCGCCCATTGTTACGCACGGGCGCTATCTCAGATATAGATATTATTCGTTTAGAGCGCCAAATAGTTGATCTAAACGGCGAGATAAACAGAACCAAGGCAGTTATAAATAGGAGCCTTTCGGCCATTAACGAAGCTAAAAATAAAGTAACCGAAGTTGAACTCGTTATGATTAACCGTTGGAACAATGAACTATCCGAAGCGCTACTTAGACTAGATTCAATTAAAGAAACTGAATCTGGCTTGGCCGATAAAGTAACTCAAACCGAAATACGTTCTCCTGTTAAAGGCACTGTACAGCGATTATTAGTTAATACTGTTGGCGGTATTTTACAGCCCGGTAGCGATGTTATGGAAATTGTCCCGCTTGACGATCAACTTGTAGTAGAGGCAAAAATTCCGCCTAAAGACATTGCATTTTTACGCCCTGGGCAATCTGCGATGATAAAATTTAGTGCCTACGACTTTGCCGTATATGGAGGCCTTGAGGCAGAGGTTTTACATATTAGCGCCGATACCATTACAGATGATCGTGAGAATACCTTTTATTTGGTGCAACTAAAAACCACCAAAAATAACTTTTCAAAAGAGCTGACTATTATTCCAGGTATGACCACTCAAGTGGATATTATTACCGGTAAAAAAACCGTACTTGAGTATCTTTTAAAACCAGTTCTTAGAGCTACATCGCAAGCAATGACAGAGCGTTAAGCATTTAATAAATGGAGAAATAATGCGCCAAAGTATTTTTATTACACAGCCTGAATTTGAATCGAAGCACTGGCGTGCAGCGTTTCCTGGCTGTTTAATATGCACAAAAGAACCAAACAGAGTAACGGCATCAAGTATTATTTGGGTTTTAGCCGGTACACCGAACTGGCTTGAGCTCGTTAAAAAGTATTCGCAACAACGTTTACTCGTTATTGTTATGACCAACGAACTTGAAATAAATCAACTTAGGAGTGCGCTTGAAGCAGGAGCTAGAGGATACGTAGAAGCACTCGCCACTAAAGTAATTATTGAACAAGTACTTGAGACAATTTGTTCTGGCGGAATATGGTTACCAGGACAATTACTATCTAATTTAGTGGGAGCTTTATCAAATACACCGTTTAAATATGCGAGTACATGCGAGCTTGATTTACTCACCAAAAGAGAACGCCAAGTAGTTGATATTGTTGTAACTGGCGCTACTAATAAACAGGCTGCAGAATCTTTAAATATTACAGAGCGTACGATTAAAGAGCATATGGGTTCTATATTTAATAAGCTAAAAGTACGCGACCGCATCCAATTAATGTTAGTTGTAAAAGGGCATTAACCGCACGGTTAATGCCTACTACTTACTCTTTAATAACCCCATCAAAGCCTAAGTTAATAAGTGTATCGAGGTCATCTTGACTGGTAACACCTTGTGCGACCACTTTAATACCAATAGAGTGCGCTAACGTACATACCCCTCGCAGGAATGTTTGGTTATCTTGGCTGTAACTAATGTTGTGCCCATAAACGCTATCAACCTTAATCATTTCAAGCCCAAACTCCTGAATTTTTTCAATTTTAGTAAACTCAGGGCCTACACGTTTTAACGCCACCTTAGCGCCCATACACCTTACATCTTCACAAAAGCCTTTAAATATTTTAATTTCGCTGACGGCAATACTTTCTCGTATATCAAAGCAAATTTTAGAGGCTAAATCAGGAAATGCTGATAGATAGGTAAGAATTGAAGCAAGCGCAGCATCATCAAGTAATGTTTGGGCAGATAACTCAACCGAAATCAGCTCACTTGGTGGCTCAATACTATACTGAGCAACCAACGCCTTAATTAATCCCCAATCTAAACGCGCTAATAACTTTAAGCGATTTGCCCATTGGTAATAATAACCTGCCCTATATACTTGCCCGCCAAGCTCTAGGCTCAGTCCTAATTGATTTTGCATCAACTGCCCCGTAAAACTCGTTACTGGGTATGTGTTAATTTCTAGCGCTTTGTTATCTAGAGCTTCTTCTATTGCATTTTGCCAACTCGTTGCATCATCAAATAACTCGCTTTTTTGTTTATTGTCACTTACTTTTGCTTGAACACCTGGTTTATTATCGGCTGATTTTAAAAGTTCATCGGCTCGTTTTAATACATCAAACCGCGTGTCATTCTTTTGTATGTAAGTGCAACTATGCGGTATAGCTAATTCAATATTTTTATACTCTTCAATAAAAGATTCATGAAGCCTAACTACTTTTTCACTCAATACTTCAATATCATCAGTATCACTAAACAGTACAGTAAAGTCATTATGTGATATTCGAGCTATGTAGTTTTCTGAAAAGTGTGCTTCATTTGATTCTAAAAACTCGATTAAAACCTGCGAAAAACGACGTAAGAAATTAACCATTTCTACACGGCTAATTTGTTCGCTCATTTTATCTAGGTTTACAACCCGAAATAAAAACAAGGCGCCATGGGCATGATCTTTCGATTTTTGTAAGTGGGCCTCAAGCGTTGCACCAAAGTATTCTCTATTTGCTAAACCAGTTAGCTCATCGTGTTGTGATTTAAATCTAAGCTCTTCTAAACGTTTACTATCTTCTTTAATAATACGACTAAAACGGGTAGATAATTGGTTCATAGACTGCACTAAACGCGCAAACTCAAATGTACGAGGGACGCTCGATTTAATAAAACGTTTTTCACCAAATGCGTTAGCCTGATACACAACATCATCTAGTGGTTTTAATATTCTACTTAAAAAGTAAGCACTAACTATACAAGCAAAAAAAGCGACAATTAAAAAACTAAAAAATAGTTTAAGCGCACTTTCCCATAAGGCTTGCTCAGCATATTGACTATGGCTTTCTATAAACAAAGTTCCAAATTGCTGCCAACCATTATTTACTTGCCCAACTCCTGGTTGAACATTTAATCCATACATTGCCCTAAACCACTTAGGAGCCGTCGCTTTAAGCTCATCGGTAAATGTGCGTTTAACAATCACCTCACCATTCGGGTTTTGTAGCTCTATTCGCTTATAGTGACCGGTATCAAATGTGGCTGAAACTAATAATTCAAGCTCAACGGGGTCTTTGTCTAATTGACTGATCATCAACGCAAGTGAGCTGGCGTTATCTACATTTTTTAAGTACAGCTGGGTCGAAAAATAACTTTTAGCCGAATTAGTACTAATTAAAACACTACTTATAAAGCCCACAAAAATAACAATTAATAATGCAATCCATAGCTCTTGCCTGAGTGTTATTTTTCGTTTTTTAAGATACTTAGATAAGGAAAATGATGCCATTACCACATAACTCCTTCTTGGGTTGTCTGCTCCAAAATTTTACGCCAGCGTGAAAGTCTTGCTGTTGGGCTGGCTACACTTTTGGTTGAATTATTAGCCCATAAACCTTGGCTGTTAAAGCTAAAAACAGGGCTTAAATCTACACGTTTTGCAGCAGGTAAAACCTTTGTTATTAAACTGTCTAAAATAAGTGGCTGAGCGTTTGGTGTAGCAAAATAACCTAACACCATATGCGCTTGTGTCTTGTTAGTGCCCGCAATTTTTGCTTTTACATAAATAAGGCGTAACTTGTCGTCGCTCACACCTAACGCTCTTAAGCTTATATATTTTGCTATTGCGTAATCTTCACAATCACCGAGGCCTCTGCCTAATGTTTCTAAAGGGGTTGCCCAATAATCGTTTTGTTTCCAAAGCAAAATATCTGTTTGGTAGCGTAAATTACGCGCAAAAAAATCATTAACAATAAGAATTTGTTGTTGCTCTGGCTTGTTTTGAGTTTGCACCAACATGCTTTGCCAGTTGCGTGCAACCGCCGCTCGCGCAGGCCCGTATTTTTGACCCATGAGCTCTATAAAGGTATTAAATTGAATAGTTAGTCGGCTTGCAAGCACACCACTGGAGAGTACAAAAAACAGCAATAGGTAGCGCAAATTGGCTTTGCACCATATAAATAATTGAGGATTTAAATGACTTGGCTTAATCGCCATTTACAGAGCCACTGTTAATATAAGTGGCAATAAAATACATCTGTTGAGCACTACGCAATCTGCTTAAAATTAATCCTAACAACAGCATAGCACTCAATATAGGAGGATGAGATATTTTGAATAACTTTTTTAGTAGTACGTTACTTTTTTAACTTCGCGTGGTTTTACTTCACCTATGTATAAATCGTGCACACGCTTCATATTAAGCTCAAGCTCGGTCACGTAAGTATCATCTACTGCGTAAGTTTTAATTATTTGTGCACCTTTAATAAGCCCCTGCACTTTACTTTCTAAGTAATCGTCTTGAGCAATTGAGCCTTCCACCGTTGTTCCTGCGGTAATTTTTTGCCCATAGACTTGCTCAGTAAGCTCCCGGTAAGCTTCAAGCTTAGAAGCCTTAATGGCCATAAGTTGCTTTTGCGACAAGTTAGCACCTTTTTGCAAGCTAATAGGTGCATACCCTATCGCTTTTAAAACGGGGTAATTATTTGGCTCTACATATTTATATTCAACATGCTTATCAAAAACGCTGCTACAACCACCTAAGGTTAAACACCCAAGTGTAATAAGTAATGAAATTGCTCGCATAGCATTTAGCCCTTGTATAGTAATTAGCAGTACATATGCACGTTTAATGCCATTTATAGCATTACTAATAATTACCAAATAACATTGGTACAGTCCTTGCTCTACCTAGTTAATAGCTAACGTTTAATTGGAGTAAAATTATGAAGTCGTTTTTATCATTGGCATTTGCAGGATTAAGTGCAACGGCATTATTAACGTTCTCCCCTTTTACTAAAGCACAGTGGTATGAATCAACGGGTCACGCGAACGTCCAAAATGGTGATACAAGCGCGGCTAAATCTGCAGCTATAAAAGATGCGATTACACAGGCATTAGTATTCTCTGGCGCACGGGTTAGCTCTGTGCAAACGTTGGTAGATGGCGTGTTGATGCAAGATCAGCTAAAAATTAGCAGCCACGGAGAAATTCAAAAAATTGAACTGGTCAGCGAAAATAAATACGACAATAAATTTGCCGTTACATTACGGCTCGATATTTTTTCTCAAACAGAGCAATGCCCACAAAATAGTTTTAATAAGTTTGTGGCCGTTACACAAAGCCAACTTGTTCATCGTGAACACGCCAAAATTGGTCAAATATTTGACGTAAGCAAAGCGATTAGCAAAAATATTTTTACTTCCCTGCAAAAATCAAAAATGAGCGCAGTACCTATTGCTTACTATAATAATGCAATAAGCGTTGATAAGTACTTTTCGCAGCAGCACGACTATTCAAATGCCCAATTAGAAGAAATATCTTCGCGCAGTAACGCTCAATATGTACTGCTTAGCCAAATAACCAGCCTTTCAACTAGCGACAAACTCAATAACGATTATGCATTTTGGCAAGACGAGGCGTATGAGCGCAGTTACAACATTGAATTTGTATTATTTGATGGCACTACCTATGAGCAACTTTGGCAAAATAGTTACCATACTCAAGCAATTTGGCCATTTGAAAAAACAGCCATAGTTGACGTTAATAGTGATAGGTTTTGGCAATCGCCTTATGGGCAAAGCATAACCGATATCAACCAAGCAGTAAGTTATGACATTCAAGCAGCCATGGCGTGTTTGCCAACTCAAGGCAAAATAATGCACATGGAAAATAGCAAAATTGTTATTAATTTAGGTAAAGCTCATGGTTTGAAAAAAGGCCAGATGCTAAGCATTGCGCACCATAACTATTTAACCGACGCGGCAGGTAATGTTATGCCACACACCATCACCACGCTTAATAAAATTCGCGTTGAGCAGCTTTATCAGCAAACTGCAGTAGCTGTCAGTATTGATGACAAACCACTACCTGGCGTGCAAATTAACGATGTAGTAGAAATAATCAGCCAAGATCTTTAGTTAATTTAGCTTTTAAATTAGGGTGAGCCGATAACCACTTGCCCAATTGTTCTACACCCGATAAATGCGGATAATGCTTTCTGCATGCAAACACCACATTACGCTGCTGATTAGGGAATATAGGCAAGTAATCAATCCCTACACGGTCGGTACATGCCAGTTTTGGTACAAATGTAATACCGTCATCCATGGCCACTAACGCTAATAATGTTTCTAAACTATTACCTTTATACTGATTAGATATATCGACTCCCGCAGAAAAACAAAACTTTTGGGCTTGATCTTTAAAGCAATGACCATCACTTAACATTAGTAGGCTGCATCCTTGAAGGTCGTTCAGCGCCACTTTTTTATGCTTAGAAAGCGCGTTATCTTGTGATACCGCCACTAAAAAATCTTCTTTGTATAAAGCAACCGTATGGTAATTAATAAGCTCTGGCACATCGGCTAAAATAGCAAAGTCGAGTTCGCCATTATTTAAAGCTTCTAAAATTGTTGCTGTTTGCATCTCAATAAACGAAAACTGACTATCAATAAATGCCGCTTTCATTGATGTTAATAACGCAGGCAACAAGTAAGGCGCAATGGTAGGAATAATACCAATAGTTAATTTACCTTGTAGAGGCTCATTAGAAGTAGCAGCAAGTTCTTTGAGTATTTGCGTTTGTTCTAAAATAATCTCTATTTGCGTCAACAAACGTTCACCTTTTGCTGTTAACGTAACTTGTTTAGTTGAGCGGTCAAATAAAGTAACGCCAAGCTCATGTTCGAGTTTTTTTACTTGGCCACTTAATGTAGGCTGACTTACAAAACATGCATTGGCAGCTTTGCGAAAGTGCTTGTATTGCGCTATTGCTTTTACATATTCAAAATCTTTTAAGTTCATATTCAGCTCCGCATGATAGTTTATAACTATCAGTTTAATACAAACAAACGATTGGAACTATATTTAATTGTTCGCCATAATGGCTATCAACAAATCAAGAGGAACAAAAAACTATGTTAAACAATATCGAAGGTCAAACAGTCCCAAGTGTTACATTTGCAACTCGTCAAAATAACGAATGGAAATCAGTAACAACAGATGAAATTTTTAAAGGTAAAACGGTTGTAGTGTTTTCACTACCTGGTGCATTCACACCAACATGTTCATCAACTCACTTACCACGTTACAACGAATTAGCAGGCGTACTTAAGCAAAACGGCGTTGACGAAATTGTATGTTTATCAGTAAACGATACCTTTGTAATGAACGCATGGGCTGAGCATCAAGAAGCGCAAAACATTACTTTATTACCAGACGGCAACGGCGAATTTACTGACGGCATGGGCATGTTAGTAGACAAAAACGATCTAGGCTTTGGTAAGCGCAGCTGGAGATACTCTATGCTTGTTAAAGATGGCGTGGTTGACAAAATGTTCATCGAACCAGATTTACCAGGTGACCCGTTTGAAGTATCTGACGCAGACACAATGCTTGATTACATCAACCCTAAGCAAGCTAAACCAGAACCTGTAAGCATCTTTACTAAACCTGGCTGTCCTTTTTGTAAAAAAGCAAAAGAGCTTCTTGCAGAAAAAGGCTTCGCATATGAAGAGATTGTTATGGGTGCAGGCGCATCACTAACAAGTCTAAAAGCTGTATCTGGTCGTGACACTGTTCCACAAATATTCATTGGTGGTAAGCACATCGGTGGTTCAGACGACTTAGAAAAATACTTTGCTTAATTAAGTAAAAAATAGCAGGGGCGTACGCGCCCCTCTATATCAATCTCATCGCTTAGATTGAAAATAATAAAGGATACCACTATGAAAGAATTGCAAACCGATGTTGTTGTTATAGGCGCTGGCACTGCTGGTTTAAGTGCTTATCGTAATGCTAAACAGTTCACACAAAATGTATTAATGATCGAATCAGGCCCATACGGCACCACATGTGCACGTGTTGGTTGTATGCCAAGCAAGTTATTGATTGCAGCCGCCGAAGCCGCACACGCAATTGAAATGGCACCTGCATTTGGTGTTCATAGCTCAAAGCCTGTCATTGATGGCAAAGCAGTTATGGCACGCGTTAAAAGTGAACGAGATCGTTTTGCAGGATTCGTAGTAGAAGCCGTAGATGAATTACCAGATGGTGATAAAATTCGTGGTTACGCTAAATTTTTAGACGCAAACCGCGTACAAATAGACGACCATACAATTATTACAGCAAAACGCTTTGTAATTGCCACCGGTTCACGCCCTTCATACCCTGGCGTATTTAATAACTTTGGTGACAAACTTATTATAAACGACGACGTATTTGATTGGGATGACCTACCAGAATCAGTCGCTGTATTTGGCCCTGGTGTAATAGGTCTTGAAATTGGCCAAGCACTTAGCCGACTAGGCGTAAATGTAAAACTATTTGGTGTAGGCGGCGCAATTGGCCCACTTACAGATCCAGTAGTAAAAGACTACGCAAATACTGTTTTTGCTGAAGAATTTTTTGTAGATACCGACTCAAACGTATCTGACATGATGCAAGTTGGCGACAAAGCACAGCTAACTTACACCGACAAACAAGGTGAAAAACACACCGAACAGTTTGACTACGTACTTGCAGCCACAGGCCGAGTACCTAACGTAGATAAACTAGGCCTTGAAAACACAGGCATTGAACTTGATGAACGCGGCGTACCGCACGCAGACACACACACAATGCAGTGTGGTGAGTCGAACATATTTATAGCAGGCGATGCAAGTAACATGCTACCACTGTTACACGAAGCATCTGACCAAGGTGCTATTGCAGGTCAAAATGCAGGGCGCTTCCCAGATGTACGTATAGGTCTGCGCAGAGCAAAAATTGCAGCTGTATTTAGCGACCCACAAATAGCAATGGTAGGCGAAAGCTACAAGCAAATTACTGACCGATTAGGCCCATGCGGTTGTTTTGAAGTAGGCGAAGTAAGCTTTGAAAACCAAGGCCGTAGCCGAGTAATGCTTAAAAACAAAGGTCATATGCGTGTATATGCAGAGCAAGGCACAGGCTTATTTTTAGGTGCAGAATTTATTGGCCCACAAGCCGAACACATCGCTCACTTATTAGCTTGGGCTGTACAAAACAAAATGACAGTACCAGAAATGCTTGACATGCCATTTTACCACCCAGTAATTGAAGAAGGGTTACGCACCGCTCTTCGCGACTTAAACGCCAAACTTAAATTTGGCCCAGACATTGTAAATTCATGTATGGAATGTGGCCCAGGCGCATAGCCTATTTACCACACATACAAACTTGCTAAGCAAAAGCCAAAACTAACGTTTTGGCTTTTTTTTATAATTTTTTTAAGCTAACCTCTCAAAAAAAAATTTAGCTGTTACACTTAATTGATAATTCAATTAAAAAGATGGAATAGCTATGCCCAATAATAAATTTAGACTAGTCACTCGCAGCGATTTTGATGGCTTAGTTTGTGCCGTATTGCTCAAAGACTTAGACCTAATTGACGATATTTTATTTGTTCATCCAAAAGACATGCAAGATGGCAAAATAGACATTACCGAAAACGACATTACGACCAACCTCCCCTACGTTGCAGGCTGTCATATAGCATTCGATCATCACCTTAGCGAAACCGTTCGCAACTCAAGCGACATAAAAAACCATATTATTGACCCAAAAGCCCCATCAGCAGCTCGCGTAGTTTATGACTATTATGGCGGCGCTGAAAAACTTCCAAATATTTCTGTTGAAATGATGGACGCGGTAGACAAAGGCGATGCTGCTCAGTTTTCAAAAGACGAAATATTAAACCCAACCGATTGGGTATTAATGAACTTTATTATGGATGCGCGAACTGGACTTGGCCGTTTTCGCGAGTTTAAAATTTCAAATTACCAATTAATGATGAAACTGATTGATGCGTGTAAAGATCAGAGCATCGAAGAAATCCTGCAAATGGAAGACGTAGCCGAACGTGTTGCTTTATATAACGAGCATAACGAAAAAGCCAAAGAGCAAATTTCTCAATGCGCTACCGTTCATAAAAACTTAGTAGTCCTTGATTTAACTCAGGAAGAAACAATTTACGCCACAAACCGATTTGTTATTTATGCCATGTACCCCGACTGCAATATCTCGATTCATAAAATGTGGGGCCTTAAAAAGCAAAATGTAGTGTATGCCATAGGTAAATCAATAACTAACCGCAGTTCAAACACCAATGTTGGCGAACTGTGCCTTAAATACGGCGGCGGCGGCCATTTAAATGCAGGCACTTGCCAAGTAGAAACAAGTAAAGCAGAAGCTGTTCTTAGTGAATTGATTGATAAAATTACAAGTGATGGTTAATATTAACTTACAATAACCAGAGTTATATAATAGCTCTGGTTATTTCATTTTAGTAGAGTGAGTTTTAATCGCTCTCTTTTTCATATAAATTTCTGTAATAATAAAAGAAATAATGACCTCATGTTAGATACTAAAAACTTCGAAAAAACACTTTACCAAGATACCAAAAAAGCATTTAAAAACATTATACAAAAATACGGTAACGATCTTTATGTAATGGGCTTTTACCACACAGGTAGCTACTCACTACTGCCAATGTTTAATACCTTATCGGATTTAAAAAAAGTATTTGAAGCAGAGTACAACAACGATGTAAGTAGCTTTTACATGGCTAAATGGAATCCAGAAGACTACCCGATGCTTGAGGATTATTCCGAATACTTTGATGAAACAACTCTAGAGTGCCAAAAACTAGAAGACAGCATTGATTTGTTTCAATCAGATATAGAAGCAATGGATAATTGGCATCAATGGCTTACGACAATGGAAAAAGTGCTCATACAATTAGATGCCGAAGGAATATTTTCAAATGGTATCGAACGCGAAAAAATCACTTTAGCAATACTCGCCTATGATGAAGAAGAAAGCATTCAATTTAAAAGAATCAAACGACTTAACCCACCAACTGTTCTAGCACAAATTCAAGCCGACTTTGAAGCCATGGTTTCAGAGCGTGAAAAATGTGAGCAAGAAGCTTTAAACGCCTTTAATTAAAAAGTGCAGCACTACTACATATATGCTATACACAAAGTATAAGGAAGGGAAGTTAAAATATAACTCATTGATTTAATTGGTAGCCCCTGCAACCACCAAAACAACAAGCCAAGCTGTTGATTTAAAGTTATTTAGCAAACACTAAAACCGAAAGGTGTAACATAGAGTGTAACAAAATTTCATTTCCACTCGTTTGAAATGCGATGTAAGAAAATAAGTAAAAATAAGTAAAAATAATTAAAAATTGAATATCGAAGAATAGTTATGGAAGTTTCTATATTTAATTACTGGGGCATAAAGAAATACTGCACCTATAAAAGGCGCAGCTTTAACCTTATCTGCTATAACCAACCATGACCCTTAAGTTGCTCCCACGAGGAAGTTACATGCTCTAAAGACATTAAGCTCTTCTTACGCTCATTCCAATTTTGAATAGCCATAAATGCTTGCTCAGGTGTGTTTGCATGCTCTTGTTTAGCAACCCAATGAACTGTCGCTAATAACTCTACACCATATGGTGACTCATACCCTTCAATTAAATCTGTAACACGCGCTATTCTAGAACTTATTTCAGGGTTAGAGCTTGCTAAAAATAACTTTGCATCTTCGAGTGTAGTTTCAACTGGACGGATCTCTGACTCAACAACCCCATCACCAACACCTTGAATATAATGACCATCCATTGCATTTAAAGCATGCCTTAACGCATCAGCATAAGGACCAAACTTATCTTTAACAAAGTTAAGTCGCATATCTTCACCAGCTGCCTGTAAAAAGTAGGCAAGCTTTTGCACTTCAATTTTTGATAAGCCATAACTAACTGATTGGTACGATTGTAATAGAGCTAAAATTGCAGCCCTACCTGGAGTCATTTTTGGCTTAGGGGTACTTGTTTGCATGTCTTGTGCTTTTATAGAATCTGTCGGTTCATATAAATAAACATCAAGTTCTGGAATGTTAGTCAGATACCTTAACATTAAAGGTTTTACTATTTCCCAATCGAGCCCACCATTACCACAACCTAAAGGTGGAATAGCAATAGATTGAATATTTAACTCTTTAATGCAAGCAACCAAATCTTGTAAACCCGCCTCAATATCTTTTAAGCGAGAATCACTGCACCAATGACCTTTTGTTGGGAAATTAATAATAAGCCGAGGAGTGGCAAGTGCACCCAGTTCAAAAATAAACATTTTACCTAGGGCAACGTCTCCAGCTTTACAGGCTGTCGCATAAGCTTTGTAGTTACTTGGCCATTTCTTTTTAAACTGTAACGCAATACCTTTACCCATAACGCCAACACAATTAACGGTATTGACTATAGCATCAACATTTTGCTGTTGTAAAAGATTGCCCTCTACTGATTTAATACTCATACAGCCCCAAAATAACTCTTAAAAATACCAAGCTGGCATAACAACTACTGGCAAGTCTAACTCAAAGCGTCTCAAAATAGCATTAACTTCTTCCGCTTTTGTTTGGTTAGCTACACAAATTCGTACTCCCCAATTAAGTGGTACTTGCTCTTTTATCAAAAATTCCGCCATACGTTTTTCTAGCCTTTGTGTATATCGAGGGTTAGTAGGCACTGCATGAAAAAATTTACAATATCCATCTAAACTAGGCTGTTCAGTTAGAAGTTCCCAGTCAATTAATGTATGTAATTGTTTTAAGTCCGTACTTGGTTTGCTATACGCAATAGTCGCATTTCGATCAAAAAATATATACTCACGCATACCTGAGCGATAAGCTTCCTCGATTGTTAATTCGAAATAAATAATATCTGTTTGACTATACTTACATCCCTCTACTCGCCCATTATGAATTGCAGATAACATTGGTGAACGTGGTGCAAAATAAAAAGGCACATAATCATGAATACTTCCACCAGGAGGGTTAATCACCTTTTTGTTAGCACGAGTGCTTTGCGCGCCTTTATGTGCAATATTATTGTATGTAATACCTAATCCAGTTGACTTCGTTTTACTCCACAATGCTTCGTGCTGACAAATCATCGACAAGTTATCAATCGCAGTAATATGAAATATTCGTACAGGTCTAGGCATGGTCATAAACGATTTGTCCTTTTAAAAGGGTTCTTTTATCGGCATGTATTTTATCCGCAGGTTCTAGCAAACCTATTGCATCAGTGAAATACCGCAGTCCAGCCCATTGGTTATAGCAGCCAATTATATAAACTCGCTTTTTAGCTCTTGTAACAGCAACATTGAGTAAATTAGGTTTACTAGCAGCCCACTTAGCAGCCCCTGCACTATCAGTTGCACCTAAAACAAAAATTACTAATTCTTCTTCTTTACCTTGGAACGTATGAACAGTTCCTACACGCCCAACTAGCCAAGTTTTAAACTCGGACTCACTAAATTGCTGGTGTGAAAAATGTTTATTGAGGTATTTAATCACGCCCTTTTTAACATTCGAAAATGGCGAAATGATATAGCAGTCAGGTAAATGATCTTCTCTATTGATGAAATCATAAAGCATTGAGAGTACATATTCAGCTTGCTCAGGGACAAAATGTTTACTCTGCTCTGCTCCACTAACGTCAAACCAGCTACTAGGGCCCCATATAAATGACTCTGTCTCAGCTATATCATCTAAACCATGAATCATTTTATTGTTATAAGCTATTTGATTTGATATTGAAAACATAGGATCACTACAACGACGATGCACACGCAAAGGGCTACCCAGCCATTTATCATATGCTATTTGCGAAGTTCCGTAAGGGTTTACTCTATCGGCAAGTTCCTGCACTGAAGTCAAAGAGGGCGACCAGTCAAGCCAATCATCTTGTAATAAACGCTCTCCCAAAAATTCAACTATGTCTGGCGGTATAGTAAATACAGGCTCAATTTGTAGTGGATCGCCAACAACTACAGCACGTTTTGCTCGTAATAATGCCCCAACGGCTAGCTGCGGTGCGGCTTGGCCGGACTCATCGATAAATAACCAACCTATATCACCTTGCCCAAAGCTTGAAAACTGATTCGTTACCGATGCAAACGCAGAAGAGACTACCGGACAGATCATAAAAAACAATTGCCACATTAATTTCGCATCGTCTGATTTAGTAATTTTGTCTTGCAATAAATCAGGGAGTTTATTGAGAGTTTGACTCAGGCCATTATTGTAACTCGCCACTAGCCAAGCTTCATGCAGGTTAAAAGCTGCAATCGTTAATTCAGAGCGAAGTTTATTAAGTGTTTGACTGTGCCCAAACGCCTTGCGCTGGTGGACTGTTGTATTTAAGTCATCGTTAGCTGATACAAACATCACATCAGGATGAAGCGCCAGAATTTCTTTACACGCACTCTCCTCAGCATGTACTTTAGCTTCGAGTGTTACTACTTGGATTTTTAAAGCTTCAAAAGCTCTCTTTCTTTGTTCAACTCGTAAACAGAATGCACTATATAACACCCTTAGTTTACAGCTTTTAAAGATACGATAATGCCACCAAGGCAAACATTTCTGATGAAGCTTTGATGCAAAAAAATGACATTTTTTATAGCTGACTTCACCCTCTAAGCACTTTTGCTTTAGTTGCTCTAAACTATGCTTTAACCCAGTAAGCGCTTCTAAACGATGTAAATCTGCTATCGCTTTATTTACCGCCTTTTCTGCTTTTACATATAGCTGTTGTGCATCTTTAAATAATGTTTCAGGTTCGCCTTTTTGGCTTAATAATTTAATACCATCAACCAAAGTTGTATAGCTTTTAGAGACCTCATCGGTCTGCATCTTATCTGTTTTATCGAAGAACACTTTATTCGTGAAGCGCTTTCTATTGCCACTATTTCCTAATGCAGCTGCAATCATGCCCCAACAGTTATCTTTTTCTTCAAGACCTATTAAACGTTTTTGTTTTATTTCAACATCGGCTGCTACTTTTTGAGCCACTGATTGAAGATAGGTTAAGCAATTAAACTCATTCCCTAGCGCCTTAATTTGAGGCAGCTCCTTCGTGATATTTTCAACAGCATTATTGTTGCTAGAAACAACAACCATTTCAAAACCGGTGAGTGCAGGTTTAAGTACTTGTATTGAAGAGGCCTCATCACCTATTTTTATTTTCTTTGTTTTAGAAAATGCACCTTTAGCGCTTTTTAATCGAGACAGCACTTTTGCGCGCTTAACAATATTAGCCGCAATAATGTCTCGCAGCATAGTTGTTTTACCAGTACCTGGTGGACCGTTCACTGAATATAAGCCACCAGCTTTTATATGGTCACTAGCTGTATTTATCGAAAACTGCTGCATTAAACTCATAGTATGCTTAGCGCTATCTGGCCATCGCCCTAAGGGCGTATAATCATGAGAAAGCTTTTGCTTAATAATACTCTCGCCTGATTTACTCAATAAATCTGCATAATAGTTTGGTTTATTAAGTAAATATGAATACAACGGAGAACTAGTATCTAGCTCATTCTTTTCTACCAATTTAATAGAACGGGCTATATCTTCAATAAAAAAACTATTTAGTATAGGCACATCATTTTCATTAGTGTGTGAATCAAGCTGCTCGACAGATTCTGCGACTACTTCCTCAACATCCGAGCTATCTTCTTTTAATAAATCAGTAAGTTTACGTAACTTTTCTAAGGCAGCATCAGTAATCAATTTTGAACTTTCAGGAGCTGGCTCTCTGGGTGCATTGTTTAATTGCACTATTAAGGAATAACATGTTTCATTTGGTTTGAATCCTGCCCACTGGGACAAAAACTTTAAGATTTCAAATAGCTCAAAATGGGTAAATGCATCACTTGTATTAGTTTCGTGTTTAATGTTTCTAGCTAACTGATGAATTTTTTTTAATTTATCAGAAAAGTCCTCTACGTCTTGGTCAAAATCACTTTTTCGCAGACTATCTATTTCACCCTTTAATAATTTCCCTAAAGCCCATGGCGCAGTAGACATTTCAAGAGAATCAAGTTTAAGCTCAGCTTGTGCATTTAGTTTAATTTTAGCGCAGCAAGTAATACCGCCATCATCACGTCGCTGATGCCAGTCTTCCTCTTTTTGAGAATTCATGGAGTGATTATCTGCTAAGCCTTTAAAGTACTCTTTCGTCTGCTGTGCAAACTCGTTACGATTAAAAATGCCAATATAAAGAGTATAGCTATATGCTTTATTGGGATGATAATCTTTGCCAGCCAAACAAATTTGCTGACGGTTAAACCAAGGCAAACTATTTGGATCGTTTTTTAAATCACTTGCTGTGTATTGTAAAAAACCATCATCAGCACCTGGTAGCATATTTTTTAAATCAAAGGTATTAAAGAACTCAGTTTGTAGCCAAAACTGCAAAACCTTTAATGCATGGTTTTTATCAAGATTCATTAATTAAACAATCCTTATTAGCAACAATATCTGAGTGATTTTTAACGATGCTATTTGGCACCTAGTTAAATTTAAATTAATTATTAACTATTTAAGCAATATACTTAAACTCCCAGACTCCTCCGAATAAGCTTCTACCTCGTCCATTTCTATGTGTACTAGTTAAAAAAGTTAAATCAACAGGTTCAAAAACAATTTTAACTATTCCCTCGCCGATAGACTCATTGATCCATTTTTGTATTTCTTGTGATCGCTTAATAAAAAATAACTCCGATTTATGTGTAGCTACAACTAAATAATTTTTTTCAGCTCGATGCCCTAAAGGAGTATTAGCACAAATCCAAGCAAGCCTTAATGCATCATTTCTAATTCCATCTATCCCAAGACTTCTTTTTAACTCGACTACATGCCTTAATCTTCTACTCTTTTTGCTACGCACTACTAAATCTGCTTTACCCGTTAAACGATACTCAAAAGATTCGTCCTCAATATCCATACCAATTTCTTCAGCAAGCTCGGGAATTGAATCTTCCATAGAAAAAGAGAAACTATGAAAGTGGTCATGTAAATGCTCTGCTATTTTTACTGACAAGAAGTACTCTGGTAGAGCATTTATGGAGTCTCCCGTAAGATCATACGCTAACTCAGAAGTATCATATAATGCTTTAGCTAATACTTTTCTAACAGATCTCATAACACATACCTTTATCTAATTAATATTTAAGCTTTCACTTCTTGTATAATTTTCTCTAAATCTTCATGCCAATGGTTACTAGCCGCTGTACTTGACTTTACTAAGTGAATTTTATGCTTCTCGAGCTGTGACTTAATTGTAGCAACCCACTTTTCATCATTTGGTTTAGCCTCTAATACTTGTTCAAAAGCGAATAACATACTTGAGAAAAACCACGTATATTTTGCGTATTCAGGATCATCTTCTCCTTCAGCAACGCAGTCACCGCTTGCAAGTTTAGGATGAGCGATACATAGTGCTAAATACTGCTGATATATTCCATGCGCTTGTGCTGAAGCCGAAGTATTGCGCCCTACCTGAACTTGCCAGAAAGCAATAGATAAAGCCCCTATTGCCACAAATAAACTAATAATTGGAACCCAGTTTTTCCAAGTCTCAATATTTAATAAAACGGCAAAACCTGTTTCAAAACATGTCATCTATTTACTCCTGCTGGTTTAGTTTTAACGGCTCTATATTTTTTTATTTTTCTTGTGAAAGCTGCTAAGTCAATATCAGCAGTACTAATTGATATTTGTTGACTTCCATGCGCATGAGATATTAAACGGTCATATCGTTCTTTATAAGGAGCTTGTATCGTAGAGCCTCCAAATTCGCCAATATTACAAATAACGATATGTTGATACATATGATATTGAAGAGCAGCAGCCATATTATCGAAGGTGTTTACATCTTGGTTGTGAGCAACCACTACAAATAAATCTGTGGTATTTCTTAAATCCGCGGCTAGCTTTATATCTGTCGCGTCATAACAAATAGCCCCACTAATTTTGAAAGGCCCTTCATCATACCCATGTAATTCTAAAATGTGCTGACAAGGCCTATAACCAGTAATACCAAGAGCAAGCTCATCCTGAGTCATGTTTTCTTTACCTTGATCTCTAATCACCCATTGCCTTCCGCTTTCTCTATAATCAGGTATAAACCACCTAGCTACATTAACTAACTTTCCTTCATGATTAGTAAATACCAATCCGGCAAAAATAATAGCACCAGTTGTATCAGCAAGTCGTTTAATGAGATCTTGATCATCAATATGCACAGCTACTTCTGCAAAAACAATTAAGTCAGCAAACGGTTTAGTTTTTTCACCTTGAGCTTGCGCTTTACTTTCTAAAGTTTTTAACGTTAGTTTACAAACCGAAGATAAGTGCTCACGGTGCTTAATCCTATAGACTGGATTATTAAGTTCAGGATCAGAAACATTAAAGTCCGACGACATAGGCAAAAGCTGCTGAACTGTTGCAATCCTAAAGTAGTTACGTTTGCTGGGTCTTGCAACTCTCGTTGGTAATGCAGGTAAAGAAGAAGAGTGACAAATAAGACTATTTAAATAGCTCAATCTTTTTCTCAAGCAAAATTCAAATGTTTCTAAGCACTCTATAGACCGTACATCTAAATCACTCACAAATGTTGATTCGAACCCTGGCCACTGTAAGCAACGAATTAATAAGTCTGAAAACCAGTCTGTGACTGTAGAATATTCCCCAGTTAAAGTCTCAGGCGAATGCATCATACCCATGCGCCTTTTAAACCAACTTGTTTTCACTCCTTTATAAGCGACGATATCACCTTGCTTCCACCGGTTAGTTGTAAAGTCTGCACTACCAATTACAGAGGCCCTTAATATAATACCTATCCAATAAATGACCTTTTTACTTTCGCTATTTTTATCAATCCATTCTGGAAACTCATATCGAGGGTCCTTAAATGGTACAGTTCCTTTTCGCTTAGACTCAGCAATATTAACTGACGGTCTCCACAACTCAGACCATCTTGTAACCGCATCCAATTTAATTTCTATTTCAGCCGGTGTGGCACCCAGTATCGGTGTATTTAAAGAGTTCTCCTGTTGAGTTGCTTGTAATAAACTCAATGCTAACTTTATTAGCGCATGCTCAAACTCAAACCCATTTGAGTCAGAATGAATAACCTTGGATAAAAGCTGCTTTCTAGCTCTAGGCTGAGCACTTGATTGAGGAGCTGCCCAATCAAATTTCTTAGTAAGCGCTTGAAGAGTTTTTCTTTTTTTAAGCTGTTTCCATATCGCATTCCAAAAGAGGCCGCCTCTCTTTGCGAAAACGTCCAACACCTTAGCTTTATTTACATCGTCAAAATCACACATTGACTTAATAAGAGAAGCAGCATAAATATCAAACTTTCCCGTCATTTGTGCTGAGATTTCATATAAAGCGCAGTGTTCATACTTAAACTTTGATTGAGCGCCAGCTAAAATAATGTGCAACTCATTTTGGAGAGTCGAATTTGCCTTTTCTTTGATAACTGGTTTATTAGTAGCTGAAAGTAACATTAATGCTTGTCTTTCAACAAATTTAGAACTTTTATTAGCGCTTGCAATAACTGCTAATGCATAGTTAGCAATCAAATCAATCACAGAGTCTGGTTTAATCGAACTTGGGTAAATTGACTTCTGAAATGACAATGTAAAATCAAGGCCGCATCTAAATATGTCTGCTAGCAAGTAATCCATCATTTGCGCTGTAATAATGTCATTTACTTTTGCGCGATTCGAATAACTACTGCGAGAAAAAATAGCCTCAACGACTGGCTCAAATAAGTCAGCCTCTGGATGAATTTCCATTGCCTTTCTCAACACTAATGCAAGCGAAGGATCTTTCATCCAAGCTGTAATCAACTTTTTAGCTAACAGTTCTTCTCCACTATCAGCGTTACTGATTCTGCGCTTATTTCTTACAATGCTTTCTAACCTATTTGCTGCAAATCGCTTTAATGTGTCAGGGCGAATATCATGATCGTAATTAGCAATCTGTAACAACGCAGAATCATCATGAGAACTTTTTAAAGAAGGTAGCTCTATATCTTCGATATCTAAAAAGCTCTCTAAAAGACCTGTAACTGAATCTAAAACATCACGATCAGCTGGCCCACTGAGCTCCCCTTGAACCATTTCAATCCGATTCGACATACTTCCGCTGTCGTCTAAATCTGAAAAAAGAGTCACCTTTGTTTTCTTTTTGTTCAGCTTAAGATCAGCGCCGCCATACGTTTTTAAAAGGTCATTTATTTTATTATTTAACCTACGCTTTATGGTCCGTACAGTTTCGTTTTTTGCACGAATAACCAAACGTAAATCATCCACATAGCGACAATAATCATGGACAAAAATCGAACTTTTAGGACTTAGTTCCCCACCTATTAATTTACCCACCTCTTTATCAAACTCGATTAAAAATGCATTGGCAAAAAAGCCTGCTGATACCAAACCTTGGGGTAAACCTTGCTCAATATTACCTAGCTTTAAATCGGCAGCTAGTTTTAAATCGTGCTTTTCCCACTTCCAATCTGTAATGCGGTTAAACGCGTTCCAAAATTTCGTGCACTCTGGATTCCCAAATTTTTTAGATATTCTTTTTAATCTAACTTTTAATAAGTCTCTACAGATTGTGTTGTAGAACTTTGATAAATCCAAATTAACAACGTAAACCTCCTCCGAAGAAGAAGTTTGATTTAAAGCATCTCGACCTAACTCCATTGGCCTTTTTAAGAAGTTTTGATAATCGGTAAAAAACTTTCTGTACGTATCGCTATTTCCCCAACGAAACCAAGCTTGATCTTTGCTTTTCCAATCACATACCAATCTATTGCCGTAGCTATACACCTTATTACTTCTTGCTTGTGCAAAACTTTGATTTTTATCGTTGCAATTACCTTGCTCAGATTCAACCGCATCAGCCAGGCACAACATAGCAGCACTAGCCCATGTTTGATCTCTAATCGATATGTGAGCTAATGGTCTTATCGGTGAGTTTTCTTCTCGTTTATCAATACTTTTAGGATGCCAACCATCTTGATTAATAACCCATGTTTCACTTTTTGCAGCAGGTACCAACTCTAAAGGTTTAACCTTGTTCTTAGTAATCTGCCTTTTCCATTCACTTACATTGTCCTCAATATTTAAAGCAGATACATCTAACTCCAATGTATCTGCATACCAGTTAAATGCACGAATATAATTATGTGTTTTTTTCCAAGCTTGAGTGAGCACTACTTCATCGGCAAGATATTCAATCGTTGGTTTTAAAGTACGGTATTTTGGGTTAATTAATTTCATGGCATCCCTGCATCAATTCTAGTTAATGCTGTTTTCGACGATGGCGTCGGTGAGGTAGAGCTTAGTGGTTTGTGCGTTTGTTAAACGGGCTTTGAGCTGGTCGCAGAGTGTCATTAGTTCATCGATCTTGGTAACAATGCGTTGTTGTTCTTTGAATGGTGGTAGAGGTATTATAATAGAGCTCACCTGCCCTTGATTTATTGACGCCTGTCCAACTGCTTCTTTGGCAAACGATGAGATAAAATTTTGAGCAGCCTTCGTCATCATAAATAAGTTTAAGTATTGTGCTGATAAATGCTCGATAAAAGGTTTTGCTCGCATGTTCATACTTTCATAAACTAAAGGCTCTTCTGACTTAGGTATTATTGCCGTTTTACCAACAAGTTCTTTACTATTAACTCTGTTAATCAAAAGATCATTTGGTTCGAGTATAAACTGCGCTAATTCATTAGACTCAACTTCAACTCTTTTAGCGCCAGCAAAATCAATATACCCATTTTGGATGTTATACATTCTCAAAGATATTACCCCTTCATCTGTATAAAACTTTGAAGGTTTATATAGCCCATTAGAAAATGATTTAAACAAATCACCAAATCGACTCCAAACCCAGCCACTTGGTAACTCATATAATTTTTCTTCATCTAAAATTTCAGGCAGTGGTTTTTGCTTTTTGATTTTTTTATCTTTAATCAGCTGGGCTTTTTCTGCTGCGATGCGCTCAAGGAGTTTGCCGGCGGGTTCATCAACAGGGTTTTGTGGAACGAGTTTGCCCATTACAGCTAGTTGTAAAATGGTTTGCTTTAGCGTGTCGATACTGGCGGTGGTGGTGAATAGCGTGTCGAAGTGCTCGCTTAAGCGTTGCCAGTTTTGTTGGAACTGTACTGTGGCTTGTTCGGATGTTGCGTTTTGCTCTGGCGCTTGCAGCAATGCATCTAACAGTACTTCAACTAATGTTTGGTGTGCCGCAATGCTATTTTCAGTTTGCGCTTCAAGCGCATCACACAAGTCCATTAATTCATCGACTTTAGTGACAATACGTTTCTGCTCTTTTGTTGGTGGAATAGGGATAATACCAGCAAAAAACTGCTTATCATTTATCGCTGGATAGGCAACTCCTGTTTGAACAGACTCTACGTAACCAATAAAGGTCGGAGCTCGAAGGTAGCGATATATATACGAGCTATTTAAACCGCTTAATGGATGTATTATTGCAAATGCTGTACTTGCTATAGGTTCAGGTTGAAACTCTTTATCAATAACAGCTATATTTAGAAGGTAAGGTCTTATTGTTGAATAAATGACAGTGTTTTCTTTAACTATTTTACGTGCTCGAGAAGGCGCGTCTTCACCTTTTAGAATATTAGGTTCCGATACAAAGCCTAACTCCTTGTTAATAGAGCCGACATCGATATAGGTAAACTCACTATCAGGTGCCTTTTGACCTAAATCATGTCCAATATCTTGCAACCTTGACCACGCCCACCCTTTCGGCAATTCAAACGGTTTTTCATCTTCGCTGATTGCTGGCTGTGCTTTAGGCTTTTTGATTTTCTTATCTTTAACTAACTGCGCTTTTTCATCGGCTATACGCTCAAGCAATACTGAAGCTGGTTCGTCGTTTGGATCTTGTGACACTAATTTGCCTCGTACGGCGAGCTCTAAAATAAGCTCGCGGAGCTTTTTAATACCGTGAAGTGAAAACTTTTTAGATGAACCGCGACCTGATGACGACTTTTGCTCGATGGCCGTCGTCCAAATATCAAGGTGCTCGGTGATTAACTGCTCGGCGTTTTTGTTTGGTGCTTTAGTCTCAGCCATTACTTGCCCTCGCTATCTTTAGCAAGCGCATCTGCCAATATGCCTTTTAACTGATCGCGCAGTGCTTGTATGTCTGCTTGCTGCTTTGAATAGTCGGATAATAGCTCTTGCGGATCGTGGCTTATTACCTCGCCTACGTGCGGGTTTTTAATGTCTAGGTTGTAATTACGGGCAATAATATCGTCGATTGATACTTTCCACGCTTGCTCGGTCTCTGTACGGCTGGCAAAACCGTCTGCCTCATTGCCCCACCATTCGAGCTCCGTTTTAAATTCTTCAAACTTCATAGGTTTGGTTTTGTTGTAATTTTTAACACCCGCTGGGTAGGGATGCTCGTAAAACCACACGTCTTTTGTACATTTTTTTTCGGTTCCGTCACCTTTGGTAAAAAATAGAATATTAGTTTTAATGCTGGTGTACGGGGCAAATACACCATTAGGTAAGCGTACTATGGTATGTAAGTTACATTCCTCAACCAATAGCTTTTTAATTTTGGTTTTAACGCCTTCACCGAACAAGGTGCCATCTGGCAATACTACCGCAGCGCGACCTTTCGTGTTGAGCACTTCTATAATGAGCTGTAAGAACAAGTCGGCTGTCTCGCGGGTTTGCATGTCGCTTGGGAAGTTTTTTTCAATGCCGTCTTCTTCAGTGCCGCCAAACGGAGGGTTGGTGATGATGACATCTACTTGGTCGTCCCAGCTTGAAAGCGGTTTATTTAGGGTATTGCCGTGTTTAACTTGTACCGGAACTTCAATGCCGTGAAGCATCATGTTGGTAGTACACAATAAGTGCGGGAGTTGTTTTTTCTCGACACCAAAGATTTGCTTTTGAAGTATTTGGTGGTCGTCGCCCGACTTAACATAGTTTGCTTTTACATGGTCGAACGCACACGCTAAAAAGCCACCGGTACCACAGGCGGGGTCCATGATTGACTCGCCTAGTTTTGGGTCGGTTACCGCCACTATAAATTTAGTAATAGCGCGCGGGGTATAAAATTCGCCCGCGTTGCCTGCGCTTTGTAAATCTTTTAGTATTTGCTCGTACAGGTCGCCAAATAAGTGGCGCTCTTTTGAGTCAGTAAAGTCTATTTCGTTTAGTTTATTAATAACCTGGCGCAGTAGCGTACCGTTTTTCATGTAGTTAAAGGCATCGCTAAAGGCTTGGGTTACTACATAACCACGTGGATTTTTATCTATAGGTGCTGTGAGGTTTTTAAGCTCAGGGAATAGCTTATCGTTTACAAACTCTAAAAGCTCATCGCCGGTTATACCTTCGTTGTCGGCCGCCCAATTGCGCCATAAAAATTGCTCTGGAATTGGCTCGCGATAATCATCTAATTCTAGCTCTAGTTCTTCTTCTTGCGCGTCGAATACTTTTAAAAATAGTAACCACGACATTTGACCAAGGCGTTGTGCGTCGCCATCGACACCGGCGTCTTTACGCATAATATCTTGAATAGACTTAATAGCTGAACTGATAGACATAGTATTCTCTTGTTTGATTATTTTTATAAACAGCGGCTAAAAAGAGTATGAAAGCTGTTTATTTTGATTTATTTGATGCTTTGCTATCGCTCATTAAAGCGACAACAAACATATAATTAAGCTGTTTTAGGTGTTGGCATTTGATAAATTTCGGCTTCGAGCTCTTTGAGTGCTTGCTCGTATTGTGGTTTGCCGCCAAAGCCTTTTTTAATGATTTCACCTAGGCTGCCAATTTCGTTAAATGGCGCCACTTTAAGTGCTTGCATAGATTCAATTTCTTGCACGCCTACATCTGCGTATTTTAACAGAAGGTTCTCGAGTACGGTGTGTGCGGTCCCTGAATATTTAGTGAAATAGTTACGCTTTTGTACGTTATCTGCGCGCTCTTTGCGGGTAAGGGGTGGTTGGTCATAAACTACATGGCAGATCATATCAAATGGGTCCATGTCTTTGCCGACTTCTTCCTCAAGCGCTGACCAAATAATCCCTTCTTCGGAAAGCTCGTCGATGATTGCTTGTTTGCGATCTGACTCATTCCAGCGCTTTACAAAGTCGTCAAGTGAACTGAATTGTTTGCTCATGGTTTTACGGGTGTAATCTATAAATGACTCGGTAACGAGTTTACCGTCGGTATCGTAATACTGGACTCGCTCTGCGACTTTATTAACAGTTACGCCTGATACGCGGTACTTAACCATTTTGTTAGTTTCATCGTCCCACTCACCATCAAGCGAGCCATCGCCTTTAGGGTCGTTAATTGTGTCGTTATTGGCATCGGTTGTATCGTCAGCGGTTGATTGATCGTCGAATACGCTATCAGGCTGCTCTTCGGCAGTTGTATCGTCTTGTGACTCAATATCAACGTCTTCATTTTCAATATCGGTTGGCGTTACCTTAATTACTTTTTCTGGTGTGCCATCAAAGCGTTCATCGGCAAATAATTCGGTGGCTTTTTTAAAGTCGAGTATGGTGAACCACAGCTTACCGTAACGGTCATCAATACGGGTACCACGACCAATAATTTGTTTAAACTTGGTCATTGATTGGATGTTTTGATCAAGCACTACTAGCTTACAGGTTTTAGCGTCTACCCCTGTGGTCATAAGCTCTGAGGTGGTAGCAATTACTGGGTAAGGGCGTTTAGGATTTATAAAATTGTCGAGCTGGCCTTTACCTAATTCGTCATCGCCGGTGATCTTCATCACGTATTTATCGTTTTTTGCCATTTGCTCTGGATTTAAGTTGGCAAGAGCGCGGCGCATACGCTCGGCATGATCTATGTCGTTACAAAACACTATGGTTTTAGCCATAGGGTCTGTACGTTTTAAATAGTTGGTAATGGTTTCTGCCACCAGCTGTGTTCGCTCGTCAATTACCATTGTGCGGTCAAAGTCTTTTTGGTTGTATATGCGGTCTTGTATTACTTCACCGTTATTATCAACCTGCCCTTTTGTTGGTCGCCAGCCTTGTAGGTCAACATCAAGATCAACACGTACCACTTTGTATGGCGCTAAAAAGCCATCTTCAATACCTTCTTTTAGGGAATAGGTATAAGCGGGGTCGCCAAAATAGTCAGAGTTTGATACTTCCTCTGTTTCTTTTGGTGTTGCGGTTAAGCCAACTTGGGCAGCACCTTTAAAGTAAGTGAGTATTTCGCGCCAAGCGCTATCTTCACTTGCGCTACCACGGTGGCACTCGTCAATAATAATGAGGTCGAAAAAGTCAGGGTCAACTTGCTTAAACGCTTTTTGAGATTCTTCTGGCCCTGTTAACGCTTGATATAGCGCTAGGTGTATTTCGTAAGCTGGGTCGATTGTTCTGCCGGTAATTTTGGTCATTGACGTACCAAACGGCTGAAAGTCATTAATACGCGTTTGATCTACTAATATATTGCGGTCGGCTAAAAACAAGATGCGTTTTTTTGCGCGTGATTTCCATAAGCGCCATATGATTTGAAACGCGGTATAGGTTTTACCGGTTCCTGTTGCCATAACTAGTAATACACGGTCTTTACCAGACGATATAGCCTCTACTGTTTTATTAATGGCTTGGAGCTGATAGTAACGCGGGTGCTTACCACTACCATCGTCGTAATAGGCTTGGTTTATTATAGGAAGTTGCGATTCTGTATAGCCCTTGTAGGCACAATATTTAGCCCAAAGCTCTTGTGGTGATGGGAAGTCTTCTAAGCGTATTTCGGTTTCGAGGTTATGCGCATCAGGCGTGCCTAGCTTAGTTTTATCGTGGAAAATAAAACCATCGCCATTGGAGGCAAATATAAACGGCACATCAAGCAGCCTAGCGTAATCTAAGCCTTGTTGAAGGCCTTTGCCTACTTCGTGCTTATTGGCTTTAGCCTCAATAACAGCAAGCGGCATACTGGGTTTATGGTAAAGCACTATGTCAGCCGATTTAACCGTTTTACGTACACCAAGTTGCCCACGGACGATTACTTTACCGTCACGTAGTTTAACCTCTTGGCGTATTTGAGTTATGTCGTCCCACCCTGCGGTTTTAACTGCGGGTAGAATAAACTTACTGATTATATCGGTTTCGCTGAGCTTTCTTCTATCCATAACTTAAACCATCCCTAAATACTACGCTATGAGTGCGCACAACCCGTTGATTCAACGCGTTTCATGCTATTTAGTGATGCTATATAAAATATGGTTAATAAGCAAAAATAAAAGGTAGAACAAATCGTATATTTGGTGCTAACTTTGTTCTTCTATGTAAACAAACCACTATACTTACATAGCCTTAAGGAAAAGATGTGTTCCATATTTGTTCCGCACTGTTCCGCTTAACTCTAACCAAATTCGCTTATTAATTCGCAGCTACCTACAATTTAATATTTGGTCGCTTTTAGTTAGCAGTTTATAGCTGGTGATGACATTTTATATACCATCAAATGTTTTGAAATGTTTTGATTTTAGAAAGTTTTGAAGAACCGGCAAACCAAAGTAAATTTAAGTTTACTTAGGTACTACTTCATGGAGTCTTAGCTACACTAAATGTTTAGGTATCTAGCTCTCCGTAATCAGCTAACCACTCAGCATTAGTTTGGTCCTGTGGCTTTGTTTTCTTACCCTCTTTTAGTGATGCTATAGGGGGAAAGGTATTACCTCTTACCGCATCACCTTGATTACTTATATCGTAGTTATTAGAACCCGTAGTAGTTAATGCCCGTGGTTCATTATGCACGTAGCTATCAATACACGTAGTTTGATCTTTCGCTACGCCTTGCCATGTATGGCTATTGAATGATTCCTTGCCACTACCGGATGCCACTTCACTTTGCCCCCTTGAATTGCCACATGTGGATGCCGCTAGAATGCCACCGCCTAGCCCCCTATTTGCCACTGATATGCCACCGCTAAATGCCTCAAGTATTTGCTCATGTGTAATATTTGCTAAGCAAAGTGTTTGAGTATCTAGCTTACTACCTTTACTAACTTCAGCTTGCCAAACATAGTTTTTCATTATGCTTATCTTCTTATAAAGCTCGCTGGGCCTTCTAGGTTTTGGTAAGTTAGATCGATTCCAAAACTTTAATAGCGCTCCTTTAGCTGGTGGATTAAAACGCTTACCAGTTAAGCGTCCGTGCTTTGTTTTACGATTCAGCGATACATTAAATATTGTGAAGTAATCTTCATGGGTGTGTAGATCAATAAAACTCATTGTTAGGCCATCAAACCTATTTGAGTATCGTCCCACTGTAAATTCTAAGAACTGATATATTGGTTGCTGAACCACATCACAAACCTGCTTAAGCAAATAGCCTTGGTTGCTATACAACCAACCATCTGGCACCGGCCTGCCACTCTTGGGGATAATATTTAATTGACCGTTAGCGATGCTAATAACGTCACCACGGTTAATTAAATCATTAAGCTTAACCATATAACCTCCTAATTCCCCAGGAGGTGCTTTATTGGTTTTAAAAGCTCACCTTTTTGTTCTGGCGTAAATTCAGCTAATTTGCGATGAATACGGCTTTTGTTTACAGCTTTAATGATAATTTCAGCAATATCTAATGAGCTATAGCTATATTTATAATGACTACCGATACCATCTGAATTTGGTGTTTTTTCGCGAGTAAATGTAAAGCCATAGCTACGCTCAAGATCTGTAAAGTAGTTTCTCCCACTCGATAAACCAGCATTACGTAAAATATCTAATTCAGTTGCGCCCGTTGGGTGAGCTAGAATGCATAAATTAACGCGCTCTGTTTTAGACTGTGAATTTTTAGGGGCAGGATTAGCGGCTTTAATTCCGCTGAAAGCACTCATTATAGTGCCTCTTTGTGGTGTTTAAAATTAGGTAGGTTTGTAAGCCATTGCTGAACATCGCTTTCAAGCCAACCCACCGAATTTAAACCTAACTGCTTTCTGATAGGAAATAATCCTGCGCGCTCTTTACGCCAAATAGTTGCGCGACTTAAGCCTGTAAGTTCTGTTACTTCTTGAATACGTAATATTTTATTGCTCATTGTAATTCGCCTTGTTGTTTAATAGTTCAAGGCGATTATTCCTGATTCAAAAAAATGAACGAGAGTGATTTAAAAGTATTTTTTCTCAGTGAAAAAATAAATATGAAAAACTACCTGAAAAATTAAATTTAAAATTCTCCGGTAATATTGGTAAGTGATAAATTGTCACATAATAGTGTATTTAGTAATTTACTTACCTTTGCATTACCACCTGATAAATCTTCACTGCCAATTACTTCCCCAAAAGGATATACACAGGATGCAAGAACTCGTTTGGGTATCACGCTATCAATTTGACCTTCCCATATCATAAGATCTAGTAATGGTATTATTTTATAAGCTTTAATCTTTGAGACTTCTGAAGATTTAATAAATCGTTTTTCTGGCTCAGGAACTTCCATTTTTTCTCGCCATTTAGGTAAGTGTCCCTTTAATGAAGCTATTATCTCGTCATCTGTGTGTGAGCTCAGGTCTATTTCACAAGCAACTACGTCGTCATTAAATATTTTGGAAATTGAACTGTAGAACGTATCATCTTTGAAGTAACTAAATTCTTTATCCTTTTTATAAATGCCTTTAATTTCTATCTTTTTGTTATATTCAATGATTTGAAGTATTTCTATTGGGGATATGGCCTCATCATAACTCAACACATCATCTAATAGATGTTCATTAGACTGGTAGTTTTTTTGCTCATCTTCTGGGAGAGTCTTTATATAGTTATTAAAGTCTTCATCCTCATCTGAAAACTTTTTTTCTAATAAAGCATTAGTATTGGGCTTACCACTTAATATTCCTTTCCAATAACAACTAAGTAGCTCAATTTCCATCAAAATCGTATCCCGGTTATTGTAAAGCTCTCTTCGCCTTGAAAATTCATTTAATAAATCAATATCACTTAGTTCAGATATATAGTTATAATTTTCAATTCTGAACCACGGTATATCTTTTGTTGAGTCTATCCGTTTCAAAGTCATCTCCTTAAATTACTTTTAAATACTGACTACCAGTAACAGAATAATTACCTTTACTAGCTTCTTCAATGTGTTCAGACCACCAGCACATCATTTTACGTCTGCGTTCTAAATAATCAGTTCGATTATAAGCTGCGCGCACTTTATTACTGTCTACATGCGCCAAAGCAGCTTCTATAACATCAGGATCAAACCCTTGCTCGTTTAACGTCGTACTTGCAAGCGCTCGTAAACCGTGCGCAGTTTGTTTACCTATTAACCCCATACGTCTAAATGATGCGCCCAATGTTTCACGACTAGCATGTGTTCTAGGATCTTTATCCGCAGGGAATATAAATTCTCGATGACCACTAATAGGCTTAAGATATTCGATTATAGCTAATGCTTGCGGGGTGAGTGGTACCGCGTGGGGTTTACGCTTTTTCATTCGTTCGGCTGAAATATTCCATAGCTTATTTTCGAAGTCTATTTCATGCCACGCTGCGCCAGCTGCTTCTCCTGGACGAACCATAGTATGTAGTTGCCATTCAAATAAACATCGCGTCATTAACTTAATACTCGCGTTATTCACTATACTAATAAGTTTAGGAAGCTCTTGTGGAGCGAAACTAGCCATACTTTCATGGGTAGCTGAGTCGAATGCTTTATTGATGCCACTTAAGTTATTAGATTGTATTCGTCCAGTATTTATAGCAAATTCCATCACCTCGTTAATCCTACGGCATATACGCCCAAGTATATCTAGCTTATCAGCTGCGGCTAAAGGCTTTAATGTCTCAATAGTTTGTTGTGCCGATAGCTTACTTATAGGTACCTTGCCCAAATAAGGGAAAAGATGAAGTTCAAAACCTCTGCGTAAATTAAAAGCATACTTCGCAGTTACCTTTGGCTCTTTAAGGGCTATCCACTCTCTAACTACTGCCTCAAACGTATTTTTAGCTTCAGCAGCCTTATCATTATTAAACGCCTCTTTATGCTCTTTGGGATCTATATCTTTCGCTAATAGAGCCCTAGCCTCACCTCGGCTTTTTCGAGCATCAAATAAAGTTACATCTGGATACATACCAAAACTAATCTGGGCTCTTTTTTTTGTATAAGGTTTGGAGTATGTGAACAACCACATTTTTGAACCATTGGGCTTAACTCGTAGAGCAAGGCCTTTGCCATCAGCCAAAAGATATTCTTTATCTTTTGGTTTAGTTTTTTTGATTTGCGTGTCATTTAATGGGGTAACTAATTTAGGCATTTAACGCTCCACTGTCGAACGGGCAACCAACGCTTATAAAGCAAGAAAATATAAAAATCTTAATTCTTTCTATAATTTTCATTTGGTTACGGTTTAATGTTACACCGAGAGTACAAAATATGATCGGTGTAACATCCAGTGTAACTAAAAACTTGCACTATGGCGATACCTCTTGAAACAGAGTGAAAGCTAAAAGCCTTTATTTTAATGGGTTTCAAGAGTTTATTGGTACAACGTGAAGTGGTATGAAATGTGTTTTTGGTAGCCCCTGCAAGAATCGAACTTGCAACTGCCCCTTAGGAGGGGGCCGTTATATCCATTTAACTAAGAGGCCACAAATAAGCTGTGTGCTTAGAGGTGTGAATTATAACGGCATCTGGTTTTTTATATCAAGCGACAACTGAACTTAATTACTTGATAAGTATATATCTTCTTTATTTAGTACATAAATTGGGATTAGTTTTCGACTACTCGCGACGATTTTTTTTGTATGCGCGTTAATTACACGTGTATTTACAACAACAGCATCACTGCGATAAATTAATGTACCCGCTAATACATGGCTCGCCATTTGCTCTTCGCTAAGCTTTTCAATATCACGCGAGAAAGCAAAATCACCACGGCTATTTACATCTATTGTTTGGGTTGTCTTAAAATCAACCACGCCATAACCAAACTTTTGTAACTGATGAATTAATGTTTCAGAAATTTGATTACCCAATTGATTACTTTTAGTAAGCGATGAATCAAGATCGACCAAAGTAGTAACAGCAATATTAATGTTGGTGTCGGTATCACTTTCATACTCAAGCGTATCAACCAAATCAAGTGCCATTTGCTCTACATAGTTAGAAAGTGTTTTATGGTGCTGAAGTGGTGTAAATTGATTGCCGTTAGCATCGTCTTGAGTTGATTTTTGCTCGGCTGTTTTAAGCATGCTTGCTAAGTCATAATTTACTTGTGTGGTTGAAGATGCATTCATTTCAGCACTTTCATTATTTTGAGTAAAGGCACAACCAGTTAAATTAGCTAAAGCAAAAAAAACGATAAAGCGGTTTAATAATTTACTATACATAATTATCTCACTTGCTTGCTTGTTTTAACATTATGCCATCAGTGCGATAGCTACTATTAAGCGCATCAACAACCGACTGTGGAATAAACCCTTGTGCAGAACCGACTACGGCCTTACTTTCTAGCCCAACAATACGTGCATTAACAAGTACACCACCTTGATGGTTTACAAGCGTACCGGCTAGTACATACTTAAAGTTTTGATCTTGATTTAGCTCTAAATAGTCGCGACTAAATACAAAGTCGCCTGTTGAGGTAACGCGCATATAATCAGTTGTTTTAAAATCAATAACGGGTACACCAAAGCTGTGTAATTCATGCATGAAGCTTTCTGCAATTTGATTCCCTAGTAAGCTACCATCGTTGTAGTCTTCATCTAAAAAAATAAAACTCGAAACAGCTAATGGTGTTTGTTCACTTACGTACTGTAAGTTTTCAACCATGTCTTGCATTATGCCGCGCACATAATGGTTAATATTTTTACGCATTGGCGGTGTTGCTTTTGTGTAGTTATCTTGTGGAGCCATTCCTGACTGAAATAAGTTATCGTCAGAAACAGGCGCTGCAACGTCGCGTTGGTTACTCACCAGTTGATTGCTTTGCTCACTTTGTGGTGTTGCGGTGTCTGTATTCATTGTGCCTAGTATTTGAGAGCAACCAAAGCCCAGTGGTAAGCATAATGTAATTAATAGGTTTTTCATTTTGTGCTCCAAATTAGTATTCGCTTCGGTATAAAAGTCCGTCACGCTGCTGAATTTTCTCATTGCCCCACATTACATTAATTGGGATCTCGGTACTTCCCGCAGAGAGCACCTGTTTATTTTCTATATTCACAAGCCGTGCATTAACTATGTATGCATGCTGCTGGCGAGTCACTGTTCCTGTGATAACTAAGTCAATATTTTGGCGATTACGTAATTTACTTAAATCGCGACTTAAAATACTGTCTGAGTTTTCTAATAAAGAGAGGTTATTCCCAAGTCTGTACTCAACGGTGTGATAACCTAGTTGAGTAAATTGCGTAAGCAGACTTTCTTGGATCTGCTGACTTAAGCCTGAGGCCTGCCCTGTCACTAATTTTGTATCTAGTGCATCTGCATAAAAGAAGCTACTAACGCCAACACGTGCATTAGCATTTAACGCTCCATTTAGGTGGTTAAGTTGCGACGTTAAATTAACTACATAGTCATTAACCGTAAAAGGAGCCATGGCCGCTTTAGGTGCATTTGTAGGCACACTTGGTTCTGGTGGTGGCACCAAGTTACAAGCAGCTAAATTTAAAAATAATAAAGGCAGTAAAAGGCGCATAATTGCCATCCTCTTCAAAACATACTGAGGATAAAGCAATTTGTATGCCTATATCGTACTTCTGTAAGGTTGTTGAACATAATAGCTAACAAAACATGTTACTTGTTGCTTTATAAGGGCTAAACAATCACTTTTTGCGTCCGCTGAATTACTATAAGCACCTAACTTCAATCGATAAAAAGTTGTGTTATTAACACTTACGGTTTCTACATTTATCTCAGTGGGTGAGATAATATTTTGTGGTATTTTTTCTTGGAATTCGCTGAGCTTCTTATGCAATGCATTTTTATTTTTAAAAGCGGCAATTTGTAAAGCAAACAATGCCGAGTGGGTTTTTAATATACTTTCGTTATTGACTTCATCATTTACAAGACTATTTAGAGAATCAGAATCATTCAGTTGTTTTAGATTAGTAGCAAGCTGCGTTAATTTATTTTCTAACTTGAGTAGCTCCTCTACTTTTGGTTGAGAGCTTTCCCATTGTGCCGCAGAGATTTTGAGCTGCTCTAAATCAGACTTTTCAATAAGAATCGGTTGCGGGGTTGCTTGAGTCATTTTAACTTGTTGAGATGAGTTACATGCAGATAAAACAAGTACACCCATTAGCATCATGCATTCTAAACTCCATTTTAATAACATTTAACTTCCCTAAAATGACGTTGTTTAGGGGGTTATTTATCCCCTAAACGTATTTAATTATGAAGGGTGCATTTTATGGATAAACAATTTTTAAGCAAGTTTCTTAACTACAGCCTTACTGGCTTATCGGTGTAGTTACTTACTATGCAATCGAGTTTATACAGCTTGAATACGTCACAGTCTGCTTTTGCATTTTTAAAGTTTTGGTAAGAGCCAAGTTTTAGCCTGTAAAACATTTTGTCGTTTATTTTGGCGGTTTCTACGTTAGTCAATATTTTGTCTCTAAATAACGGTGCTGCTTTAGTATTTAGCTCTTGCCATGCTTTAGCCACACCTTGCTCTGAGTCAACCGAAGCTACTTGCAAAGCAAATACATGTTTTGGTTTATTTAATTTTACAGCTTGTTTTTTATTACTGTAGTTTTGTTTAACTTGTTGGCGTGACTTAACATTACGTGTGTTTCGAGGTGAACGTACAGACTTGCTGCTATACCCTTGATTAGACTGCGCAATTGCTTTGCTGTTTATAATATCAATATGATTTACGAGATAAGTTATTTCTTTTTCTAACCTTAAAATTCGCTCTATGCCTTCACGAGCTTGTTGCCACTGCATTGCGGCATCTTTTAGCTGAGCAAGTTCAAGGGCTGTAATTGATACGTAGTCAGGCGAGTTACTTTGAGGCTGTTCATCAATAGTTTTTATTTCAGGCGTAACGCTGCATGCTGTGCCAAATAAAAGCATTAGCAAGCTGAATAAAAACCCAATGTTATTTTTTTTATATATAAACATGTATTTGCTGTCCTGAAAGCAGTGTTCTTACACTACATTTCAGTTAAACATTCTCACAAGAAAGCGTTTAACTTTATTTAAGCTGTGAGCTATAAAACTTAGCTCTTCGCATGCTTGTCAGTGTTTTGTAAAACACAACGTTGCATACTCCCACCCTTCCTTGAGAGCATTATTTAATACAAATTTAATGCCAGTTAACACAAACTTTACAACATAAATAACAATATGTCTGTAATGACCTAAAAATTTTATTTTTAAAGAGGCTCCTTTCTTATTTTACTCTAGGGCCTGTTGACCTTTCAGGATTAAAACTTGTTCAATCTAGGGGCTATTTAATCGCGGCGCGAGGTTTGTAACCTAGTGGGCTCGATAACTGCTCCTGCGTTATTCTACTGACTTACATCCCTGTAAGAATAAGTAAAAACCGAGTAAAGCTTCCGCGTCCTGCTCACGCCCCTTACCTACATCCATGTAGGCAACAAAGAGTAAATTGCCCCGAGGCAGAACCCTTCGGGCAGCGCATGTTTGGCATCTATACTACGTTATCACCTATTTATGGGGAATAACCACACTACATAGGCTCTGCCTTGCCTAAATACCAAACAGCCTGCTGCAAATTTAGCCTCGAAAGATAAACAGGCCTGATAAAACTCATAAAAAAGGCGCCGATATAGGCGCCTTTCATGATTTACATTAACTGTTAAATCAGTTTTTTAATAAATGACTTTAATTCATCAGCAAATTCATCGCGACGAAGTGCAAATTCAATAGTCGCTTTTAAATAACCAATTTTACTTCCACAATCGTGGCTACGGCCTTTTATAGCGTATGCATCTACTTTTTCGTGTTCCATTAACATCGCAATTGCGTCAGTTAATTGAATTTCATTGCCTGCTCCTTGCGGAGTTTTTGCAAGTAACGGCCATATGTTTTCGCTTAATACGTATCGACCCACTACAGCTAAGTTAGATGGCGCTTCGTCTACTGGCGGTTTTTCTACCATGTTAAAAATTGGCGAGCTTTCACCTTGTTTTAAGTCAACATCGCCTAAATCAACCACACCAAACTTATCTACTTCATCCATTGGTACTGGCTCAACCATTATTTGGCTATGCTTGTTTTGCTCAAAATTAGCGATCATTTCTGCTAAGTTATCTTTTTTAAGATCGCTCTCTACATCATCAATAATTACATCAGGTAGAATAACTACAAACGGTTCGTTACCAATAATAGGCGCAGCACAACTAATAGCATGGCCTAAGCCTTTTGCTTCACCTTGGCGTACGTGAATAATGGTTACGTCTTTAGGGCAGATTGCTTGCACTTCGGCAAGTAGTTGCCGCTTTACACGCTTTTCTAAAGTAGCTTCTAGTTCAAAGCTCGTATCGAAGTGATTTTCGATTGAATTTTTACTTGAGTGCGTTACTAACACTATTTCTTTAATGCCTGCAGCAACGGCTTCGTTTACTACATATTGAATTAAAGGACGGTCTACCACTGGCAGCATTTCTTTAGGAATTGCTTTAGTGGCTGGTAACATACGAGTACCAAGGCCTGCTACTGGGATCACTGCTTTCATTTTATGTTTTCCTTAATCTTTTATTATACTGAAAATGGATATTGAATCGCTTCGTGGCATTGATAGCCTATTACTTCAAAGTCGTCTCGTGTTACCCACGCTTCTATGTCTTCTAATGATTTAATTTTTGGATTAATTTTTAACTGAGGTGATTCAAATGGCTCACGCGTTAACTGCACGTCTCGCATCAGTTCAAGTTGGTTTTCGTAAATATGTGCATTAGCAATTTTATGATACGCCTTACCCGCTTTGTGGCCGGTAATTTGAGCCACTAGCGCAAGCAACACAAAACACTGAATTTGATTAAAATTAAGGCCAAGTGGCACATCACAGCTTCGCTGGTATGACGTTAAATATAGCGTATCACCAAGTAAGGAGAAAGTGTGTGTATGCATACACGGGCGCAGGCAACCAAGCTCAAACTCACCTGGATTATAAAACGTGATTATTTCACCACGGTCATCAATGCCATTTTTTAAGTTATTAATAACTTTTGAAAGCTGATCAAGCGTTGAGCCATCTGGTCGTTGCCAACCACGACCTTGTACGCCGTAAACACGCCCCATGTCATCCTCACCTTTACGGTTAGGATTATTAAGCCATGCATTGTTATCGTTTGCGTTAGCATCCCACGTTTTACAGCCAATTTCACGAAATTGCGCAGCGCTGTCGTACCCGCGTAAATAGCCTAGCAATTCAGCAATCGCTGCTTTGTAGTAACTTTTGCGTGTAGTGATCATCGGAAACTGATTATTAGCCACATCGTATTCTAAATCAGCATTGATAACGGTTAAACAACGCGTACCTGTACGTTTATTTTCGACCCACTGCCCTTCGTCAACAATACGCTGACATAATTCTAAATATTGTTTCATGCGTTACTTCTTATTATGCTTTAGCTGTGGTTATTTGTTTAGGTTGTTTATATGCCCAAATTAATAAGCCTAAACCACCTACAATCATAGGTAACGAAAGTATTTGTCCCATTGATATAAAGTCGGCAAATAAACCTAATTGTGCATCGGGTTGGCGGAAATATTCAATACAGAATCTAAACACGCCATAACCTAATAAAAATACACCGGCTACGCTGCCTGCTGGACGTGGTTTTTTAATAAACCATTGCAGGATTAAAAACAGCACTAAGCCTTCAAAAAATGCTTCGTATAATTGCGATGGGTGACGCGCAAGCGGACCGCCCGTTGGAAATACCATTGCCCATGGCACGTCGGTAACACGCCCCCATAATTCACCGTTTATAAAGTTACCAATACGTCCAGCTAAAAGCCCTACAGGAACCAGTGGTGCAACAAAGTCGCCCACTTGAAGAAGCGACTTTTTACGCGTCCACGAAAAAATTGCGACGGCAGTTATAACGCCAAGTGTTCCACCATGAAACGACATACCGCCCTGGTCTATTCTAAATAAATACAGTGGGTTTTCTATAAAGTAGCTAAACTGGTAAAACAATACGTAGCCAATACGCCCACCTAGTATTACCCCTAACATGCCGTAAAACAGTAAATCGCTTACTTGCTCTTTAGTCCAACCCGAATTTGGCTTTGATGCTTGACGATTTGCAAACCACATCGCAAATGCAAAACCTATTAAATACATCAAGCCATACCAACGTACGCTTAGCGGTCCAACAGAAAAAATAATTGGATCAATTTGAGGAAACTCAAGTGCCATAAAAAATAAACCTTTAGCTAAAAACCATTTTAATTGCGATAACTACAAGCAGCACCGCGAAAACTTTCTTAATTGTATTAACAGGTAAATAGTGAGTTGCTTTGGCGCCAATAGGCGCAACAAACCACGAGGTAATAACAATTCCAAATAATGCAGGTAAATAAACAAACCCAGCAAAACCATGCTCTAAATCGGTAACATGCCAGCCTGCGCTGATGTAACCAATAGAGCCAAATAATGCTATAACAATTCCGCACGCGGCTGCGCAGCCAATTGCTTTTTTTATATCAACCGAAAAATAATTAAGCATAGGTACTATTAAAGCACCACCACCAATACCAATTAAACCTGATAATCCGCCCATTATCGCAGAAAATCCACCTAAAATAGGACCTGCTGGTAACGGTTTATCTGACATCGGTTTATTACGCGCGGATAGCACCATTCTTGCTGCAATAAATACAACACTTATAGCAAACACTGTACGCAATATTTGTTCAGGGATTAAACTTGCTGCAAAGCCACTAATAAGTGCACCTAAAGCCACACCCGACATAACCCATGGGGCAATATCCCAAGGCACGTTATCATTTTTATGATGAGCCAGCGCTGAAGACGTTGAAGTAAATAAAATAGAAGCGAGTGAGGTTGCAATAGCAATTACTAATACATGATCAGCCGACGTTACATTAAATGAGAGTAGCAGAGTGCTTAGAACTGGAACGATAATTAAACCGCCACCAATGCCTAGTAACCCAGCTAAAAACCCAACAATACAGCCTAGTAGTGCGCAGCTTGCGACTAACAAACCTAAGTCATACATAGTAATCTCAAATACCCTTTTAAGGTTTATATATTAAAGGATTATAAAACTAATAGCATCTGTGTATTGCAATTAATTAGGCGTATAAGCTTATTTGGGAGTGTAAAACAAATCACCTAATTTATGCTCTAGCATAAAGCTTCGCGTTAAACGTAGTACTTGTTTGGCTGTGGATTGCGCTAAGCATTCACTTAATAGTTGTTCCATGTCACTGACATTTAAACGCCTAAGTACCCATTTAACTTTATTAAGCGATGATAAATTCATACTAAGGCGCCTGTAACCCATGGCAATAAGCAAAATAGCCCCTTCAGGATCGCCACCTAGTTCACCACACAAACTAAATGGCAGTTCATATTGTTCACATTCACGCGCTACTTTATTTAGTACCCTGAGTACGCCCGGGTGATAAGGGTTAAAAAGTTCGGCAACTCGTGCATTAGCCCTGTCTACTGCTAATAAATACTGTGTTAAATCGTTACTACCTACTGAGCAAAAATCGACTTTTTTTGACCACTCTGGAAGCATAAATACACTTGAAGGTACCTCTAGCATTATACCTATGTCGGGTCTTTCTATGGTTTGCTCTGGGTATTTTTCACTTAACTCAAAATAAGCCTGTTCAAATAACGCAAGTGACTCATCAACTTCTTCAGTGCCACTGATCATAGGGAGCATTATTTTTAAATTACCCAAACCAATGTTTGCTTTAAGCATCGCTTTTAGTTGATCTAAAAATAACTCTGGGTGATCAAGGCTAATACGAATGCCACGCCAACCTAAAAATGGGTTTTCTTCGGTAATGTTAAAGTAATCGAGTACCTTATCGCCCCCAATATCCAATGTACGCATAACCACAGGATTAGGATGATAGCTAGTTAGTACTTCTCGGTACCAATTTTCTTGCTCTGATTGCGAAGGAAACTGACCCTTTTGCATAAACCACGCTTCGGTACGGTAAAGCCCCACACCGTCACAAATATGCGCGCTACTTTGTTCGGTATTAAGCTCAAGGCCTGCGTTTAATAATAAGCTAACATGCTCACCGTCAAGCGTAATTGATTCTGAGTCTTGCTCTGCTAAAAAGCGGTTATTAAGTAGGTTATCTTGATGCTGTAACTCTGTGTATTCATCCATCAACATTTGCGAAGGCGATATATATAAACGCCCAGCAAATGCATCTAAAATCATCGGTTTGCCATTAAACTGCAGTAGAGGTAAATCTTCTATACCCCAAATGGCAGGGATCCCCATCGCACGCGTTAATATAGAAGCATGGCTATTTGCAGAGCCATTTACGCTTACAACGCCTGTTAAGTGACCTTTTGGCACCTCAGCTAGCATGGCGGGTGTTAAGGTATTAGCAATTAAAATAGTGTTGGCCGGATAATTTTTAACAGCGTGCTCGGTATTTACAAGATGGTGTAATACGCGAAGACCAATGTCTTTAACGTCAACAGCACGCTCTTTTATATAAGGGTCTTGCATGGCATTAAATTGAGATATTAAACGCTCTATTACAATTTTTAGGGCGCTTTTAGCACACCAGCCTTCTTGTAATTGCATTTCAACATTATGCCCTAAACTTTTAGCGTCAAGCAGTTGTTGATACACATCAAATACCGCAAGAGCTTCGTGCGGAATAGAATCGCTTAGCGTCATAGATAGGGTATTAAATTCTTTGCGCGTTGCAGCTACAGCTTGTGTAAACAAACGGCGCTGCTCAGTAACGTCACTGTCTTTTAAAAGCTCAATAGATTTAAAATCGAGTTTTGGTAATACAACAAATGCTTGCCCTATACCTATTCCAGGCGCGCTCGATACGCCTTTTAAAACAGACGTTTGATGAGATGACTCATCTTGGCGGAGTATTTCTTTAATTTCAGCATGCGCTAACTGTGAAGCAAGCTGGGCAGAAAGCGTTATTAAAAACGACTCTTCGTCTTGGCTAAATACACGTGCCATTTTTTGTTGAACAACAATAACACCCAGTACTTTTTTTTGATGAACAACGGGTACAGATAAAAAAGCGTTGTAGCCTTCTTCGTTTACTTCGGGGGAGAGCTTAAAACGAGGATGCGATTTAGCAAATGCAATATTAATAGGTTCTTCGCGTTGCGCTACTAGGCCAACTAAACCTTCGGTAAAACCAATTCTAAACTTACCTACCGCATCGGGGTTTAGCCCTTCGGTTGCCATAAGTACAAAATTGTCTTGGCTGTAATCTGCAAAATAAATGGAGCAGCACTGGGTTTTCATGGCATCTTTAACCATTTGCACAAAGCACACTAATGCGCTGTCTAAATTCGCTTGTCGCGATACAGACTCCGCAATAGATCTCAGTGTAGCCAGCATACCCTGCTCCTTTATTGTATCGAGAAATTACTACCTTTTACTTCGCCAATGATCTTTATGTTGTTCTCTCTTATTAAAAGGCATGGCGAAAGGAGCAAACTCTTTCATTACTCGTCGATAAACATCCCGTTTAAACGATACAACCTGTCGTACAGGATACCAATAACTTACCCAGCGCCAATCATCAAACTCTGGATGATGGGTTTTAAGTAAATTTACATCTTCGTCTTTACAGCGTAATTTTAGTAAAAACCATTTTTGTTTTTGCCCAATACACACCGGACTAGAGTCTCGGCGGATTAATCGTTTGGGTAATTTATAGCGTAACCAATGTTTTGAGCTTGCGACTATTTCTACATCTTCTGGTCGCAACCCTACTTCTTCGTGTAATTCACGGTACATGGTTTGTTCTGCAGTTTCGCCATCATCAACACCACCTTGGGGAAATTGCCAAGAGTGTTGACCATAACGTCTGGCCCAAAAAACCTGTCCCTGATTATTGCAAATCACAATTCCGACATTGGCACGAAAACCTTCGGCATCAATCACCTTAGTGCCTCATTTGTAAGTCGATTTTTAATGATTGTTCCACATTAGCCGCAATACGGCAAATACTATTATACCCAAGCCAATTAGTGAGCTAAGTTTGAGCTTTTAGTATGTTGATAAATTAATAGAGAATAGGTAAATATTTAGAAAATAACTCAGCAAAGCTATTGCGGTTCTTGTTTTCCTCTAGTTACTCACAGTTTGTGCATAACTTTTGTAAAACACGCTCATTTTGCAAACAAATCCACAATATTAGATCTTAAAACTTAGCTTCTCCACAGATTCTGTGGATAAACATGTTCATATAGTTGTATTTATCCTTACAACTTTTAAATGGCTTAATCAAAACTGAACGTGCACATTTAAAAAAACCTGCAGAGTCAGTAACTTAAAGTAAAGTAGCTTAATTTCAATATGTGCAAAATTAACACAAACAACAAGCGAGCAAAAAACGTACAACCCTAAAGATATCCACGGCTTAGCCTATTTGCTATCATGGCTATGGTATTTATACAACCGAAATTAAGAATATGCGACCTACAAAACCACACTCAATAAACGACTTAATGCAGCGCGTTAACAGTATTGCCGGATTAACGCTAGGACAACTTGCAAACCATTACCATTTTAAAACACCTGATGACTTACTACGTGAAAAAGGCTGGACTGGGCAACTCATTGAATACGTACTAGGCGCTACTGCAGGCTCAAAACCCCTCCCCGATTTTGAAGATTTAGGAATTGAGCTAAAAACACTGCCTATTTCTTATAAAGGTAGGCCACTGGAAACTACGTTTGTATCGGTTACACCTTTAATGAACGTAACGGGAATGACGTGGCATACCAGCTCTGTGCGTAAAAAACTAAATCATGTTTTATGGCTGCCAATTTTAAGCGAACGTGATATTGCGCCGTTTGACAGAACTATCGGCAGCGGCTTTTTGTGGCAGCCTTCACCTGAACAAGACGCTTTGTTACAACGCGACTGGGAAGAGCAAATGGAGCTAATTGCGCTAGGTAGAGTCGACGAAATATCAGGCCATTTAGGCGATGCTATGCAAATACGCCCCAAAGCTGCTCATAGTAAAATAGTCACTGATGCTATTGGCCCAAATGGGCAAATAATTAAAACCCTACCCCGTGGTTTTTATTTAAAAACCAGTTTTACAGGTGATATTTTAAAGCAGCAGTTTCAGCTATGAGTGCGTAAGAAGTTAAAGCATGAGTAAAGCGTTATACTTTTGTGCTCCACTCTTTAGTGCTGCGTACATCAACAAGCTTAAAGCATACAATTTATTTTCATCTCTTTGGAAAAAGTATCAGGCATAAAAAATCCCCGCATAGGCGAGGATTTTATCATCTAAAATTAAAAGTTATATTCTATATAAAATAGAATTACTGACCTTTAACTTCTTTAAGACCGTTGTACGGTGCTTTATCACCTAATTGCTCTTCAATACGTAGCAATTGGTTGTACTTTGCAACACGGTCAGAACGGCTCAGTGAACCTGTTTTGATTTGACCTGCAGCAGTACCCACTGCTAAATCAGCAATTGTTGAATCTTCAGTTTCACCAGAACGGTGAGAAATAACAACAGTAAAACCAGCATCTTTAGCCATTTTGATTGCAGCTAAAGTTTCAGTTAAAGAACCGATTTGGTTAAACTTAATTAAGATTGAGTTAGCAATACCGTTGTCGATACCACGTTTTAAAATCTTCGTGTTAGTTACAAATAAATCATCACCTACTAATTGGATTTTATCACCCATTAGTTTAGTTTGGTGTGCAAAGCCATCCCAATCAGACTCATCAAGGCCATCTTCAATAGAAACGATTGGGTACTGATTAGTAAGATCTTGTAAGAAGAAGTTAAATTCTTCAGAAGTGAATTTTTTACCTTCACCTTTAAGATCGTAGATGTTTGCTTCTTTGTCGTAAAACTCAGATGCAGCACAATCCATCGCTAAAGTAATATCTTTACCTAGCTCGTAACCTGCGTTTGCAACAGCTACTTTGATTGCAGCAAGAGCCGCTTCGTTAGATGCAAGGTTAGGTGCAAAACCACCTTCATCGCCAACCGCTGTTGAATGACCATCAGCTTTAAGCACTTTAGCAAGGCTGTGGAATACTTCAGCGCCCATACGTAGGCCTTCGCGGAAGTTTTTAGCGCCAACAGGTTGGATCATGAATTCTTGAATATCTACAGAGTTATCTGCGTGCTCACCACCATTGATGATGTTCATCATTGGAAGTGGCATAGAGTAAACACCTGGTGTGCCATTTAAGTCAGCAATATGTTCATAAAGCTCAACTTTTTTAGACTGTGCAGCTGCTTTCGCAGTTGCTAGTGATACAGCTAAGATTGCGTTTGCACCTAATTTTTCTTTATTTTCGGTACCATCTAAATCTAGCATCACTTTATCAACAGCGTTTTGATCTAATGCATTTTGACCAGCTAAAGCATCAGCAATTTCTTTATTAATATAACCAACTGCTTTTAATACGCCTTTACCTAAGTAACGTGATTTATCACCGTCGCGTAACTCTAATGCTTCACGAGTACCAGTAGATGCGCCTGAAGGTGCTGCTGCACGACCCCAAGAACCATCTGCTAAATGTACGTCTGCTTCAACAGTTGGGTTACCACGCGAGTCCATAATTTCGCGACCGATTACTTTTACGATTTCTGACATCTTGATTCCTCTATATTCCCAAAATGGTGAGTTCGGCTAACTTTACTACGTTTTATATAGCTTAGTCAGCCCTTAAAACAAAAAAGCCGTGCAATATGCACGGCTTTTAAAATTACGAATTCGCTTTTTGGTGGATGTGTGCAGCTGCTACAAACCCTTCAAATAACGGATGACCATCACGTGGCGTTGACGTGAATTCCGGATGGAACTGCGCGGCAATAAACCATGGGTGATCTTTATTTTCGATAATTTCTACCAGTTTTTTATCTTCTGATAAACCAGTAAAGCTTAAGCCTGCTTTTTCAAGTATTTCTACGAAGTTATTATTTACTTCGTAGCGATGACGATGACGTTCAACAATTTCGTCGCTGCCATATACTCCATGTACTTTAGAACCAGGCGTTAAATGACATTTTTGTGCGCCTAAACGCATAGTGCCACCTAAATCAGATTTTTCGCTACGTGTTTCAACATTACCTTCAGCATCTAGCCATTCAGTAATTAAGCCAACTACAGGCGCTTCTGAATTTGCATTAAATTCTGTAGAGTTTGCATCCTTTAAACCTGCAACATTACGTGCATATTCAATTAATGCTACTTGCATTCCTAAACAAATACCTAAGTATGGTACTTTATTTTCACGTGCATATTTAGCTGCTAAAATTTTACCTTCAACACCACGTCCGCCAAATCCACCCGGTACTAAAATAGCATCTAAGTGTGAAAGTAATTCAACACCTTTGCTTTCTAAGTCTTGTGAATCTACGTATTCAATGTTGATTGTTAGGCGATTTTTAAGACCCGCATGCTTTAATGCTTCGTTAACCGATTTGTACGCATCTGGTAATTCAATATATTTACCAACCATACCAATGGTCACTTCACCCGTTGGGTTAGACTCTTGATAAAGTACTTGTTCCCACTCAGCTAAATCAGCTTCTGGTGGATCTAAGTGAAAACGACGACATACAAAGTTATCTAATTCTTGTGTTTTTAATAACGCAGGAATTTTATAAATGCTGTCTACATCTGGTAGTGAAATAACCGCTTTTTCTTCTACGTTTGTGAATAATGAGATTTTTGCACGCTCATTATTAGGTAGTTTACGGTCTGAACGACAAATAAGAATATCTGGCTGAATACCGACTGAGCGTAACTCTTTAACAGAGTGCTGAGTTGGTTTCGTTTTAACTTCACCGGCAGGGCCTAAAAATGGCACTAGCGTTAAGTGAATAAATAGCGCGCGTTCGCGGCCAATTTCAGTTCCCATCTGACGAATTGCTTCAATAAACGGTTGTGATTCAATATCACCTACAGTGCCGCCAATTTCTACAATAGCAATATCATAACCTTCAGCACCGTCGTATACACGCTGCTTAATATCGTTAGTGATATGTGGAATAACCTGAATTGTAGCACCTAGGTATTCACCACGGCGCTCACGACGTAATACGTCTTCATATACACGGCCTTGTGTGAAGTTATTACGACTAGTCATTTTGGTACGGATAAAACGCTCGTAGTGACCTAAATCAAGGTCAGTTTCTGCGCCGTCTTCTGTAACGTAAACTTCACCGTGTTGAATTGGGCTCATTGTGCCTGGGTCAACGTTGATGTAAGGATCCAGCTTTAAAATGGTAACATTTAAACCACGGGCTTCTAAAATAGCGGCCAGTGAAGCTGCGGCAATACCTTTACCCAACGAAGAAACAACTCCGCCAGTAACGAAGATAAATTTTGTACTCATGCGAACCCTAGAATATCAGGAATTAAAAGGAATATAACACCCAAAGAAGAGCCTAAGGGTATATCATCAAGACGGGGCGAAATTGTACCAAAACACTGCTTATCAATCCAGCTAAAATTAGCTAATACGCGCACAAAAAATGTGCACTATTTAACATTAAGCCTATTTTACTTTTTTAATCGCATCCCACGCACTATCCATCTCTTCAAAGGTTGCTGTATCTAAGCTTTTACCTTGCGCATGCAAATAAGCGTTTACCTTTTCAAAACGCGCTGAAAACTTATCATTAGCGCTACGAAGCAGTTGTTCGGGATCTCGTTTAACATGGCGTACAACATTAACAGTGGCAAAAAGTAAGTCGCCGAGCTCTTCCGCTGTATGATCAGATAACGGGTCTTGCTCAATCGCTTCTTTTACTTCAAGCACTTCTTCACTCACTTTATCTAGTGCACCATGGTACGTTGGCCAATCAAAGCCAAGGGAAGCCACGCGTTGTTGAATTTTTTTGGCTTTACTTAAGCTTGGCATATTGCCAGGGATATCTTGCCAAAAAGAAGGGGATTCGGTTTGCGCTCTAGCACTTCGCTCCTGTGCTTTGATTGCTTGCCACTGCTGCGATAATTGATCGTCTGTTAGCTCTTTTTTTTCACCAAACACATGCGGGTGACGACGGGTAAGCTTATCGTTTAATTGCTCTACTAGATCATTAAAATCAAATAGATTTTGCTCTTGTGCAAGTTGCGCATAAAAAACTATTTGAAATAGCAAATCACCCAATTCACCTTTAAGCTCATCTAAGTTGCCTGATTCAATACAGTCGGCAACTTCGTACGCTTCTTCTAGCGTATGCGGCACAATAGATTTAAAATTTTGCTTGAGATCCCACGGACAACCGCCCTTGGGATCTCGCAGTGTTTTCATTATGCTAAGAAGTTGTGTAAGCGCTGTATTATCATTCATGATTAATGACCACGCTTGGCATCATGTACACCTTCAATTTGGTGTAATTTAGAAAGAACACGGTTAGTACCCGATAAGTCATGTACTTCTATTTGCATTGTAAATATAGCTAACTGATTATCTTCAACCGTATTTACGTTCATGTTTAAAACATTTACTTTTTCATTAGCAAGTACTGAGCTTATATCGCGTATCAACCCTGAACGATCGGTGGCTTCTATTTTAATACTTAGTGCGTACGAGCCGTTAATATCATCTGACCAACTTACCGAAATAACACGCTCAGGATGCTGGTTTTTTAAGTTATTAAACGAATCACAGTCTTCCTTATGAACACCTATTCCTCGACCTTGGGTTATATAACCTATTATTTCATCGCCAGGTACTGGGCGACAGCACTTGGCTACATGGCTCATTAAGCTGCCAACACCATCAACCACAATGCCGTTTTTATCACCAGTTACTTTACTTGGTGCTTTAATGCGAATAACCGGCTCATCTTCTGTCCGATCACTTACAAAGTTAAGCATTTGATTGAGGCGAACATCGCCCGCACCAATCGCAACCATTAAGTCATCCAGCTCTTTAAAGTTAAAACGCTTAATGGCTGGCTCTAAATCTTTATATGTTAAATTGAGCTTTTGTAGTTCGCTGTCGAGAATTTCTTTCCCCGCACTTAAGTTTTTGTCGCGGTCGAGCTGTTTAAACCAGTGGTGGATTTTAGCTCTAGCACGGGATGACTTAATGTATCCTAATGACGGGTTTAACCAATCACGACTTGGATTTGGTTGTTTTTGGGTGAGTATTTCTACCTGATCCCCTGTTGTAAGTTGATGCGTAAACGGCACTATTTTGCCGAATATTTTTGCACCAATACAACGATGCCCCACATTTGAGTGGATGTAGTAAGCAAAATCAAGCGGTGTAGCGCCAAGTGGTAAATCGATAATATCGCCGCTTGGGGTAAATATATATACGCGGTCTTCTACTACTTGGTTTTTAAGCTCTTCTGCTAAATCGCCACCATCAACCACTTCTTCTTGCCATTGGAGTAGTTTACGCAACCAGCTAATTTTTTGCTCATAACCCGAGCCGCGCCCTGGTAATGCACCTTCTTTGTACATCCAATGTGCAGCCACCCCTAACTCAGCATCTTGATGCATGTCGCTGGTACGAATTTGTATCTCTACCGTTTTACCTTCAGGTCCAAATACCACGGTATGAATTGACTGATAGCCATTTTGTTTTGGGGTTGCTACATAGTCGTCAAACTCTTTATTAAGATGACGCCAATTGGTGTGCACAATGCCCAGCGCACCGTAGCAGTCTTGCAATCGTTCAACGACGATACGCATTGCCCGAATATCAAAAAGCTGATCAAACTCGTAGTTTTTTTGCTGCATTTTTTTATAAATGCTGTAAATGTGCTTAGGACGGCCATAAACCTGGGCCTCTATACCCGCTTCACTTAAACGATTTTTTACTTGCTCAACCATATCTTCCATGTAGGCTTCGCGTGTAAGACGTTTGTCGTCAAGTTGTTTGGCTATGCTTTTATAGGTGCCTGGGTGCAAATATCTAAACGATAAATCTTCCAGTTCCCATTTTAATTGCCCTATTCCTAATCTGTTTGCCAATGGTGCAAAAATATCAGCCGTTTCTTTAGCGGCAATGACGCGGTCTTCTTCATCCGCATTTTTTACATTGCGTAAATGACATACCTGCTCGGCAAGCTTAATGACCACGGCGCGCACATCTTCAACCATGGTTAATAACATTTTTCGAATATTATCAACTTGCATAGTGCCTTTACCTTGATGCGATAAAGTACTAATAGTGGCCATTTGTGCAACCCCAGTTAGCAGCATGGCAATGTTATTCCCAAGCTGCTCTTCGATGGTTTCAAGCGATATTAAGTCGTTTAAAAAATACGGGGTTAAATACGCAGTAGCTAACGATTCGGGGTCGAGATTTAGCTCAGCTAAAATTTCAACCATTTCGATTGCAGTAGTTTGCCTGCTTTCACTATCACATTTTACGCAGAGCGCTTGGGCTTTAGTAAGTAGCTCTGTTTTTTCTTCAGACAAGGCAAGAAATGAAAGCCGAGTGCTAAAATCTGTTGTCTCATCTTGTTGATGTGATTGTCGTGTAGCTACCATAATGCGTTCTACCTCCGTTGAAATAACGCCATAGTTTCAATATGCCCTGTATGAGGAAACATATTCATTAGCCCAATTTTATTAAGATCAAAGCCAGCTTGTGAAATAATTGCGCTGTCACGGGCTAAAGTAACAGGGTCACAAGAGACATATAAAATAGTTTTAAACTGCTTTAAAGGTAATTCCTCTAATACAGCCATAGCACCAGTCCTCGAAGGATCGAGTACAAGCACATCTAAGTTTTTGCTAAACCATGGGGCGCTCTGTATGCTTTGGGTTAAATCAAAGCAATGAAACTGCGCATTGGTAATAGAGTTAGTTTGCGCATTTTGAGCAGCCATTGCAACCGCTGAAGTCACACCTTCTACACCAATTACAGATTTTGCTTGTTTTGCTAACACTAATGAGAAATTACCAATCCCACAAAATAAATCCAATAAATTTTCATCACCTTTTAAATCAAGCCAATTTGCAGCTTGCTTTAACATAGCTTCGTTAACTTGCGCATTTACCTGAATAAAATTACCTAAACCAAATTCAAATTTTAGATCAAATTCTTTAAGATAATAAAATGGCATGGCTAAGTGTGAATGTTCTATTGCATCGCTCTCGCTTTGCCATACAATTTTAAACTGCTGGCTTTTTGTTATGTGCTCAACCAAAGCCTTTGTATCATCATTAATTGCTTTAGTGTGACGAATAACAACAAAGTTTTGTTTATCACTTTGGCATAACTGTAAATGGCTTATACTGTGCAGTGCTTTGTGTTGATTAATTAAATCATCAAAAAGTGTAAAAACATCTGTAAATACTTCATCAAGTACTGCACATTTATTAATACTCACAATATTTTTTGAGCCACTTGCTCTGTAACCCACGCGCATTTTTTTAGCTGCTTTATCAAACATAACAGCTATACGAGCGCTGCGTCTGTAATGCACAGGTTTACTTAATAATGGGGCTTGCCAGTTTAAGCTGTTTAATTTAGCAAACTTACTAAATAACTGAGTAACTGCAGTTTGTTTTTCTACAACTTGTTGGCTTTCTTCTAAATGCTGTAATTGGCAACCACCACACCGATTATAGTGCTCACAAAAAGCATCTACTCTTGATTCACTCGCTTTAATAACTTTAATTACTTTTGCACTGCTGTATTTAGCTTTATCTTCGACGAGTGTTGCTTTGACTGTTTCGTTTGGTAATGCACCGCTTACAAAACATACTTTATTGTTATGTTTAGAAATGCCACGCCCTTGATGATCCATTCCCGTTATAGTTAATTCTAGTGTTTGTTGCTTTAACGGTTTTTTTTTCGCTTTAAAAATTTGCGCCATTAGGCATTACCTTAACTTTATTTATGAAGCACCTATATTTAGATGCTTTAGAATGCGTGTTGAACCGTATATACTCAAGTCATACTAATAACGATAAAACGCTCTCATTATGACCAAATTAGGCTTACGCGATTCTGTTTTAACACTGACCCTGATCCCAACGGTGATCATAGGATTACTACTTGGTGGCTATTTTACAATAAATCGTTACATTGAGCTTGATGAAATTTTATATCAGCAAGGCACTACTATTTCTGAGCCCCTTGCTATTGCGCTTGAGCAACCCATGCTCGAAAAAAACAAACAGCTATTGAATCGCCTTATAAGCTACACACATAACAAGCACTCCCCTACAATTAAGTCGATTGCAATTTTTGATAAAAATAATGCGCTATTAATGACCAGTAATTATCACCGCTCATTTGAAAAGTTAATTAGTCAAAAAACGCTCATAAATTTAAAAACCACCCATGTGCAAAAGTCAGATGAGCTTGTTACATTTTTCACACCCATTATTAACCATACAAGTCACGATTCTAAATGGGACCCGTCGGCTTTTCAGTCATCTCTGGGCACCGTTATTATACAGCTAAATAAAGACCAAGCTGTTATAGGGCAACAACGAGCTTTATTAATTAGCGGTATTGTAATTATTTTATCATTGGTGTTTGCAGCTATTTTAGCTTTAAGGTTAAGCCGCATGTTTATGACGCCGCTTAATAAGTTAGTACTTGCAACCGACAAGTTGGTTGAAGGTAAAAGAAGTACTGGCCTTAACGACAACATGATTGGTGAGTTTGAGTTACTTCGCGAAGGCTTAAACACCATTGCTCACACTATGGTGATGCAAAAAGATGAAATGCAAAAAAATATTGATCAAGCAACAAGCGACTACCGCGAAACACTAGAGCAATACGAAACGTCAAATATAGAGCTCTCGTTTGCTAAAAAAGAAGCGCAAGATGCTAACCGTGTAAAATCAGACTTTTTAGCTAAAATGAGTCATGAGCTTCGTACTCCGTTGAACGGTGTTATTGGATTTACACGTCAGCTTTATAAAACACCGCTGAATAAACATCAAAAAGATTACCTCGACACTATTATGCTCTCAGCAAATAGTTTAATGACTATTATTAGCGACATTCTAGACTTCTCCAAACTAGAAGCGGGGGCAATGGAGCTTGAGTCGATACAGTTTCAACTTCGTGATGCTGTAAATGAAGTAATGACACTACTCGCTCCTAGCGCACACGATAAGCAATTAGAGCTATCCATTTACATTAACCAACAAGTACCGGATGACTTAACAGGCGATCCCACTCGCTTTAAACAAGTCTTAATAAACCTGTTAAGTAATGCGATTAAATTTACCGAAAAAGGCTCTATTAAGGTCGACATAAGCCATCGGTTACTCGACGACGAACGCACTTCTTTACTTGTGTCAGTAACAGATACTGGCGTGGGTATACCTATGGATAAGCAAGACTCTTTATTCACTCCATTTGGGCAAGCAGACTCAAGCATTACACGTAAGTTTGGTGGTACAGGCCTTGGTCTTATTATTACCAAGCATATTGTTGAAGCAATGAGTGGTCGTATAACGTTAAATTCTGCGCCTGGTAACGGTACCTGCTTTACATTCAATAGTGTGTTTAGTTTGCCAAATCACGTATTTACAAATGACTTACCGACTAAATCGCTCATTGGTAAGCGTATCTTATATTTAGAGCCACATGAGCATACGCACCATGCCGTACTTTCGTTATTAACCCAGTGGGAATCAAACGTTACGGCATGCTTTAACGAAACTAGCTTTTTAGACGCTATAAAAAATACTGAACATAAATATGACGTTTGCTTAATTGGCCATATGGCATCAGTTGATGATATGCAGCAACTAAAAAGCTATGTAAAAGCCGTACGTGAATCTACTGATTACTTATATTTAATGCTTAATACTGTATCGCACAATATGCGAGAAGCCTTTATAGGCAGCGGAGCTGATGCATGTTTAAGTAAGCCACTTAATCACCGTAAGTTATGTGAAGTACTTGCAGCACCTTACAGACTTGACCACCCGACTCATAATATTGAACAAAACGATCAAGCTCTACTGCCGTTAAAAGTATTGGTTGTTGATGATAACGATGCTAATTTAAAACTTCTCCATACTTTGTTAAGTGAACAGATTGAAGTAATAGAAACGGCTCATAATGGTTCACAGGCATACAGTTTAAGTAAAAGTCATAAATACGACATAATTTTTATGGATATACAAATGCCAATTATGGACGGTATAACCGCATGTAAGCTTATACAAGAATCATCACTTAATGAAGACACACCCATTATCGCTGTAACGGCACACGCCCTTCAAAGCGAAAAAGAGCAACTACTAAAAGATGGCTTTAAAGGCTATTTAACTAAGCCTATTGATGAAGATATGCTTAAACAAATTATTAGCGACCATAGTCCACAGACTCCTGTTAATCGTGACAAAGCTAAGACAGATACACCACAAAGTCCTGCACCATTTCAAAGTAGTAGAATTGATTGGGCACAAGCCCTGCAGCGTGCTGGCGGAAAGAGCGAGTTAGCGCTAGAGATGCTTAACATGCTACTTTTAAGTGTCCCTGAGACCCTTACATTACTTGCTAAAGCAATAGAGAGTAACGATTGCCAGCAAGTGTTAAGTATTGTTCATAAATTTCATGGTGCATGTTGTTACACTGGTGTACCAAAACTTAAATCACTCGCAGAAACAATCGAAACATCGCTTAAAAATAAATGCTTGTTAGAGAATATTGAACCTGAATTATTTGAGTTACAAGATGAGCTTGAAAACTTACTTGCAGATGCAAGTGTGACCGAACTGCAAAGATAAGCTTTGAATTTTAGATACAAAAAAACGCGGTATTTACCGCGTTTTTTTATTAAGCTTTTTAAATACTTATGTTTGCTTATCTTACATTCTTGCTTCAATCATTAATCGTTTCATGTCGCGTACGGCTTTATCGAGCCCATCTATCGCTGCACGAGCAATAATAGCGTGACCAATATTTAGCTCATAAATCTCAGGCATTGCAGCGATTGGTTTCACGTTATGATAATGAAGACCATGGCCAGCGTTAACAATCAAACCTAAGCTTGCTGCGTATTTAACACCTTCACGAATGTGCTCTAACTCTTTGTGTAAATCAGTATCATTTGTGGCATCAGCGTACGCGCCTGTGTGTATTTCTACATAAGGAGCACCACATTCTTTGGCTGCATCTAACTGTGCTTTATCTGCATCAATAAATAGCGATACTTTAATACCCGCTTCGGTAAGCGTTTTTGTTGCTGCTTTAATTTTATCTATATTACCGGCTACGTCTAAGCCACCTTCGGTTGTTAATTCTTCGCGCTTTTCAGGTACTAAACACACGTACTCAGGTTTTACTTCAAGCGCGATTTTTATCATTTCATCGGTAACAGCGGTTTCAAGATTCATACGAGTTTGAATGGTTTTAGCCATTACATAAACGTCGCGATCTTGAATATGGCGTCTGTCTTCACGTAAGTGAATCGTAATACCGTCTGCGCCTGCATGCTCTGCTACACTGGCTGCATGAGCTGGTTCTGGATAGCTTGTTCCACGCGCTTGGCGAAGTGTTGCAATATGATCTACGTTTACACCCAAAAGAATATCTTTCATTTTCTTACCTGTAAAATTACGTTTATTGAGAGGCCATAAATAGCTCGCGGCTTTTTAATGGTTTACTACCTAATAAGGGTTTTAATAAATAGCGACTTAATTGCTTTGCCATATATAGCACATCATTTTGGCTAAAGTCATGATTTGCTATGGCGTTGAGTTGTTTGCCACTAAATCCAGAACGTGTATCTTCTTGTACTAAAAAACCAAGTTCGGGGAAATAACTATACGTCTGCTTTTCATCTATTGGTTCACCACTGGCGTCAAAACTAAAATCCACGCCATAACCGAGTAATTCCAATAGTTGAAACTCGTATGAGCGAAGCACCTCTTGTAAATTAGCCCCGCTGTTTAGGTTTGATAGATGAGTTTTATATAGCTCAAATACTTGTTCAATTGGCTCGTTAACAGGAACGATACGATTTGTAAGCTCATTTAAATAAAAACCACAATAAAGCTCATCACCTTTTAAAAAGTGCGAGTTCCCATGCAGTTCAAACTTATTGATATATTTTAAATCGTACTTGCCACTGTAATTAACAAGCAGTGCCTGAAACGGCTGAAGTTGTGCTTTATGTTTAGTGGCCTGGCGACCACTAATTCGGGCCAGCATTCTTAACTGACCAACGCCTTCTACAAGCATATCTAACATTACTTGGGAGTCACTATAAGGACGCCGATGTAATAAATACGCGGTGTAGAAGTCGCTATCCATTCACTAAGCTACTGCTTGGTCTAGTCTTCACTGTAACCTAAGCTTCTTAGTGCACGTTCATCGTCAGCCCAACCCGACTTAACTTTAACCCAAAGCTCTAAGAATACTTTGTTATCAAGCATTTCTTCTATGTCTTTACGGGCTTCACGACCAATGGTTTTTAGCTTTTCGCCTTTATTACCAATAACCATGCGTTTTTGTGTTTCGCGCTCAACAAGAATCAACCCGTTGATATGCCAAATACCGTTGTCTTGCCATTTAAACTGCTCAATTTCAACAGTTACAGAATACGGCAATTCTTCGCCCATAAAACGCATTAGTTTTTCACGAATTACTTCAGCTGCCATAAAGCGCATTGAACGGTCAGTTACATAATCTTCCGGAAAGTAAAATTCGCAAGGAGGTAAGCGTTTAGTTACTTCTGCTTTGATTAAATCAACATTTTTACCTTGCGTTGCCGATACTGGCATAATTCCAACAAAATCAAATTTGTCACTTAACCACTTCATATGAGGCAACACAAGGTCACGGTCTTTAACTTGGTCTATTTTATTAATAACCAATAATACCGGCTTACCACTTTGCGATACTTTATTAAGTACCATGTCGTCATCGGCATTCCAATGAGTGCCCTCAACTACAAAAATAATAAGCTCAACATCGCCGATAGAACTAGACGCGGCACGGTTCATTAAACGGTTAATCGCACGTTTTTCTTCAACGTGTAGACCTGGTGTATCTATGTATACCGCTTGGTGTTTACCTTCGGTATGAATACCCATAATACGATGACGCGTGGTTTGTGGTTTACGTGAGGTAATACTCACTTTTTGCTCAATAATTTCATTAAGCAAAGTCGACTTACCTACGTTTGGGCGCCCTACAATAGCAACCATTCCACAAAACGTATCTACATCACCTTCATGAGGCTGTATTAGGGTATCAAGGTTCATTTTTAAGTATCTTCAATGCTTTTTCAGCAGCTTTTTGTTCGGCTTTACGGCGCGAGCTACCTACAGAAATTATGCTATCCATTCCATCAACAATACATTCGACCGTGAATGTTTGATTGTGTGCTTGGCCTTTGGTATCAACCACAGTGTAACCCGGTAAAGATAATTTACGGGCTTGTAAATACTCTTGCAGCAGGGTCTTCGGATCTTTTTGGTTAAGCCCTGGTGAAATAGCATCTAATCGTGATTCGTACCATGACAATATAAGATCGCCACAGCTATCAATACCTGAATCTAAAAATGCAGCGCCAATAATAGCTTCTACTGCATCAGCAAGCGTTGACTCGCGACGGAATCCGCCACTTTTAAGCTCGCCCGGCCCTAAGCGTAAATAATCGCCTAGGCCAAATTCAAGACCAAACTCGGCAAGTGTTTGACCACGCACAAGCGTTGAGCGCATGCGGCTTAAATCGCCTTCACGCGCTTTAGGAAATTTGGCATAAAGTGCATTGGCAATCACAAAGCTTAAAATAGAGTCGCCTAAAAATTCTAGTCGCTCATTATGCTGGCCTTTGTGGCTGCGGTGCGTCATTGCTTGCTCAAGTAAACCTTGATCGGCAAATTCATAGCCAATTTTTTTATATAATTCTGTTACATTTTTTTTCATCGTTACTGAATATTACCTAGGCGCTCAAAGCGAACACCAGTTGGAACCCATCCTGGTAAAATATCATCAGGGCCATTCTCAAATTCAAAACTCATCCATATAAAGACAGCTTTACCCACCAAGTTTTCTTTTGGTACAAAGCCCCAAAAGCGACCATCTTGGCTGTTGTCGCGGTTATCACCCATCATAAAATAATGATCAGCAGGAACAGTCCATTCATCAGAAGGCGTGCCCGGTTGCTGGTAGTAACGCCCTTTTCTCTCAGGCGCTTGTGGGTTGATTAATATATCATGCGTAACTGTTGTTAAATTTTCATTTACACGAGCTAGAGGCATTGGGCCTTGTTTAAATTCGTTATCATTAATTAGTTTAAAATCAATTTTATTGAATTCATTACATAAAAGCTCACCCTGCTGGGTTTCGCCTTCTTTACAATTTGGCTGAATATATAAACGTTTATCGCGATAAACAATTTTATCGCCAGGTAAACCAATTGTACGTTTAATATAGTCAACATTTTCATCTAAAGGGTATTTAAAAACAACAATATCACCACGCTCAGGCTGCCCAATATCAACTAATTGAGTACGCCAAACAGGGTCTTTTATTCCATATGAATACTTTTGTACTAAAATAAAATCACCTACTAATAATGTAGGCATCATTGAACCGGATGGAATTTGAAACGGTTCAAAGATAAATGATCTAAAAATAGTAATTGCTGCAATCATCGGGAAAATCGACTTTGCTGTTTCTGTTAGTACTGGTTCTGGTGCAATTAATGCCGCCGTTTCTTCATCTAACGGAGCTCCAGCAGACGTTTGCGCTATCGCTAAGCGCTCCTGCCTTTTAGGTGCATACATTAAGTGATCTATTAACCATATTAAGCCTGAGCCTAAAGTTAATAACACCAATAAAACTGAAAAATAACCAGCCATTTATAATCCTTTGTTTTTATTTGCCAACTTTTAAAATAGCTAAAAACGCTTCTTGAGGCACTTCAACATTACCTACTTGCTTCATACGTTTTTTACCATCTTTTTGCTTTTTAAGTAGCTTTTTCTTACGGCTCACATCACCACCGTAACACTTAGCAATTACGTTTTTACGTAATTGTTTTACCGTGGTACGGGCAATAACATGTTGTCCGATAGCAGCTTGAATCGCTATATCAAACATTTGACGTGGGATAAGCTCTTTTAACGCATCAGCTAACTGGCGACCACGAGACTGTGCACCATCTCTGTGTACAATTATCGCAAGTGCGTCAACGCGCTCACCATTGATTAAAATATCAACACGCACCATATCTGATGTTTGAAAGTGTTTAAAGTTATAATCAAGCGACGCAAAACCACGGCTAGTTGATTTTAATTTATCAAAGAAATCCATCACCACTTCAGCCATAGGTAGCTCGTACGTTACAGCTACTTGCTTTCCGTGATAAGTCATTTTTGTTTGGCTACCACGTTTTTCAATACACAAAGTAATAACGTTACCTAGGTATTCTTGTGGTACCAAAATATTAGCTTCAACAATCGGCTCTCGAATCTCTACAATATCGTTTACTGCAGGCAAATCAGATGGATTATCAATCTGAAATGTACCTTCTTTAGTAACTATCTCATAGATTACCGTAGGTGCTGTTGTAATTAAATCAATATCGTATTCACGCTCTAAACGCTCTTGAATGATTTCCATGTGTAGCATACCTAAAAAGCCACAGCGGAAACCAAAGCCAAGTGCAGTTGAATTCTCTGGTTCAAAGAATAACGACGCATCGTTTAAGCTTAATTTATTAAGTGCATCACGGAACGATTCATACTCATCTGATGCAATTGGGAACATACCCGCATAAACCTGAGGCTTAATTTTTTGAAAGCCAGGTAAGCGAAGTGGAGCTGCATTTTTTTGATGAGTAATAGTGTCACCTACTGGCGCACCATGTATCTCTTTAATACCAGCAATAACAAACCCTACTTCACCTGTTCTTAAAATACCGGTGTTGGTTTGCTTAGGAGTGAACACACCTACTTGGTCAGCAGTATGTATATGCTCGTTCGACATTATTTTTATTTTGTCGCCAGTGCGTAATTCACCGTGCTTAATACGCACTAGTGATACAACGCCTTGGTATGGGTCAAACCAAGAATCGATAATAAGTGCTTGTAAAGGTGCATCTTTGTCGCCTACTGGCGGCGGTACATCTTTAACGATCATTTCAAGAACTTCGGCAATACCTACACCTGTTTTAGCGCTACACTGCACTGCATCAAGGGCATCAATACCAATAATCTCTTCAATTTCTTCTGCAACACGTAAAGGATCTGCTTGCGGTAAATCGATTTTATTAAGTACTGGAATTACTTCTAATTCCATTTCAATAGCGGTGTAACAGTTAGCTAGTGTTTGTGCTTCAACGCCTTGGCCTGCATCGACAACAAGCAACGCGCCTTCACAAGCAGCTAAAGATCGTGAAACTTCATACGTAAAATCAACGTGTCCTGGAGTATCAATGAAATTAAGTTGGTAGGTTTCGCCGTCGTTCGCTTTGTAATTCAACGTTACACTTTGCGCTTTAATGGTAATACCACGTTCGCGCTCAATATCCATTGAATCCAAAACTTGTTTTTGCATTTCACGGTCGGTTAAACCGCCACAAACTTGGATCAAACGATCTGAAAGGGTCGATTTACCATGGTCAATATGGGCGATGATCGAAAAATTACGGATATGCTTCATAAACTGGATTCTATACTTCTATTTTAATGGACTAAATATGAATACCTAAGTGACTTGAAAATACTTGCTTTAGGATGCCATAAGCTAAATTTGTATATAACAAACTGTACTTACGCTTTTTAAGATGGGTTACAACCATTTTATGTATTGAATAACAATAAGTTATATTTACTTAACTTAAATAATTCAGCCAGATAAAATAATTTAAAAAACCACGATTCCCTGTATTTCCAAGTTACTTTGGTATAAAACGTCAATTTTACATTTAATTGGCGTCAATCACCATCTATTTGAGTTAAAGGGATACTAATTGGGTGAATTTTTATAACTTTTATATCGTGCTTTAGAGATTTCACGCGAGTTTTAGCTATAAAAAAGCCAGTAACGCCACCTAGAGCAGCAGCTAAAATCTGCCAGCCTTCGGAAGCTATAAACAATTGCGCCGCAACAAATGCAAAAACAAGACTCAAAAGGAGCGGTAGCATGTAAACCGCAAAAGCATGCTTAACGACATGACTATCATCTAGTGACAAAGTGACCTTTTGCCCTATTTCTACAGAGGATTCAAATTTATAAGGAAAGGTTTTTTTTGCAGTGCCAAATAATTTACTAAACACTTGTGAGCCGCAACGACCATTGCAGCCTTCGCAAGCTTGTTTTTGCTGTGCTTCTAAATGAGCAATGTGGCCATCGAGGGCCACAACAGTGAGGGTTTGTTCAATCATAACAATCCTTACGGAATCGTCTATAGTGCGCGGGTAACTGACTCTGCAATCGCTTTTGCGGTCATACTCGGTACATTACCAACAACCGAAACATCAAAATTACCGCCATTATGCACATATACTGTCGTTGCACCAGAAGTGAGTGCTCCACTTAAACGCTTACCTGGTAATGGGCGCTGAATAAATACAGAAACCTCAACAAAACCATCAGAGAACAAGTAATAATCAGTTAACTCGTTATTTAAATCGAGCTTATGTCTGTCTGATTTTAGCAACTCAAAGCCATCTGGTAACCAGCTAATTTTCCAATTAGTGGCAGTACTATCTTCATTTATAAGTGCATCGTTTGGCAAAGGCGTTGGAAAGTTTCGATTGAGCACTTCAACTAGCATACCGGCTGGCTGCTCTGTCACACTAATATGTGTAAGCTGTAACTGCTCTAAGGCTTCACCTTCATGGTTAACGTACGCGGCTTTTAGCAACAACGACGATTCCATATCCAGCCAAATCCAATAATTATATTTATACTCGTCTTTAGATTCAATGCGAACAAGTTGCGCTGCGCGCCCTGCAATACGCCCTTTGCCGCCTAGTACAAAATCATAGTGCGCACTTAAGCGATCTATATCTTTAAATAGTACTTCAGGGATTGGACCTGCTATTGAATCTGTTTTTAGAGAATATGGTTCAGACTGAGGTTCAAAATAAGTAACTTGATTATCGATACGGACCATTTCAAGCCCAGCACCGTTAAGTAAACTTAAATGCTCAAGTTCGGTGTCACCTTGTAAAGCATGCACCCATCGGTAGGGTTCCATTGTTTTACCTTTGACAACCACAAACGAGGCGTCAAAATTACGGGTGTGAACGGCATTAGCCATTTTGAGTAATAAATCTTTGGCAGGATTTGTGTCGTTGGCAAATGCATTAAAGCTTACTACCAACGACAGAACAAAAGTGATTACTTTCATTTAATTAGTTTTTTTCCTCAGACGCTTTGGTATTAGTTTGCGCTGTTTCTAAAGAATTCGCAACTCGTGCTTGGCGTTGATGCTCAAGAACTAACGCACCAATACGCTGTTGCTGTAGTTCACGTAAACCTTGCTCAGCATTTTCAAGCGCAGGCTCAGACGAATAACTTACTGGCGAGGCCATACCTGCTAGCGGTGTGGTTTGCAGTAATGGAATTTCACTTTGCTGCTCATTGTTACTTTGAGGAAGCGTATTAATGCCCACAATAGCAAACATCGCTACACTTGCTGCAATAGCTAATTGGGCAACTGGTTTGCGCCAATTAAAAGCGACTACTTTATTATCTTGTACTGTTTCAGTGATTGCTTGAGGCTGTGTTTTTGACTGACTAAAGTCAGCATAAACAGGCTCGCTTTCTAGTGCTAATGCAACGCGATCGCTAATATCAATATGTATGTCGTTATTATTTTTTTGAGCACGCATCGCATCACCAATTAACGCATAACGGCCAAACGTAGTTACATCTTGCTCTGCAATTTTTGCATCAGTTAGATGTTGCTCGCCATCAAGTAATGCCGATAACGCTTCGTTATCTAACTTGTTAAGGTGTGCTTTTGTCATACTAAGACTCGCCTATTAATGGGTTTAATTTGTTATCTATTGCTTCACGGGCACGAAATATACGCGAACGCACAGTCCCGACTGGGCAATCCATTACCACTGCTATTTCTTCATAGCTCATCCCTTCTATTTCTCTAAGGGTGATTGCGGTTTTAAGATCTTCAGGCAAACTATCAATCGTATTAAAAATAACAGCGCGTACTTCTTCGCTTAAAAGTAGGTTTTCAGGAGATGCATTCGATCGCATTGAATCTGCACAATCATAAAACTCGGCATCTTCAGCGTCTATATCATTTGCTGGCGGCTTACGCCCCTGGGCTACTAAGTAATTTTTAGCACAATTAACGGCAATACGGTATAACCACGTGTAAAAGGCGCTGTCACCTCTAAAGTTAGGAAGTGCACGGTAAGCTTTAATAAAAGCTTCTTGTGCTACATCAGCAATATCGCCTTGGTTAGATACATAACGTGAGATCAAACCTGCAATTTTGTTTTGATACTTCTTTACTAATAGGTTGAAGGCGTTTTTATCTCCTTGCTGGACCCTTTTTACTAGCACTAAATCTAATTCCTGCTCGCTCATTCGAGCCGGTACTCCTATGTCTGATTTTTGCTTGTTATTCATATTGTCGTCATTGTTCACAAATACTCTGACCTCTTTATGAATAAAAAGTTCTGCTTAATATTATTTTTTTATAAAATAGATGATAATAACGGCGCTAAGCTTTTAAAATCACTACGTAGTAGTATGACAAATATGATACAACTACAGATATTAAAAACAAATATTGCTCTATATGAGCATTGTAACCGCAAAGTACCTCTGACATGAACCAAAATAAACATCACATTGCAGATGTCGCTATTATAGGTAGCGGCGCAGCAGGCTTATCACTTGCATTATCTCTAGCTAATTATTGTAACGTTACCGTGATCAGTAAAGGAGCGCTTACCGAAGGTTCTACTTTGTATGCCCAAGGCGGTATAGCTGCTGTATTTGATAAACAAAACGACAGCATAGAATCCCATGTTGAAGATACTCTCGATGCAGGCGGCGGTTTATGCGATAGAGACGCTGTTCATTATACCGCCAGCAATGCTCACGATTGCCTACAGTGGTTAATCGACCAAGGCGTACCCTTTGATATGGAGTTTGATAGCAAAGGAAAAGAGCGTTTTCACTTAACACGTGAAGGTGGTCACAGCCATCGTCGTATATTGCATGCAGCCGATGCAACAGGCAAAGCGGTGCAAACAACACTTATCAGCCAAGTTAAAATTCATAAAAATATAACGCTTTTAGAGCAATACAACGCCATTGATTTAATCACAGATAAAAGCGCCGGTAAAACAGGCTCACACATTGAAGGCATGTATGTGTGGAACAAAAAAGCTAAAAAGGTAGAAACCATTTCAGCTAAATTTGTTGCTCTTGCAACCGGTGGTGCTAGTAAAGTGTATTTATATACATCGAATCCAGACGTATCAAGTGGTGATGGTATTGCAATGGCTTGGCGTGCAGGTTGTAAAGTTGCCAACATGGAATTTAATCAATTTCATCCAACAAGTCTTTATCATCCAGAGCTACAAAACTTTTTAATTACCGAAGCCATGCGCGGTGAAGGGGCTTATTTAAAGCGCCCTGATGGAACTCGGTTTATGAAAGACTTTGATAGCCGTGAAGAGCTTGCTCCACGCGATATAGTGGCACGCGCAATCGATTTTGAAATGAAGCGCTTAGGCGCCAATTGTGTTTATTTAGATATTAGCCACAAAGATAAAGACTTTATTATTGAGCACTTTCCTACTATTTACGCAAAATGCTTAAGTGTAGGCCTCGATATAACGAAAGAAGCAATCCCAGTTGTGCCTGCTGCGCATTACACCTGTGGTGGTGTAATGACTGACTTTAACGGCAAAACAGATCTCGATAACTTATATGCTGTAGGTGAAGTTGCTTACACAGGCTTACATGGTGCAAACCGTATGGCAAGTAATTCACTATTAGAGTGCATTGTATTTGCCCACGCTGCAGCTAAAGATATTTTAAGTAAAATTGAACATGCACCAGAGCCGATAGCGCTTCCTCATTGGGATGAGAGCCGTGTTAGTAACTCAGATGAAGAAATTGTTATTACCCATAACTGGCATGAACTACGTTTATTTATGTGGGATTATGTAGGTATTGTACGCTCTACTAAACGCTTAGAACGAGCACTGCATAGAGTTGAGTTGCTACAGCAAGAAATACACGATTACTATGCAAACTTTAGAGTAAGTAACAACTTACTTGAGCTTCGTAATTTAGTGCAAGTATCAGAGCTAATTATTAGAAGTGCTATGGAGCGAAAAGAAAGCAGAGGCTTGCATTACACTATTGATTACCCTGAACAAAGTGAAAACCCAACGCCGACTATTTTGACTCCAAAACGCAATTAATTGCGCCGACAGTGGCACGTTTTAGACGCGCATAACTTTGCTCATTAACACCATTGGCTGAAATTATAAGCCAATGGTTGTTACTAAAACCTTTAATATGAAGCCATATATTATTACCATAAAATCGGCTTTTGTTACTTATTTCACCCTGAATTTTTAAGCTCTCGCCCTCAAATCTAAATAACTTTGGTTCTAATATTATAATTCCCTCATTTGGGTGAATTGCTAATACTTTGCGCCACATTATCAAGCCAGCTAGTGCATTTAGTATTAAACAAAAAAGCATGGCTAATAGTGAATCTAAAAATAAACATAATATAAAACTGAGCATACAAAAAAAGACCACAATTGGTTTGTGGTCAGCTTTATTATTTGTAACCGTAAACCTATACACGAACTCGGTCTAAGATCAGCGAAATCATACCGTTTAACTGCTCGTCTTTACATTCTTCATGACCCATAAACCATGCAAATAAGTCAGGGTCTTCTTCTGTTAGCAAACGCTGAAAGATAGCCTGTTGCTCTGCGCTCAAAGAGTCGTATGCTTCTTCTACAAACGGCATAAACAAAACATCTAGCTCTAACATGCCACGACGACAAGCCCAACGAATACGTGCTTTACTATGAATTTCAACCATTTTAAACCTCATACTTAATTGACTCGAGTTTAACAAACACAAGCCTATTTAGCAGCTATTAATCTCTCATTAAATAATAAACCCGCACCAATAAGCGCTTGTCTGTACCATACGTAACAACTGCGTTATTATGTCACTTCATTTATATTGCAAAGAAGGTTTTTATGTCGAGCGTTTATGCATGTCCGTTATCTCATCAACTTATTAGCCTCTGCGGTGCTGATAAATTATCTTATTTGCACGGACAAATCACTCAAGATCTAAATAAATTAACCAGCAGTAATTATTTGTGGGCTGGCCATTGCAGCGCCAAAGGTAAACTTTGGGGTGTATTTAAATTATTTTCTTACCAAGATAGCTACTACCTTGCGGGTAGCCAAGCTGAAGTTGAAAAATCATTAGCTGAACTTAAAAAATACGCTGTATTTGCAAAAGTTGATATTACTGAATGCTCAAAGCGTTTAATTGGTTTAATTGGTGATGATTTATCGGATGTACTGGCACAACTTGATATTAGCTTTGAGGGCGATGCAAGCGCGTGTGATTTTACGAATGGTAAAGCGCTAAAATTAGCTGATAACCGTGTTTTAATAATGGTTGATAACCAATTTAGCATGCCTGATAACGTATCCACACTTGATAACGAAGCCCCTTGGCAACAAGCAGCGATGCTTGCCGGTGAGCCTCAGCTAAGTGCAGATGCAATTGGCGAGTACGTTCCTCAAATGGTAAACCTACATGCTATTGGCGGTATAAGTTTCAAAAAAGGGTGTTATACCGGACAAGAAACAGTAGCCCGTATGAAGTACCTTGGTAAAAATAAACGTGCAATGTATATCGTTTCAGGGCAAAGCGAAGGGATTCTTTCAGAGCCTGATTTAGAAACCCAATTAGGCGAAAATTGGCGCCGTGCAGGTAAACTTATTGCACAAAGCTTTGATGAGCAAACAAATAAATTAACAGGCCTCGTTGTGTTGCCAAACGATACTGATGTAACTCAGGTACTTCGTGCAAAACACACACCTCAGGTGGAGCTAAGCATTCTGCCTCTACCCTACTCTCTTGAAGATGAATAAATAGGAATGACTATGATCGTTGCGGCAAACAAAGTGGTAAAAATGCATTATTCAGTAATGGATAATGATGGCAATAGCATTGATAACTCGTTCGGTGGTGAGCCACTACACTTTATCATTGGCACAGGCTATTTAATTTCAGGCCTAGAAAATGCTTTGCTGGGCAAGCAACCAGGCGACACGCTTAGCGTAAAGGTTGAACCTGAAGAAGGTTACGGCGAGCGCCACGAAAACCTAATGCAAGCAGTACCTAAATCAATGTTTGAAGGTATGGAAATTGAAGTTGGCATGCAATTTCGTGCATCAACAGATGATGGTGACCAATCAGTAATGATCATCGATATTCAAGATGAAGAAGTGATTGTAGATGGTAATAACCCACTTGCAGGTATAACACTTAACTTTGATGTAGAAATACTAGAAGTACGTGATGCTACAGAAGATGAATTAACTCACGGCCACGTACATGGCGAAGGTGGGTGTGGCCACGACCACTAATGCACTGCTAAACAGATAAAAAAAGCGCCTTAGGCGCTTTTTTTATATCATATTGTTACGCTTAACCGTTTCAGCTTTTGGCTTACTAGGCAGCGCGATAGATACGTTTTTTTCTTTTAAAGCAGCTAGTAAACCTTTTTGATCGTTTGTACCAACTCTATACAAGGTGCCATCTTTGAGCGTTAACTGTATTGCACTAAAGCCAGATACTGTATATACCCAACCATCATGAGTAATTCGCATACCAATACCGTGCCTGTAAGAGTTTTGAACTGCTTTTGCTTCTGCTACTTCGCTAAGCTCAATACTTTGCCCAGCAACGCCTGGACCAAACGCCCAGCTAATATTTTTATCATCTACTTTTACTGTTAGGCCATGGAACAAAAAGCCCACCAGCACTAAAATCCCAGTAAATATTATTAAAGGTCCATCAGCGCCTAACAAGTTCCACGCAAGCGCCACAAAACCGCCAATCCACGCTAATACAAAAAAGATAAACACCGCATACTGTTTATGCTGATACATAATATTCTCTAAATTAAATAAATACTTAAAAGCTGTATACCAATGTAGCACTCAGCTCTGAGTCAAACTTGAGTTTATCATCTTCGGGTTTTGAATTATAACGATACATGTAGGTAAATTTGAGTGATACCGCGCCAATCACTTGGCTTATCAGTGCGGTTTCCGATTTTAAGCGAGAATTAAGACCTGAAAGCGACTGCTCTATACTCACATCTTGATTAAAACGAGTACGCTTAGAGACCAAACGTTCCCACTGCATTGCAACACGTACTAAATAACCGGTTTTATCAATTTCATCTTCGCTCACATCCGAATCTTCATCGGCGACTGAACGGTATAAACCAGGTCCTATATCAATATCTACTTTGTTTTTAGAGCCTTGATATACACGCGCACCATAGCCTGTCGCCACCGTGCTTTTAAAATCAAGTCCACTAAACTCATCTTCTTCGTAATCACCGTAAATAAAAAATGAGGAGTTTTTAACACCTACTTTATAGTTACCTTGCGCTGATACAAAAATACGATTAGCAGTAACATCAGTGCCACCGCTTTCATCGTTCTCATCACGCTTATAAAGAGAGTCTATTTTAAATTGGTTACGCCACTTTTCAAAATCTTGGTATAAATTACCTTTGAGCTTAAAACTGGTCGAATTGGTGTTACCTTTACTTAGAATAAAACCAAATTCAGTATCACCGTAAAGCATATCACCTTTGTGTAACTCATGAATTTCTTCATCAGAGAGCTTGCCATATTCATGAAAATCTTCAAATGGATCAACAGCCCAACTTGGGCAGCTAATTATTAAAAAAATTAAAAATAAATACTTACGCACAACACTCTCTCTGCACACAATTATAAAAATAAGCGGTATTGCTTATTCACTCTCTTTCCATAAAATATGACAAAACGGAGCATCTTTATCACGACTAATCAAAATTTTAGCAAACAAAACATCATCATTTTCTAATTCTAAACCAACTAGCACCTGAATAAAGTGCTCTGGCTCAATCTCAAGGGCAACAAAATCTTGCCACTGATCGTCTGGCTCGTCTTCTTCGATAAAGCCTAGGTCTTCTCTAAACTCATTAAAGTCTTCAACATCTTTATCACTCAAGTTATTTGGCGCTAGCTCTAAAAAAATATCATAAGCTTGGTGAGTAGCTTCTTCTACCGTATATAAACGTGGACCCGACATATGTGCTTAACCTTAAGCTTTTAAGTTGCGCTATATTATCAAATCTCATCATCATTTTGATAAAAAAAAGCGTAAAACACTGACTTTTTTGTAACTGAGTCATGCTTTATTCAGCATGCAGCTCAAACAATAAATAACAATTTAACTAACCCATTGAATATCAAGATTACTTTTTTAATTTAAGCTTAAAATAACAACGTAAAAAATTTTATTATCTCAAGTTCTAATTGTTTAGCTTTTTCTCATCTAAATCTAACCCTTTAAGACTACAGCTTTAGCAATAAATTCCATTTATTTAAAAAATACCGTCACTTTACTTAATTCTTATAACAACATAAGCTCAACTAACAGGTCAGAGGAGTGTGTAATGATAAAACTAGAAAAACAAAATGGCATTGCAACCGTCACGCTTAGCAGAGCAAAAAAACAAAACGCATTAAGCTTTGAAATGTTTGTAGAGCTAAACAAAGCCATTAAAAACATAAAAAGAGATCGCAGTATTCGTGCTGTAGTAATAAAAGGCGATGGCGAGCATTTTTGTGCAGGGCTTGATATATCAGCCGTAATGGCGGTACCATTGAATATTATAAAATTATTGCTTAAATGGTTACCTGGCAATCAAAATTTAGCGCAAAAAGTAGTATTAGGCTGGCAGTCACTGAGCGTGCCTGTTATTGCACAAATTGATGGCAACTGTTTAGGGGGAGGATTACAAATAGCGCTGGGTGCTGATTACAGGATTGTTCATATTGATGCCAAGCTTGCCATTATGGAAGCGCGTTGGGGCTTGTGCCCCGATATGGGCGCAAATGTAATGATGAGCGGTTTAGTTAAGCGTGACCAAGCACTTTGGCTTGCAAGCCACGCAAACCCAATCACAGCACAACAAGCAAATGAGCTAGGTTTAGTTACTCAGCTTACCGATGATACTCAACAAGCCACGCAAAACATGCTCAATACATTACTTGAGCGCTCACCCGATACGCTTGCTGCTATTAAACGTGTTACACAACTTAGCTATAAACCAAACCAACGAAAAATACTCGCTAAAGAAACTTTCAGCCAAATTCGCTTACTGCTAAACCCAAACACTAAAAAAGCAATTGCTAAAGCAAAAGGAAAAGCGGATATAACCTACGCAAATACAAAGCATTGGTAGACTATTGCACAATGCATAAAAGAGTTTGATTTGTTAAAGTTAAGCTCTTATCTTTTCTGTGAGCCACTTTGATGAAATATCTGCTCAGTAGCGCTATTATATTACTATGTTTAGCCTGCGCTAAACTCATTATGCACTTTATTGGTGGAAGCTTTCCTGCACCGCTACTCGCTATGGTTATTTTATTAGTTTTACTCTTATCGGGTATTGTAAAAGAGCAACATGTAAAACCATGCGCCTCCCCTATTTTAAATATTATGCCTATCTTTTTCATTCCAGCGGGTGTGGGATTTATTGAACATCTCGGCCTTATAAAATCGCACTGGGCATTTTTAGCATCAGTTGTGGTGCTTGTTCCTATAACTACCTTATTGCTTGTTAGCAGTGTAATTGCGTACTTTAAGGGAAGAGAAAATAATGACTAATTTTACTTTTTCCGCTATTTCAGAGCTACAGCCTAATTTATGGTGGCTAAGTATTCCTTTCATTATTGTATTATTTTTAGCGCTAAGGGCCGTAAACCAAAGTATAAAAAGCAGCGTATTTAAATCGCTCACCAACCCCGTATTTTTAAGTATTAGTATTATTGCTTTATTACTCGTTAATCTAAATTTGCCTTATACGCAATTTGCTACGCACAGCAAATTACTAAGCTGGTTATTAGAGCCCGCAATTGTGGCTCTAGCGCTTCCTTTATATCAGCAGTTTACACACGTACGAAAAAATCTATTACTCATAGTCGCAACATGTAGCTTAGGCATTGTTAACGCAACCGTTGTGGCATTTTTGCTAAGCATATTATTTAACGCACCTGCACAGCTAAGTGCATCTGTTGCCGCACTCAGTGTGACGACCCCAATATCTTTAATTGTTACCGACTCGTTAGGAGGGATTAGCTCACTTGCTGCGGCTTTAGTTATTTTTATTGGTTTACTAGGCGCTTTATTTGGTTTTATGCTTTTTAAACTCATTAATATTTTTAATCACGAATCTCAAGGCGTTGCCATGGGCACAGCTTGCCATGCAATTGGGACCGCTGCTGCTATTGCTGAGCATCCAAAAGTAGGCGCTTACTCATCAGTTGCAATGGCACTAAGTGCTTTATTAACAGCGATTATAGTGCCGCTGTTATATCCATTTTTAGTCAACATTTTGCTATAGTTGGAAAAATACAACATAGCCCTAACATAGAGCGCTTTATGATCAGTTCTGAAATCGAACAGTTTGAAAAATATTACACCATGCTTACTGAGTATATGGTTACCTACAGTATGCAAATTGTTGGCGCTATTTTTATCGTCCTCATTGGTTTGTGGATAGCACAAAAGCTTGCCAAATTTGTAGCCGCGTTAATGACCCGCCATAATGTTGACATTACGCTCACTAACTTTGTCAGTAGCGTGGTAAAAGTACTGCTCATTGTAATGGTTATAATTATTGCACTTGGCAAAATAGGTATCAGCGTTACACCATTTGTAGCAGCCATTGGTGCTGCATCTTTAGGTGCTGGTTTAGCGCTGCAAGGAATGCTTTCTAATTATGGTGCAGGCCTTGCCATTATAGCCACGCGACCTTTTGTTGTTGGTGATACTATTGAAGTTAAAAATGTAAGCGGCCAAGTTAAAACAATTGAGCTTGGCTACACTATTTTAATCAATGAAGAAAAAGTAGAAATCACCATTCCAAATAAGCACATAGTGGGTGAAATACTTCATAACTCATTTAGTTACTCATTGGTCAAAGGTGAAATAGATATAGCTTATAGTGCATGCTCTGATAACGCGATTAGCCTCATTGAAGACGTACTTAAAGCACATGAATTAGTCGCACAAAATCCGTTATCACAAGTGGGTATTGAACGCTTTGCCGATAGCGGTGTTACAATAAGCTACCGATATTGGGTGCCTACTACTAAAATTATCGAAACCAAACTGGCTATTAACGGTGGTGTTTATAAAGCAATTAATAACGCTGATATTGAAATTCCATTCCCTCAACGCGTCATTACAATTAACAAAGCCGACCTAGAAAGCTAATTTATTTTTATAGTGAGCTTGCATATCTGCAAGCTCATCCTTTCCTACCCCCTCTGCTCAGAATAAACTCAAATAGTTGTGTTATAGATTTATTTGCCATATAAATAGTGTTAATAAATATCAATACGCACTTAATTTTAATAATAAAAAAACAATAATGAGTAATGATGATGCGCAACCCCTTCTACCTAGGCGATTGGCAAGTAACACCTTCAACTAACTCAATTCAACTCACTGGTAAAGCCAAACAGTTAGAGCCCAAAGCGATGGAAGTTTTATTGCATTTGTGTCAACAAAATGGCGACATTGTAAGCAGCGATGAATTGCTCAGTAAATGCTGGAAAAATACTGATATTGGCGATAATCCACTACATAAAACTATCACTCAGCTAAGAAAAGCGCTCGGTGATAAAGCCAATGAACCACATTATATTGAAACTATCCGTAAACGTGGCTACCGCATTATTGCAAAATTATCTTTTCCGTTAGCAGATCCTATCCCAAGCACTAAAAGTACATGGCAGGGAGGATCCCCTTTCTTAGGCCTGCGTGCATATAACCCAAATGATACCCACGTTTTTTTTGGCCGTACCCAATCTATAGCTACCCTGCTGGAAAGGATATCTAGCCAGGTAAATTACGGTCGTGCTTTTTGCTTAATACTTGGCCCTAGTGGTACAGGTAAATCCTCGCTTGTTAATGCTGGAATTTTACCAAAACTACTAGATGAGCGAGGCTATAATGGCATCGGGGTTATTTCCTACACCCAGATCGACTTTGCAGATGTGCATAAAAATAGACTTTTTCTAGACTTAGCTTCTGCATTACTTGATTGGGATATAAACGCCCAGCCTGTGTTTGAAGGATTAAGCGCGCAAACACTTGCAGAGCAACTAGAATTGGCAATAGATGGCGTAATTAATGCCATACAAGCTGCACTTAGTAAAGCCTCTACACAACTTAAAACACCCCAGTTATTTTTATTTATTGACCGCTTAGAAGTACTGCTTTCTTCTCCTATATTTAGTAGCGAAACACGCAACCATTTCTTGTCGGTTATTGAGCGCTTAGCAATCTCTAAAGCTGTGATTGTATTTAGTGCGTGTCGTAACGACTTTTACCCTTTAGTTGTTGAACAACCAAGTTTAATGGCAGGCAAAGCTCATGGCGCGCACTACGATTTAACACCGCCAAACCGCCAAGAACTCCAACAAATTATTCGCCTGCCAGCGTTAACCGCTAATTTAACGTTCTCCAATGACCCACAAACTCAAACACCACTGGATGAAATATTGTGCGCCGATACCGCCAATAACCCCGATGCATTGCCCATGCTGCAATACACATTGCAAGAGCTGTACTTACAGCGCAGTGATAATAACGAGCTACTGCACAGTGTTTACAAAAAACTCGGGGGTATTGAGGGCGCCATAGGCAAAAAAGCAGAAGATATATTTATTGACCTTAGTAATAAGCAACAGCAGCAACTAAAAAGCGTATTATCACAACTGATCACTTTAAACCCAGATGGTAAAACCATTACGAGCCGCGCTGCCCGCTGGCAAACATTAACCAACACAAGTCAAAAAGAGCTTGTGCAAGCCATGGTCGATAGCCGTTTATTTGTATCGCATTTACAAAACCAAGAAGCCTGTTTTAGCCTTGCTCACGAGGCATTATTGCGTCAATGGCCGCGCGCAAAACAATGGATTAATGACCATAAAGATGCCTTAGCAATAAAAAGTCGTTTACAACATCAAACACGAAATTGGGTAGATGAAGGCAAAAGTAGTGCTTACCTCCTAGCGCCAGGTAAACCACTACAAGAAGCGCAGCTATTACTTAACGACAAACTGTTTAAATTAGATGATCACGAGCATGCTCTTATCAAAAGCTCTGTAAACAAAATAAAAACAAAAATAAGAGCAAAACGAGTGACCGTTGCTTTATTGTGCTTACTTACATTTACCGCGTTATTGATGAGCTTCATTAGTTTTAAAGCCCAACAGCATGCGCAAAACAAGCAGCTTGAGGCCGAAAGCTTACTAGGGTTTATGGTCGGCGACTTTGCCGATAAATTACGTAGCGTTGAACGTATGGACTTACTTGATGGTATTAGTAATAAAGCACTTGAGTATTTTACTAATCAAACTGACGATTCAAGTTCACTTTTTAGCTTTAGCGATAATAAAGCACAATTTAACAACCGTTTTCAGTACGCACAAACCCTCGAAGCAATGGGTGAAGTAGCTTATTCCCGAGGTAAAACTGATGAAGCCTTTACCGCCTTTGAAAACGCCCGCACCCGCCTTGAGGCATTATTAAAAATACAGCCTAATAACTTAGAGCTACTAACGCTTGCAGGTGCCAATGCCTTTTGGCTTGGTCAATTAGCTTATGATCAAAATGATCATCAAGCTACTGAGCAAATGTTTAAAAAATACCACGCTTACAGTAAAAAAATGTATGCGCTGGCAGCCAATGATTTTAACTCCATTATGGAATTATCGTATTCATCTAATTCTTTAGGTTCTTTATACATAGAAAAATCCAACTACAGCGCTGCAAAAAAGAACTTTGCAGAGTCACTTTTACTTAAAAATAAAGCGCTTAAACTGAAACCTAATAACAAAGATTTACTTCGAGATAAATCCGATACGATTAGTTGGCTTGCAAAAACAGAAGAGAAGCTAAGTAACTTTAATGAAGCAGTTAATATATTGGAAGGTGCAGTTGACGTAATCACAAAATTGATTGCTGACTACCCTAGTGATGCAAGCCTTTTTTACACGTCAGCAAACCTATATATGCAACAAAGTTATTTACTGAGCTATTTGAGTGATAAACGGATGGCCCATAAAAAAGCCAGCTTGGCTAATCAAGTTATCAATGAAGCTTTAGTACAAGATCCAAAAAACAATAAATTTCAGCTTATGTATTATCGCTCTTTAGCACATTCACTAATGCTATCTACTGATGAAGCTACTGACTCAACAATTGAAAAAATAATTAATTTTTTAAAATCTCAAAATTTTAAAAATACCAGCACTATTAATACACAAATTACACTGATTCAATATTTTATAAATAGACAATCACCACCCAAAGCGCAGGAGTTATTAACTGAGCTTGAGAATAATGAAAACTACAAACATCAATTAGCCAGCCTAACTAAAACTGGTGATTACTTAGTATATACAAGAATAAACTTAATCAAAGCAAACTTAGCTACAACTAATAAACAGCGAGAGCAATTTTGCTTAAGTGCTATCAAAGCAATTTCTGAAGCTGCAAAAATAAGTCAGAGCGTAAAAATAACATACCCACTAGTACAAGCTTATTCCTGTTTAAACAGGGAAGACGAGATATCAGAAATAAAAACAAGCCTAGTTAAATTAGGCATTACGAACTTCCAACTATAATTACTCATAAAGGAAATGATATGAATAACACCCTAGAAAATGTCGACTTTCAAGTAAATATTAAACTTAACAACGGTGAAGCTATTTTTAGCTATACAAAAAATGGCGAATCCGCTACTGGCGGTGGTGTTGTAAGAACTGAAACCGCTGGCAACTACAATTTAGACGACGCCACAATTCAAAATGGTTTCGTATTTACTGGCGCTACTATCACCGATATCGACACACAAAAACCATGCGCCCAAGACTTCAGCTATAAAGTAAGTGACAACGGCCACACAATTATCATTACCGACACAGATGAAAATAATGGCTCTGTATGCTTAATCTTTAACGTTGAGTGTAATGGCAATAAATATGAAAGCGCTGATCCTCAAGTTAAGAATGAAAAAGAACTCTAATTAGTAATGCTTATTTTTAAATTGCACAGGCATATTAATTGCGGTGTAATTTATTTAAAAACGCCCCTTAAATAAACTTAAATAACAACAACTTAAATCAGAAGGTTACCGAAAGGTTTAAAAACGATAAATTGAATAAACTGCTAGACATAAAGTTTCATTAACAATAAAAATGAGCAACACCATGTCTAACAATAATGAAAATAGCAAAGCAAACAACACCGACAGCGCTGTATCTGCATTAATCAGCAGCATTTCTAATACCGTTAACAACGAAAAAATAAGCGCAATTATTAATGTCACTAATGTCATGGCCGATGCTATTTTTATTGTTAATGCAGATGGGGTGTTTGAATCAGTAAATCCCGTAGCAGCACGTTTTTTCAATGTAACGTCTGATTCATTAATAGGTAAAAAATGGCAAGATTGTTTACAAGAACAGTATCGCGATGACTATAAATACATGTTTGAAAGTTGGAAAAACAACTATCAAACACCACTCAATCATGGTCCGAAAGAAGTTAAAATAAGAAAAAACAATGGTAACTGTTTAGATGTTGAGTTATCTATATCATGTTTACCCGAATCGGTAGTCGCAAGTACCCCACTTTTTATTTGTATAATGCATGATATTTCAAAGCACGTTAAAAAATACAAAGTACTGGAAAACGTAGCCAGACTTGATCATCTCACTGGTATTGCTAATCGCTGTACTTTAGAAAAAACCATCATTAAAAATTGGCAAGAGTGCATAGTTAACAAGCAGCCTCTTAGCTTTATACTTATTGATATTGATTACTTTAAATTATTTAACGATAACTTTGGCCATGTAAAAGGTGATAAGTGCCTTCAAAAAGTCGCTCGTACAATTGAAGAGTGCTTACCATCTAAAGACAGTTTAGTAGCACGCTATGGTGGTGAGGAGTTTGCTGTTGTGCTGCCTCGTTCGCACATTTCAAATGCACAAATGATTGCTAAGCGTATTCAAGAAAAAATACTCAACATTAATTTTAGAGATCTCGGTTTACCAGCGAATGTAAAAATAAGTGTAAGTCAGGGTTTAGCGTGTGAATACAATAATCAATACAGAACATCTGAGGCATTAATATGCGCGGCGGATACTGCCTTATACAGAGCGAAGTCGGAAGGTCGTAATAAATTATGTATAAGGTGATGTACTAACTATTTGGTATAGCATTTATCTACTAAAATAAAAAAACCGCAATTGCGGTTTTTTTATGACTTGAGAAAAGCTTAAATATCGATTAACAATCCTTCATCCTTTTTAATCTTTTCGATCACCATATAAGTATGATGAGTACCCACGCCGGGAATATCTACTAAGTCGCCAAGAACTTGTCTATATTCTTCCATATTAGAAACGCGAATTTTTAATAAGTAATCATAACCACCAGCAACCATGTCACATTCGACTACTTGTTCTATCCTTAATATGTGCTCTCTAAATACTTTAAATACAGCTGTATTTGAAGCAACAAGCGATACTTGAACATGCGCTACTAAGCTCTGATTAAGTTTAGCTTCGCTAAGCTTGGCATAATAGCCTTCAATATACCCTTCTTGCTCTAATCGTTTAACCCGATCTAGGCACGGGCTGGCACTCAAATTAACCTGTTTTGCGAGGTTAACATTAGAAATTCTGCCGTTCTTTTGAAGAACGTCTAGTATGGCTAAATCAATGCGATCTAGCATGCGTAATCTATTTGGAATTGTCATAACAGAATTTTATGCGGATAAGTTAAATTTATACCCTGTAAATTATCGTAAATCGCGAAATTTAACCAGCATATTCTGCTGAATTTTAATTAGAATGCACTCACAATATCACTGGTAATTTATTGGTAATTAATTTTACTTTAATTCTTAACATCCTGAGGGTTGCTTATGTTATTCAACGGCGATTTAACTACTACTTGTCCTATCAGACAAAGAATCCGTGACTTCTACCGCATAGATGAAAATGCAGTTATTGATCATATTTTACCGCTTGCAGAAGTAGGCGTAAAAGCACGAAGTCGTGCCTGGGAAAGAGCCCGCCAGATTGTTTTGAACATTCGTAAAGAGCAAGATGGGCAAGGCGGTGTTGATGCGCTTTTAAATGAATTTTCACTCTCTAGTGAAGAAGGCGTTGTATTAATGTGTTTGGCCGAAGCACTGCTTCGCGTACCAGATAAAGCAACTCAAGATGTACTTATTCGTGACAAATTAGCCAAAGGTGATTGGAGCTCTCATTTAGGAAGCAGCGATTCTTTATTTGTAAACGCATCTTCTTGGGGATTATTAGTTACCGGTAAAATGGTTAACTACACAGACAAAACTAAAGAACAACAGTTCGGCATGCTTAAAAAGACCATTGGTCGTTTAGGTGAGCCAGTTATTCGTAAGTCTGTAAACTTTGCTATGAAAATTATGGGCAAGCAATTCGTAATGGGTCGTACCATTGACGAAGCAATTGAACGTGCAGCCGAAACAGAGCAAAAAGGTTATGTGTATTCTTACGATATGCTAGGCGAAGGCGCGCGCACAATGAAAGATGCGAAGCGTTACTTTGACAGCTACATGAATGCTATACACTCAATTGGTAAAGCGGCTAATGGTCGTGGTCCAATTAAGAGCCCTGGCATTTCAGTTAAGCTTTCTGCTATTCATCCGCGCTATGAGTTCACTCATAAAGACCGTGTGATGGAAGAAATAGTCCCTAAGTTAAAAGAACTTGCTCTTGCCGCTAAAAAATACGATATCGGCTTTACCGTTGATGCAGAAGAAGCAGACCGTTTAGATATTTCATTAGATGTAATTGAAGCGGTATTCAGTGATGAAGATCTTGGTGATTGGCAAGGATTTGGCTTAGCGGTTCAAGCCTATCAAAAACGCGCTATTTTTGTAATTGAATGGCTAACTGACCTTGCAACCCGCGTTGGTCGCAAGATGATGGTACGTCTAGTTAAAGGCGCATACTGGGATACTGAAATCAAAACCACACAGCAAGATGGTTTAGATCACTACCCAGTATTTACCCGTAAAGCAACAACAGACGTTTCTTACAAAGCGTGTGCTATTAAAATGCTTGAAGCGCGCGATGTGCTTTATCCGCAATTTGCTACACATAACGCTTACACTGCCGCGACTATTTTAGAAGTAGCCAAAGGCGACAATACAGGTTTTGAATTCCAACGCTTGCATGGTATGGGTGAGTCATTATTCGACCAAATCGTTAACGAAGAAAAAATTCAGTGCCGCGTGTATGCCCCAGTTGGTCAACATGAAGACCTCCTTGCGTACCTTGTTCGTCGTTTGTTAGAAAATGGTGCTAACTCATCATTTGTGAACGCCATTGTAGATACAACAAAACCTGTTGAATCATTACTTCCAGACCCTGTAGAAACATTGCAAGGCTTGCGTAACAAGTACAATACGCAAATCAAAATGCCAATTGATTTATATGGTGAAGAACGTGCTAACTCTAAAGGCATGGATTTAACCGACATTAACGTTATTACCCCTTTCAAAGAGAATCTTGAAACATGGTTTAACGAGCACTTAATTGAGCAAAGCCAAGTACCTGAAGGCTCATTAGCTGTTAAAAACCCAGCAAATCACAAAGAAATCATCGGCCACGTTAAATTGCAAACTGGCGAAGAGATGAAAGTATTACTGGCTAACGCTGAAGCAGCACTTGAATCATGGTCACAAACACCAGTAAGAGAGCGAGCTAACTTACTGCGTCGCGTTGCTGACATATTAGAGCGTCATCACGACGAACTTGTTGCTATCTGTATTAAAGAAGCAGGTAAAGTAGCGCAAGATGGTATTGATGAAGTACGTGAAGCGGTTGATTTTTGTCGTTACTACGCGGCGCGCGCTGAGGAGCTATCGCAAGATGAGCGTTTTGAAGCCCGTGGCGTTATTTTATGTATCAGCCCGTGGAACTTCCCGCTTGCAATATTCTTAGGCCAAGTTGCTGCTGCGATTGTTACAGGTAACACTGTAATTGCAAAGCCTGCTGAGCAAACAAGTTTAATCGCCCTTCGTGCTATTGAACTAATGCTGTCTGTTGGTTTACCTGAGCATGTTGTTCAACCGGTTATTGCTCGTGGTTCTGAAGTAGGCAAAACAATTGTTCCTGATGAACGCATTCAAGCGGTTATGTTTACAGGCTCTACTGAAACAGGCACATTAATTTCTCAAACACTTGCTGCACGTAACGATATTCAAGTACCGTTAATTGCAGAAACAGGTGGCCAAAACTGTATGATTGTTGACTCAACGGCGCTTCCTGAGCAAGTAGTTGACGATGTGATCAGTTCTGGTTTTCAAAGTGCTGGGCAACGTTGTTCTGCTCTTCGTGTTTTATTCATTCAAGATGACGTAGCAGATGGCATTATCGAAATGCTTAAAGGTGCGCTAGCTGAGTTACACATTGGCGATCCATCGTTACTATCAACTGATGTTGGTCCTGTAATTGATGAAAAAGCACTTAAAAACTTAAATGAGCACGTTGAGTACTTAAAAGGTAATTCTATACTTCATTACGAGTGTAAAATTCCGGATAACACGCAAAATGGCGCATACTTTTTTGCTCCTCGTTTATACGAAATCAAAGACTTATCAGTACTTAAGCGTGAAGTATTTGGCCCATGTGTTCATATTGTTCGCTTTAAATCGAGCGAACTTGATGATGTGATGGATCAAATTAACAACACAGGTTATGGCTTAACAATGGGTGTACATTCACGTATTGAAGAGCGCTGTGAGTACCTTGCTAAAATGTCACGTGCGGGTAATGTTTACATTAACCGAAACATGATTGGTGCTATTGTTGGTGTGCAACCATTTGGTGGCCGTGGTTTATCAGGTACTGGCCCTAAAGCCGGTGGCCCTAACTACCTTCAACGTTTAGTAAAAGAAAAGGCATCACCAGATAACGTGCAAATGACAAACCTGACGCCAGATGAGCTTGATTTACACCACTACAGCGGTGCAAATGAGCAAGTTAAAAAGCTAATGGCTAACTCAATGCGCGATGAAAAAATCTGGCGTGCAACACCACTAAACGACCGTGTTTCGGCTGTGCGTCAGTTGCTTGCTAAAATCGCGACGGTAGAAATTATCGACGATTTAGCAGACGATTTAGCATTAACATTATCAGAAGCTCGTGCACAGCTTAACCGCCTTGAAAAGCACATGCGTAAATTTACTACCCTGCCAGGGCCAACGGGTGAGTCTAATACACTTCATCTAGAAGCGCGTGGTTGTGTAGTGTGTTATGCAGATAAGAGCACATCATTTAACTTCTGGGCATTGTCTATCATTACCGCTATTGCCGCAGGTAATACGGTAATTACTGTAGCGTCTGAGCTGTTTTACGATGAAGCTGTTGCCTTTAAAGATAAATTTATCTCTACAGGTGTTGCTGAAGGTGTTTTCCAAGTAGCTAAACCTAATCAGTTACAAGCTATCTTAGCTCACCCTCATTTAGCTGGTGCGGTAGTTGCCGCTCGCTCGTCTCGTTTAGGCTACTTCAGCCAACAGCTTGCACAGCGTAAAGGCGCAATTTTACCGGTAATTAGCTCTGAGTATTACGATACATTAATCAAGCGCTTAATTACTGAAAAAACAATTAGTATTGATACAACAGCATCAGGCGGTAATACCTCGCTAATGACGCTTGTTGAAGATGATGAATAATTAAGCTAATGCTTTTTTACTAAAAAATAAAATAAGGCACTGTAAAGTGCCTTTTTTATTTGGTCGTTACGTATAAGTTTGTTAGTTTAAAAGTAGATTAGCAACTGAAGCCGTAAAATTGAAAACCATTCCTATTACTAAGTTAGTCCCAGGTATGTTTGTGCAAAGCGTTACCAAACAAACTGGCAGCATTAAAATTAAAAACCAAGGCTGGGTTAAAACTCAAGCTGGTATTAATAACCTGATAAAAGCAGGTATTTTAGAAGTAGAAATCGACCCAGATAAAACCCTCATTGATTCAGTCCCTGAAAAAGATACTATCGCTACACCTACAACAAAAATAAAGCGTAATCCTTGGCAAAAAATAAACAGCGCTGAGCAAGAAATGGGAAAAGCAAAAAAGCTTTATGACGAAGCAAAAACACTGCAAATAAAAGCATTTAAAGATATAAAAGCTGGCCGTGATATAGATATAGGGCCGTTTAGAGAACTGGCAAGTGGCTTTATGGATTCTGTTTTTAGAAATCAAGATGCCCTAGCCTGCCTTACCCAAATGCGCCAAAAAGATGCCTACCTACTTGAGCACTCAATTAATGTATCAATATTAATGGGTATTTTTGCAAAACACTTAAATATAGAGAAAGACACTATTGTTGAGCTGACTACCGGCGCACTATTACACGACATTGGTAAAATAAAAATCCCTGATGAAGTGCTAAACAAACCTGGCCGCTTTACAGACGACGAATTTAAAATAATGAAAATGCATTCGCTTTTCAGTAAAGAGATATTAGAAGACTCTGGCTTAACAGGAATCGCTGTAGATATTGCAGGTATGCACCACGAAAGACTCGATGGTAAAGGCTACCCGTTTGGTAAAAAAGGTGACGAGATAAGTCAGTATGTGCGTATGGCGTCAATTGTAGATGTTTATGATGCACTTACCGCAGAACGTGTTTATAAAGCAGGCATGGAGCCAATAAAGGCGTTTAAAATATTAAAAGACGGGTGCCCTGATAGCTTTGATCCTGTGCTGCTTAATAAATTTATTCAATGTATTGGCATCCATCCGGTAGGAACGCTTGTAAGGTTATCGAGTCAAAGAGTGGGTTTGGTCACCGAGAGTAATCCGGGGGCACCACTAAAACCTGTCGTTAAAACATTTTACAGCGCTAAGCATAGCCGCTACACCGAAGTAAAAGATATTGATTTATCTAATAAAAAAACTGTAGACACTCTTGAGTCAGCGATTAAACCTAAAGAATATAACATTGATTTAGAACGCTTTTATAAAAATTCAATATTATCCTAAGCACTATTGAGAGCTCAATATTCTACCGAGCTCTCAACATGATAACTAAGCGCTTACTGCGGCCAGTCTTGCAAAGCTTTTAAGCTAAACTCATAACCATCAAAATCTAGCACACTTTGCTCAGGTGTAATTTCTGTGACTGTTAGAGCTCCTATGCTTTCTCCTTCGTGTAATTCTCGGCCATTTAGCTTGATCCAACGTTTATCAGCACTCGATGAATATATATGCGCTTGATATTTAATACTAGGTAACATTGATTGCAAACCATCAGGTAATAACTCAACAGGCTCAACACGTGATGACGTTTTTGACGCTTGAGTAACTTCATAATCTTGGTTTTTTTCGACATCTTGTATAGCTTGCGCAAATGCATTTTTAAGAGTTTTAGGCACAGCATCAAGCTCAGGGTCACTCGTCTGTTGAGATTGGGTGCTGCCATTAATTGGCTTACCCAATACTTTATATTTACTCATATCAAGTTGAGCCGATGCGGTATTTTGATTTTGCCCAAATACCGCAGTGTTTTGTGCATTATTTGGATTGTAATTACTTTGTGGGTTAAACGCTGGCTGATTATAATTTTGAACAGGCATTACTTGTTGCATGTTTTGCTGATTATAACCTGCTGCGCTCGTGACCTGGCTCGACGGCATAGGAATATACTGACCATTTGGGGTTAATAACATTTGCTGTACACCATTGGGGGTTTGCACATGCACAAGTTGCCCTTCAATCGTTGCAGTATTTGTTGGAGCTACTTTAGCAGGCTCCAACTTAGCTACTTTAGCAGACTCCAACTTAGCTACTTGCTGTTTTTCAGCTTCAGTTTCAGCACCTTCCTCTTTAACTTCTTTGTTAGGCGATGATTTTTCGCTTTTCACCACCTTAATTACAGCGGGTTCCGCTGCGTTTAATAAAGTCGTACTTTGAAACCACTTTCCGGCGGTAAAGCCACCCGCTACCGCAATAAAAGCAGCTAAGCTTGTACCAAATACTAATGCTAATCGTCTATAACGCTTAAGTGCTTGCTGTTGCTTTAACTGCTCAGATTGTAAGTCGTACTGTTCAGCACTCATATCTGATTGCTGCGACTGCTTTAGCGCATCTAATAAATAAGACATAACTTACCTAACTATAAAATAAATGAAAGCCCAATGCCTACGGCAAATAAAGCAGCGAATGCAAGGCTATAGGGTACAAATGACGTTGCTTTGTTAGCTTCGTTAACCGGTGCTACAAAATCCATGGGTAATGACTCATGGGCTGATTTTTTTATTATATCGCTATCAACTATCAACTGCTGCTTTGCAAAAGTCCCAACTAAAGCACGCTCACATACCAAGTTCATTAATCGTGGCACACCGCCAGTTAATTGATGAACAGCTTGCATGGCATCCATCGAAAAGATTCCTTTATCACACCCTGCAATATGTAACCGATGCTTTATGTAAGCGACTGTTTGGCCTTGCGTAAGTGGTAATAAATGGTAACGAGCCGTTATCCTCTGGGCAAGTTGCCTTAATTCGTTGCGCTTCAAAAGGTCTTGCAGCTCAGGTTGACCAACCAATACTATTTGTAATAATTTTTTATGATCGGTTTCTATATTTGTCAGCAAACGTAATTGCTCAAGCACGTTAGGGGCAAGTAATTGTGCTTCGTCAATAATAAGTATAGTGTGCCCGCCCGATTTATTATTAGTCTCTAAATGCTTTTTTATAATATCGGTAAGACTTTTAAGCGTCGCATTATGAACATCGTAACTAATATTGAGCTCATCACAAATACTGGCTAATAACTCCAGCTCTGAAAGCGCTGGGTTATGGATCATCGCTACTTGAGTGTTTTCAGGAAGCTGCTCTAACATACTGCGGGTAATTGTAGTTTTACCTGTACCTACTTCACCTGTTAATAATACAAAACCACCGTCTTCACCTAATCCATAGGTAAGGTGTGCTAAGGCTTCTTTATGTCGTTCACTTAAAAATAAGTAATGAGGGTTGGGCGAAATCGAAAAAGGTTTTTCGTTCAGGCCAAAATAGCTTAAATACACCGTGATGTTCCTTCGTAATTAAATCACGGCCTATAATGGCAAAAAAATGCGCTGAGTGACAACGTTGTAAGCGCTTTATTATTGAAATAACGTAAATTTATGTAAAACAAAAAAGTGCAGCTGTTTTAAGGCTGCACTTTTGTCTGTCTAATCTTAGTATGCATTTTACTCTTCGTAGCGCACTAATCGTAAATACACATTACTGGTTTTAGCATGTAAGCTATTCAACCCGCTATCAAATTGATAAACCCACGCTGAGCTCATCGTGCTTACACCCGATGTATTTGACCAATAGTTTTGAAGCTTAGTGCCCAAAAATACGTCTTCATTAATACTCGGCTCTGTGCAACTGTGCTCTAAAATACTCGCCAATTCTTTAATGTTAGGCATTTGCCAATCATCGTAATCTGCGGTTGTATCATTTTTAGCACCGCGTAGTGCCTCTTGCCAAGTAAGAGAAGGTGTTGAACCTTCACAAAGTTGTGTCTCTGTATTATAAGTTTGCCCATAACTACAGCGTTGCCACATAAGGCCTGTTTCGCTATCAGACACTGTGCCATCTGTATTTATAGTAAATCTATCTGTCGGTGTTGTGGTATCTGCACCGTCGTAGCACGTTTGCGCCGCTGCAATATTAAAGCTCAAGCTTATAGTTGCTAGTGCATAGAGTAATTTTAATTTCATTATTTTCTCCTAACGACTTCTAACTAAACGTACATAAGCAGTATTTTCTTTTGGATAAGCAAGGTCGTTACCATCACTCATATCAATGATATACGCTTGAGATAAACTGGTACCATCAGCTGCTGTCTGTGAGGTCCAGTAACGTAAATGGCTTAATGCACTTTCACTTGGCATATTAGGAAAAAATGCCTCATCAATTAATATACTTTGCCCTTGTTTACCGTAATCAATTAAGCTCAAAAGCTCTGTATAAGTAGGTAATCGCCAGTTTGTACCACCACAAAAATCTAAATCATTAACTTCGTTTATATAACTTTGTACTCCACAACTTGTATTGTCCGGACACGTTGAATTGGCTGTACTGGTATCGGTAAAAGTCGTATTCCCTACATCCCAAAAGTAATGATTTTGACCATCACGTAACGAAGTATTTGGTACCGTGCCAGATGCCACACTTTTCACCTCCCATACAAGCCCAGTAACATTATCGCGTATACAGGTAAAGTCACTACTATCATCACCAACTTCATCAGCAAACTCATTAAGTTTAGTGTAATCAAACGCTAAATTACCTTTGCCAACTTTATCTAAGCGGTTTGCATAGCTATCGCGTCCAAGCTCTGCATCTTGCGCTGGAAAGTCATCACTCTCACAATTAATACGTTGAGTATTGTTATAACACTCACCAACACCACTATCGTTGATGAGTCCAAGTGCTTTGGGTGATACATCAACAAATAAAGAGTCTGTATCGGTGCGTCCTTTTGAGTCGGTTACCGTGACTTCAAAGCTCAATGTAGACTCAGTATCAACATTTGAGGCAAAAAATGTCGTTGTACATTGGTCGCTATTGCTTAATGTTTCGCTATTACCGGTAAGTTGTTGCCATTTACACTTATAGGTATCGGTAACTGTTTCGCTATTTGTTGCATCAAGCGTTACTTGTTCAAACTCTTCAACATTTTGATCTGCGCCTGCATTTGCATCTACTAACTCATTTGTTTTGTTGAGTGTCATTGAATATTGAGTGCTCGCCTCGCCACCCTCATCATCAGTGACAGTTAGCTGCCAAGATAAATTCACGTTGCTTTCAAGTAATGGATGAGAAAAGCTAAGAGTTGATTCATTAAAACTCTCAATATCTAAATCAGGACCCGATAGCAATTGCCACAAATAACTATCAATTTGACCATTATCATCAGGATCGCTCGACTCTAGGGCACTCAAAGTCACTGTATCTTTGTATACAGAGGGAAGTGTTTCAGGAGATGTTTGTGTAACAACAGCAAGAGGTAGTTGGTTATCAGAGCTCACTGAAATAGAAATGTCGTCACTAACAGCGCTACTACCTGTACTTTGATAGCTCACTCTTAATATTATTTCACTATCAGTTTTTACGTCAGGTGCAGTAAGTGTTTGCTCAGCGCCTTCAAGGGGGAAACCTTCTATGCTTGGGCCACTAACTTGTTGCCATGAAAACGTACCATCAGCGGGGGAACCTTGTGCTGTGATGGTAAATTCAGATTTTTCGATAATTTGTAAATCGGCTCCAGCATTAACAGACGTTTCAACAACTGTATTATCGCTATCACCGCCACCGCCTCCACACGCACTCAGTAAACTACAAGAAATGAGGGGGATTAAAGCAAACGCTTTCATACGCAGCACCTTATTATGTCAAATAATTACTATAGTGTAATCACTAGCAATAAAGATGCCATTAAAGTACTACATATATGTGTCTTGATGAATACGTACAAACAACTTCGTACCGATTTTACTGTAATCTATTTTGTATTCACGCCCGTCTAGAGCTTGAATAAACAGCAACTGCTTTTCTTCGCCAAATACATCAGCGCTACTTACATATACCATTTCTAAATAACGCTCTTTTGCATCACGGCGGTTTTTAGGTAATTCTTCTTTAAATGGCTCCAGACCATGTTGCGTTACTTTAATTCGAGGATGAATTTCAGAGTTTACAATCACTAAATCATGCTTTTTATCTTTATGTATTATGGTGTTTCGACCACTTTTTAAAAAGGCTCTCTCTTGACTCATTTTTCTTTCCTACAGTCGTAGCTTAATTACTAAGCTGCGACGCTATAAACTGACTAGGCTCGCGCTTCCACTTATTTAAGTTAGCACTAAATGCCCAAATATCTCTATCTAACACGCTGGCAGGCAATAATAAATCGTAACCTGTTAGCTGCTGAAGGTGCTTAGTTCTATTAGCAAACATGGCTATAAGCCCAGTATAGCTTATCCCTTTATGGGATGTGTAATGTGTATCTTCTATTAACCATTCTGATGGGCAATTGCCATTTTTGCAATGTTTTTGAACAACTTGCATAAATAAATTACGCTGCTCTATTAATAATTTCCCTGCAATTCTAGGCGCTATGCTTGATAAAAAGTCGTCTATATCATTTACCTTAACGCCAACCGCATTTAATTCTAAATAGTCAAAGCCATCTTCTACTTTGGGTATTCCACTGTGATGAAAGTTACTATGAGGCATACACCAAGCTCCGTACTTGTGGCAATAAACGAGCTCAGATTCGCTCAATATAAGGCTATGGTATGGTTCTTGAGATTTTAAAAATCCAATAAAAATAGCCACAAGGCACAAGCTCACTAAAAATATTTCAAGTATGCTAATCTCACCCGGCCTCAGTAAATTAAATAACATAATAAAGACTAAGCCTATAGCACCTACAACAATCGCCTCAATTGCGTTTCGCGCGCCCTGTGCCCGAAACTTAATGACATTGTCAGATTTATCCATATCGGTAAAACACCATATAAAAAACAAACATAATAATGCCCCAAATTATGACCTTTCTTATTGTTATACATAAGTTACAGCTAGTTTTAAATTTCATACATTACCGCTTTTTCCTCAACAAAATAGGAACAATGAATAAATCTTATTTACTTTTACGCTTAACGCACAAATTTATGAGATACATAACCGTCTTTTCACGGTCTTATTTCGTACAATACTTACAATTCATTTTCAGGTATGAAATCAATGTACTCAAGACAATCAGGTAAAGCACTTTTTCCATTTATTATTACGTTACTTCTAATATTTAGCGTTTATTTATATTTACCCGCTAGCCACGGCGAACAAGCCGATTCATCACAAATGTCTACCCAAGTAACGGCTCATACTGTTACTTCTGAGGAAAACGCAGTGATGATAGAGGCCATCGGTAGTGCACGTGCAAACCAAGCTATTTATATAAAAAGTGCGCAAAACGATTATGTCACAGATATATATTTTAAAGATGGCGACTTAGTCAGTAAAGGACAAAAATTAGTACAGTTACAAAGCCAACAAGAGCAACTTGCAGTTAAAGAACTCGGTATTAACTTACGTGAGGAAAAACGCCAGTTAGATCGCCTTACCGAACTTTCACGCTCGCAATCAACGGCAAAGTCATTACTTGAAGAACAATTATCTCGTGTTGATGCCACTGAAGCTCAACTAGAAAGCGCTAAAACAAAGTTAAATGAAATGACTATTACCGCGCCATTTTCAGGCCTGTTAGGTAAGCGTGAAATATCAGTTGGCGCCTACGTAAGCAACACAACAATAATCACCACACTTGATGATATTAGTATTATTAAAGTTGACTTCAAAGTACCTGAAAAATATTTAGCACAATTAAACATAGGTATGAAAGTACTTACCCAAAACGATGCCTACCCAGGGCAGACATTTAACGGCAAGGTAACGCATATTAGCTCGCGTATTGATTCGGTAACACGCAGTGTTGAAGTAACTGCAAGTTTTGCTAATAAATCAGGATTACTTCGCCCTGGTATGTTACTAAATACAGCACTTGAGCTAAGCAGTAACCAAGCTTTAATGGTGCCAGAAAAAGCGGTTATCCCTTTACAAGACAAACACTTTGTTTTTCAAATTCAAGACGGAGTAGCCAATAAGGTTGAAGTGCATGTTGCTGGCAGAAATAATGGCTGGGTTGCTATCGATGAAGGTTTAAATGATGGCGAGCAAATTGTTACTGAAGGGCTAATAAAAATTCGCTCTGGTAGTAAAGTAAGCGTAAAGGGGTAATACGTGAAAATTACTGATACTAGCGTTAAACGCCCCGTTTTTGCCATAGTAATTAATTTACTGCTTCTTACTTTTGGTCTGGTTGCATTTACTATGCTGCCACTTCGTGAGTACCCTGATATTGAAACACCAATAGTAAATATCAGCACTGAATACACAGGTGCTTCTGCCGAAATTATAGAAACAAAAATAACGCAAATAATAGAAAATCGAATTTCCGGTATTGAAGGCATTAAAAGTATAAACTCATCTAGTCGTAATGGGCGTTCAAACATTACCATTGAGTTTGATATTAACCGCGATATAGATGCCGCATCTAACGATGTACGCGAACGTGTAGCACGTGCACTTGATAGTTTACCCGATCAGGTACGCCCACCAGAAGTGTCTAAGTCAAATAGTGATGAAAGCCCAATCGCATGGTTTGTATTAAACAGCGAAACAATGGACTCGTTACAGCTCTCTGATTACGCACAGCGCTTTATCGTTGACCGTTTAGCCGTTGTAGATGGTGTATCTAACGTGCGTATTGGTGGTGAGCGCCAATACGCCATGAAAATTTGGCTAAACCGCCAAGCAATGGCTGCACGTGGCATTACCTCGAGCGATATTGAAAATACACTGCGTACAGAAAACGTTGAATTACCTGCCGGCGAAATAGAATCAATAGATCGCGACTTTACCGTGCGTACCGCACGTAGTTATAAAGATCAGCGCGATTTTAAAAACCTTGTTATTAAACGTGGTGAAGAAGGTTATTTAGTGCGTTTAGGTGAAGTTGCCGACGTAAAATTAGAAGCTGCCGATGACGAAAGCTTATTTCGTGGTAACGGGCGCAACATGATTGGCCTAGGAATTGTAAAACAAGCTAAAGCAAACACGCTTACCGTAGTAGATAACGCACGCAGTGAACTTGAAAAAATCAAACGTAACCTACCTGAAGGCACCACAATTCAAGACAGCTACGATTCGTCTGTATTTATTAAAGAATCAATTAGTGAAGTTTACAGCACACTTGCCATCTCTATGGGTTTAGTCGTACTCGTTATATTTTTGTTTTTAGGCAATATACGAGCAACGCTTATTCCTGCGGTTACCGTACCGGTCGCACTTGTTGGTAGCTTTATGTTTTTATTAGCAATGGGCTACTCAATCAACTTACTAACTTTACTTGCCTTAGTACTGGCTATTGGTTTAGTAGTAGATGATGCCATTGTAATGCTTGAAAACATTCACCGTCGTATTGAACTGGGTGAGCCGCCATTACTAGCTGCATATAGAGGTGCGCGTGAAGTTGGTTTTGCCATTGTCGCAACCACGCTTGTACTAATATCGGTGTTTGTGCCATTGGTGTTTATGGATGGCCGTATAGGGGCATTATTTACTGAGTTTGCAATGGCGGTAAGTGCTGCCGTATTTTTCTCAAGTGTTACAGCGCTGACTCTCGCACCAGCCTTGTGTTCTAAAGTACTTAAAGTATCAGACAAACCAAATAAATTTAGCCAATGGATGGACCGCCAGTTTACTAAAATTGAAGTAAGTTACCGTAATTCACTCTCCACCAACATAACCCGTAAATGGGGTTTAATGGTGAGCCTATTATTAGCGGGCTTTGTTAGTTACTCGTTGTTTTTACAAGTCCCCTCTGAGCTAACGCCAAAAGAAGACCGTGGCACGTTCTTTATTATGATGAGCGGCCCTGAGGGCGCAAGTTATGAAAATAATGCCGCTAATATGGCTAAAATTGAAGAACGCTTAATGCCTTACTCGCAAGCAGGTGAGCTAAGTCGCGTACTTGTTCGAGTACCTGGCTGGGGTGGCAGCGGCGGTGTTGCTATTGTTGGTATGGCCGATTGGGATAAACGCAAACGCTCAACATGGGAAGTAATGGACGAAATAAGCGGTAAAATGCAAGAAGTTACCGATGTTCGTGCATTTGCCATTATGCGCCGTGGTATTGGCGGTGGTGGTTCATCTCGCCCTATTGAGTTTGTATTGCAAGGTAATGATTATGCACAACTTGCCGATTGGCGTGACCGTATAATTAAGCGTGCTGAACAAAACCCAGGTTTAGTAAGAATCGATCATGATTATAAAGAAACCTTCCCGCAGTTTTTAGTCAGCATAGATAAAAACAAGGCCGCTGATTTAGGCGTTTCTGTATCTGATGTAGGCCGTACACTTGAAACAATGCTTGGCCAGCGCCGTGTTACAACCTTTATTGACCGTGGTGAAGAATACGATGTAATTTTAAAAGGGACTAAAGAAGACTTTACTAACCCTACTGACATTTCAAATATATATCTTAAATCACGAAGCGGTGAACTAGTCCCACTTGATAGCCTTATCAGCTTAAAAGAAGAAGCAACCGCATCGCGCTTAAACCGATACAACCGTATGCGCGCAATTACATTAAGCGCCAACTTAGCCGACGGTTATACGCTTGAGCAAGCGCTTAACTTTTTAAACGAAGTAGCCGCGCAAGAAAACGATATAGATGGCGCCGTAGATTACAAAGGCGAGTCGCAGCTTTATTACGAAGGCGCATCAGCGATGACCTACGTATTTATACTTGCACTCACTGTTACCTTTTTAGTACTGGCAGCACAGTTTGAAAGCTTTATGCATCCGTTCGTCATCATGCTTACCGTACCACTTGGTTTAATGGGCGCTATGTTCGGACTTTGGGCTACAGGACTTACCTTAAATATTTACAGCCAAATAGGTATTGTCATGCTCATAGGGCTAAGTGCTAAAAACGGTATTTTGATTGTAGAATTTACTAACCAACTACGCGATAAAGGCGTTGAATTTAGTGAAGCTATTTTGCAAGCAGCAACTCAGCGTTTGCGCCCTATTATTATGACCTCGCTGACTACGGTTATGAGTTCGGTACCTTTAGTACTTGCTTCAGGTCCGGGCGCTGAAAGCCGTATGGTGATAGGTGTAGTCGTGTTTACTGGGGTTATTGTATCGACCCTACTAACTCTTTTTGTTGTACCTGCTGCATATTATGCACTTGCACGTAACACTCAATCACCTGAATTTTTACAGCAAAAATTAGACAAACAAGCCGCTGAAAAACCTTTCGAAGAGATCTAGCCTCTTAATTGCGCCGTAACCTTGTTGTTGCGGCGCATACAATTTATGCTCGCCTTTAAACCCCATATACATTTTAGGAATACTTATGAGCTCAACAACGCAAGTAGCAACATTTGGTGGCGGCTGTTTTTGGTGTATAGATGCTGCATTTAGACGTGTAAATGGCGTACTAACCGTAAGCTCTGGCTACACCGGCGGTGAAACAAATAACCCAACATATGATTCTGTATGCTCAGGCACAACCGGTCACGCTGAGGTTGTTAAAATTGAATTTGACGCGACTGTAGTTAGCTTTGAAACACTCTTAGCAATGTTTTTCACACTGCATGATGCAACACAATTGAATCGCCAAGGTAACGATATAGGCACACAATATAGAAGTGTGGTTTACTATCACGATGAAGCGCAACTTAAGCAAACCAACGAAATGATAGCTCAACTGCAAAGCCATGTCGCTGAGCCAATTGTGACAGAAGTCAGCCCTGCCACTACGTATTATCCAGCAGAGCATTATCATCAAGATTACTATAACGAAAACCCACAGCAGGGTTACTGTAGTATTTTAATAGCACCTAAGTTACACAAGTTTGAAACCGTATTTAAAGAGTTCTTAGCTGACTAGCTAATTTTAGTAGTTAAACTTAGCTACACATTAAAAAGCCCGACATAAGTCGGGCTTTTTAATATTAATAAATACCGTTAAAACTGGTAGCTTGCGCCTGCAAAAAAGCGACGCTCTGGCGTGTTGTAGTAATACACTTCACCCGTTGTAAAATCAGTGTTTGAATCAACAGCGTTATATTCTTTATCAAATAAGTTTTCTACACGAAGTGAAACTTCAATATGTTCATTTACTTGATAATTACCCGCTAGGTTCCAGAGTGTATAAGAGCCTAAGCGCGTCACAGCACCTTGTCGGTCGCTACGGTATTGCATGTCTAAGCTTGCATCAAAAGCACCAAACTGTTTTGCAAGTTCCCAGTTAAAAGTACGTTTAGCAACATTACGCAACTCTGCGCCCGTTTCTTCGTCTTCAGCGCTTAAGTAAGCAAAGTTAAGGTTGCTATCAAAACCAAAAAACTGCTGAGATAAGCTAAATTCAACCCCTTCGTAACGTGCTTCATCGATATTAGCCAATGCAAAGTTTGCATCGTAATCAATCTTATCTTCTATATCGTTTCTAAATATTGCAATATCAACTTGCGCGATATCAAAATCTACACTCAAACCTAACTCACGGTTTACTGATTTTTCAGGTTGTAAATCAGGGTTACCATAAAGTGGATAATATAAATCGTTAAATGTAGGAGCTTTAAAGCCAGTACTTTGGCTTATACGAAATGTTGCATCTTCAGATAAATGATAACCTGCAGCGGCTGTATACGTTGTTTCGTCGCCAAATTGCTCATCATCATCTTGGCGAACAGTTAAATTAGCCAGTACTTTATCTGCATCATAGTAAGCACCTACAAACACAGCAAGTACATCGCGGCTGTCTTCAACAAATGGTTGCGAACTATGCGACACATCATCGTTGTACCAATTAATACCACCACTAATGTTAAGTTCATTAGATAACAGGTACTGGCCGTTATAATCAATTTGTGTGCGTTTAGTTATAAAGGTACTTGTTGTTGGCCCAACTGAAAAATCGACATATGTATTGTCTGAATCATCTGTTGAAAGCGCTAAATCAATACTATGCGTTTGGTTAGTGTAGTTTTTGCTCCAACCTGCAGAAAGTTGATAGTTTTTAAAGTCATCTCGTTCAATCGTACTATCTACTGGGCTAAAGCTACTGTCGTAATCTGCATAACCTTCACTGTATTGGCCTAATAACTTAAAGTCGCCGTAATGTGCATCGGTGTAGTTTACTTTAAACCCAAGGTTTTTATTTTCATAGCCATCTTCATCAGGTGCTACGCCTTGCAGTACATCAAAGTTATCTGTTTTTTCAAAGCCTGCGTTAAATGCTGTTGTTATATCATCTGATTTTACAGAGCCTGCAACTTGATAATTTTGATAAGAGTCAGAACCAAATGTAGCGCTTAGGGATAAGTTATCTGACTCACGCGTAATAATATTAATAACACCAGCGAGTGCATCAGAGCCATAAACAGCCGCGCGAGAGCCTTTAATAATTTCTATGCGTTCAATACTATTTAAAGGGACATTATTTAGTGCTTTTTGACCAAGTGTTGCTGAGCCTGTACGTACACCGTCAATTAAAATCAACGTATCGCCAGAGCCTGTACCACGAAGTGACACACCTGTATTTTGACCAAAACCACCGTTTGGATTAACTTGAAAACCCACTCGCGTGCTTAAAAGTGTAGGTAAATCGCGTACGTTACTAGCTTCTATTTCAGCACGTTCAATAACATTTACACTCGCTAAAACGTCGTTAATTGATTGCTCAAACTTATTAGCTGTAACGGTTATTTTTTCAATTGATTGCTCTGCACCAGACACAGAAAATGAAAGCGCAGCAGAAATTGCAACGCCTAGAGTTGTTTTATTTAACATGAGATCCCCTACCTTTGCCCACCGCAAAGATTTAAGTAAGTAAGATTGCATCAAGGCCGGTCTCCGGACTCAGTAAGCACATAAAAACATGCAATACTCTACCGTTGCGGGGGCAGTGTTGGGCTTGTAGTCATCATGAAAACGCACCAACTTCCCGATTATCCTGCTAAAAAAATCATTACATGAAGTGGCTAGCAAGCACCTTGAAAATATGCCGTCATTGTGAGCATTTTGTTTACAAATGTCAATGGACGTCTATATAGCTAAAAGCTATTTCAGTTCAGTGCTGTATTATTATAGCTTGAAGGAATACCGTACTTATCAAGTAGCTTCTGAAGTTGCATTTGTGTAGTAGGTAAATTTAATATTTCATCCATTTTGCGACTAGATATTTTATTTGATTGTGAGTTAATCAAAAAATGTGTTTCATACACTGCATCTGGTACGTCACTCTTAAATAGTAAATCCATATTTAAGATATTCTGCTTTTTAAAATACTGATAAGCAATACTGTTTAAAACCCCGACTTCAGCGCGCCTTAATAGCAGCATTTTAACTACATTGAATTCATCGATTGTAAGGCTTACCTGGTGCTCTTCTCTCAAGTATTCGGCATTTGTATTAAATCCTGCAAATTGATACGAGTACCCTAAAACCCCAACTTTGGTTAATTTGTCCAGATTGTCAAAATAAGTTTGTTCTGATGCATTCTCTTTGAGTGTATAAAGCTCGTTTTTGGTGATGGTATAAAATTCAGTTTTTTCAATGTTTTTCTGCGTTGTTTTTGGCAGCCATTGCATTGCCATTAAAAATAAAACGTCGAAGTTATTTTTTTCAACAGACAAAGTAAGCCTTTTTACAGGTAAAGAAATAAGTATAAAGTTAAATTCCTCCTGTGCGTCGTTTAAAATATTAATAAACTCAGGAGCAAAGCCCTGCTTTTTTTGCGCGTTAATAATAATCGGAAAGTAGCCATCTTCGACCAATACATCAATATCAACTGGCTTTGATAAGCTTGGCTTGGTAAATATAAGCAAAACAAATAACAGAAATAATTGATGGGGTCTCATTTTAATACCTTCTAGAGTGAAATTTTTATTATATTCAATTAAATATAATAGCTTAAATATCAAAAGGTGGATTAATACATGCAGAACTACGAGAGGATAAGGTGGGAAAGTTGTAAAAAATTAAGTAGCTTTAATCTGTCTGCAAATATAGACAAATTAAAGCATTTTTATTAAAAACAGTTTATAAATTAGTCGCGAAAGTTTTTAAACTGAAAAGGCTGACCTAAATCGGCACTGCGTACTACCTGCATTGCCTCTTGAAGATCGTCACGCTTTTTACCTGTCACACGCACTTCTTCGCCTTGAATAGCGGCTTGTACTTTAACTTTTGAATCTTTAATGGCTTTAACCACTTTTTTGGCCATGTCTTTTTCGATACCTTGCTTTAACCCAACGTTACGAAATACATTTTTTCCTGCACGGCTAATATCTTGAAGTTCTAAACTAGCTACATCCATACCGCGCTTTGAAATTTTTCCCGCTAAAATATCGAACAACTGCATAACTTGAGAGTCAGCTTCTGCTTTAAGCTTAATTGTTTTATCGTTTAGCTCAATAGAAGCATCAACGCCTCTAAAATCAAAGCGAGTCTCTAGTTCACGGTTTGCGTTATCAACCGCATTTTTAGCTTCGTTCATTTCTACTTCAGATACAATATCAAATGAAGGCATTAGTATACTCCTAACTATTTAATCTTAATTTTATGTGGCAATTATAACGCTAAAATTATAAATCTTTACATTTTTCTGCATCTTGTTCAGGTGCGATACTAAATTAGTTTGATATACTTGCGCCTCTTTTTTAAGCGATTTTAGGATTTGTCGTGACAAGGCGTGTTTATCAAGCAGTTTTTTTAATCAGCATAGTGGCTTTCACCTTTTTATTTGCTAAAGAAATAAAAGGTGGCGTTGTAAATTTATTCCCTCATGTTGATAAAGTCGCCCATTTTGGGATTTTTTTTATATTAGCCATAATAATGGACAAGGCTTTTAAGCTTCCTTTATATGCTCAAATACTCTTATTAGCAGGCTATGGCGCCTCGATAGAAATAATGCAAGACGCACTTCCTTATAGGCAAGCATCACTTGGTGATTTTTTTGCTGATTTTGCAGGTGCTGCAAGCTACTTTTTACTTAGAGTAATTTTTACACCTCGAAAAAAGAACCCACATGGCTAATATTTTAATCGTTGGCGATGGCGCTATTGGCTTATTGCTGAGCCACTTTTTGAGCGCATCGCATAATGTCAGTGTTTTAACTCGTAAAAACCCAACAAACACCCGCTTTTACAGCAGAGCTAAGGGTGCATCAAAAAAAATTAACGCAAAATTTATTTCATTAAATCAGTTAGATAAAGCAACTGAATTTGATGTAATTTTATTTACCGTTAAAGCTTTTCAAGTGCTTGATGCGTTTTCTCAAATAAAGCCATTTTTACCGACACATTGCTCTGTTATACTTTCGCATAATGGAATGGGCAACGTTGATGAGATAAATAACCAGCTAAACACCCATCAAGCACTCTACTTTTTAACGACAAGCATAGCGGGCTTTAAATCAAACCAATATATTGTGCAACACACAGGTGAAGGACAAAGCGTTATTGGTGGCTGTAATGAGCTTGCACTTCAAAATAGCGCGCCAATAGCTGATATTTTTAAAGTAATACCCAACCTAAAGTTTACTAATAACATTCAGCAGCTTCGTTTTGAAAAGCTACTCGTCAATATTGCCATTAATCCATTAAGCGCTTTAAGTAATGTAAAAAATGGCGAATTACGTGCACCTAAGTACAATACAATAATTTTTAATGCACTCACTGAAGCATGCAATATTGCAAAGGCTCAAGGGCTTAATATCCCATTAATTAAAGCTCTCAATACCGCTTATAAAATAATGGAGTTAACCGCAAATAATTACTCATCAATGCAGCAAGATATAGCTCACAATAGAGAAACCGAAATATCAGCTATATGTGGCTATATTAGCCAACAAGGTAAACTTTACAGTATTCCAACGCCTTACAACGATGAGTTGTTAGTCAAAATTCAGGCAAAAAAAAGCGTGGTATAAACCACGCTTATATAAGCTTTTAACTTTACGGGCGATAAACTTTTACAGTTTCGAAGCCCTGTTCGTGCAGCATAAGTGCCTGTAGTTGGCTCATTACGCCTCTGTCACAATATAAATAGTAGTCAGTGTCTTTTGGTAAATCACCAAACTTAGTAGCTAAACGGAAGAACGGCAAATGCACCACTTCAACACCATCGATTACAAGCGGTGCAGCTTCTTCTTCTTCTGGTGAGCGAATATCAATTACTACAGAGCCTGCAGGTAAATCAGCAACCGACTCAGCCTCTTTTAGCTCTTGCTTGGCTTCTACGTCAATATCGCGTACATCCATTATGCGCGCGTTATTTACTACGGTATCTAGCACATCAAAATCGAACTTTTCTTCTTCGGCTTCTATTACTTCAATTTTGGCTTTAACTGTCGGTTTTTTAGAAATAACACCACAATATTCAGGCATCGTTTCAGCCATTTCAGCTGTACCAATTTGGCGAGCAAGATTAATAATTTCTTGTTTATCATTTTGAATTAGCGGGCGTAAAATAAGCGTTTCAGTAACGCGGTCAATCACGCTTAAGTTCGCTAATGTTTGACTAGATACTTGGCCAATACTTTCACCAGTGACAAGCGCCTGAATGTTTAACTTTTCAGCCACTACACTTCCTGCTCGCATCATCATACGTTTAAGTACAACACCCATTTGGCTGTTTTCAACGTTTTCTAGAATTTCAGCAACAACAGGTTCAAAATCAACTGTTATAAATTTAACTTTATGTGTTGAGCTGTATTTTTTCCATAAAAAATAGCTCGCTTGCTTAACACCAATCTCGTGCGCTGCGCCACCTAGATTAAAGAATAAAAAGTGCGTACGTGCGCCTTTACGAATCATTTGGTAACTTGCTACGCCAGAGTCAAAACCACCCGACATAAGCGAAAGCACGTCTTCTTGCGTTGGTAGTGGAAAGCCCGCCATACCAAAATGCGTTTGCGAAACAATATAAGCTTTATCGTCTTTTACTTCTAAGCGTATTGTTACTTCTGGACGGCTAAGCTTAACGCTTGCGCCTTCAATATGTTGATTTAGCCCACCACCAACATAACGCTCTAAATCAGTCGAGGTAAAGTCGTGTTGGCCTATACGCTTAGCACGCACACAAAAAGTTTTACCCACAATTGTGTGACCCACTAACGCTATTGTTTTTTGATAGATATCATCGAGAGTTTCAAATTGCGTCTCAGTTACTTCAATAAACTGAACGATACCAGGTATGCGTTTAAGGCTGTCGATAAAATCAAGGCGAACTTGTGCATCTTCAAGCTTTGTAACAACTGAAATATTATCCCAGTTATTTCTTACTTGTACTTTTTCGTCAAGACGTCGCAATACAATTTTAATGTTATTTTCTAACACTTTAGTAAAGCGTTTACGGACCGAACGGCTTTTGATGGCTATTTCAGGATGTAGTTTGACGATAAATTTAAGCATAGTTCACTCTTAGACTGCGGGAATTCGCGCTCCCAGGCATTTGGCGCGCGATTATAGCAAAAAATTCAGCGTCTAGGAAACAACCAAAGGGCAACGGCTAAACAACAGTTGGAGCTTGTTGCGCTAACTCAGTGTATTTTTCGCGTAATAGGTTCATTTTATCGATACTTTTATCGGTACTGTACGCTCTAAATAATGTAAGTACTTTTAAAATACCGTGATATATATCTTGCTCAGCAAGGGTACCGCTTGGCCTACGAGCCTTAATATAAGGCGTCCAAAAACTAACAGTTAACTTTAGTGTATGGGCTAAATCAATGACATCTTGCTCATCAATAGCAATCATTTCACTATCGCGAAGACCTAGAATAATTTTACGAACTTGCTCTAATAACTCTAACTGAAAATCAATGTAAGCTTGTTTTAGCTCAGTGTCTCTGGCGAGTATATCGCCAAGATTGTCGTAAAAAAAATGGTAACGCCACATTAATTCAAATAACGAATCTAAATAAGCCGTTAAATGATTAAATGCATCATCATCTTTATTAATAGGTTTAAAGTGAGTATTTAAATGATCGCGATACAGCGCAAAAATATGACGGATAATGTCTTCTTTATTTTTAAAATGATAATAAAGATTACCCGGGCTCATCCCTAAGTTTGATGCAATATGATTTGTCGTTATTGCACGCTCACCATTTTCGTTAAACAACAAAATACTGGTGTGTATTATTTTATCCTTGGTATTCATATGCTAATACTCAAATTATCTATAGGCTACATTACACTCAAAAGAGGTAAACAGTATAAACAAATATGAATCATTAAAACACTCAAACCTTGGACTGATCTGTTCAAAGAAAGTAAGTGTTTATATGCTTTATTAGCTAGGCTGCTTTGTGGCATAAACACTGTTAAACTAGCGCTAAAATCATAAATAGTGAACATTATGAAAGTTATTGCAATTTACCCGGGCACCTTTGATCCACTAACTAATGGTCATACAGATCTTATTCAACGTGCAGCTAAAATGTTTGATACCGTATTAGTTGCGGTTGCGAACAACCCAAGTAAAAAACCCTGTTTTAACCTTGAAGAACGTGTTGAACTTGCAAACTCTATTTTAAGTCACTTAGATAATGTTAAGGTCATTGGTTTTTCTGGCTTATTGGCTGACCTTGCGCGCGATCACAATGCTAATGTGCTTATTCGTGGTATTAGGGCTGTATCTGATTTTGACTATGAATTTCAATTAGCTAACATGAACCGCCGCCTGAATCCTGATTTAGAAAGTGTATTTTTAACACCCGCAGAGCGAAATTCATTTATTTCATCAACGCTTGTTAAAGAAGTAGCACGTCACAATGGTGATGTAAGCGAGTTTGTAGACCCTGTAATTGTCAAAGCGCTAAAAACTAAACTGGGCTGTGGTGCCCAATAACACTTCCCGAATTAGCGCATAACTTGTATGCGCTAATTTGGCTTTTGTATAGATGATGATTTTAATTTTTTAATTAACCAAACAAGTTTTAGCAAATCTTTATTGATAATTAGTATTAGCGCCATAGTGATATCAATAATAGGCATAAGTAAACCATACAGCATCCACAGCCACCAAAAGTCCCGATTGCCATAAAGAGTATTATCAATATACATGCTCATAAACAGTGAGGCATTGATACCAAGCCCTACAATAAGATAATAAAATCCGTACGGTATTTTGCGTCCTAAAAAAATACGCCACATAAAAATAACTGCAATTGTTAGTACATCAAATATAAACATCTTTAAATGCGGAGCTGCAGTAGTTATGTCCATAAATAAACTAAGTGTGTACGAAGCCATCATAATAAAGCTAAGGTGAACTCGGCTTTTATCTTGCTTATTAATGGCAATTGATAGAGTGAACAAAAAAGAAAAAACAAACAGCCATGTAATAAGTATTCCAAAATATTCATTAACTGAATTTAATTGCCAAAATAGATCCTCCATTCTATTCAACCTTTTGATGAGTGCTTTTTCTACGATTAAGTAAATACCGTTTTAATGCAACCAAACCTAAAAAATCTTTATTAATTAGGAGAACTAAAAGCATCGTTAAATCAAAAATTATTTGCCCTATTGCATATAAGGCCCAAAACCACCAGTAGTCTAAATTTCCTAAAACAATACTGTCGTAGTGCATTCCAAAAAAAACAAATGCGTTAAAGCTAAGTCCGACTAAAAGATAATAAAAGGCTACGGGGAGATTTTTACTAAAGTATATCCGCCATATAATCAGAAAAAATATAGTTACGATATCAAATATAAAAAGGGTCAAATGGGGTGTCTTGCTCAAGGGATCCATAAAAATACTAGAGGTGTAAGATACCATCATAATGAATGCAAGCTGTGTGCAGCTTTTGTCAGACTTGTTAATGCTTGCAGACAAATTATATAAAAAAGCGAGTACAAAAGACCATGTAGTAAAAATGGTTATATAGTCGTATAAACCAGCCAGCTGCCATAAAAAATCAAGCATTGCGTGACCTTTTAAATTTTTCAGTTAAAAATTTAGTAAGCTTAACTAGACCTAAAAAATCTTTGTTAAAGATAAGCGCTAATGGCATTATCAAATCTGTAAAGTACATACCAAATACATAAACGTTCCAAAACCACCAATAATATAGAGTACCTAAAATCTCTATATCGTAATGCATAGCTAAAAATAAAGATGCGTTAATACTCAAACCAAAAACAAGATAATAAAATGCGTTAGGAATTGGGCCACAACTACAGTACCGAAACGTAAAAATAATAATTAGAGTTACAATATCGAAGTAAAAATAGTTTAAGTGAGACACTATAACCATATCGAACAGTGTACTTAAGGTATACGAAATCATCATAATACCAGAAAGGTACATTGTATTTTTATAGGGACTGTTTATGCTTGCTGACAAATTATAAAGAAATGCAATTACAAAGAACCATGTAATAAATATACCTACATAATCTCTAATCGCTACCAGATCCCACAGTATGTCAGCCATCATGCCCCTTTATGAATTTATTATTTCGCAACCACCCTTTTAGTTTATACAAACCTAAAATATCCTTATTGATGATTAATACCAATGCCATTGTAAAGTCGACAAAATACATTCCAAAAATATAAACTGTCCAAAACCACCAATAGTAAAGAGTACCTGCAATTTCAATATCGTAATGCATACCTAAAAATAAACATGCATTAATAAAAAGCCCTACAATTAAATAGTCAAAAGCAATTGGTACTAATTTTTTATATATAAATCGCCAAAGTATCAGGGCGCTAATAGTAGCAAGATCATAATAGAAGTAATTTAGGTGAGGATTTTCAATCAGTGGATCCATAAAAAGACTAGATATATATGAAACCATCATTATAAATGAAAGATGCGCTCTACTTTTATCATTTTTATTAATACTCGCTGATAGATTATATAAAAATGCGATTAGGAAGAACCATGTAAATAGTATTGCTACGTTGTATCCTAAATCTACCAGACCCCAAAGTATATCAGCCACTACTATTATTCCTTTTCATAATACTATTGTGGAACCATATTTTAATTGCAGCTAAAGCTAAAAAATCTTTGTTTATAAAAAATATAGCTAGCATCATAAAGTCGGCTAAATTAACAACAATTGAATAAAAAAACCAAAACCACCAAGGTTCGTAATTATTAAAAACTGACACATCTATATACATACCAAGAAATAATGATGAGTTTATAATCAACCCTAACAACAAGTAGATCGATATAAGATTTTCAATAATGAACAACCTTAAAATAATAATGGCGAAAATAGTTGTTATATCAAACAAAAAGAGCTGAAGATACGATATGTGTTGTATATCTATAAACAGGCTTGAGGAGTAAGAAATTGACATAACAAATGATAACCATACAGCTTCTTTTCTAGGTTTGTTAATACTTATAACTAATGAGTACAAAAAAGCCATTAAAAAGCCCCACTGTACAAATGCACCTATGTAAAAAGAAATGGCTGGATTAACTAGAATATTATCCATTATTTTTGAGATTTTTGTTGAATACTAGTGACAGAATCATTAAAACATCGAACATATTTACACCAACAGAATAAACACTCCAATACCACCAAGGCTCATAGTTATACAAGACGTATAGATCGTAATGTAATATTAAGGTAAGCACAGCATTTATTATTAACGCAAAGATGATGAAGTGAAAAGCCATAGAGCGGTGAAGTACTTTAAAGTACTCTAAAATTAATAAAGCTAAAATAGTAACAAAATCGTAGAGCATCGAGTTTAAATATAAACCTTCTAATAAGTCTATATAACCACTAGAAACATATGAGCAGAGCATAAGCGCAGATAAATAAACAGGAGACTTATTTTCTTTATTTATCGTAGAGGTCAAACAATACAGAAAGGCCATTAAAAAGCCCCACTGAGTGAAGGCTTGTACATAAACCATTAGGGGTTCAGTAACGTACATTTGAGCTAGGTTACTTTGTTGGTATCGTTTGACTTGAAGTAGTTGATAGTTTTATTTTTTAATTTATGAAGACCGAGAAAGTCTCTATCGATAATTAATACAACAATCATAACTAGATCTATAAAGTTCACTGTATATGTATAAACTTCCCAAAAAAGCCATGGTTCTTTATTTTTTAATATATATATATATCTAAATACATGCAAAAAAAGAAGGTTGAATTTATCGATAATCCAGTAACTAAATATAAAAAGGATGGTGTTGTTATCCTTATGGCTTTATGGGCAAATATTAGAGCTAAAATGGTGACGATATCATAAATAGCCCAATCTAAGTATATTGAGTTTTTTATGGATAACCATGTAAAGACTAAATCTGATAAAGTATAAGATACCATCATTATAAACGAACTGAGTAATAGAGTTGTTTTTCTTTTGACATCTAATGTGTATACAAACACATTAAAAAGGAATGCCATTAAAAATCCCCACATCAAAAAAGCTGACAAAGAGAACAACCCAAAAAACTCAGTTAACAACATTTAAAACCTTAAATTATCATCTTGGTTTAACTACAATGATGGGTGCGCCATTACGTTGTAAATCAGCACTCGCAGCTTTCATACCATCTTGAGAGAAGCTTACTGTATCAGATTGCAGGGTTTTAGGGCTAGCAGTTTGTTCCATTGCAGGCTTTAATTGTTGTGTTTTGTTGTATGCTTGCATTTGTAATTGGCTATTAGCTGAAACTTGCATGTGATTGATCCTTGTAAAAGTTTTATTTATATTTGGTGCAACTTTTAACCACATTATTATGTAGATAAATGCATTACCTGTTTTAAGCAGTGATAGCTATTTTGCTATCTATCTTATACATAGCAACCAATGTGCCAACTTTTTTTGACGCATTAAAATTCACTCAAAAATATAATCAAACTAAACAACTCCGACCAGTTTACTGCAAATATAAAAAAACGCACAGGGATAACCGTACGTTTTTTGTATCCAGGGAGTTTAAGCTACGTATTTACACGGGATCTCCGCACGTGTACTTAGCTTCAAAATATATTCCATTGCTACTTCGTCACAATTTTCTTTACGAAGGCAAAGTTCACAATCTTTCATTACTTTTTCAGGCAAAGAGTCTTTGCTACAAAAAGTAAAACGTTGTTGTTCAAAAAAATCGGGGACACGGGTCAATACAATAACTCGGTTAAGTGCCAATTTTTTGGCTTTAGTAAGTAGGTGCTCTACAAGCTGTCTACCCTGCCCCGTCACTTTACTTTTTGGGTCTATACCCAATGAGCGTATTTCAGCAAGGCCGGTATCGTAAATGTATAACGATGCACAACCTGACACTTTTCCATTTATTTCAGTAACTGCAAACTCGTTAATAGAGTGCACCATATCGCTTTTTGCACGAGGTAGGTTTTCGCCTACCGTTGCCCAATGCTGTATAAGTGTGGCTATTGCCTCTACATCATCTAAATTTGCATCACGTACCGTTATTTGCTGTTTTTTTTTGGCTTCTTTAACAGCATTAGTTACTTGCTCAATAGACGTCCCACCAAGCGCTTGACGCGCTTTTATACACGCATCAATTTCAAGTACTGGGTAAACATCGTCTTCAAATACAGTGTTTACTGATTTGTACTGCTCAAGTGATAGCTCCTCAAGCGTTTTACCTTCGCTAATCGCAAGCTGTACAAGTACACCCACAATATGATGCCCTTCTCTAAATGGCACACCTTTAGCAACTAAGTAATCAGCAAGTTCGGTGGCATTAGCGTGGCCGCCTTTTGCCGCTGCTAACGTTTTATCGCCATTTACTTTTACGCCTTTAATACATGCTTGCGCCATATGAATACATGCAAGCCATGTTGGCATAGCGTCAAACAGGCCTTCTTTGTCTTCTTGCATATCTTTATTGTATGCAAGTGGCAGTGCCTTTAATGTCATCATCATAGCGCTAAATGCACCAAATACACGTCCAGTTTTACCGCGAATAAGCTCGAGTGCATCAGGATTTTTTTTCTGAGGCATGAGCGATGAGCCTGACGTGACGTTATCAGCAAGCTCTATAAATCCGGCTTCACCCGAATTATAAAAAATCAGATCTTCAGACATACGAGATAAGTGAATCATCGAAATAGACGCACAACTTAAAAGATCTAACACGAAGTCACGATCAGATACGCCATCAAGGCTATTTTTTGTAGCCGCTGTAAAACCTAATCCGTGGGCTAATGCTTGGCGATCAATCGGATAAGCTGTACCTGCTAATGCACCACTGCCTAATGGGCAAAAATTCATGCGCGCTTTAGCATCTTGCAGGCGGCTTTCATCGCGCTCTAGCATTTCTACATACGCCATACACCAGTGGCTAAACAATACTGGTTGTGCGCGCTGTAAATGCGTGTAACCTGGCAATATTGTGCCAAGCTCTCGCTCTGCAAGCGCTACAAATTCGCCTTTTAGCTGTGCAATGGCATCTAGTAAATGATCGGCTGTATCACGGCACCATAGTCTAAAATCGGTGGCAACTTGGTCATTACGGCTTCGGCCTGTATGTAATTTTTTAGCTAAATCACCTACTTTTTCAATTAGAGCAGCTTCAACATGTGAATGAATGTCTTCTGCACCTGAAGTAGCAACTGATTGTGGATCAGCTTTAACTTCTTCAAGTAGCTCATTTAATGCAGCAACTAATTTTGTATGCTCATCACTTGAAAGTACATTTACCTGTTCAAGTGCACCAGCCCATGCCACAGAGCCAATAATATCTTGCTCTGCTAACTGGTAGTCAAAGGGAAGAGAGTCGTTAAATTGCTTAAACGCCTCATCTGGACCCGTAGAAAAACGTCCGCCCCATAATGCCATGAAATCTCTCCAAACCCTGTAGTGCCCCTTTTATAAGGGGCTATAAATAATTTACTTTTTAGCCAATGCTGAAATTCTGCTTGAAAGCGAGAATAAACGAATAAAGCCTTCAGCGTGTGACTGGTCATATACATCATCTTCGCCAAATGTAGCAAATGCTTCGCTGTATAAGCTATTTGGTGATTGCTTTTGAACCGCAGTTACTTGACCTTTATATAGCTTAAGTACCACTTCACCTGTTGCCACTTTAGAAAGTGCTTCTGCACCGGCTAAAATAGAATCTTTAAGTGGTGTAAACCAACGTCCGTCGTACACTAAATGTGAAAATTCACCACCTAGTACTTCTTTCCATTTACGGCTTGCTTTATCAAGCACTAGCTCGTCAATGGCTTGAAGCGCAGCCATAATTACTGTGCCACCTGGTGTTTCATAACAACCGCGTGACTTCATACCTACTAAACGGTTTTCTACAATATCAACACGCCCAACGCCATGAGGTGATGCAATATCGTTTAATTTAACTAAACAGTCATATGGTTTAAGTTCTTCGCCATTTACAGCAACCACTTCGCCTTCAACAACTTTTAAAGTTACTAGTTCTGATTTATCTGGTGCTTGCTCTGGAGAGTTAGTCCAAGTCCATACTTGCTCAGTTGGTTGACACCATGGATCTTCAAGCTCACCACCTTCGTGCGAAATATGCCAAGCGTTAGCATCACGGCTATAAATTTTTGTAGCAGATGCTGAACACGGAATGTCACGCTCTGCTAAGTAATCAAGTAATGATTCACGACTCGATAAGTCCCACTCACGCCATGGCGCAATTACTTTTAAATCTGGAGCAAGGGCTGCAAAACATGATTCAAAACGAACTTGGTCATTACCTTTACCAGTACAACCATGAGAAAGTGCATCAGCACCTACTTTACGTGCAATTTCAACTTGTGCTTTAGCAATAATAGGACGCGCCATAGACGTACCTAGTAAATAAGTACCTTCGTAAATCGAGCCCGTTTTAAGTGTTGGATAAATGTAATCACTTACCATTTCATCTTTTAAATCAACTACGTAACATTCTGAAGCACCTGAAGCGATTGCTTTAGCTTCTACGCCTTCAAGTTCTTCTGCGCCTTGACCTACATCCGCTACAAACGCAACAACTTCACAACCGTAGTTTTCTTTTAACCATGGCACGATAGCCGATGTATCAAGACCACCTGAATAGGCTAAAACGACTTTTTTAATTGAACTCATAGGTGTTCCTTAACAAAATTTGGATTTAGTAATGTAACTAGCAAAGCATTTTGCGCGTGCATGCGATTCTCTGCTTGTTGAATAATTTTCGATGCTGGACCATCCATTACCTCAGAGGTAATTTCAAATTCACGGTGTGCCGGTTGGCAATGTAATACCGTAGTTGCACCTGTTTGATCTAGCAATGCCTGATTTAATTGATAAGGCATATATTTTTCTTTAACTTGCTCAAGCGGTGTTGTATCACCCATTGATACCCATGTATCTGCATATACAACGTTTGCACCAACAGCCGCTTCAACACGGTCACTTACCATCACTGATGCGCCATTCATTGCCGCTATTTGCTCTGCCTTTTTAAGGATTTGCGAATCAGGCGAGCTGCCTTTTGGCGTTACAGCAACAAAATCAGTGCCAAGCGTTGCCGCTAAAAGCATTAATGAATGAGTTACATTGTTGCCCTCACCTAAGTAAGCCACTTTAAGCTCGCTCACATCGCCGTGAACTTCTTGAAGCGTTAAAAAATCAGCAAGAGCTTGGCATGGGTGGTATAAATCACACAAACTATTTACTACCGGTACTGATGCGTATTCACCTAATGTAGTTAATGTGCTGTGCTGATTTACGCGTGCAACAATACCATCGGCCCAAGTAGAAATATTAAGTGCGAAATCTTTAATTGATTCACGTGCACCCATAGCGCCATTTTGCTGATCTAAATAAACTGCATGGCCACCAAGGCGGTTAATACCTATATCAAACGATAAGCGAGTACGTAAACTTTGTTTTTCAAACAATGTTACGATTGATTTTCCCGCTAATACGTTGCTGTATTTTTCTGGTTTTGCTTTTATATCTTGCGCTAACTTTAATAAATTAAGTGCGCCTTCTTGGTCTAACTCTAAACCCGTTAAAAAATTCTCAAACATAATAAACCTATGGTGTAATCTTAGTTCCGACATGCTCGCCTTGTAGCAGAGCAGTTAAATTTTCTGGCTTTTGCCAGCTGGAAATATACACACCGCGTCGTAAATGTTGGGCAGCGTGAAGGCTGGTCTTAACTTTGACCTCCATCCCGCCCACAATTACTCCATTTGTAATTAAAGTATCAATGTGTTTTGTGTCAAGTTGATGTAACGGCTGTTTATTTTCGTCAAGCACTGCTTCAACATCCGTCATAAAAATAAGCTCAGCATTTAAGTTACTAGCAATAGCCGCTGCTGCTTCATCTGCATTTACGTTGTACCAAAGCCCTTGCTCATCAAAGCCTATAGAGCTAACAATCGGTAGGCGACCGATTTTAAGTAAATCATTAACAATAGAATCGTCGTTGCTTTTACATTTACCCACTAAGCAAAGCGCTTTTAGCTTTTGAGTGGCAGTAACACCTGCCTCAAAAAGGCTTAAGCCCACAGGCTTGTGCCCAGCACTAATAGCTTGAGTCATTAATTGTTTATTAGCGCAACCTGCGAGTGCACCCACTATATAAGGCATTTGCTCTGCTGGGCTAATACGTAATCCTTGGTGTTTAGCACTGGCAAAACCCGCTTGTTTTAACCATGTATCAACTAAAGCGCCACCGCCATGTACAATGACAAATTCATCATTTTTTTGCTCATTTAATACATCAAACAACGCTTTTGCTGCATTTTCTGTATTAAGTACTGCACCACCTAGCTTAATTACCCACGTTTTTTTACTCATTTAAAACGCTCCTTTTAATCCAGTGGTATGATCTAAATTCATAGAAATATTAATACACTGCAAAGCTTGTCCAGCAGCGCCTTTTAATAAGTTATCAATAGCAGACATCACAATTAACTGCGTTCCTTGTTGCTGCCAGCCAATATCAACAAATGGCTGCTTAGCTACACCTTTAATTGAAGGTACTTTATCGCCTAATAAACGAATTAATGGCTCGCTCGAAAGTACTTGATAAGCCGATGCAACGTTTTCCTTGGTAACGCCTGGCTTAAGCTGTACATAAATAGTTTCTAAAATACCGCGCGGAAAGCTACCTAAGTGCGGTGTAAACAACACTTTGTGGCCAAGGTGTTGTTCAATTTCAGGGCCATGGCGATGGTTAAACAAACCATAAGGTGCAAGCGACACTTCACAAAAATGTGTTCCTACACTGGCTTTACGCCCTGCGCCTGTAACGCCCGAAACCGCATTAATAATAATACTTTCGCTGCTTAATAAGCCTGCTTGCTTAAGCGGTTTTAGCGCATTAAGCGCTGCTGTTGGGTAACAACCTGCAACAGCAATTAGCTCTGCATTAGCGATAGCATCATGGTTCCACTCAGCTAGACCGTAAGCCGCTTCATTTAAAAGCTCTGGATGTTGATGCTCAAAACCATAGTAAGTAACGTAGTCGTCATTGCTTGCTAAACGATAGCCACCAGATAAATCAAATACCTTTTTACCCATAGCTAAAAATTGCGGCGCTAGATCAACACTTACTTTGTGATCGGTACATAAGCATACGTAATCAGCATCACTTTGAATGTCATCAAAAGCTGATACGCTAAGAGGAAGTAAAGGGCAGTCTAGTAAGCCAAGGTGCTCTGGGTATAAATCACTTAGCAATTTATTTTTATCTAAGCTACCCTCAGATACATAACAGCCTGTTAAAGTTAAGTTTGGATGCTTAGCAACTAAACTTGCTAACTCTGCGCCGCTGTATCCGCTTGCGCCAATAATCACTACATTCATTTGTTACTCGTTATCTTAAAATTAATTACTACTTATCTATAATGTTCGCTTAAACTAGCTTAGACGCTAATTAAGTCTTTTTTATTAATGAATTTTGATTATCGTCGCATTATTTTCATGGCGTTACTTTTAATATATTTATGCTTAAAAAGTGAATTGATATTCATCATAAATACTTTTATATTGTTATGCAATTAAATTGAATAATAATTTTGGATTTTTTTATGCCTTTGCCTTCGTTTATTTCCATGTACCAACAATTGATTGCAGCCCCTTCTATTAGTGCTATTGAAGACAACCTGTGTATGAGCAATAAAAACGTAATCGAACTCCTAGCCAGTTGGTGCGAAACAATCGGTTTTACGTGTGAAATTATAGAATTAGAAGGAGGTAAAGGGCGCTATAATTTATTAGCAAAACGCGGAGAAGGTGATGGCGGATTAATGCTAGCAGGTCATACCGACACAGTGCCTTTTGATGACAGTCGTTGGAACCATAATCCATTTAAACTTACCGAACTCGATAACAAATTGTATGGGCTAGGAAGTATTGATATGAAAGGCTTTTTTGCTTTTGTATTACAAGCGATTAGTGAACTTGATGAAAAGCAGCAAACTCAGCCTATTTTAATCCTTGCCACCGCCGACGAAGAAACAACGATGGCTGGTGCACAACAAATATGTAAGCACCCGAATTTAAAACCTGCGCGCTGTATAATAGGCGAACCTACTGATATGACGCCAGTATTTATGCACAAAGGCCATATGAGTACAGCAATAAGAGTGGTTGGTCGCTCTGGGCATAGCTCCGATCCCGAACGTGGTCTTAACGCCATTGAAGTAATGCATAAAGTGATTACAAAATTGATGATCTTAAAAGAACAATTAAAGCATAAGTATTCAATAAACCACTTCGAAATCCCTTATCCAACATTAAACTTAGGTAATATTCATGGCGGCGATAACGCGAATAGAATTTGTGGTTGCTGTGAAATGCATATAGATATGCGCCCATTACCAGGTTTAAGTGTACAAGAACTACAAGCATTCGTACTCGATGCAACGAAAGAGATAAATCAGCAATACCCAAATGCGGTGAGCGTTATTGATTTACATGAACCAATACCGGCATTTAGTGGTAGCACCGACAGTGCTTTAGTCAAAATGGCTGAAAAAATAGCGGGGCAAAAAGCGGTCGCAGTAAATTACTGCACTGAAGCGCCGTTTATCCAGCAACTCGGTTGTGAAACGATTGTAATGGGCCCAGGCTCAATTAACCAAGCACACCAGCCTGATGAATTTTTAGCGATGGAAAAAATAAAACCATCACAACAAATAATCACTGATCTTATAAAAGCAAATTGCTTTAGCTAATAAGATTACAATAAAGGCGCCAATTGGCGCCTTTATTAATACAGAACTAAGGCCTAATCACCTTTAACTTCTAAGTTAATAAACTTAACTAGTTCTTCAGGTTGCCCTACTAGCATCATAACTTGTTGGTTAATTTCCATCATAGTTTTACCTTCAGGTAGCTTTGCAGACACACTGAATGAATTTAAACCTTTCGCAAAGCTAGTTAAAGCCTCTGCAATATCTTCAGTTACAGGAGCTTGTTGTAACTGTTGCTCTAGCGTCATTTCCATTTGCTCAAGCGTCATACCTTGCTTTTCAAGCTCGCTTGATAGTAAATCTTTTAATTTACCTTGGTTATTTAAGGCAAAGCTAACATTACGCGGCTCTAATTTACTCATTGCTTGCATAACAAGTGTTTGCTGCTGTAATTCTTGCTCATACGTCAGCGGTTGCTCACCCGCTTCTTGCTGCGCCTTGCTAATAGCCAATGAAGCATCCATTAACGCTTTTGAATTAGCTAAACCCATATCCATATTAAAACTAACAATATCTTTTGCATCAAGCTTAACTACTACATCACTATTGCCAGACTCTTCATCGTAATCAAGTGATGAATGTAAGTCGTAACTTGCCGACGCTAACATTTCGTTTGTATCAGCTGGTAATTTTGATACGAAGCTTTTATCAAACTGAAAGCTTTTTACATCAAATGATGTATGTGGTGATATTTTATCCGGCTCGTAGCCAGTTATTTCAATGCTTTGAATATTAGCAACATTATCACCTTCAGGGCTTATTACTTCCATATTTGTTATTTCTACACTCTTTGAAATAACACTTGCCGATAAACCAGCGTATTTAAATGTAGCGCCAGTTTGCTCGCTTACTAAAGCAAGTTGCTTATCTACTTCTGCACGCACTTCTTGAGTTGCTACGTAGTTTGCGTAACTAACACCACCCACGCCTGCGGCCACAAGAGCTGCAACTATAACTAATTTTTTCATGTCATTTCCTTATTTAATTCTTTCTATAAAGTGTCTCAACTTAAGAGTAACACTGAAGAACATCACCGATAAGTGTTAATTAATCAAACTAAGTAACTCATGTACGGTTTTTACAGGGGTAATTTTAGCGCCTAGCCCTTCCATCGATTTATGGTAATTGCGAAATGGAATATATATTTCTGTAAAACCATGTTGTGCAGCCTCTTTAACACGCGGTACACCACTGTCTATTGGGCGTACATCGCCGTTTAAGCTAAGTTCTCCCATAATACACGTGGTACGAGGTACAACAAATTCGTTTAAACTGCTAAGTAACGCGGTTACTAATGCTAAATCGATGCAGGTTTCTGTCTCATCAATTCTTAAACCACCCACAATATTAAAAAACGTATCGTGAAATATTTTAGTTTTAGTATGCTTACGTAATATACCGGTCAGCATTTTTATACGATTCATATTTAAACCAACACAAACACGCTGCGGAAATTCAGCTTCTGTTTCGGTAGTTAAACATTGAATCTCAAGCAATAAATTACGATTCCCTTTACGAATACAGGTAATAGTAGAGCCAGGTGAGTCGGTGGTTGAACCCGATAAAAATATTTCACTTGGATTATCAACGCTTAACATTCCACGTTCACACATTTTAAAAATGCCAACAGTATCAATATCACCAAAGCGGTTTTTATTTGCCCTAAGTGTTCGTATTTGCCCATCGTTGGTATCTATGTGTAAAAGCGCATCAACAATATGTACAAGTGTTTGAGGGCCTGCTATTTCGTTATTTTTATTTACGTGAGCAATAATGAACATGGTTACATCATTTTGCTTACAGTACTGAGTTAATGCTTGGGCGGCGCTTTTTACCTGCGAAGGCGAACCTGGGCTACCATTTGCCGTATCGGTTACAACAGCTTGAATAGAGTCAATAACAGCAAACTTAATTTTATTTTTCTCGAGCTCTTCGATGATGGTTTCAACGCTCGTTTCTGAAAGTAAATAAAGCTCGTCCGGGTTATAGTTTAACTTTAAACGATTTACCCTGTTTTTAAACTGCGATAAAGATTCTTCTGCCGTACAGTAAAGTGACGGCATCCGTTGTGACATTCTCGCCACTAGGTCAGATAGCAAAGTTGTCTTACCCGCCCCCGGATCGCCGGAAATTATATTAACAGAGCCAGTAGTCACCCCGCCGCTTAGTACGCGATCAAGCTCGCCGATTTCAGTTAGCTGCTTTTCAGCCTCTGATGTAGCAATATCATTGATTTTTTTAGAGCCACCGCCAACACCACCAGCATAACCACCAACGTTTGCTCGTATTGATGCTTTTTTGCTGTGCCCTGCTGAAGGCTTAAATTCCGCTAATGTGTTCCACGCACCGCAGCGACATTGACCCTGCCAACGTTGATAGTTCATGCCACATTCGGTACAAACAAATTCTACTTTTGCCGCTTTAGCCATTGATAACTTTACCTACTATTCTTTAAATTAAAAAAATTCTTACTATTAAGCGCTTATTTTGCCATTTCAGGCATTTACTTAGCAACAAACTCTTGCCTGCTTAAAAATCTAGCGTCACAATCAATAAATACACATGGTGTTTCTTTTTAGCTATAATTTAGGGCATACTTTTTGCTTTGTAATAGTTTAAAGTAACTTGCCAATAAAATGGCAAATAACACATACATAACAAGAGCTAAACAGTAGCAACTCAAATAATTGTACCTATATTAATAACATAGCGCGATTTAACGTTTATTGAACTTCTAATAAATGGACTTAACAGTATACCTACTTTTTCAATTAGACGGTGATGGTTTTATAAATGGCTGATGACATAATGCTCAAACACGAAGACCTCGTGAATGAGTTAAAAACATATTTAGGCAACGCTAAATTTGATCTAATTTTCAAATCAAAAACCGCAGGGTTAACTAAACCTGAGCAATTTTTAATGAAAATGGAAATGTCGCGTTTATCTCAGCCAGTGGCACGTTTTGTTGATCTTCGTGGATTAGTGACAGGCCAAGTAAAACCATATGAGCATAACGGCAAGCAACACTTTATGGATGACACAGCCATTGAAGTGTTTGAAAAAGCGCTTAAACAACATGGTGAATACACCTTAGCTGTTTACGAAGCCGTAATGAATACAGAAAATAACCACCGCGTATTACAAAAACAAGCAGCTGAAAAATCAGAGTTACAAGAGTTAGAAAATAACTTAAACACTGAAGTAATTAAGTTTGCCTCTTACGAGAGCCGCCGTGAAGAACGGATGAATTACTCAATAAAAGTAACGATTGATTACAAAGATAAAAAGAACATTGCTGCTAGCACCTCAGATATATCTTTAAGCGGTTGTAAAGTTAAGCTTGCAACGCGCTACTCTATAAAAAAAGGCGAACTCATCGCAATGCGCTTAGTAGGCCTTGAGCAAGACTTTGAACTTGGCCTAAAAAACGGTATTCAATACGAAGTTGTTGCAGTAGAAAATATCTCTCGTGAATTTAATCACATCCGTTTAAAGCGCACTTATATAGAAAACAACGATGCCTTTAATGACTTTTTAGAAAGTTTTATTCATGGTAATAAGCGTCGTTATAAAGTAAATCTAGATAATACGCTCGATGCTGTAGTATCAAAGGGGTATGAGCAGTACTACATTCCTCGCGTAACGTCTTTATATGTGTTTTTAAGTAAAAAAGATGAGCAATATTACCCAAGCCTTAGCCTTACCACTGAAAATAATATTTTTATTCAGCGCTACTTTACCGATGAAAGAAAAACACCGTGTTTGTACAATATACTTAATCATCAGCGTATTACACAATTACTAACTCAAATTACCGCAGTAAAAGAAGATTACCTCTATACATTTACACATATATCATCAGGTAAAATTTATTACTACTCAGCGACGCGTACAGAGTTAAATAACAACCCTCAATTACGTGATCTATTTTTAGGTTTTGGTAGCCAAAAAGAGAGCTGGCAGTGTTTTAAAATACAAATAATGCCAAGTCATCCAGATGATTCTTTTATACCGCTTTCACTACCTAATAGTGCCGGTGAAAATATAGAAAAATTAAATAAGCCGCCTTCACCTCGTGTAAAAGGCCTTATAAAAGATGTTAAGTATATTGTTGTACTTACAAATATTGGCAATAAAGCTGAACAAGCAAATTATAAACAACTTACTTTTGATAAAGCATTAGTAAATCAGCTTAAGCACTTTGGCCACGCAAAACACAAAACACCACCCTACTTAGATATTGTGCCACTTGAATACGTAAATTTACGCTCGCATAAGCGCTATCTTTATAAAACACCAGTTAGTGTTACTATTAATGATGAGGTATTTAATGGCTATACACGTGACTTTTCGGTAATGGGTTTGCAGTTAGAGTGCGAACAACCTGCCACATTTAAAAAAGGCGATATAGTACTTTTAGCATTCCCTGAACTTCAAAAAATAACTAAAAAGCATAAGCTTAGTGAACTAAAGTACGAAGTAATGGCCATCAGTAAGTCATTTACTACTATTAACCTAAAAGCAAATCGCATTGCTGATTTACCCCATGCTGGCGTGACCTTTTTCACTCAGCTAATAGAAGGTAATAAAGACAAACTTAAAGTATCTGAAGAAGCACCTAAAGTAGAAGGCTTATCTACCGCACTTAGAAATATGGTAACAAAAAGCGTTTGCCAATTTCCGCTATATTTACACAAAGAAGCTGCACACTTTAAAACGGGTGCAATTGGATATGGGTTATACGCCAGCCCTATTCACGTGATTTTGCAAAACTTTGGTTTATTAAGTAACAAAACTGACTTTTCGAGCATTCTGACTGAAGAGCAAATTATTAATGTAATAACACCAAATATCAAAGATCGCAGCCGCCAAGATGCACCACTTGCTTTTACACTTGCTATTAACTTCGACCCTCGAAAAGGCAGTATTGAAGAGGCTATTGTTAGCCAATGCGCTTTAGGTGAAGACTACTCAAGCTTTTATAAGCAAATTAGTAAAGACATTACATCGCAACTTATATTCGTAATGCGCTTGTATATATCGCGCACAGGTCGCCCCGATACTGATTATCTTTCTAATGAGCTAAAATACGTAAGTCAGTACGCAATGCACAAAGCTAAAGATTTAGAAGAAGCCTTATGGGCCGTAGCTGGTGTGGGTGATGTAGTAGATATAACTGAAGAAGCGCTAAGCCATTTAGAACTAAAAAAAGAGCAAGTAGCACAAATGAGCCGCCGTAAGCTTATTTGGTTAAACCGCTTACGTTAAGCGGTTTAACTTAATTTATTTTAAAGTGTTGGCTGTTTTTCTAACGGAATAGCCAACATATACAACAATTGCAATAATGACCCTTCACAAATAGCCGCTTGTGCTTGCTCAACCACTTTAGGCTTACCATGTACGGCCACACCTAGGCCAGCTTTTGCCATCATCACTAAATCATTTGCGCCATCCCCAATAGCTACAGTTTGTGCTTTTTTAAGCCCTAGCTTTTGCTGAAGCACCTCTAATACGACCGCTTTTTGCTGCGCATCGACAATCGTACCCAGTACTTTACCTGTTAGCTTGTCGTCTTTAAATTCGAGCACATTAGCGTGCACTTCATCTAAATTAATCAGCTCTTGTACACGCTCTGCAAAAGGCACAAAACCACCTGAGGCAATCGCCAAATACCAGTTATGTTGCTTTAAAATTTGGCACAGTATTTTAATACCAGGCATTAATGGTAATGTACTTTTCAGTTCTTCAATTAAGCTTTTTTCAATACCTTCAAGCTTAGCTACACGCTGATATAAACTCTCACTAAAATCAAGTTTACCCGCCATTGCAAGTGCAGTTACAGAGGCAACTTCATCGTATACGTTCGCAAGGCGTGCTATTTCGTCTATGCACTCAATAGTTATTGCAGTTGAATCCATATCCATAACCAATAAACCAGGCTCATATAAATTAGGCGGCGTAGCAACTTGCACTAATTGACAATCAAGCGTGTTTGAAAATTCTTGTAGTACTAACGGGTTTATAGTTTTATCTGCATTTTGCGCGTAAAAACACAGTGCTGGTGCAAGCCCTAAATCAGGTTGGTATTGGCATATAGCGGTGACGTTTTGGTTATGTGTCGCTAAAAAGTCAACAATACTGGCAATGTGTTTTTCTTCAAAATCACCTGCAAATGCGATGCTAAATAACCCTAATGCTTTGTTTGGAATATAATCGAGAGGTGTAGATACACCACCACTATAGCTAAACCATTTATTTAGAGTTAAGTGTTGTAATGGTTGCTCAGCAGCTTGCTGTGCCATGTTGATTTGCGACATGGGATCTCCGTGTTTATTTTTATTTTCCTGATAGTTGGCATCTCAAAACTGCTATTCTCAACACTAAATTCGCCATCAGGTGGGGTTTAAGGTTATAGTTAGTGTAGTTGTAACATCAAATCAAAATGCTGTCAGTAGCATAAACGGTGACTATGAAAAATAACCATATTAAAAACCCTATAAGCGCATCCCAAAGAAAGCGACTCGTTCGCTTAATTCTTGCGGCTGGCTGTTTTGTATTACTAAGCTGGGTGGGTGTTAATAGTAGTTTTAAGAGTCACCAGTTACTGTACGATAGCGCCGACAGCACCGCAAAAAGCCTCACTCAGTTTATGGCTTTAAATGTTAAAACACCTTTAATCGAAAAAAACAAACCCCAGCTCAATGCAATTTGTAACGATATAAGTAAAGATGAGTTCGTGCTTTCGGCCACTATTTACGATCAACAGGGTATTTTATTAGCCAGTAGCGACAATTGGCAGTCGCACCATGTTTATGGTCAACTTTCTGATTCTACCCCCGGAATAAGTAAGTTAAAAACACCTTTTATGGAACCTGTTATAAGCGATGATGACCGCCCTATAGGTTTTGTATCTATTACTTATTTAACTCGCGCTGCAATATCCGACAGCCATAATCATTTTCATGACTTAGGCAGACAGGTTTTATTAATGCTAGTGATTGCTTGTATTTTTACGTGGCAGTTAGGCCGTGGATTAAAACGCTGGCAGGTAAATCGTTATATGCAAAAAACATCTGAACAAGAATCATAAAGTTGCTTGGCAAGCGTCTCTTTTTCGCTGTCTGGCTTTAAATCACATAGTGCGTCAAACACATCAGGTATATGCAATGGCGTGTTAACCTCCCCTTGGTAGCCACTTAACGGCATTGAAGGTGAATCTGTTTCAAGCACTAAGTGCTCGGGCTCAATAGCGGCAATAACAGCACGGGTTTTAGCTGCACGTTCATAGGTAATAACACCGCCTACGCCAAGCTTAAAGCCCTGTTTGATATAATACTTCGCTTGTTGGATTGAACCTGAAAATGCATGAATCACTCCCCCATTTTTTGGCTTACAACGTTTAAACGATTGCGCAATTAAATCATGGCTTTGCCTGTGATGTACAATGAGCGGTAAGCTTAGCTCATTAGAAAGCCCTATTTGTTGTTCAAATAAATAAGTTTGTTTAGAGAGGTTTTCAATGCTTCTATCAAGCCCACACTCACCAATAGCCACCAGCTGATGCTTATTTGTAGTTGCAAACTCGAATAATGCTTCTATGTGCGATTCTTCATGCTGTTTTAAAAAATAAGGGTGCAGCCCTGCCGCTATTTTTATACTTGGATAGGTTGCTTTGAGCCCTATAAGAGTATGCGATTGAGCAAGCGTAATACCCGGTACAACAAACTGATTAACTCCCTTTGCTACACACTCGTTTATCAGCGATTCACGACTTGAATCAAACTCACTAAAATCGAGGTGGCAATGAGAGTCAATAAATTGCACGGTTACTTACTCATCTATTTATTAAGGATTTAAGCGTGTAATTTGCCAGCTATTATCTGCTTGGCGCTGATACATAAAACGATCATGTAAACGATGCGCCCCACCTTGCCAAAACTCAATTTTAGTGGGCACTACACAATAACCGCCCCAAAAATCAGGTAATGGAATTTCACCTTTAGCAAACTTGTTTTTCATATTAGCAAAGGTTTCCATTAGTACTTTACGTGATGACACCGGACGACTTTGCGCTGATGCCCACGCTGCTAATTGGCTTTCTTTAGGACGAGATAAAAAGTACTTTGCCACAGCAGAAGTTGGTAATGGTTTAGCCTCACCGTATACAATAACTTGGCGTTCCATGTGATGCCACGGAAAGTGAAGCGATATTTTGTTATTACCTTTAAGCTCCTGCGCTTTACGCGAACCTGTATTGGTAAAAAATACAAAGCCGTTATCATCCAGGTGCTTTAAAAGCACTATACGCTGTGAAGGCTGACCGGTTTCATCAACAGTTGCTACAACCATCGCTGTTGGATCGGGTAATTGGCTTGCTACAGCATGCTCAAGCCATGTTTCAAACTGCTTGAATGGGTCATCTTGCAAGTTATCTTCGCTTAACGCGTCTTGCAGGTATTCACGGCGGATATCTTCGAGTTTCATAACAAATCCTTTAAATAAAGACTTAGAAAAGAGCTTAGAGTAGCGAGCTTAAAACAATAGATATTGAGTAGTAACAAATATTAAGATTCAGGTATATGTGATAGCAATAACACCGAGTCTCGGGTGTATTCGATAGCAATAAACACAGAGCCTCAGGTGTATCGTTGGGTTTCGTTTCACTCAACCCAACCTACAACGCAAACTACACAGCTCAGATATCTGCAAGTGTAGGAGTGCTAGCAAGGCGGTAAAACTATTTATGCCAAGGAGCATACGGTTTGTATGTGACTTAGGCTAAATAGTTTTACCAACGCAGCTAAAGCGAACTACACGCAGCAGACGGTTCACCTAAGTAGTTTAGCCTAAGACAAGGCATCCAACCCGACTTATCCCTATGAGCATACGGTTTGTATGTGATTAGGGTAAGTCGGGGTGGATAACGCAGTATTAGGTTAAAATACGACGGTGATTACATTTGCTCCATAACTTCAATGCCAAGTAAATCTAATCCCGTTTCTAATGTTCTTGAAACCAAATTACACAACACTAAACGGCTATCGCGCACGCTTGGCTCTACGCCTTCTTTAAGTACTGGGCAAGCTTCGTAAAATGTCATGTATAAGCTTGCAAGCTCGTATAAGTAACCACATAGTACGTGCGGTGTTGCTTCGCTGATCATTAAATCAAGTACTTCTTCGAGCTGTAGTAGCTTAAGTGCAAGTGCTTTTTCTTGAGGCTCAACAATTGCAACGTCTGAATTTAATGTAGCAGCATCAACGCCTGATTTGCGGAAAATACTGCGTACACGTGTATAAGCATATTGTAAGTAAGGAGCTGTTGCGCCTTCAAAACTTAGCATGCTGTCCCAGTTAAAAATGTAATCACTGGTACGGTGCTTAGAAAGGTCGGCATATTTAACTGCGCCAATACCTACTTTACGTGCAATTTCGCTGCGATCGCTATCACTTAAATCAGACTCACGTTCAGCTAATTTTGCGGCTGCGCGGTTAATTGATTCTTCTAATAAATCAGCAAGTTTTACTGTGCCGCCAGTACGTGTTTTAAATGGTTTATTATCGGCGCCCATCATGGTGCCAAACGGGCAAAACTCGTAACTTGTTTCGTCTCTTAATAAACCAGCTTTACGCGCTGTTAGCTCTACTTGGTTAAAGTGTAGATTTTGACGTGCATCTACAAAAATTAAGATGCGATCAGCACCTAATTTGTTTGAACGGTAGTCACATGCCGCTAAGTCTGTTGTTGCATATAAAAAACCACCGCCAGATTTTTGTACGATAAACGCTGATGGCTCGCCATCTTTATTAGCTAGCTCATCTAAAAACACCACTTGCGCGCCTTGCGACTCTACGGCAATGTTTTTATCTTTAAGTAGGCTAATAATATCGTTAAGCTCTGCATTGTATGCGCTTTCAGCCATAATATCGGCTTGGGTAAGCGTTACATTTAAACGCTTGTATACTTCTTCTGAGTGTTTAACTGAGGTGGCTATAAATAGTTTCCAAAGTTTTTCACAATGCGCATCGCCGCCTTGTAATTTAACAACGTAATCACGTGCTTTATCTGCAAAGCCTTCTTCGTCGTCAAAGCGTTTTTTAGCATCGCGGTAAAAAGTTTCTAAATCAGCAAGCGCAACAGTATCTAAGTCAACGCCTTGACTAATTTGATCTTCTAAATGCGCGATTAACATACCAAATTGCGTACCCCAATCACCCATGTGATTTTGGCGCACAACCGTATCGCCTCTAAATTCAAGCGCACGTACAATTGAGTCACCAATAATGGTTGAACGTAAATGACCTACGTGCATTTCTTTAGCTAGGTTTGGTGATGAATAATCAACAACAACTTTTTGTGGCTTAGCATGTTCGTTTACAGCTAGTTTTGCATCATTGTTAGCCGCTTTCACGCTTTGCGCTAAAAACTCAGGCTTTAAATGAATATTAATAAAACCTGGACCCGCAATTTCAGTCTTTTGTGCAATATCGCTTACATCAAGGTTATCAATAATTTTTTGTGCAAGCTCACGCGGGTTGCTTTTCATTTTTTTAGCTGCGCCCATGGCTGCATTAATTTGGTAATCACCAAATTGTGGACGCGTGCTTTGCGTTACTGCCGGGTTTGTGTCTTCAGGTAAGCCTGCACCGACCATAGCTGCAATGGCTTTTTCAATTAAAATAGTACGAATATTCATATTTTTTTACCTTTATAAACCCGCCAAAGCAGGTTTTCTTTTAATTCTTGTAAATGAGCTCTAGTTTTCGCGTGTATGGCTAAACATTACTTCTGGGTAACGCTCTACCGATAAGTTAAGATTTACACGGCTCGGTGCAATGTAAGTTAAGTTATCGCCGCCATCGAGTGCTAAATTGCTTTCGCATTTACGTTTAAATTCTTCAAACTTTTTAACGTCATCACTGCTTACCCAGCGTGCCGTATTCACGTTTACGCCTTCATAAATAGCATCAACGTTATATTCTGCTTTTAAACGCGCTACAACCACATCAAACTGAAGTACACCTACCGCGCCTACTATTAAGTCGTTATTAATAAGTGGTCTAAATACCTGTACAGCCCCTTCTTCAGAAAGCTGTACTAAGCCTTTTAATAATTGCTTTTGCTTAAGCGGATCGCGAAGGCGAATACGACGAAATAGTTCAGGGGCGAAGTTAGGAATACCACTAAATTTAAGTTTTTCGCCTTGCGTGAACGTATCACCAATTTGAATTGTACCGTGGTTATGCAAGCCAATAATGTCGCCAGCGAAAGCATCTGCGGCACGTTCACGATCGCCCGCCATAAAGGTTACCGCATCAGAAATGCTCACTTGCTTGCCAATTCGCACGTGATTCATTTTCATGCCTTGGCTGTACTTACCCGATACAATACGCATAAATGCAATACGGTCACGGTGTTTAGGGTCCATGTTGGCCTGAATTTTAAATACAAACCCGGTAAAGTTTTCTTCAGTTGCAACAATTAGTCTGTCTTCGGTTTCACGTGGTAATGGCGTTGGCGCCCACTTAGTTAAACCATCTAACACGTGATCAACACCAAAGTTACCAAGTGCGGTACCGTAATAAACTGGCGAAAGCTCACCGGCTAAAAACAGATCTAAATCAAATTCGTTTGATGCACCAATAACAAGCTCAAGCTCATCGCGTAACTGCGCAGCTAAGTCTTCACCAATGGCAATATCTAACTCTGGATTATCAAGGCCTTTAATTGTGCGAACATCTTGAATTTTATGACCTTGGCCCGTTTTATATAAAACAGCTTCATCATTATGAATGTGATAAACACCTTTGAACTCTTTACCACAACCAATTGGCCAAGTAATGGGTGCACAGGCAATATTTAGCTCTGTTTCAACTTCGTCCAGCACTTCCATTGGGTCGCGAATATCACGGTCACATTTGTTCATAAATGTAACAATAGGTGTGGTACGCAGGCGTGTAACTTCCATTAGCTTACGGGTACGGTCTTCTACACCTTTAGCCGCATCAATAACCATTAAGCACGAATCTACTGCTGTTAATGTACGGTACGTATCTTCAGAGAAATCTTCGTGTCCTGGCGTATCAAGTAAATTAACAAGTGCGTCGTTATATGGAAATTGCATTACAGACGTAGTAACTGATATACCACGCTCTTTTTCCATTTCCATCCAGTCAGATTTAGCATGCTGGTTAGAGCCGCGACCTTTTACAGTACCAGCTCTTTGAATAGCTTGTCCGAATAACAATACTTTTTCGGTAATCGTTGTTTTACCAGCATCCGGGTGAGAGATGATAGCAAAGGTCCTTCGCTTGCTGATTTCATTGATAATAGTCTGGTCTGCCATTGATAAATTCTTTTAGTTTATATGCGGGGTTGAATGCATTTTAATAAGCGTCTGCGAGTAAACCCGTTATGTTGATCGTAATTAACTACTATTCTCGCTGATTTTCACGTTGCAAACAGCTGATAATAAAGCGTCAATAGTTGATTTTTTAATAATGGCAATTGTAACAGGAGTCGGTATAAAAGTGTGCTATCTACTTAAAAATATCTTAGCTTTAAAATAAATGTGTACAGCAAGCGATATTTAAACGACCTACAATTTACTCGTAGATCGTTTAAATAAAAATGAGTAGTTACTTAACAACATCAATTGTAGGTACAACCGACATTCCAACACGTAGTTGACTAAGTAAAGGCTGCTTAGCATCTAAACTAATCTTTACCGGTAGGCGCTGCGCTATTTTAGTAAAGTTGCCTGTTGCATTATGCGCACCAATAGTGGAGTAACTTACACCACTTGCTGGACTTAGACTGTCAACGTGTCCTTTTAATGTCACGCCTGGCAATGCATCAACTTTAATTTCAACCTGTTGACCAACTTTTACATTAGCTAGTTGTGTTTCTCTATAATTTGCACTTATAAACACTTTATCCAGTGGCACAATAACGAGAAGTGGCTTACCTGGGCTTACAAAGCCACCTACACGCACAGCCTTTTGACCAACAATACCGCTAACAGGTGCTTTAATTTTTGTGTAAGAGAGCTTTAATAATGCTTCTTCTAATGAGGCATTTGACTGAGCTAATAATGCTTTTGCTTTATCTTGATCAGCATTTAAAATAGCTGTTTGCTGCTTTGCTGCAACTAGTGCTGCTTCTTTTTTATGTAAGTTAGCTTTTTGAATTGCTAGCTTTGCTTGTGCTTCTTGAAGCGCTTGAACAGTGCCCGAGCCATCAGACGCTAAATTACTGTATCGAGTTAGATTTACATTTGCTAATTCAAGCCCTGCTTTTTCCGCTTCAATACCGGCCTCTGCTTGTAATATTACAGACTCCTGATAAATAATTTTTGCTTTTAGGCTTTTAATATTTGCCTGTGCACTATTAACCCGTGCTTTAGCTGCGTCAATAGCAACTACATAATCGCGGTCATCAATCGTTGCTAACACATCGCCTTTTTCTACACGCTGATTATCTTTAATTAATACCTCATTTATGACACCTGATATTTTAGGCGATACAAACGTAAAGTCGGCTTGTATATATGCGTCATCTGTTGTTTGCGTTGAAGCCGATGACTCTGGTGTATTTAAATAAACAATACTACCTGCAACAACAGCAAATAAGGTTGCTACCACGGTAAATTTAACTGCTTTTGATAATGCCATAATTTATTACTCAATTTTAAAAATAAGGTTTAAGATTTATTTAGATTCGGTGCAGGTACAAAGTCCATGCACAGTGCCAACGGAATTAAGACAAGGGCTATAATTCCCAACACTAAATACGCATCAGCAATAGATAAAACTAAAGACTGCTGAGCAATAACACTACCAAGCTCCGTAGGTGTTGCGCTTTGTGGTAGAGAGTTACCAACTAGTGAAGCATGATCTAATAACATTTCGTTATGAAAACGACTTCGAACAACGATCAACTGTCCAACAACTGCACCACCAATTAGCGATCCAAAAACACGTAAGGTATTTATAGTTCCCGAAAAGTACGGGCCCTCACTTGGGTCTAACACACTAGTCATTAAGAATAATATAGGGACAACGGCCATTGGCTGGCCAAATGCCTGCAATAACTGGGCTGTTAAAAATTGATCGCCATGCCATTGCGGCGTTATTTGAGTACCACTAAAACAAGCAAGAGAAATTAAGAACAGGCCTATTGCCATAACAAATCGTGCATCAACCCATTTTTTATATAAAAAAAGTGCAACAACAGATCCCAGCACTAACTGCGGTAAAGCAATAAGCAACCCAATAGGCGCTAACTGTAATGCTCGATAGTTATGTAAATTTGTTAAATGAACTGAAGGAAGCATTGAACCCGACATAAAAACCACCAACAATAACGTTAGTATCACCGCGCCAATACCTAAATTACGTTTACCGATTAGCTGAGGCTTCATAAATGGGGTTTTATGATGCACTCCGTAAACAAATAACAGCCAAACAAAACAATTCCAGCACTAAAGCATACGGTAATAAGTGATGAATTAAACCAGTCAAGCCGAACTCCTTGATCGAGAGCTGTAGCAATTAACGCAAGTGATGAAACCCCGCATATTAGGCCTAACCAGTTACCTTCTTTAAAGCGAGCATACTTAACACCTTCTTTTGGTAAGCCCCATGCTGTTAGAGAGCCGGCTACAAGACACAATGGAATAACTTGCCAGTAAATTAAGCGCCAATCAGATAACCCATCAACCCATTGGCCACTTAACCAAATAGCTAAATTAGGTGCAAATGTAGCAGTCATTGCATATAAAGCTAAACCATGTAAACGAATATGAGGAGGTAGAAACTTAAGTGCGGCCATCATTAAAATAGGGATTAACGCGCCACTGCTTACACCTTGGATAAAGCGTAAAGCGATCAGTAAATCTAAGTTGTGAATAAACGGCAATATTGCGGCTATAAAACCACATACTGTCACCATACTAATATGAAAACGCCTAACCGATAACGTAATAGCAAACCATGAAGCAAACGGCATTGCTATTAATTCTCCTACGGTGTAAGCGCTCGATAGCCACGATGCATCATCAAGGCTTGCGCCCAACACGCCACGAATATCAACAAGACCTAAAGAACCGACACGATTATTTAAACCGGCCATCATTGCCGCAATAAAAATACCTAAGAGCCCGGCAATTGCTTGTTTAGAAGGTCCAGCGGGTCTTACAATGGGATCCGCGTTTTGTATGGGCACATTAATTGTGGCTGCATTCATTACTCCCCCTCCGCAACTATTTCATTTCTCGCTGATGTTTTTTTAGGCAAAACATCAGGATTCCAGCCTCCACCTAATGATTTATATAAGCTAACCACCGCAAGTGATGCATTAGTGGCGCTATTGTTTAAATTAGTTTGGCTTGCCAGTAAGTGGCGCTGTGCAGTGAGTACACTAAGATAATCTGCAGCACCTTGCTGGTAAGCTCGCTCAACACTATGTAGTGCTTGTTTATTAAAGTTATATGCTATTTCTACTTTATCGTGGTGATTTTGCTGTGCCGCCCAGCCATCTACTGCGTTATCTACTTCATGCCATGCTTTGAGTACTGTTTGGCGATAATTTAATGCCGCATTTTTCTCGCGTTCTTTTGTTAATTTAAGTTGTGACTTTAAGCGTCCACCTTGAAAAATAGGCAAATATACATTGGGCCCAACAGAAAATACGCGTGAGTCCCACGTTGATAAATCGTGCTGCGCATAACCTTCAACACCTAATGTACCCGTTAACGTAATACGCGGGTAAAAATCTGCTTGTGCTGCACCAATAGCGGCTACGGCACTGTGTAAATTTGCCTGAGCTTGTAAAATATCTGGGCGACGTTTTACAAATTCAGATGGGATCACCTTAGGTATGCCAGTAGGAATATGTGGCTGTGGTATACGTGCTGCTAATAAAGCATTTAATGCACGCGGTTGCTCCCCAATTAATAATGCAAGTGCATTCATTAAAGCATTACGACGCTGTGTTACCTCTGGTAATCCCGCATTAATTGTTGCGAGTTCTGCCTGGGCGCTAATAGTTTCAAAGCGCGTGCTTACGCCATTTCTTTCACGACTTTGCACAAGGGTTAATACACGCTCTGCAATGCTTTTGTTTTCATGTGTGATTTCTAATTGTGTTTGTGCACTTCGCAGCAACAAGTAGGTTTTAGCAACTTCGCCCGCGAGGCTGACCCGCACAGCTTCACGTTCAAATAATGACGCTTGCAACATAGCGATTGCGCCCTCTTCTATTCGTTTATTACGACCCCATAAATCCAGCTCCCAACTGGCATCAAACCCTAGCTGCCAAAAGTTATCAGCATCTGGTGGCGCACCAAGTGCGACAAATTTACCGTTTTCGCTAAGACCTTCACGTTTGTAATCAAATCCAGCAGATACGTTTGGCAAACGCTCTGATGATGCTATACCCAACGCAGCTCGACTTTGTGCAATTCGACTTGAAGCCATTTGTAAGTCAAGATTACCCAGCTGCGCTTTTTGCTCTAATTCAGTTAAAATAGGGTCGTTTAATATAGTCCACCAGTTCCATACTAATTCAGCTTTGTTGCTTTGCTCGCCTTGGCCAAAGTCGGCTGTAGGCGTTACAGCCGCGTTATTTATGTTTGCATTAGGCTCTTCAAAAGTGGGACCTACAACACACCCAGATAAAATAGCAATTGACGTAAGTGCTATGGCAGTGTGCCGTGAATAGTTAAAAAGCCTTTTATTAAAACGCAGAATTGCCATTTCGATTTCCCAAATTTAACAATGCAATAAACATGTACTGTACCGCTCGGTTTGACTTGTTTGCAGGAAAATTTAACAAATCAATATTAGCAAGCTCACAATCATGAATGTATTTTAGAAACAATTAGCTAAGTTATATTAGCGTTACTGAAGTGGACTAGTTACAGAAAACTCAAAGCTTAAATTGAACTGTACCGCTCGGTTTGATATGCTATTCGTAATTTAATATCATGTCAAGGTGAAATGTAATGACAAAAGAGCTTACTAATTCCCAAAGCACTACGCCTCCTAGTGAGCTAGAGCTTGGCGCAAAAGCAAGGACAGTATTACAAGCAGCTCGTAAAATATTTTTAACTCATGGGTTTAACGGTGCAACTACTGATATGATCCAACGTGAAGCAGGGGTATCAAAATCAACGGTTTACGCTCACTTTGCAAATAAAGAAACATTATTTTTAGCAGTCATAAAAAGTGAATGCGAAGTGTTTACGGCTTCAATTCATAATATTACTTTTAAACCGGGCAACTTAACTGAAAACTTACGCCGCTTAGGGTATGCCTACTTACAAGTCGCCTTGGCGGAATCTGCAATGGCGCTATACCGCGTCGTAATAGCTGAAGCTCCCCGTTTTCCTGCTCTTGGTCATATGTTTTACAACTCAGGTCCGCTTGTAGTTAAAGGTAAAGTTTCTAAGTACTTAACAGATGCAGTCGCTTCAAACGAGCTTAACTTTGAAACTATTAGCATTGAAGAAGCTACCGATGTATTTGTTGCGTTAATGCGCAGCGAACTGCATTTGTTATATCTAACTCATCCGGATAAACCAATAACTAAAGATGCGATTGATCGATGGGTTGAAATAACCATCGACTTTTTAGTACGCTCATACGGCTGTTAAATATGTAATTATTTAATAGGTAATAACATTATTACGAATGCGTATTTCTTACACGTGTTCGTTTTAAACAAACACTCAAAATCATCGTATTAAACCTTGCTATGCCTTCTCAGCCTCACAGCCTTATTTCACCTATGCATCAATATATAAACTCGTGGCAGTAAATCGACTATGGAGAGCAGCTTGGCAAAAATATAAAAGCATGTGGAGTGTTTTGTGTTCAAATTTCGCTCTACAAAAGATGCTTCCCAATTTGGCAATAAATTAGTAACTTTAAAAGATGTAAAACTATGTAAGTTTTTTAAACACTGAATTGATATTATTCAGTGTAATTTGTTAAATTTAAATAACTTAAACATAAAAAAAAGAGCTAAAGATCATGCAACTAATGATTGTAATTTAGCCACCAAGACCGCTATAAGCTTGTGTAATCAGGTCGTAACGCATATTATTGGCAGATTGCATGGAGGATAAGTCGTTTGGTCATGAAAACCAGTAAGTTAAGTATAAGATTATTATGGTATATAACACCTCTTGTTATTCTGCCACTGCTATTTTTAGGTGGCTTTACGCTCACCAATGTAACTAATTCAACACAAAAACAAGCTGATTTAATAATGAGCCGTTTTGTTGAGCAACAACAGCAAAAAATATTCAACTATATCGACTCTTTTCACTCTACTGCAAAACTACTTTCAAATTCGCCAGTACTTAGTGACTTTTTAGCAAACGATATTAGCGCCAACGGTAATTACACCCGAAAACTTGGCGCGCTTATGGATGTATTTGCCAGTTACAGCGAAGCTTATCCAGATATAATTAGCATTAATTTAGTTTCAGCAAGTGGGAAAAGTGATGCCTACTACTCTAACAACCTAACAACAGCGCCTAAAAGCTATCCATTTTTTAATCGAGTATTGCAAAGTAATTTAAGTACACAGCAATTTATGATTCAAAAGGACGATGGCACCACGAGCTTATATTTCATTCAACGAATTGACAGCGTTGATTACTACTTGAAACGTCCACAGCAGCTTGGTTTTATTGTAATACATATAGAGCCTTCAATACTCAACTCCAGTATTTTAGAAGCGCCATATAACAACACACTTAATTTAATGTTGACCAAAGACGGGAAAATTTTATTTAGCTCCGACTACAACATGCGCGGCCAATACATAAGCGAATATGAACTTAACCAAGTACACGATCTTGCCGATATAGGCATGCTTTCTACCATTGAACTCTCAAGCATAGATAAAATAGAGCGTATGATTTTTGCCGTACAAATGCCCGGTGGATATTATTACGTTTCAACCATTCCCAAAGGTGTGCTTTATCAATCTGGTAAAGCCATAAGCTTAATAACAGGCTTAATTGTTATTATTTCGATAATCACCCTGCCAATATTAATTTTTATAGTGGTACGTAATTTATTACTTAACCCAATTGAATTATTAGGTGCTGCAAGCCACCGTGTTGGTGATGGCGATTTGTCGGTGCACTTACCAGCTCATACAAATGACGAAGTGGGTGTTTTGTTTAACGACTTTAACCACATGGTTAATCAAATTAGACACTACCAGCAGCAGCTTGAAGAATATAAACACCACCTTGAAGATAAAGTAGAAAGTCGTACTAAAGCACTTGAAGCCATGAACAGCCAACTAGAGCTTGCAATTGGCCAAGCCGAGCAAGCTAATCAGCTTAAAAGTCGTTTTTTAGCTAATATGAGTCACGAAATACGAACGCCACTTACGGCTATTATGGGCTTTACAGAGCAATTACTCCACAACGACAAAGTAGCCAACGACAAACAACATCTAAGCACTATTTTACGTAATTCAAAACACTTACTAGAGTTAATAAATAACATACTCGACTTATCTAAAATTGAAGCTGAAAAGCTAGCTGTCGATTTGTCTGCGTTAAACGTAGTGCAGCTTGTGCATGACATTGAATCGATTATTCAACCACTGGCACAAGAAAAACAATTAACCCTTAATATTGATTACCAACTGCCGCTACCACGCACCATTTATAGTGATGTGACCCGCTTAAAACAAATACTGATAAATATTGCAAATAACGCTGTTAAATTTACCGAAAATGGCAGTGTGTCTATTTGCGTGCATTATTTACAAGCAAGTCAAAAGCTAGAATTTGTAATTAAAGATACCGGCATTGGTATGTCTGAGCATCAAATAGAGCGTGTGTTTAAACCGTTTGAGCAAGCCGATGCCACAACCACACGTCGTTTTGGTGGTACAGGCCTTGGATTGTGTATTTCTAAAAATTTAGCACTGTTACTTGGTGGCGATGTAACGCTTGAAAGTGAAGTTGGCGTTGGTAGCCGCTTTACAATTAGGGTGTCGTGTCAGTTATCTGATGATCAACCAATGCTTGAGTTTTTAACGCAAGAAAGCCAGTTAATACCAGAGAAAGACCCTCTCTTATCGTTTGCGACCAATAACTTTGAGGCTAATATTTTAGTCGCTGAGGATAACCCTGATAACCAGCTATTAATTAAATTATTACTGCAAACTTGGGGCCTTGAACCCGATATTGCTAGTAATGGCGCACAAGCTGTAGAAATGGCACTCGTTAACGACTATCAGCTTATTATAATGGATATGCAAATGCCTGTAATGGGCGGATTAGAAGCGACTAAAATGCTTCGTCATGCAGCATACGATGGCCCCATTATTGCCCTTACTGCTAACGTAATGAATCACGATATAGGCACTTACCTAGAAGCTGGCTGCAACAAAGCACTCGCTAAACCCATTGATAAAGATGCTCTGGAAAATGTACTCGTAAGCTACCTACATCTTGAAAAGGATAATCAAAATAAGTGGGACAGCTTATTAAAAAGCGAAAAGTTTCAGCAAATTACTGATAACTATTTAGCCAACTTACCTACTTATTTAGAAGAAGTTAAAACTCTGAAACATTGTAATGACTGGGAGGCATTAAGAGGTATAGCGCACAGTATTAAAGGTAGTTCTGGGTGCTTTAATTTTGATGAAATTTATCACAGCGCTGCGGCACTTGAAGAAAATTTAAAAAGTAACAATAAAGTGCCAAGAGACGAGCTGGTAAATAAATTAATAGCAGCCATTGAGCAAGCAATTAGTGGCAAAGTAACCTAAAAGAAAATTTACAAAATAGTACAAGTTCGGTGCGTTAGCGCTCTATGCTTAAAACGCTAATCACCGACTTTAATTATGAAAAGTTTAAACCTAATGCCATGCCCATTAAAATAGCGTCTTCAAAGCCATTTTTGGCCGGATTATCACTTGGATAGTAGTTTTTACGCACTGACATCTCTGTAAAGCCAGCGTTCTCGTATAGCGCAATAGCCCGCGTATTAGATTCGCGTACTTCTAAAAAGAGGTTTTCAGCATTTTGCTGTTCACCATATTCAATAAACTGGGCTAACAAATGCCTTGCAATACCCTTACCCTGGTGGCTTGGTGTTACACAAATATCCATAAGCGTAAAATCAGGCCCTGCTTTTTCACCAATATAAAAACCAATCATGCTCACCTCATCAAATGCGGCAACATTAAAATAGCGCCCGCCTATACATGAACTCATTGTATTTAAAGTCCACGGATGGCTATGACATGCTGTTTCGATGGCCATTAATTGAGGTATTGCAGTTTCATCTACTGATTTAAAGTTTATCAAGGTGTTCACTCATTAAAGCCCATAAAGCACGCTTCTCAGAGGCGTTGAGCTGTGGGGTTGGCAACGTAAGCTGATTGTCGTTTAATTGCATCTCACTACCCTGTACAACGCTATTTATAATAATAGCCCCTGCACTGAGCTTAATGTCTGCAAATAGTTGCTCATTTAGCGTTAAAGAACTGGCTATCGTGCTTTGCGATAAAGTATTAGCTTGATCATTTGCTTGAGGACAATAATGTTGATTGAGTTCAAGATTTTCTATATCAAAAATAGCTGCGTAACGTGGATGCATAACAACTCAGTAGATTAGACATTTGAACAATATAAGAAGTAATAAAAACGATGTAAAGAAGAAATGGCAGGGGCGGAGAGATTCGAACTCCCAACCATCGGTTTTGGAGACCGCTGTTCTACCAATTGGAACTACGCCCCTGCAATGACGACGAATTATAGAGAAGTTTCGCCAAAGGTAAAGAGAAAAATCACTCTTTTAGTTTAACTGCTTTTTAAATAAACAAAACGGCGAATTAGCATGCTAATCCGCCGTTTTTTAATCACTTAAAATTAGTTAATTGAAACTAAAATCAATTATTCCCATTCGATAGTTGCAGGTGGTTTACCTGAAATATCGTAAACAACACGAGAAATACCATCAATTTCGTTAATGATACGGTTTGAAACCACACCTAAAAACTCATATGGTAAATGTGACCAGCGTGCTGTCATAAAGTCGATTGTTTCTACACAACGAAGTGATACAACCCAATCGTACTTACGTGCATCGCCCATAACCCCTACCGATTTAACTGGTAAGAATACAGTAAACGCTTGGCTTACTTTATGGTAAAGCTCAGCTTTGTGTAGCTCTTCAATGAAAATCGCATCTGCGCGGCGTAGTAAATCACAGTACTCTTTTTTGATTTCGCCAAGTACACGTACACCTAAACCTGGTCCAGGGAAAGGATGACGGTAAAGCATGTCGTACGGTAAACCAAGTTCTAGACCAATTTTACGCACTTCATCTTTGAATAATTCACGCAATGGCTCAACAAGGCCCATTTTCATGTCATCTGGTAATCCGCCCACATTGTGGTGAGATTTAATAACATGCGCTTTACCTGTGGCAGATGCCGCAGATTCAATAACGTCAGGGTAAATTGTACCTTGCGCTAACCATTTCGCATTTTTAAGCTTTTTGGCTTGCTCATCAAATACATTAATAAACGTGTGACCAATGGCTTTACGTTTATCTTCTGGGTCTGACTTACCAGCTAAATCATTTAAAAACTGCTCTTCAGCTTCAACTTTTACAATGTTTAAGCCAAATTTATTACCAAACATGTCCATCACTTGCTGACCTTCGTTTAAACGAAGTAAACCATTATCAACAAATACACATGTTAGCTTTGCGCCAATTGCACGGTGAATAAGCATAGCCACAACTGATGAATCAACACCACCAGAGAGACCTAAAATAACTTCGTCATCACCTACAGTTTCTTTAATACGCTCAATAGCATCATCAATGATTTTTGCAGGAGTCCATAATTTTTCACAGCCACAAATATCAATAGCGAAACGCTCAAGCAAACGTAACCCTTGATGAGTATGCGTTACTTCTGGGTGAAATTGTACGCCGTAAAAACGCTTTTCTTCGTTAGACATTGCAGCATGTGGACAAGTAGATGTTTTAGCTGTTGTTGTAAAATCAGCTGGAATGTCCATTACTTTATCGCCATGACTCATCCATACGTCAAGTATGCCGTTGCCGCCATCAGTAATATGGTCTTCAATTGCATCAAATAATGCACAGCTGCCTACTTTTTCAACTTGTGCGTAGCCAAACTCTTTTTTATCAGAGCTGTGTACACTTCCACCAAGTTGAGCTGCCATTGTTTGCATACCGTAGCAAATACCTAGCACAGGAACGCCTGCATTAAATACATACTCAGGAGCGCGCGGGCTGTTTTCAAGTGTTGTTGATTCTGGACCACCAGAAAGAATAATACCTTGTGGGTTGAACTCGCGGATTTGCTCTTCAGTCACATCCCATGCCCAAAGTTCACAGTAAACACCAATTTCACGCACACGACGGGCGATTAATTGAGTGTATTGTGAACCAAAGTCTAAAATGAGAATTCGTGAATCGTGAATATCTTTGCTCATGGAGTATCTCGTAAAGTCTGATGCTAAATGCCGTTTGTTAATGTAAACGACTAAAAAGAGGGCTTGCAAAGCAAGCCCAGTATATTAAATTAATTACGCTGCTTAACCTAAGCGGTAATTTGGTGCTTCTTTAGTGATTTGCACATCATGAACGTGCGACTCACCCATACCCGCTGAAGTAACACGTACAAATTGTGGTTTTGTATTAAGCTCTTCAATTGTTGCACAACCCGTTAAGCCCATAGCACTACGTAAGCCACCCACTTGCTGATGAATAATCGTTGCAATAGGACCTTTGTAAGCTACGCGACCTTCAATACCTTCAGGTACTAACTTGTCAGCTTCATTTGATTTTTGGAAGTAACGATCTGATGAACCTTCTTTTTGATCCATCGCGCCCAATGAGCCCATACCACGGTAAGATTTGTAATAACGGCCTTGGTACAATTCAACTTCACCTGGTGCTTCTTCTGTACCAGCAAGAAGAGAACCCACCATTACACACGATGCACCAGCAACAAGTGCTTTAACAATATCACCAGAAAAACGAATGCCACCATCAGCAATAACAGGAATGTCGCGACCTTTTAAGCCTTCAACAGCATCTGAAATAGCGGTAATTTGTGGAACGCCACAACCGGTAACAATACGTGTAGTACAGATAGAACCAGGGCCGATACCTACTTTAACTGCATCCGCTCCGGCATCAGCTAGTGCAATCGCACCTTCAGCTGTTGCAATGTTACCTGCAATAATTTGTAAGTCTGGGTACTCTTTGCGAGTTTTAGTAACACGGTCAATAACGCCTTGAGAGTGACCATGCGATGTATCGATAAGTAAAACATCAATACCCGCTTCTACTAATGCAGCAATGCGCTCATCAGTACCTGCGCCAACACTTACAGCAGCACCTACACGTAAACGACCTTGGTCATCTTTACATGCGTCAGGTTTGTCTTGGGCTTTTTGGTAATCTTTTACTGTGATCATGCCTTTGAGTTTAAATTCATCATCAACAACTAAGATTTTTTCAATGCGGTGTTCGTGCATTAAGCCTAAAATCTCTTCGCGTGCTGCGCCCTCTTTAACGGTAACAAGCTTTTCTTTTTTAGTCATAACGGTAGAAACAGGCTGTTCAAGCTTAGTTTCAAAACGCATATCACGACTAGTAACAATGCCTACAAGCACATTATTGCTGTCGGTAACCGGAAAGCCTGAAAAACCTTTTTCGTGCGAAAGCTCAATTGCATCTGCAATTGTTAAATCGGCAGTAACCGTTACAGGGTATGAAACAATACCTGCTTCGTAGGTTTTAACTTTACGTACGTTTTTCGCTTGTTCTTCAATAGTCATGTTTTTATGAATAAAACCAAGACCACCTTCTTGCGCAAGGGCAATAGCTAAACGAGCTTCTGTAACAGTATCCATAGATGCTGAAATAAGCGGCAAGTTAAGTTTGATACCACGCGTTAAGCGAGTTGAAATATTTGCCGTGTGTGGCAAAACAGTAGAATGACCAGGTACTAAAAGTACGTCATCAAAGGTAAGAGCTTCTTTAGCGATTCTAAGCATTTTGGCAACTTCTCACATGTGGATCTAAGATAAGGAATTGCGGCCAAATTTTAACAGCGTTGTTGGCATGAGTAAATAATATTTCGCAAATATTTATGATAAAGTAGTGCAATAAATAGTTTTAGGTTGTTTTTTATGTTTTCGAAGCCTTCGCAGGCGGTTTACACCGTTTCACGCCTTAATAGAGAAATTCGCACAATCCTTGAGCAAGGTTTTGCATCTTTAGTGCTCACGGGCGAAATTTCTAACTTTATTACCCCTGCATCCGGCCATTGGTACTTTTCGTTAAAAGACGATAAAGCACAAATTAAAGCCGCTATGTGGCGTGGGAATAATCGCAACCAAAGCTATCGCCCTGCAAATGGCGCGCAAGTTACAGTAAAAGCGCGTGTATCACTTTATGAACCTCGCGGTGACTACCAGCTTATTGTTGAGCATATGGAACCGGCCGGCGAAGGTCAGCTAAAACAAGAATTCGATGCGCTTAAAATGCGTTTGGCCGCCGAAGGATTATTTAGCTCTGCGTATAAAAAACCACTTCCGCAAAATATTAATCGTATTGGTGTTATTACCTCAGCAACCGGCGCTGCTATAAAAGATATTTTAACGGTACTTAAACGCCGTGCGCCGCAGTTAGAAGTAATCATTTACCCTGCTATGGTACAAGGCAAAGAAGCACACCTACATTTAATTAATCAAATAGAGTTAGCAAATGCGCGTGATGAAGTAGACGTACTTATTTTAGGACGAGGCGGCGGATCACTTGAAGATTTATGGTGCTTTAATCACGAACAGCTCGCACGGGCTATTTTTGAAAGTGAATTACCTATAGTAAGTGCAGTAGGCCATGAAATAGATACAACCATTAGCGATTACGTTGCTGATGTTCGTGCAGCAACTCCATCAGCCGCAGCTGAGCTTGTAAGCCCAAATACGCAAGAGTTACACAACAAAGTAACACAATTAGTTAATCGTTTATCTAACGCGTTTAAGCACGGTATTGCCGATAAACGCGCATTAGCAACACAGTTACAACACCGCCTTAATTTGTGTCATCCGCGTAATCAGCTTAGTCAAAAATCACAACGTTTGGATGAGCTAAGCATTGCGCTGCAACAAGCTATGCGTAATCGTTTATACCAACAAGAACGCACACTCAATAACTTAACGCCGCGTTTGATGCGCCAATCACCTGATAAAAAACTCGCTTCAGCAAGCCATCAACTCTCGCAATTACAAGCTAGGCTAAACCAAGCTATACAGCATCAGTTACAACAAGCGAATAATAGCTTAGCACTGCAAGCAAGCAGGTTAGACTCGGTAAGTCCGCTTAATGTTTTAGCGCGCGGTTATAGCATCACTAAAACACAGCAAGGGAAAGTAGTTAAATCTGTGGGGCAAATTAAAACAGGCGATGTTTTAGTTACAGAGCTCGTTGATGGCTCTATAGAATCACAAATTATTTAAAGCTCTGTACTTAGCAACATTTTAAGTTCGCTATCGCTCGATGTGGAGGTAGTGCTTTTAAATTGTTGCCAAAACTCTTGTTCCATCAACTTATCGTTTAGCTCTCGCCATTGAGCATTACCAAATGTGTCGTTATCAGTAGGAGCGGCAAGTTCAAATTCACATACTGTTTTTTTACATTTTGCACTAACAACGTCAGGAATAATTGATAAATCAGCTGTTAATAAAAAATCTTGTAATGCCATTTCAGTACGATAAGCCCATTCTTCATCGCGCGTTTGATTTTCAAATTTATCACGTAAAATCTGCTCAAAATCTGAAGGGCCCCTCATCTGCTTTAAAATACTTTTAACTGTCGCTTTTTGCTCTGCAAGCTGTTGTTTAAGCTGAGTTACTTGCTCTTCTAAAGGTAGTTCATCAAGCATTTGGGTTTCTGAATTGGTTGTAGGCGTGTCTTCAGCGGGCTCTATACTAGCGACTTGCTCAGGTACTGCAGAGTCTGCATTACTCAATACCTCATTACTTTGTTGTTCAGTATGAAGCTTTTTCTGTTTTTCATAACTTGGCTGCGACTTAACAGATTCTGGATGACTTGAAGCTGCATTAAAGTAGCTCCAAGTTAAACCTACACCCGCAATAAACCCAATCCCTAGAGCCAATAAACTATTCTTGTTCATGTTAATTCCTTTTAAGTTTTATTATTTTTAATTACTTATAGCATTGCACTCGTGTGCGATTCGTTTTCAGGCTCAGGATTTGCTAAAAAGTTTTGGTTCATACTTTGCGCCGGACACTCACAATCCGGTCGACCAATAATTTTAGCGGGTACGCCAACAGCGGTTGTGTGTGGTGGAACATTGCTAAGTACAACTGAGCCCGCACCAATTCGTGCGCCCTCACCTACTTCAATATTACCAAGTACTTTAGCGCCGGCGCCAATTAATACGCCCGCTCTAATTTTAGGATGACGATCGCCCTGCTCATTACCCGTACCGCCAAGCGTTACAGATTGCAAAATTGATACGTTATCTTCTATTACCGCTGTTTCACCAATAACAATACCGGTTGCGTGGTCAAACATAATGCCTTTACCCACTTTGCATGCAGGGTGAATATCGACCCCAAACACTTCAGAGTTACGGCTTTGAATAAAGCGCGCTAGCTCTTTGCGGTTTTGTTGCCACAAGCAATTAGCCAAACGGTGCGCCTGAATAGCATGAAAACCTTTTAGATTTAATATAACCGTAAGATAGGTTTCTGATGCAGGGTCGCGGTCTTTTACCGCTTTAATATCCTCAGCAACAAAAGATAGCATACGGTCACATTTTACAAATGCTTGGTCAAACAGCTCTCGGATAGTGAATGCAGATACCACCGCATCAGCCAACTTATTAGCAACAATAAAGCTCAATGCCGAACCTAAACAATCATGATTTAAAACACATGAATAAACATGACTTGCTAATAATGGTTCACGTTTTACTACATCGTTAGCTTCGTCGCGAAGCTGTTGCCAAATTGCATGACGCATAATACTGCACTGCCTTAAGTTGATATAAAATAGCCTTTTCCCAAGTCTAACGGATTTAACCACTAAGGTGTTAATCCCTTAGTTATTTGTTCTGGTTATTAGGTATAACTGTTTATTAAGTTTCATTATTAAATAATAAAAATGCCCCAGAGCTTTAAGCACTGGGGCATTTTTTATACATTTAAAGATAGTTTAAAAACACTTAAATTATTGAAATACTTTATCGACTTTCATCACTTTAATATTTTTTGCAGGAATTGCTAATTTATAATCAGCAATTACTTTATCCTCAGTAACCAACTCAGCAGGTTTATTAGTGTTGTAAACCATTGGTGAGGTTTGCTGCGATGCTAAACGTTTTTGCATATCAGCGCCGTCACCAGTAATAAACACATAGTGAACATTGTCTGTTTGTAAGTTTTCTTTAATAACGCGATTAACATCAGCAAGCGTTAGCGTTTTAAGTTTATTAGTTACGTAACTTACAAAGTTATCAGTGTTGTAAAATTCGCTATCAAGCGCGTAACCTAATTGGCGGTTTTGACTTGCAACCATTTGCGGCACAAAGTTAATTAAAAAGTTACGCGTTGCTTCAAAGTCATCTTCGCTCATGCCATTTTTAATTAGCTTATCTAGTTCAAACAAGGCGGTACGTGTTGCAAAGTGCGCATCGTTATTAGAGCGAAGTGGGCGTAACCACACTTGAAATATTTGCTCAGAGCGCCCTAGGTTTGCATCAGGCTTGGTTTGAAACATACCACGTGGAAAGTATTCAATGTATGCGTAATCGCCATAGTTCATGCCGCGAGTTTCACGAATGCGCTCATATAAAAAGCTGTTAGAACTACGGTGCTCACCAAAGTACGAACGCACAAGCCAAAGGGCTGTCCAGTCTTCGCTACTTCTAATTGTATCAATAGGAAAACCAAACGATACCGCCGTCGATTGCGCTGACTTTTCTACAATAGTTGCATGATGACCTTTAAGCGCTGGCGCATCAGGAATACTTAAACGGCTTTGCTCACCCTTTGGTAGCGTTGCAAAATCGCTCATCATTTTAGCTCTAAGATTTGCAGGCACAGCCCCAATTAAGCCAACCGTGAGTTTAGATTGCGTAAGCTCGCTGTTATAAAACGCTTTAACATCATCTAGCGTCAACGCTTCTAAATCCGAAATATCACCGTAGTTGTAACTTTCGTAAGGGTGATTTTTGTAAAGCGCACTGTAGAGCACTTCTTTACCTAGCTCTTCATCGTTAGATGCTTTTAAGCCTGACTTAATGCCATCGATCATTTCTTTTTTAAGGCGTTTAAAGTCATCCTCTCTAAAGCCTGGGTTTAATAATTGATCGCTCACAAGTGAATACCACTGCGCTGCATTGTCTTTATGAATACGTCCTTGGAACGACAGCATTTCTTTATCTATTTGATAACCAAAGCTACCTGCAAGCGGATAAAGTGCTTTTTGAATATCTTTATAGCTTGTCGCCTCTGAGCCACCTTGTGCAAGCATTGCCGCAGTTAACGCAGCAACACCTTTTTTGTCTTGAGGGTCGGCAGCCGCGCCGGTATTGAATAAAAAGTTAACATCGATTAACGGCGAGCTATTGGTTTTATCAAGTACTTTAAATACAGGTGCCGCAGGTGCTTGTTCAAGCTTTGCAGTAAGCGCATTTAAATTAACTTCTTGCTCAAAACCTGGGGCTTTATCAAGTGCCGACATTGTTAATGTGGTACGTGCGTTATCAGTAAAGTATTTATTAGCAACGGCTTTAATATCTGCGCTGGTAATGTTATCTGCCGATTTATACAGCTGGTTTATAACCTCAGGATCGCGCTCAAAATGCATGTAACTAGCAAGTGTTGATGCAATCGCTTGCGACGAATCTAAGCCATTTATAAAGCTGTATTTAAGGTTCGATTTTAAATCACTGAGCTTTTGCTCATCAACAAGCTCAGTGCGTGCTTTTGCATAAGTTCGGTTAATGGCATCGCGCGCAGTGGCTAAATCGTCTGCGTTTTCTACTTTAACAAATACGTGTAATAAACCCGGATCTTTAGTCTCTGGGTTATAGGTAAACATTTGGCTGGCAATTTGTTTGTCGACCACTAGCTCTTGATATAAATCTGAATTATTTGAAAAATAAAGCTGTGAGATTAAATCTAGTGCCGCTCTGTCTTTTTTAGCGGGCTCCCACGCAGCGCCTTTGTACGATACGAGTAACCAATGCCCTGGTAGCGCTTCATCTTGCTGGTGCAAATATTTTGGTGCTTGTTGAACTGGTTCTGCTTTAATGTCAGCAACATAGTTACCCTTTTCCCAGCTGCCCCAATGCTTTTTAACCATTGCCATTGTTGCTTGCGGGTCTACATCGCCCACGATGACAAGTGACACATACTCAGGCTTATAAAACTTAGCAAAAAATTCTTTACCATAGGCCATTTGATCTGGCATGGCTTCTATGTCTTTAAAAAAGCCCATAGTGGTGTGTTTATACGTGTGCTTATCAAACGCTTCTTCGCGTACAGCGCTTAATAATTTACGAATTGGGCTCGCGTTGTTTTTTAAGTACTCACCTTTTACCGTTTGTGCTTCGGTTCTAAATTGCTCTTCGGTGTAGGTTAAGTTTTGAAAAATATCAGCTTCAAGCTCAAGTACTTTATCAAGGTGCTGCTTCGAAAAGTTTAAATGGTAATTTGTGTAATCGTTTGTTGTATAAGCGCGGTTATCAACACCTGAATTTTTTAATATGTCTGAGTACACATCTTCAGGGTATTTTTGTGAGCCTTTAAACATCATGTGTTCAAAAAAGTGAGCAAAGCCTGTTTTACCCTCTTCAACTTCGTTACGCGACCCAACCGATACCGGAATTTGCAGCGACACTACATCAGGGTAATCGGTTTTAACAACCATGACACGTAAGCCGTTTTCTAGCTCTTCAATTAAGTAATCTTGCGAAAAAACACGGTCATCAGCTTTATTTACTTGTTCTTTTTGTGCTGTTGTTTGCGTGCTTTGGTTTTGTTGCATGGCGCAACCTGTTAACGCCAGCGATACCGCTAAGCTGGTTGCTAATAATTTAAATTTCATTGTTGTCCCTTTTTAAATTGAGCAAATTTGTTGTCAGATTTAACTCTTTAATTATGCCCCAAAGCCAATAAATATAAGAGCCCCAAGGGAATTTATTATGTAAACAACTGTGTCAATTATAAATTATGGGAACAAGCACTATGAATAAACATCATGTTAATTGAAAAACTTTCATTAAATAAATCTATCTAGACGTCTAAATGGCTGCTATATTAAATCCATCAAAACAAACTTAGCTGGAATGAGGATTATGGCTTTATCACTAAAAGAGAAGATAGTGGACACCAACCAAGGTGTTTATCTTATTGGTACTACCCCGCCTAAAATTGGCACCGATAAAGCGCAATTAAAAACCATTGCAGAAAAGCTATTAGGTCGCTTACACGAAATTGAATACGACGGCGTGATAATTTACGACATTCAAGACGAAAGCAGCCGCACTAATCAAGACCGTCCATTTGCGTTTAAACAAACCGTTGATCCGCGTGAATACAGCCATTTACTTCGTAATTTATCTGCACAAGATGTAATTACTTATAAAAGTGTGGCGCAGCGTGGCGTAGGCGAATTTAAAGATTGGCTAAGTGAAACTAAAAACGACTACGATTTACAAAATGTAGTTTTAGTAGGTAGCCCATCATCGATAGGCGATATAAAGCTAAGCCTGCCAGATGCGTATAAAGCTTTGGCTGAGCAGTCAGATGATTTCTTTTTAGGTGGCGTTACGATTGCCGAGCGCCATTCAAGTAAACGAAATGAGCACGAACGATTAATAGAAAAAACAGCACAAGGTTGTCAGTTTTTTATATCGCAAGCTGTTTACGATGCACAAGCGACTATAGAGCTAATCACTAGCTACGCACGTACATGTAAAGCGCAGGGTATTACACCACAACGTATTATATTAACGTTTACCCCGTGCGGCGGCGAAAAAACCTTAGAGTTTATGCAATGGTTGGGTATCTCAGTGCCAGAGGCAACTAAATGGCGCATGCTTGATGCAGACAATACATTAAGCGAATCAGTACGTATTTGCCGCGAAAACCTCGACTTAATACTTAAAAGCTGTGCGCATTTAGATGTACCACTGGGCTTAAATATTGAAAGCTTAACAAACCGTAAAGAAGAAATTGACGCGTCAATTAACTTATACCGTTTATTAAAAGCCATTATGGAATTAAACCTAGCCGAAAAACTAATAGCTTAAAGGCTAGGTTAGAGCTAATTAACACCCTTCTTGGCAAGCCTCATGGCTTGCTTTTTTATGTCCGTACTTTGAAAAATAAATTAATAAGTACAAGTAAAAATTTGCAGCTTAAGCTATCCATGAAAGCTATTTTTGGTTATTACTCTCAAGCCTTTTTAAGGCAAACCCCATCGATGAGCACATAACACCAAAAATAATTCCCTCATCAGATATAAATCTAATGCTAGGAAGCGCTTCAAATAAGCTTATTATTGCTAATGAAAAAATAAAACCTATCGCAGAAAAAACCAGCCAAGTTTTTGTGGCATGAGTCATGACGAACTTCCTTTTATTATTGTTCTTTTTTAGCGAGCTTATACGCTTGTTTATTTTTATACATTGCGTGGTCTGCATCATTTAATAGCGCTTCAAAGGGCTGCTTTTGTTTATTAGTAAAACTATAACCTATGCTGAGCGATAAATCGCAAACGTCTTCTTTGAGTAAAGCTTTTGAATACTCAGAGGATATTTTATCCATGATGTAATTAATTTTACTCTTATCGCTTAATTGCATTACTGCAACAAACTCATCGCCACCTAAGCGCCCTACTATATCGGCATCTCTTAAATGCGTTTTTAGCGTATCTGCCAATATAATTAAGGCTTTGTCACCTACTTCATGTCCAAAGGTGTCGTTTAATTTTTTAAAGTCGTTTATATCTATAAACAAGCAACACACGTCAAAACCTAAACGTAGCGCTAAATTAAGCTTTTGCTGAGCTAGTAAGTTAAGTGCTCGGCGATTATAAATATCTGTTAATGAGTCTAACATGGCTATTTCGCGCATTTGTTCATAGCTGTAAACAAGCGCTAGGTCGTCTTCAATTAAATCGCGTAGTTGCTCTATGAGTTCAAAGTATTCATCGGTATAGCTAGTTATTTTAGTGTCTTTTAAGCATAGCGTGCCAAATACTTCACCTTCTGGCCAATGAATAGGTAAGCCTAGGTAGGATTCAACACCGTCCTCAACTACTTCTGGTAGGGTGTTCCATGCATCGTTATTGCTTGCATCATTAACATATAAAATATTATTAGTTTCAGCGACGTGCCGACAAAAAAGAGGAGTTTGAGGGGGAAGTATCGGGTTGGTTTCAAAGCTTGAGCCACCTTCGTTATTTCTAATAACAACGCGATAGCCTTTGCTTGTTGCCTGAACTATATAACCAGACGGGGCTGAAAAAAGCCCCGTGATAAGGTCCATTGTTTTTTGCCATTTATGCAAAGATATTTGGCCATCAACACCAGAGAATGCCCATTTATCAGTTTCAAACATTAACTTTACCTCGGCTATTTAATAGCTCCAGTATAGGCAAAAAAGTAAAGTAAAAGCTATTATTTACGACGTCTACTTGGCTCTCTTTTACCTGTAATGCGTTTTTTATCGCGATCTTTTCGAGATTTATTCGTATTTTTACGATTATCTTTGGGCTTTTTATTTAAGTCAGGCTCGTAACCTTCTAACCACTGCGGCGTTAAACGCGTATCGAGTAATACTTCAATTTCTTCTAGCAGCCATTGCTCATCAAGACTTACCAATGACATAGCAAGCCCTTGTTCACCAGCGCGACCTGTACGGCCAATACGGTGTACGTAATCCTCAGCAATGTAAGGCAGTTCAAAATTAATTACGTATCTAAGTGTAGAAATATCTAAACCACGCGCAGCGACGTCGGTTGCAACAAGTACGCGTGTAATACCCTCTTTAAAGTTTTGCAATGCACGGTCACGTGCGCCTTGCGATTTATCGCCATGGATTGATTCGGTTTTTAACCCATCTTTACACATTTCTTTAGCAAGCTGATCGGCCATTTGTTTTGTGCGAGTAAAAATAAGCACTTGGCGCCAGTTTTTCATGCCAATCATGTGCGATACAAGTTCGCGCTTACGATCTTCATCTACAGCGTAAATAACTTGCTCTACTTCAACTGCGGCTGAGTTACGTTTATCAACTTCAATTAGTTCTGGGTTTTTAAGTAACTTTTTACTGAGTTCAAACACGCTGTCATCAAACGTAGCAGAAAAGAGTAAAGTTTGGCGATCTCCTGGTATATGTCGCAATATACGTCTAATTTCATCAATAAAGCCCATATCAAGCATGCGGTCGGCTTCGTCAAACACTAAAGAGTCTACGCTTGAAAGTACCACACTGCCTTTAACTATATGATCAAGCAAACGCCCTGGTGTGGCCACTATAACTTGCGCTGTTTTAAGTGCTTTAATTTGAGGGCCAATACTTGCACCACCATAGGCTAAAGCACCATTGATATTAGTGCCTTGTGCGTACTTTTCAAAGCTGGCAAATACTTGCTGAGCAAGCTCTCGTGTTGGCGTTAAAATTACAACGCGGGCAAGGCCTTGTTCATCTTTTTTAGGGGTATTTAAAAGCTTATGTAATAGAGGTAAAACAAAGGCGGCGGTTTTACCCGTACCTGTTTGCGCGCTGCCCATTACATCACTTCCGGCTAAAATAGGCGGAATAGTTTTAATCTGAATTGCGGTAGGCTGAGTGTAATTATTTTGCTCAATCGCTGTTAATAATAACGGGTCGAGATTAAGTGATGAGAACGTAGTGGCAGACATAGGCTTAGCTTTAAAATAACAAAGAGCACTATTGTACGCATATTACTGTACTGCGTAAATTAACCAGTCCAGAAAAGTATTTAATCGTGATTGCTCTCTTTCGCTTTAGCGCAAAAACAATAAAAAAGGCGCTAAATAACTGTTGTATTTAGCGCCTTTTATAATTTGCTGTAGCTTTAAGCTGGCTTTAGTGTCGCTTTACGTTCGTTGTAAAACGCTATTAAATCGTCAACTGTTGCTTGGCAGTATTCGCGAATACCCGAAACCACCATGTGCTTTTCACCACTACCCACTTTAACGCCGTTTTCTAACAGGTTAAAACGTAGTGTAATTTTTCCGCGCTTACCAGTGTACTCAAAGCTTGGCTCTGCAAATTCAAGTACTGGCGCTGTTATATCAAGGTTATCAAGATTAATAAGCATTGATTCGTAAATTACCATCGGACGAGCAGGGTTTATCATTACCTCTTGCTTGCCCATTAATGGGATAATTACATGCGGAAAGGTAGTACCAGAAAACTCAACATAATTTTTTATTAGACTATTAGTTAGTGCTGGGCATTGGCTGGTTTTACCGCTGCGCTTTACCTTTAAAATTACTTTTTCGCCATTGGTAACATCAAACTCATCTGCTCCCTCAGGGAAATGTAGTTTGGTGTTTTCATCAACCATACCGGCAAAAGTAAATTCCATTTGTTCACTAATACCGTAGCGGTCTAGTACCAATGAAAAAAGTAAGTCTCCTGGCGCGCAAAACTTTTTGGCATCTTTGTCATGAAGTGGATTGTAATCGTCAGCAACGCATTTAGCGAAGCGACAACCCTGCTCACGAGAGATAGAAACATAATCAGCATGCTGCTGAAAAAAAGGACTTAACATAGTTTGTTCACTGCTTAAACTGCTTATAACCTATCTATATTACCAGAAAAAAAATATTGAGAGGTCGAATCTGTTAGATTAATGGTTAAATAAAACAGAGTAATAAAAAACAATGACCTTTTATTTATTAGCACTATCAATTATATGTGTTTTTCCGTACTGCAAAATATCAATAATGCGGCAACCCCTTTGGCACTACTTAATGGCTTTAAGTGTAGTAAGTGGGTATTTTCAAGGTTATGTAAATTTGTATGCTCTGCTCAGCACTGGGCTTTACGTTGTTTTATACTACGGTGTGCTAAATGCAAAGTGGGCAATAATACGCGCTATTTTAAGTACTGTTTTTATAATTTCCTCACTGGCATTAGCACTTCATTGGGTGCCTGGTTTTAATAACCTCCCTATTGTTATAGATGAGCGTATTACAAGCGATGCGATTGCTTTTACCCTTTATGCTAATTTTGATAAAGCTATGGCTGGGTTATTCCTTTGTGCTTACTTTTATTCGAATAAAAAAGCTTTAAAAGCAGACTCTAATAAAGCAGGCCCATTAAACGTTAAACAACCTATTTTTATAATTATTGCTACTGTTTTAGCTTCGCTCACTGCGGCTTTAACACTTGGACTTGTAAGCTTTAACCCAAAAGTGCCCAACTTTTGGTTAGCCTTTATTGCTATTAATCTTTTATTTACCTGTGTAGCTGAGGAAGCTTTGTTTAGAGGTTTATTACAAACCAAACTTAGCCAAATAATCACATCTACTCGCCCAGCGCTACTTGCTCCAATAATGACAGCTGCAGTGTTTGCTTTGGCACATTTTGCAGGAGGATTTAACTATGTATTGGTTTCATTTATTACAGGCTTAGGATATGGCTATATTTTTTATAAAACGCAGCGCTTAGAGTGGGCCATTATGTGCCATTGGTTAGTTAATGTTTGCCACTTCTTTTTGTTTACTTACCCTATGCTCAGTAAAATCTAAATACATTTACAAATGCTAACAATTTACCCGTTAGCAAACATTGCCAGCATTTGATTTTATTAGTAATTTACTACTTTAAATAATAAATTAAAGGACTAATAAATATGCTACGTTTTATAATGACAATAACAGTGCTGGCCACAATAACTGGTTGTTCAGGAATGACTTATCATACAGATATAGACAACGGTGTTTTATCTCAAGAAATTGGCACCTACGTTAATAAAAGAGATTTACAGCAATTTTATAGCGACCAAGAAGCACACGAAAGTGGCGCAACACTTTTAGGGCGAATAGAAGGTGAAAGCTGTGATGGCGACGGCATGGGCAGCAATAATGTAAGTTACAATCGCTCTAAATCAAACGCGATTGATTTACTTAAAGCTGATGCTATGCGCAGAGGCGGAAATGCTTTTACTATCAATTCCTGTAGTGAAACCTCTGTATCGTACTGCGACTTATCTGTTTTATGCACCGGACAGGCCTACGACTATTAATAAGTAAAAGTGCAAATTATATATTAAGCGCAAAGCTCAGTAGCACACGCTTTCCAGACTCGATTTTAGATACGCTGTGTTCGTACTTATCGGGTCTGAACAAATACACGCGATTAAATAAATTTATAATGCATTTAGAGCATTTAAATACCCCACCCGCTTTAGGTTTCTCTAATACAAAATTAAGCTTGTAATAGCGCCCTTGCTGCACAGGGTCAATATGGTTCATTACGCTATGATTGGTTGGGTAAGTAACAAGGTTTATCGAAAATGTGTTACTGCTAAAAATGGCTTTGTTTTTTACAGGTGCAATCATACTGCCTCCTATGAGTTTATATTCCCTATTGTATCATTGGGCTAAGTACTAGGGTCTGTTGATCTTTCAAGGTTAAATTTGCAGCAGTCTGTTTGGTATTTAGGCAAGGCAAAGCCTATGTAGTGTGGTTATTCCCCATAAATGGGCGATAACGTAGCATTAATGCCAAACAGGCGCTGCCCAAAGGGTTCTTTCTAGGGGCTATTTACTCTTTGTTGCTCGGTTTTTACTTAGCCCACTAGGTTACAAACCTCGCGCCGCGATTAAATAGCCCCTAGTTTGAACAAATTTTAATCCGAAAAGATCAACAGACCCTAATACTTTAGTTAAACAATATCAAAATACGATGTCATATAGCTAAACAGCCTGAAACAAAAAAGCCGAACTTATTTTACTAAGCTCGGCTTTTAAAAGTACATTGTTTAGCAATTATGCACTTGGGTATTCGCGGTACGCACGCTCTATATTTTTAGCCTGCTTTTTAGAAATACCTAAATGAGCAAGCGCTACACGTAAACGAGCACGTGATAAGTCAGAGCCTAATATTTCCATGGCATCAAGCACTGACGTACTTGATGTTTTGCCTGTAATTGCGACAAAAATTGGCTCTAAAAAGTCTTTAATTTTAAGCTCGTGGAATGTAGCCACTTCTTTTGCAATTGCAAAAATAGCGGGCTTATCAAAGCTACGTAAGCCTTCTAGCTGCCATACAAAAAATTGTAGTGCTTGGCGTATTACGTTTTCGTCTGCTTTACCAGCTGTTAATAGCGCAGGGTCGTAAGTTGGAATACCACCTACAAAGTGCCCTGCCAGCTCAACCATATCCGAAAGGGTATTAATACGCGTTTTAGCCTCAGGTAATACTTTAGCTAACATTTCACCGTTAAACTTCCAATCAACAAAGCGCTGAATTAACTGCTCGTCGGTTAGATTTTCGCGGATCCACATGCCGTTTAACCAACTTAATTTATCCACGTCGAATACTGGGCCACCAAGCGATACGCGCTTCATGTCAAAGTTTTCAATCATTTCATTAAGTGTGAACTTTTCACGCTCATCTGGCATTGACCAACCCATACGACCTAAGTAGTTAAGCACGGCTTCTGGTAGGTAACCCATTTCTTTATAGTAGTTAATAGACGTTGGATTTTTACGCTTAGATAGCTTTGATTTATCTGGGTTACGTAGTAATGGTAAATGACCAAGTACCGGCGCTTCCCAACCAAAATCTTCGTAAAGTTTTAATAACTTAGGTGCTGAGTTAATCCACTCTTCGCCACGGAAAATATGACTAATTTGCATATGGTGGTCATCAACTACGTTCGCTAAAAAGTACGTTGGGAAACCATCCGCTTTTAAAAGCACTTGCATGTCTACGTTTTCCCACGGGATCTCAATTTCATCTCGTAGGTAGTCGTTAAACTTAAATGTGCCTTCGCTTGGGATTTTCATACGTATAACGTAAGGTTTGCCTGCCGCTAAGTTTGCTTTAATTTCTTCATCTGTATGGTTTAAACCACGACCGTCGTATTTAGGGCGCAAGCCTTCTGCCATTTGCTCTTCACGCATTTGATCAAGCTCTTCGCTTGTTGCAAAGCAGTAAAACGCTTTACCATCGTCAACTAACTGATGCGCGTATTTTTTATATAAATCGCTACGCTCAGATTGACGGTAAGGACCAAATTCGCCACCCACATCAGGACCATGATCCCACTCAAGCCCTAACCAGCGTAAGCTATCCATAATCGCAAGTTCAGACTCTGGCGTGCTACGTACTTGGTCTGTATCTTCAATACGAAGTACAAATTCACCGCCTTGTTGTTTAGCAAAACAGTAGTTAAATAAGGCGATATAAGCGGTGCCAAGATGCGGGTCACCAGTTGGCGACGGGGCAACACGGGTGCGAATTGTCATGGTAAATTCTCTTTAAATAAGTGAGATAATAAAAGTGGTTTATGCAGCTACTTTGTTTAAGTAAGCAATAATATCGTTTGATTCATACAGCCATTGTACTTGGCCATTTTTCTCTATACGCAGGCAAGGCACTTTAACTTTGCCGCCTTGTTCAAGAAGCTCTTGACGATATTGCTCATTATTTTTTGCATCACGCGTTTCTATGTTTAAGCCTTCGCGCTTAATAGCGCGGCGTACTTTTACACAAAACGGGCATGCTTTAAATTGGTACAGTTTAAATTGTGAGGTTTGCTGATCAAGCTGTGCTTGCTCGTCGCTTGCACGCTTTTTACTGCGAGGAGTAAATACAAAATTAAAGAATAAGATTATACAACCTAAAAACCAACGAACTAATTTCATGTTCTGTGCTCTGCTTACAACAATTTAAGGAGCCAGATTTTAGCACAAATTTACAATCAAAAAAGCTCAATACTGTTATCTATCTTTGGTTCGTTATTAACTTCTAATTCACTGTAGGAGGTAACTCTATTACGGCCAGTATTTTTAGAGTAGTAAAGCGCTAAATCAGCCTGATTTACAATACTCGATACAGTATCAATACTCACTAATTCTAAAAAACCAATGCTAATGGTTAACTGGCCAATTTGTGGAAAAGGGTATTGGGCAACATTAAGGCGTAACCGGTTAAGTGCAACATGTGCATCACCCTCTGTTTCTGCTTGAAATAACATAGCAAATTCTTCACCACCATACCTAAATACATAGTCTTCAATTCTAAAATTATTTTTTAGTAGCCGTGCAACAAGTAAAATAACCTCATCGCCAATTACATGCCCGTAGTTATCATTAATATTTTTAAAGTTGTCGATATCGGCAATAGCTAAATACCAACGTCGCTTTTTATTGTTATCATTTCTTGGTAACAAAAAACCGTTACCCGATACAATCTCAATTACTTTTTTATCAAATGTTTGCCTATTTAAAAGCTCTGTAAGTGGATCTAACCGCGACTTATATAATAGCCCAAGCTGATTAGCATAAATATTTAAAATATGTACAGCTAACATAGTTATTCGTTCTGGTAATTCTTGCTCGGTTTCTATTAATAAAGTGCCGACTACTTTTCCAAAATGATAAATAGGCACGTAACTTGTTGTGCTACTAAAGGCATAGCTCACCCTAATTTTATTTTGAGTGACCTTTTGTAATAATAATGATGCTTCATCTGGGCTTAATTGCTCTAAATTACTATTTGAATTTATAAGAGTAGGGGGTATGGGGGCTGAAAAATTTTTATTGACGTAAATGGCAAAATTATCAACTTCGAGCAAGTCGCTAATTATTTGTATTAATGCGCTATCTAAATCACTTTCTTCCTCTTGCTGGGTAAGCTTAATAATCCATTCGTGCCCACACTTATTTACCTTCATTACACTGCCTAAACTAATTAAACTTTTATTAGTCTAGACAATACTCATGAATTTACTAAGTTATGAGGTAATACTTATTAACTAATCCTTTAGAACAGGTATTAAAGTAATACTAAGTCGTCGCGATGCAATACTTCTGCACCACTATCGTATTCAAGTAACTCACCTATTTGATTTGAATGTGCGCCTTTGATTTTATTTACCTCGGTACTGCTAAAACGCGTTAAGCCACGTGCAATCACTTGATTTTTAGTATCTATTAAATCAATTAAATCGCCTCTTTCAAAACGTCCAAATGCATTAGTAACGCCTTTAGCAAGTAAGCTTGCACCTTTATTTTGAAGGGCACTAATAGCACCTGTATCTATAACAATTTGGCCGGTACTTTTAGGCCCAGCTAGTAGCCATTTTTTACGGCCATCTTTTGGGGCGGTGAGTTTTAAAAAGCGTGTGCCTGGTAACTCGTCACTCATACATTTTAAAATAACGTTTTTACCTGCGCCTTTAGCAATAATAACTTCAACGCCTGCACGCCTTGCAATGTCGGCGGCTTGCAGTTTAGTCGCCATGCCGCCAGTACCTAAGTTTGTACCACTGCCACCAGCAAGTTGGCGCAGCTCATCGTTTATATGTGTTACTTCACCAATGAGGGTGGCATCGGCATTGGTGCGAGGATCGCTGGTAAATAACCCTTCTTGATCGGTAAGTAACAATAATTTATTAGCATTAGCCAAAATAGCAACAAGTGCCGATAAATTATCGTTGTCGCCTACTTTTATTTCACTGGTAGCGACTGCGTCATTTTCGTTAATGATGGGCACAACATCGTAATTTAATAACGCATTGAGTGTATCGCGGGCATTAAGGTAGCGCTCTCTGTCGTCTACATCAGCGCGAGTAAGCAGCATTTGCCCTACATTTACCCCATATAAAGCAAACAAGCTCTGCCAAATATGAATAAGTTGACCTTGTCCAATTGCAGCAAGCATTTGTTTATCAATTAAGCTTCTGCCACAGGGTTTTAATAGTTGTTCGCGCCCAGCAGCTACCGCGCCGCTCGATACTAAAATAACCTGATGCCCCTGCTTTTTAAGCTCGCAGCATTGGCGTACTAATTCAACCATATGTGCTTTGTCTAGCTTATCGGTGCCGCCAGTTAGTACGCTTGTACCAAGCTTTACAACTATTACCTGTTCCCTTTGCATGTGCTTTTTACTATTGATTAATTAAAGATGAATTAATTTATACCAGCTCGGTATTTTTGAACAAGTTAAAAATTTTCATGCTAGGATCTGATTTTATTAAATTAAGTAAATTACTCTCTATGCCTGCCAGTTTATGTTTAATTATTGCCACCTTTTTATGGGGCAGCTCTTTTATTGCGCTTAAATACGCCATTGCTATTTACGACCCTGCATTGGTGATATTTTTACGCATGCTCACCACGTTAGTTTTGTCGCTTTGTTTATGGCGCTACGTTATTCGGTTTGAGTATTTAAAAGGTGACTGGAAGTATTTAGTGGGTATGTCGCTTGCTGAGCCTTGCTTATACTTTTTATTTGAAGGCCATGCAATGGAATACACATCAGCCTCGCAGGCCGGTGTTATTGTCTCTTGCTTACCTATTATTATTGCGTTGCTTGCCTTTGTATTACTTAAAGAGCATATAAGCAAGGCCATTGTTGTCGGTTTTACGCTGTGTATAGGTGGCAGTATTTTACTTACGCTTCTCTCACCAAGTACCGACCAAGCACCTAATCCGTTACTAGGTAACTTTTTAGAGCTTATGGCTATGGTGTGCGCTGCATTTTATACCGTAAGTATTAAACATTTAGCTAATCGCTACTCGCCCCTGACTTTAATTGCGTTGCAAGGTATTAGCGGCAGCTTGTTTTTTGCGCCGTTTTTATTTTTTATCGACCTACCAAGCGAAAATCAACACGACTTAACTGCGCTCATGAGCATTTTGTATTTAGGCTCGTGTGTAACCCTTGGCGGGTATGGCATGTACAACTATGCAATTAGCAAGGTATCGGTATTAACCGCTGCTGCGTACTCTAATTTAATTCCTATTTTTACACTTATTTTGTCAGCTATTATTTTGGGCGAAGTGCTCAATGTTTGGCAATGGCTGAGCATATTTGTGGTATTTATTGGCGTAATGGTAAGCCAGCGCCATCAAGAACTCGTGGTTGATATACCGCTTAGTGAATCAGGCGAAGACATTTGCGCAGATACAAGCAATCTTAAATCAGTACCCGAGGCAAGCGAATCAAAAGGGTAACAGGTAAGCAAATACAGCCCAGGTGTTTGTAAAAATGAGTTTTGGGATTGATGAATAACCTCAATCCCCGTTACCTTATAATTTTGAATCACCCCACTTTGCAGCTGCAAAGTAAACGCCTCTCCCACTTTGGCGTTTTGTAAAAATGCAAAGTGGGTGTCGTTATGCCCAGCTATTAGCGCGCCTTTTTCGTTTCCAATTTTTTTCCCGCCAAGCTCCCCTGCGGGTAAAAATTGGCTAGGCGCAAACGCTAAATTACGACCACTCGCTCCAGCCAATACACTTAATGTTTTATTATGGCTTGGCCAATCGAGCTTTGCAGTCACGTAGCTGTCGGCGTAATACCACGGTTTTACTTTAGTGCCGGGTGATTTAAGCGCCTCTTGCCATGCTTGCTCAATTAATACTTGAGCAAGCCACGCTTTTGCCTGCATATAAGCGCCGTGACCAAATAATCCAAGCCCAGCTATTAGTAAGCCCACGCTTAGCCACTTTTTCATTTACCTGCCCTGCTTAATTTAAATGATCGGTTTATTTTAAGAGCACCAAATCCCAATAATAAAATACAACCTAGCAATATATGTAACCTGCTTTGCCCATCGGTTTGCGGTAAGCGCATTGCCATACCTTGCGGTACTGCATTAGTAGCTTGCGCCGTTTGATCTGCCACTTCTTTTGCTTGAGTTTGTTCAATCGCTATAAAAGCAGTAAACGGGCTAAGTAATTGATGAGTAAGCGCAAGCTCCTGTACTTCATCTTTAACTGTATTTTGCTCGTTGTATAAAAGTAATGACTTGATTTTTTGGCGCGCCCACAGTTTTGCTATACCTTGAGCGCTTGAGCTATTTTGTGTACTTAATTTAATACTTAAAGGCCCTTGTGCTGTTTGCCCAGCAAGTACCACACTTTTAGCATTATTAAGTTTTATAGCGACCATGATAGGCTCGCCAAAATATAAATCAGGAAGTGGTGATGGCCAAAAATCTAAGCTATTACCGCTTTCATCGCTTAGCGCCACATTAGTAATAGCCGGATGTGCAAGCTTATCAAACAACTGCTGCATTTTAGGTTGCACCTCACTTGTGCTGCCTATAAACGTAAATGAGCCTTTGCCTATATCTGCCGCTCGGCGCATAAAAAAGCTATTCGGTGCGCTGCCAATACCTACTGTAAATAAGCGGCTATCGCCTAACTTACTTTGAATATTCTTAAACAATGCATCTTCGTTGCTTACGCTGCCATCAGTTAAAAATACAACTTGGCGTACAAAACCATCAAACTCGCTGCCATCAAGTACGGCATTAAGCGCACCTTGTATTTCAGTGCCGCCGTCGGCTTCTAGGCTATAAATAAATCGCTCTGCACGGCGTAAATTAAAGTCACTGGCTATAAGTGGTTTATCGCTCATTGGAGTTACTATGTTGTCAAAACCAATAATGTTAAAGCTGTCGTCGCTATCGAGTAATGACAGCGCATAAAACAAGGCTTTTTTAGCTTGCTCCATAGATTGCCCGTGCATAGAGCCTGACGTATCAACTACAAATACCATTTCACGAGGTAAGCGTTGAGTTTGTGTAAAGTGATCCCCTGGTGGCATTAGCATAGCAAGGCCGTATCGGTCACCATTTTCAAACTGCTGAGTAAAAAATGCAGCTTGAGCTTGCTCTTTTTGCAGCGGTTTAAACTCAAGTACAAAGTCGCGATTAACTGCATTTTCCTCATTTAACGCTATTTTATATTGTCCAAACGCGGTGTTTTGCACATCAACATTATGAAATTTAGAATTGATATCCACCAGCTCTAAGCCTACGTCTATATCTATGTTTAAGCTAAATTGGCTGCTTGGTACGTTATCATTTTGATTACTGCTTTGAATGCTGTAAACAGGGCTTAACCATCCCGTTGGGAGTGAGTTAACATGCGCTTGATTTTGAGTATTAACCTCAACCTCACCACTAATCGCGTGATAACGCGGTGTAATGGTAGTAGGAAACCTAATAGCGAATGTACCGCTGCTGTAATCAATTATTTCTTGATACTCAAGCTCAATAATCACTTGCTCACCAGGGCCAATATTTGCCACATTAGTAATAAACATATTGGCGCGTTGCTGGCGTACAAGGGCCGCTTGGTTACCTGCTTTTTTAGCCTCCTCGTATTTTTTTTCGGCTTCCACTTTTTTATCAATTTGGCCTTTAATGACTCGCTCACCTATACGCATTGTCATGGCGTGCACGGCGCTTTCATCTGGCAATGGAAAAACGTAGCGCGCATTAACCGCAAACGGGTTTTCGTTTTGATAGGTTTGCGTTACTACAACATGATTAATTAGGCCGGTTAAGGTCATATTGGCGTCGCTTTTTAATATTATTGCTGGTCCTGCTGGCGCACCATTGCTATCAAAAAGTTCTAACTTGGGTGATTGCGCATGGCTTTTAAAGCTCGCTAACAGCACAATCGCTATGAATATAAAAATGCTTACTTTAGTAAGCATTTTGGTTGGTTTACTCAACATAAAATCACTCCATCGAACGCTTTGTTTTACTTAGATTCAGTTAGATTCAGTTAGATTTAGTTACTCGCCGTTTGGCCATTTACAGGGTTCATTGAGCGAGTGGTAAGCGTTACGCGTCTATCAAAAAAGTTATCTTCCACCGAGTTGCTGTTAGCCAATGTTTGCTGCTCGCCAAATGCCTGCGTACTTAAGCGTTTGTGGCTCACGCCGTGTTTTATTAAATAGCTTTGCACGGCATTTACACGCGCTTTAGAAAGTAAAAGGTTGGCTTGTTCATCGCCGCGTTGATCGGCAAAGCCACTTAAATCAAGTGCGAGTTGTGGTTGGTTGTTTAACAAGGTAACCAGTTGGTCTAACTGCAGTGCAAAATGCGGGGCAATAACACTTGAACCTGTTTTAAATTGCACCGTCATCGCCAATAAGTTATTAATTTGAACTTGAGTTAACTGCTCATTTTGATTGGCAAGCACTTCTAGCTGTTGCTCTAACATATTATTGTGGTTAAGCACGTGTTGGTAATCGCTGGTTTTTTCTTTCATAACCGTAATTGCACGCTCTTGCTCTGCAATTTTGTTATCAGCTACTTTTGAATCACCTATTAAACCACCGGCAAATGCCCCAATAAACGCACCAATTGGCCCGCCCACTACGCCGCCAATAATAGCGCCTGCACCTAGCCCAATAGCCGTTTCTTTATGGGCTTCTTTTGATGGCGTGTTAGATGTTGAGGCAATTGCTGGAGAACAAAAACTAGCAACGAGTGTTAACGCAATTAATGTCTTCTTCATGATGTGATCCTTAAACTTACTTTTTAATTTGTGATGTTTTGTTTTGAGGAGTGTATTAAAACAAGCTCAAGTGGCAGCAAAGGGGATCAAAAATGGCAAACTGCTGAGCAATTGTGGCAAAAAAATGGCAATTGCCTTTTTAACCTTACTTAGCTTAAAAACTTCGATATAGTGCACAACAGAGCCGATAGGATAATGATTAAAATGAAAAAAATAGCCATCGTTGAAGATGAACCCGCAATCCGCGAAAACTACATAGAAATGCTGAGCGCACAGGGCTACCAAGTCAGTGGCTTTGAAAATCGCGCCAGCGCTGAAGCTGCATTTAAAAACGCTCTGCCCGATTTAGCCATTGTTGATATTGGCCTAGGCCATGAAATAGATGGTGGTTTTTTACTGTGCCAAACATTGCGATCGCTTTCTAAAACACTGCCTATTATTTTTTTAACCGCCCGCGATAGCGAAATAGATACTGTATGCGGCCTGCGCATGGGCGCCGACGACTACCTAACAAAAGACATAAGCTTGGCTCACTTGGCTGCACGTATTGGTGCGCTGTTTCGCCGAATGGAAGCACTTGAACAACCCGCTGATGCAAACGCCCTCATAACACGCGGGCAGTTAACGCTCGACACGCAACGTATGCAGGTATTTTGGCAGCAACAATTAGTTGATTTAACCGTAACCGAATTTTGGATGCTGCATTCACTCGCCCAGCGACCAGGCCATGTTAAAAGCCGTAACGATTTAATGAGCGATGCAAAAATTTATGTAGACGACAGCACCATTACTTCACACGTAAAACGTATTCGTAAAAAGTTTATAGCACTCGACAGCACCTTTGATTGCATAGATACCGTGTATGGCATGGGCTATCGGTGGGAACAACACTAATGCTACGATTTGGTCTGCGCAGTAAATTTATATTACTTTCATGTTTTTTGTTTTTGCTACCGTGGCTTGGCTACGAGTACGTATGGGAAATGGAAAAGTTTTTACGCCAAGGCCAAGAAAAAACCCTCGTAGGCACCACTCGAGCACTTGCTACAGCATTACATGAGCGCCCCGCATTATTTGACGAGCAAACCAACTTTTTAGACCAAGTAGTAAAAGGCCGCGATTTATACGCTTATAATCTTAAAAACCCTATTCAGCTCGACGGTAAACTTAACGATTGGGACAGCTATCAACCGCTATTTTGGCATTACGACAAGCGCTACTTACAAAAAACAGATAACAAACATCAAGCCAGTGACTTATCGTTTGATCATATGGTGGGAAAGTTTGATAACTACTTATACGCCGTATTTAAAGTAACCGACAATACCCTTATTTATCGCGCTAAAAATAGCTTAAGTATTACCAATAACGATTATTTACAAATTGGCTTAAAAACACCTGACGGCCAATTTAATACCTATATAATTGCGCCACGCCAAGATGGCTGGGTTAATGCGTTTGATGCAAATACCAAAGCCCCTTTTACAAAAATTCAGGGCTATTTTGAAAGTACCGAATCAGGTTATAACGTAGAGCTGCGCTTTCCTATTAGCATGCTAGGCAACAAACTTGGCTTTGCTATTGTTGACGTAGATAGTAAAGAGGCATTGTTAGAGCCTAAAATAATGTCGACCTCAAATTTAAATAACCCAAACGATTTAGGCTCAGTATTAGTCCCTTCTCCAGAAATTAGCCGTATTTTAAAAGGCATGGGCCACAGTGGTAGCCGCATTTGGGTGGTTGATAACCATCATCGCGTACTTGCGCAATCGGGTACTATTCAAAATGCAGATGGCGTATGGGCTGATGGGCTTGCTAATAAAGCACCTGAAACTTGGTGGCAGCGCTTTGAGCAAAATTACTTACACCCTATTTACTATAAAATATTAACGCGCCCCGAAAATGAGTTTTTAGATACCCTGCACGATGTAGCCTCTATGCAAGGCACACATTTAGCGAAAGCATTAAAAGGACAACCTGCATCGTCTTGGCGCTTAACCCCTGACAGCAAAGCCGTTATTTTATCGGCCGCATACCCTATTTGGATTCAAGACCAAGTAATTGGCGCGGTAATAGCAGAGGAAACCACAAACGGCGTACGTACGCTGCGTAACAAGTCACTTGAAAAACTCTTTAACGTTATTTTAGCTGTGATGCTAATTGGTACTGTCACACTGTTCTTTTTTGCCTCACGTATATCGAACCGAATTAGGCGACTGCGCGATACAGCTGAACAAGCAATTGATGCACAAGGGCGTGTTACAGGGAGTATTAATTACAGCGATGCTAACGATGAAATTGGCGACCTGTCTCGTAGTTTTTCAAATATTGTGAGCCGACTTGGTGGCTATACCGATTACTTAGAAAATATGTCGTCGCGGTTATCACATGAGCTGCGCACGCCGGTTGCCGTAGTGCGCTCGTCACTCGAGAACTTACAAAGCTTGCCACAAAACGAGCTGAGTCAAAAATACCTCGATCGCGCCAGTGAAGGCGTTGAACGCTTAGGGAAAATAATAACCACCATGAGCGAAGCCACTCGCCTTGAGCAAAGTATTCAAAGCAACGAGCCTGAGCCTTTTGATTTACAAAAAGTAATAAATGGCTGCATGCAAGGCTATCAGCTTACTTACCCACACCAGTTATTTACGCTTGATGTATGCCAAAGCAAATTACCTATGCAAGGTGCACCGGAGTTTATTGCTCAGCTGCTTGATAAACTTATTAATAACGCGCTGGAGTTTAGTGAAGCCAATACGGCTATTAATGTAGGCCTTAAGCAGAGCGAAAATAAAGCAACATTAACAGTGCGTAATACAGGCCCCGCGTTACCCGAAGGATTAACTGAGCATATTTTTGACTCTATGGTGTCGGTACGTAGCCAGCAAATGCAGCAACAGCCACATTTGGGGTTAGGTCTTTATATTGTAAGGCTGGTGTGCGACTACCATAAAGGCAATGTAACAGCGCAAAACAACGAACAAGGTGATGGTGTAGTGTTTACCGTAACACTGCCGTTAGTTAATGGTTAAGGCTGTATTTATACAGTTATATCTGTACCGTTATATTTATAGCCACAGCATTATATGCAAATAGTAAGTACGCAATAAATTAAATTCAGCTGTATATTTTTAGTTAAAAAGAGTTATTAAAATTTACCTTAACTCCATATAAATTAACAAATAAAATCCTCTCATCCCTTAAAACCTGCCGGTTACAATTTAGTACAACTTCAAATGTAACTATTCACTTTTTATTCAGTCGAATGACCATATCCTACATCATATTAAAGTATTAAATTGAAGGAATACTCATGAAACCATCACTAGAGCGTGAAGAACTAGACTTTATTTTTGACTTATACAGGCCCTCAAAAAAGCCCAAGTCTGAAGAGATAAAACCAAAAAACACCAATTACAAAGAGCTAAGAAAGCACGACGCGACTAAAAACCAAGGCGTATCGCACTACTTAGTCTAATTTTATTACGCTTGGGACTTCTCATGTTCTAAAAATGCTTTAATGCAGTTTATTTCTGCAAGTTTTACTTCTTCGCCTATTTCAGGGCCTTTTTTGCCATTTTTAAGTGCATCTTGCACTACTTGTTTCTTATCCATTTTTTGCAGTTCAGTATGAATTGCTCGCAGTTTAGTTGCTTGCGGGTATGGCTTATCTACCAGTGTTTCACCACGCCCTTGTGCATCGCATTGGCATGCTTGGGTAAACGCTATAAAACGTTCTGGGTGTACCAACGCATTTAAGTTAGTCACTATTAGCTTGTGAATGGTTTGCGGCCTTAACTGATCAATTGTATGGCAAAGGGTGTGATTATCACTGGTGAGTACACCAACATCGCGAAAACGGTTAGGTACTTTTAAGCGCTCACAAAACTTTTCAATAACGGCAACGCCTTCGCGTTCGTGTCCACGTAGGTTTCCATACTTTTTAAAACTAAGCGCTTTTCCAAAATCATGGGTAAGTGCAGCAAAGCGTGCTTCTAAGTTAAAATTTAAATCGGCTGCACGCCTAAGTACCAACATAGTATGCACAAATACATCCCCTTCAGGATGATGGTTTGCCGGTTGCTGTACATTAACCATGCGCTCAAGTTCTGGAAAAACACCTAAACCTTGCAGTGCTTCAAAATAAAGCTCAGGGTGCTTTTCACCCAGTGCTTTTTCGGTTTCAAGCCACACGCGCTCAGGTACTAAATGATTTAGCTCACCTTTATTTTTAAGCTCGCGCATTAATGCATAGGTACTTGGGTGAATACGCCAATCGCTGCCATAGCGCGCTAAAAAACGGGCAATACGCAGTACTCGAACAGGGTCTTCTACAAATGCCTCAGTGGTGTGGCGCAGTGTTTTATTTTGTAAGTCAGTTTGGCCATTAAACGGGTCAATAATATTACCGTGTTCATCAAGCGCCATTGAATTTATGGTTAAATCGCGCCTTGCTAAATCTTCTTCTAGCGTAACGGTTGGGCTGGCATCAACCACAAAGCCAGTATAGCCTTTGCCACTTTTACGCTCTGTGCGTCCTAGTGCGTATTCTTCTTTTGTTTTTGGGTGTAAGTAAACCGGAAAGTCGCTACCTATTGGCACAAAACCAAGCGATTCCATCGTTTTTGGTGTTTCCCCAATCACTACATAGTCGTTATCTTTTGATTTTATATTTAGCAGTTTGTCGCGCACTGCACCGCCAACGAGGTAAACTTGTTTTAAGTTACTTTTCACTTTATTCCCAATAACACTTGCCCAATTGTTTGACGCTAATCATATCATTAATTAAAAAATTCTGCGGTATTTGCCAAGCTTAAGTAAGCTCATTACAATGGCGCATTATTTTTAGCTATAGCCTCATAATTAATGAAAAACCATTCATCAAAAAAAGAACTCATGTTACTACCCATTTTATTAGTGGTTATTTTGATGTGTGTGGCGGGTCACTTTTTACTACAAGCAAATTTTCAAGACAGTAATGTGGTTGAATACATGTTGGCAGCACTGCCGTTTGCTATGTTTGGGTTGGTTATTGTGGCGTTTAAAATGGCGGCTAAAAGCGAAAAAGATGAGCAAAACGAGCAGGATTCTTAATCCTGCTTTATATTTTTAGAGCGCTCTATTTATTTAAAGTACGTGGTACCCAAACCAATCTGGTTTAATTGCTTGAGCTTGCCCACTAGACGTGAGCTTAATGTTTAGCTGGCTGTCGAGTAAATCAATGGCAAAGCAATCGTCCACATCATGTAAATCATCTTTATGAATATGACTAAGCCCTGCGAGCAAATCGTTTTTAGCGCGCTCTTTAGCTTCATGGCTACTGCTTGCAACATACAGCGCAAAGTCATGTTGTTCAGCCATGGAATCACTTCTGTAAGCGCCTAAATTTACAAAATAGAGTTGTTTATTTTGCTCCACATAGCTATCAACAACTTCTACTTTAAAGCCATCAATATGATTAATTGCCATGTAGCTATCCATGTGAACACTACTTCTGTCGCCTACCCATTGGCTTTTTAACTTTGAGTAGGTTTGCTCTATATTCTCCCCTACTACAAAGCGAATATCGTGCATTTCAATATGGCAACCTTGAATCCGGCCACCTAAATACACCATAAATAACTGCATGCTTTTCCTTAACCTAAATTATCAACATCAATATTATGCTTTTTAATCAACTTATAAAAATCTGAGCGATTGCGCTTGGCAAGCTTAGCGCCTTCAGCTACGTTACCACCTGCCATTTTTAAAGTGTTAATTACATAGTCGCGCTCAAACTCTTTTTTAGCGTCGTTTAGTGATAATGGTTCTACGTTTGTTTCGTTACTATTTAGCGCAGCTAACACTAAATGCTCTGAAATAACATCGCTCGGTGTTAATGCTACAACTTGCTCTACTACGTTTTGTAATTGGCGGATATTACCTGGCCAGTCGTAACGTACAAGTGCATGCATAGCATCGCTTGCAAAGTGTTTTTCATTTTGGTTCATGCGCTTAGCAATGCTTGCACTGAAGTGCTGTGCTAATAAACTTATATCTTCGCGGCGCTCACACAGTGGCGGTAACTTTAAATTAACTACGTTTAAGCGATAGTATAAATCTTCTCTAAATTGCTGGTTTAAAATAGCTTCAGGAAGATTTTTATGTGTTGCCGACACTATGCGTACATCAATTGCTATCTCTTCTTGAAAACCTACTGGGCGAATTGTTTTTTCTTGTAATACGCGCAGTAACTTAACCTGTAAGTTAAGCGGCATATCGCCAATTTCGTCTAAAAATAACGTGCCACCCTGTGCTTGTTGAAACAAACCTTGGTGATCTTTAATTGCACCCGTAAACGAGCCTTTTTTATGACCAAATAATTCAGACTCTAAAAGCTCCCCAGGTACAGCGCCGCAGTTAATTGCAACAAAAGGGCCACTGCTTACATGGCTATGCTGATGAATCGCCTGTGCGAGTAGCTCTTTACCAGTACCACTAGCCCCCGAAATAAGTACATTAACTTGCGTTGGCCCAAGTAGTTTTACTTGCTCTAACAAGTGCAGCATTGCACCACTGCGCGTAACTATATTACTTTTAGGTGCAGCTTCATCGGCGTTAACACCATGAATTTCTATCGCTTTAGCAAGGCTGTCAAATAGCTCATCTTTATCCACTGGTTTAGTTATAAATGCAAAAATGCCCTGCTTAGTTGCCTCTACGGCATCAGGAATTGAGCCGTGCGCTGTCATCATAATGACAGGTAATGCAGGGTAGCGGCTTTGCAGCTGACGATGCAGTGCCATACCATCCATTTCATCCATGCGTAAGTCGGTTATAACGGCATCAAACACTTGGCTTTTAAGTATTTGTAGTGCAGTTAAGCCGCTTTCGCAGGTTGTTACTTCGTATCCTTTTGATTCAATACGAATAGCGAGCAGTTTTAATAAGCTAGCGTCGTCATCTACGAGTAATACTTTTGCACCTTGTACTTTAGTTGCGGCCATCGTTACTGCTCCTTCGTTTCTTCTCGTAGTAAAAGTTGCTGCTCAATCGTTGCTAACGATGAGAGGGTTTCTTGCATTTTATTATTAAGTGCTTGCTGCTCTTTTTTAGCATTTATTTGCATAGTTACTTGCTGCTTTTGAAGCCATAAATATTGCTTTATGTCATCAGGCCAAAAGTAAGCAAGATCGAGTTTTAGCAACTGAGTCATTACCGTATTTGGATCATCATTTATGTTTAAGCACATGAACTTAAAAAAGCGTTTAAGCTCGTTTTCGCCTGTAAAAACATCTTTGCTAGGTACCAATTTAAATCCGCCACACTGATTAGCGTGCCATGCAATAACCTGCTCTGCAGGAGGATAGCTTGGTTCAATTTTTGGTCTAGGTTTTGGACTAGGGTTACTGTTTTTGTCGGTCGTTTTTTTTGTATCGACCACAGGTGCAGGTGTAATTGACACACGCTCTTCTTGCCCATTATTAATTTCACAACCTGATATAACCATGCTGCTACTGAGCACACATAAAATAGCGATTAAACGCAAGCGCATGTTAATTAACTCCTAGATTTTTTGTTATGGGAATTTTAATTGAAAACCGGCAACCATGTGGCTCGTTATGCTCAACACTAAGTGTACCTCTTAGCTGTTCAACAGACTCTTTTACAATAGTTAAACCCAGTCCACTGCCTTGCAGCGTAACATTTTTACTGTGTTTACCTTGATAAAATGCGCTGAAAATTTGAGTTTTTTCTTGCTCTTTAATACCGCACCCTTTATCAAGTACAACGATACAAAGCTGGTTTTGCTCAAGCGCTAAATTAATAGTAACGCTTTGCTTATCTTCTGAAAATTTTAAGCCATTTGAAATAAGCTGAATTAAAATCATCTCAATAAGCTCACTAGGTAAAGCAAGCGGTTTGTTAGGTAAAGTATTTTGCCACTGCAGAGCTTGCTGACGCGCAGTTAAGCGATGTTCAAAATGGCTATTAATTTTATTAATAAGAAGACTAAATTCAACTTCGCTTAAGCTGTCTTTACTGGTGCGAATCGCATTATAACTCAGCAAACTGTCAATCATTGTACGAAGGCGCACCATAGATTGGCTAATGAGCTCAAGCACTGCTTTTTGCTCAGCAGTAATTGGACCTACTATTTCATCAGTTAATAAATCAGTGCCTTCGACCATTGAAGCAAGCGGCGTTTTTAGCTCATGAGTTACATGGCGTAAAAAAGTATCTTTTTGCTGCTCAAGCATATGAAGCTGCTCTTGTACCCATTGGAGCTTTTCTCCTAGCTCAACAAGCTCAGCTGAACCTTTCACAGATATTTTTTGCTGCCAATGCCCCTGCCCAAGCTTATCAATAACCGTAGTTAACCCTTTTAGCCGCCCACTTATGCGCCATAAAAAACCTCCCCCAACAATTAAAGTCAGTGGAATAAGTGCCACCAGCCAGTTTATAAATGACGCTTGCAGGCTTGTAAGCTCATTTTGGTTATTGGTAATTTGCGCTTCGTTTTTATCACGTAACCATAAAGTAAGCTCAGCAATTAAATCGCTCACTGGCACAAATAGCTCAGCTTGTTGTTGTTTTTGCTCAACGAGTTTTACATGCGCGGTTTGTAAGGTGGTATATAAGCGTTGCCATTGGTGAATATACTCTTTATTCGTGTTTACAAATTTGAGTTCATCAATGCTTTGTAGGGATGATTGCCATTTATCGACAATGAGCTTATCAAGCGATTCACTTTTTAATACCCAGTTTTGCCTAGTGGCGCGCTCAAGGCTGTTGAGCTCTTGCTTTAAAGTGTTAAACGATTTGGTAATTTGGTAGTTGCTACTCACAATACTTTGAGTAACCGCTAATTGCTTATTAAGCGCATTTAAAAATACGATCACCACTATAGAAAGCGGAAGTAGCGAAAGCAGCATACTCATTGCAAATTGCCCAATTAAATTAGACCGCCAGTTAAGCATTGCATGGTATTTTTTAGCTATGGTTGCTGGCATTTCGTTTAGTCCTTTTAAGTTAAGCGCTCTATTATTAAGTGCTTACCTTATACACTAGCTGAACCAGCAATTATATTTAATACGATTAACAGCCAGCACTATAAAACAATGTGTCGCCAAATAGAGACAGCGTAACTCGTTGATTTTAATAAACTCCCTTTCAACCTCACTAAATAGTGTTGCAAAAGGCGCACAAAAATTACAATAAACCCAGTAAAAACTTCTCACTGGCTTAAAGCAAAAACAATAACCATTTGAAAAATAACAACAATTATTATTGGCACCATTTTTGTAATAGGAGTAATAACTTTAATCAATAAGGAAATAATTATGAACAAACGCATTTTAGTAATTTCATCATTACTGGCTTTAGGCTTTTTAGGCCCTAATGCACACGCAATGGACGTTCACGCGACTTTTAACGAACTTGATAAAGACAGTAACGGCACATTAAGTGAAGCCGAAGCAGGTGAAGATGCTGTCTTACACGAGAATTTTTCTCAAATTGATACTAATCAAGATGGGCAATTGTCGCTAGATGAATTCAAAAAATTTATTCAATAAACTCATTTAATAAGGAACGTGATTATGAAACAACTTATAGCCGCTTTTTCATTAATGTTTTTAGCAATTAGTGCCACCGTAATTGCATCGCCAACAAATGTGCGTTTTGCCCACTTAGATAAAGACATGGACGGACAAATATCAATTGCAGAAGCAAAGGAAGACAAGGAAGTAATGAGACAATTTGCCGACTTAGATGAAGACGGTGATGAAAAAGTCTCAAAAAAAGAATTTGAAAGCTTTAAACCTTAATGAGTAATTACTGATTAAGCTTTACTTAAGCTTGTTATAGGTAAACTGGAATTAAAAGCATTTGCCATAATCCCTGAGGGAGTGTGTAAAAGGATTTAATGTTGGGAGTTAAATTACGGCAAGTGCTTTTTCCTTTTTCCTTTTTTTTAGCCATAAACTTTAAATACATCTTTTGGAAGGAACACCATGAAGATACTTCCCCTTGTTATAAGCATCTTAATGCTATTAAGCTTTGATGCCGCTGCACTTGATGTAAAGCAACGCTTTGATCACCTCGATAGCGACAAAAGTGGCTATTTAACGCATGACGAACTTGATCCCCAACCACAACTATTAAACACATTTGTAAAATGGGACAAAAACCAAGATAACCAAATTTCGTTAATCGAATTTAAAAATTACCTTACCAATAACCTCTACTGAGTATTTTTCATGAAAAAAACAAGCTATATAGCGCTTTTTGCGTTTAGTATTTTTAGCACATTAGGCTTTGCTGCAAGCAACAATGTTGCAGAGCAATTTGAAAAACTTGATAGAAACCAGGATGGTTTTTTAACACGTTCAGAAACCGCTGTAGACCCCGCTTTGTGGTCTCGGTTTTCAAGCTACGATCAAGACAAAGATGGTAAACTAACGCTAAGTGAATACAGTTTATACGCTAGTAAATAAACCCTTTCAAAAGCTAGATATTTTATGTTCTAGCTTTACTGCTTTTTTCTTCATCATAATTTGTCTCACATATTGGTATTATAAAGTTGGGTTTGCTAGTGTTAACGCACTAACAATAAAAAATAATGCCTTATGCCGCTCAAAAAAATAATCAAACCACTCATACTAGCCAGCCTTTGCGCTAGTTCTAGTTACACTTTTGCACAAACAAAAGTAATTTATAACGCCAATGGTTATACCCCTTTATATCAAGGTGAAGTACAGCAATTTACTACCCTCGTTATTAAAAATGGCAAGGTAGTAAAACTAGGTAGCGATACACTTAAAGATAGCTACCCAGATGCCAAGCTAATTGATGCGCACGGTAATACCTTATTACCTGGCTTAATTGATGCTCATGGGCACGTTATTGGCCTAGGAGATAATTTATCGCAACTTGACGTACGCGGCGCAACATCGGTTGATGAAGTAACGAATAAACTAAAAGTATTTGCCGATAACAAACAAGGTTGGATTATAGGACGAGGCTGGAACCAAGAGCTTTGGGCTGATACACGCTTTCCTACGGCTAAAGATTTAGACAAAGTAGTTAACGATCGACCTGTGGTGCTTTCTCGAGTTGATAGCCACGCCATTTGGGTTAATTCAAAAGCGCTCGAACTTGCAGGTATTACCGCCCAAACAAAAGCGCCCGAAGGCGGTGAGATAATTAAAGACGAATTTGGCAATCCTACGGGTATTTTTGTAGACAAAGCAGAATCGCTAATTACCCAGCATATGCCAGCCCCTTCTAAACAAGATATAAGTGACTCACTAGATGCAGCAGGTAAACATTTATTAAGTTTAGGCATTACCTCTACTCACGATGCAGGTATTGATAAAACCACATGGGAGGTTTATAAAGAGCGCGGCGACCTTGGTAATTTACCGCTACGTATTGTGGCAATGTTAAGTGGTGCAAGCCCTGATTTAGACACAATGTTAAAGGCAGGCCGATACCACGACAAAAATGACTTTATGGAAATTCGCAGTGTTAAAGTTTACGCCGATGGCGCACTGGGCTCTCGTGGTGCAGCACTTATTGAAGAATATGCAGACAGACCTGGTCACCATGGTTTAATGCTTGAAACACAAGAGAAACTCGAAGCACTCTTTACACAAAGCTTTAAAAGCGGCTTTAGCGCAAATACTCACGCCATTGGCGACAAAGCAAATAAAGTAGTACTTGATGCCTATCAAAATGTGTTTAAAAAAACGGGCGGTATATTACTACGAAACCGAATAGAGCACGCCCAAATTGTAACCCCTGATGATATCCCTCGCTTTAAAGCGTTAAAAATAATCCCTTCAATGCAGCCGGTGCATGCCACTTCAGATATGCATATGGCAGAGCAGCGTTTAACTGAAAAACAACTAAGCGGCGCCTACGCGTGGCAAACATTTTTACAGCAAGGTTCGGTTGTTGCTGCGGGCTCTGATTACCCTGTAGAGCTTGCAAATCCATTTGATGGTTTGTATTCAGCCATTACACGCATGGACCATAACAAACTACCGGAAAACGGCTGGCGCGCAAGTGAAGTACTAAGCCGCGAAGATGCATTGCGTGCATTTACTCTTGGTGGCGCCTATGCAGCTCATCAAGAATTTAAGGTGGGTAGTTTAGAAAAAGGTAAATGGGCCGACTTTATTTTAATTGATAAAGACTACTTTAAAGTGCCTGTTGACGAGATATACAAAACAAACGTACTGCAAACATGGGTAGCAGGAATAAAGCGATACGAAAAAACTAAGACAGAAAATACCACCGAAAAATAAAACTAAAAAAGGGTTAACGCAAGTTAACCCTTTTTGTTTGTGTAGGAAGGCACTTTTAGCTAAACATGTTTTTCACATCTTTTAGCATGTCGTTGTACTCATCACTTGTGAATAGCTGCATAGACGGTATAACGCCTTTGTCTATATACGTTTGCAGCGCTGCAGACTTATCAGAAACCTGTAATGTGCCCTCTAAAATAGCCCCTACTCGAATAAAATCCACGTAACTAACTTTTTCAGGTTTGTAACTTGGGTCAGCCCAGCTCTGAGCTACATCAACAAACTCTTTAGGGAATTCCCACGCTTGCATAATAGATGAGCCAATTTTTCCACTCAGCTTTTGAATTGCATGAGCCAAAAAGCTTGGATTAGCAAATACCTCTGGGTGGCGCTCGGCTTCGGTTAAAATTGGTAATACACCAATATTATAAACAAGTGCGGCGAGTGTAATAGAATCACGGTTTAGTGACGTGTGCTTACTATTTTTTAAATAAAACTCCATGAGTGATATTGAATGGCTAGCAACGGTTAATGTTTTTTGCCATGCCTTACCCATGTAGCCTTTAATTAGCTCATTATTTGATACAAATAATTGTTCCATAGCCATAGCTGTAGCAATGTTTTTAATTTGACGTAATCCAATACGAGTCACTGCTTGTTGTAAATTAGATACTTTTACAGAACGTCCCATAATCGCACTATTAGCTACTTTTATCATACGAGCTGAAAGCGCTGGATCTTGTGAGATTACATCTGACATTTGGATTAAATTCACATCTGGGTTATCTGCAGCTTGGCGAACCTTAATCGCTACTTCAGGTAGCGTTGGTAAAACCAACGTATCGTTATTTATTCTATCGACTAGAATCGTTAATAAAGCGTTTTCTGTAGACATAAAGCTGCCATCCTTTTGTGTTCAGCCTGTAAAGTAACTGCAAACTCAGGCAGTTAATTTTCGTATTAGTAATATAATTAGTATTGTCTAACTTACCGATAAAGTTAAGAAAATTATAGAAGTTTATTTTTATTTATAATGCTTTACCGCTCATGCTTGCCTTACAACGCCAAATACTTGCTATTTACCATTTAGTTTTGCTTTAATGCACTCACAATAAGGAAGCGTTTGTACATACTTAATATTTTAACTAAAGCAGTACAAATTATTAAACTTACTTTTTAACAGGCAATATAATGATCTTAAATAAAATTAGCCAAGCAATTATGCTCTCTGGTGTTGTTTTTCTTAGCGCATGTTCTGAACAAGCGCCGTCTTCTACCGACAACACAGCCGTAGAGCTTGCTCAAAAAAGCAGTGCACAGTCAGGCCCTAAGCTTATTAATGCAGATAAACAACGTTTAGATATTTACACCGACTTTAGCTTACAAAGTGATTTATCGCACTTAAGCGATAATCAACGAGCAATGGTTGCAAAGCTTATTGACGCTTCAAAAATAATGGATGAGTTATTTTGGAAGCAAGCATTTGGTGAAAATAAAGATGCTTTTTTAGCAAAACTAAACGATGAAAAAGTACGTAAATTTGCTGATATTAACTATGGTCCATGGGATCGTTTAAATGGTGATGAAGCATTTTTATCCAGCTATAAAGAAAAGCCACTTGGTGCACAGTTTTACCCTGCTGATATAACCAAAGAAGAGTTAAACAATGCAGACGTTGAAGATAAAACAGGGCTTTATTCTGTAATTAAGCGTGATGAGCAAGGTAAGCTTTACAGCGTGCCTTATTCAAAAGAATATGCTGATGAGCTTGCAAAAGCCGCTGATATTTTACGTGAAGCAAGCAAACTTGCTGACGATAAAGAATTTGCTAACTATCTAAACTTGCGTGCCGATGCTCTACAAAAAGATGACTTCCAAGTATCTGACTTTGCTTGGATGGATATGAAAAATAACCCAGTAGATGTGGTTATTGGTCCAATTGAAACTTATGAAGATCAATTATTTGGTTACCGCGCAGCTTATGAATCTTACGTACTTATTAAAGATTTAAAATGGAGCGAACGCTTAGCTAAGTTTGCAGCATTTTTACCTGAGCTTCAAAAAGGCTTACCTGTAGATGCTAAGTACAAACAAGAAGTACCAGGCTCTGACGCCGACCTAAATGCATATGATGTTGTTTACTACGCTGGGCATTCAAACGCGGGTAGTAAAACAATTGCAATTAACTTACCAAACGATGAGCAAGTACAGCTCGAAAAAGGAACTCGTCGTCTGCAACTTAAAAACGCAATGCGTGCTAAATTTGATAAAATTTTAGTGCCAATTTCAGAGCAGTTAATTGTACCAGAGCAGCGTAAACACATTACTTTTGACGCATTTTTTGCCAATACGATGTTCCATGAAGTGGCTCACGGTTTAGGTATTAAAAATACAATCACAGGTAAAGGTACTGTTCGTCAATCATTACAAGAACACGCAAGTGCCCTTGAAGAAGGTAAAGCCGATATTTTAGGGCTATACATGATTGAACAGTTACTTAAAAAAGGCGAAATTACTGAAGGCACTATTGAAGATTATTACACCACCTTCATGGCAGGTATATTCCGCTCAGTTCGTTTTGGCGCATCAAGCGCGCATGGTAAAGCAAATATGATCCGCTTTAACTTTTTTGCTCAAGAAGGTGCTTTTTCTAAAAATGAAGAAGGCTTATACCGCGTTAATATGGAAAAAATGAGCATTGCAATGGCCAAGCTTTCTCGCTTAATTTTAACCTTACAAGGTGATGGCGATTACGAAAAAGTAGATCAACTAATTGCAACGCATGGCGACATTAAAGAAGAACTTGCTAAAGACTTAGAAAAACTAAGCAAAGCTAATATCCCTGTAGATGTAACATTTAAACAAGGTAAGGAAGTACTAGGGCTTAAATAAGTTTAATTAAACTTAGTTAAACCCTAAAAAAGCGTTGCAGCTTATAATTGCAGCGCTTTTTTTAGCTCTGTGATTTGTAGATCTGTATAAGGCACTGCTGGGTGTTTACCCCATATTGGCGCAGGCCATGCAGCATCACTCGTAAAACGCGCAATATGATGAATATGTAATTGCGGTACCATATTACCTAAAGCCGCTATGTTTAATTTATCAGGTTTAAATACATCCATTAATAATTTACTTAGCTTGGCTGACTCTTTTAAATAAACCATTTGATCATCCTCAGATAAATCAATTATCTCTTTTAAGTTAGCCTGCCTAGGCACTAATACAAACCACGGATACAAGCTGTCGTTCAATAAAAGTACTTTACACAACGGCCAATCGGCAAGTTCTATACAGTCGCGTTTAAGTTCTGGCGCTAGTTTAAATTCAGGGTGAGTCATTGCTATGTCCTACTTTGTCTTTGATAATCGCCACTTTATAGCATTTAGTTGCAGTTGCACACGCTTGGCTTTACCATCAAAGCAATATTTATAATAAGCTAAGGCAACCTTGTGCTAAAAAAAATAAAACACCTCTCACTAGCTATACCGTTAATGGTTGGCGCTATTAGTGTTCAAGCAAAACCTTTATCGCTGGAGCGAATTTTTGACGATCCGAGCCTTTCTGGTAAATCACCTGTACAACTTAAATTTTCGCCTGACGGCAGCCGTGTAACTTACCTACAAGGCAAAAGCGATGACTACAACCGCTACGATTTATGGGAATACAATCTAAAAGATAACACCAACCGTGTGCTAGTTGATTCAGCAAAGTTATTTTCAGGCCCAGAAAACCTATCAGATGAAGAAAAAGCACGCCGCGAACGCCAACGTATTTTTGGTAAAGGCATACTTGAATACAAATGGTCTAAAGATGGCAAAGCACTTTTATTCCCACTCAATGGTGACCTTTATTATTACGATTTAGCCTCAGCTAAAAGTAAAAAACTAACCGACACTGAAGCATTTGAAACCGATGCACGCTTTTCACCTAAAGGTAACTACGTATCGTTTATTCGAGAGCAAAACCTTTATGCTTTAGAGCTTGAGTCTGGTAAAGAGATTCAGCTTAGTAAAGATGGCGGCGGCGTAATTAAAAACGGCATGGCCGAATTTGTTGCTCAAGAAGAAATGAGCCGTATGACAGGTTACTGGTGGTCAGGTGATGAAACTAAAATTGCCTATACCCGCGTTGACGAAACCCCTGTAAAAGAAGCTATCCGTAACGAAATTTACGCTGACGAAGTTAAATTATTTAACCAGCGCTACCCGTTTACAGGTACCGATAATGTTAAAATTCAACTTGGTGTCGTTAAGCTAAACGACCAAAAAGTAGATTGGATTGATTTAGGTAAAGATGAAGACATTTACATTGCACGCGCAAAATGGCTAAAAGACGGCAATACACTGTCGTACCAATGGCAAAATCGCTCGCAACATAAATTAGAACTGCGTTTTTATAACAGCGAAACTAAAGCCCAAAAAGTAGCACTGACCGAAAACAGCGAAACGTGGATAAACCTACATTTTGATCTTGAGTTTTTAAAAGACAAAAAACACTTTGTATGGGCATCTGAGCGAGACGGCTTTAAACATTTATATCTGTATCGCACAAACGGTCAACTTGTTCGTCAAATCACCTCTGGTGATTGGGCTGTTGATAGCTTAAAAGGTATTGATGAGAAAAAAGGCATTGTTTACTTTGCCGGTCGAAAAGATACACCGCTTGAAAGCCATTTATACAGCGCGCCTTTATTTAAAAAAGGCGATGCCAAACGTATTACCGAAAAAGGTCAGTACCACAATGTTGTGCTAGCAAAAGACAATAAAACCTTTATCGATAATAGCTCGTCTGATAATAAACCAAACTCAGCAGCGCTTCGTAAAGTAAACGGCGAATTCATTACCTGGCTTGAAGAAAATAGGCTTGATAGTAACCATCCGCTTACCCCTTATTTAAGCGACTTAGCAAAACCAGAATACGGCACAATTAAAGCCGATGATGGCCAAGTTATGCATTACCGTTTATTTAAGCCTAGCAACATTGCTGATGGCAAAAAGCACCCTGTTATTGTTAACGTATACGGCGGCCCGCATGCTCAACGAGTGACGAATAGCTGGCGCAGTAAAAACTTGTACTTTCAGTACATGGCGCAACAAGGTTATGTAATTTTTCAACTGGATAACCGTGGTTCGTACAACCGTGGTAAAAAGTTTGAAGATGCTATTTATAAACATTTAGGTGTGGTTGAAGTTGCCGATCAAATTAAAGGCGTAGAGTTTTTACGTACACTTGATTACGTTGACCCACAACGCATCGGTGTTTATGGCCACAGCTACGGCGGCTACATGGCGCTTATGACAATGTTTAAAGCGGGCGATTACTTTCAAGCCGGCGTATCGGGTGCTCCCGTAACCGATTGGGCTCTATACGATACACATTACACAGAGCGTTATTTAGGTCACCCTGATACAAATGCTAAAGGCTATGAAGACAGCGCAGTATTTCCATATGCAGATGGCTTAAAAGGCCCATTAATGATTTACCATGGAATGGCTGATGACAACGTATTGTTTACACATTCAACTAAGTTATTTAAACAACTGCAAGATAACGAAAAACAGTTTGAAATGATGACCTACCCAGGCTCTAAGCACAGCCTACGCGGTAAACAAGTGCAAACACACTTACATCAAACAATTACAAACTTCTTTAATCGCCATTTTGACGTTAAATAAGAAAGTAAAGTAATAACAGACTAAAGGCTGATTGATAAATCAGCCTTTTTTTTGCATTAATAGGCGTTAAGCCTAGATTAAACTCTTTTTTTAGCTACGCTTATTCTATGCGCTAAAGCGCACACTTTTTGAGGATAAATGTATGCCTAATCTACGAAGTTTTAGTATATCCCAGCGTTTTTCACTGTTAATAGCCATCGTTATATTTGGACTAATAATACTTAGTATATCGAGCCTAACTCATCAATATAGTTCGCTAAAAGACGAGCAATACATAAAAACACAAAATGTAGTAGAAACGGCGTACAGTATAATCGAGCACTATTATGCGCTTGAACAAGATAACACTCTCACTCAACAACAAGCTCAATCACAAGCACTTAATGCAATAAGAGCACTACGCTACGACAAAACCAATTACTTTTGGATTAACGATTATCAGCCAACAATGGTTATGCACCCTATAAAACCTGCGCTTGATGGAAAAGATTTAACCAATAACAAAGACCCTGACGGCAAATCATTGTTTGTTGATATGGTAAATATAGTGAAAAAAGATGGCGAGGGCTTTATCCCTTATAAATGGCCAAAACCAGGTAAAGATAAACCGGTTGAAAAAATCGCATTTGTTAAAGGTTTTAATCAATGGCAGTGGATTATTGGCTCGGGTGTTTACCTTGATTCAATTGACGAAGCATTTAGCGAGCAACGTAATCTTATAGTCGTCAGTGCAATAATTATGATTATTGCTGTTATTTTACTTAGTTACTTTATAGGTAAGAGTATTTTAATACCGACTCGCTTAGCGGCCGATATGATGAAAGATATTTCACAAGGCGAAGGCGATTTAACCCGTAAATTAAATGAATCCGGTAATGATGAAATATCTGAACTATCACGCTCATTTAATTTATTTGCTCTAAAAATGCGAGAGTCACTTGTTCATGTAGCACAAAGTGCAAACGATGTAAGCGAACATGCGCATACAGTTGACGATTCAAGTAGAACAAGCCACTCATTTATTGAGCTTCAAAACGATAGTTCAACCCAAGTTGCAGCTGCCATGGAGCAAATGACTCACCAAATACACGATGTGAGCCGTAACGCTGAAGCCGCAGAGCAAGCAGCTAAGGATGCAGCACAAAACGCATCAACGGGTAAAAATGTGGTTGCGCAAACAATTACAGCAATAGAAACACTCTCAAGCAACATTGAAACAGTCAGCCGTGTAACAGAAGATTTAGCCAACGAGAGCCATAATATAGGCTCTGTGCTTGACGTAATAAGAAGTATATCGGAGCAGACAAACTTACTGGCATTAAACGCTGCCATTGAAGCTGCTCGCGCAGGAGAGCATGGTCGAGGATTTGCTGTTGTTGCTGATGAAGTAAGAACATTGGCCAGTCGTACAGGGCAAAGTACTGACGAAATTCAAACCATGATCACTAAACTACAAGAAGGTGCAAAAGCAGCAGTAGAAGCAGTTAAATCAAGCCAAGCACTTTCAGTTTCTACCGTAGAGCAGGCGTCATCAGCTAATACTTCACTTAATGAAATAGAGCGACTTGTTTCAATTATTACCGAAATGAACAGCCAAATAGCACGTGCCACAGAGCAACAAACGCAAGCTGCCGACGAGGTTAATTTGCGTATTAATGAGCTATCTCAATCAACTGAGCAATCATTAAATAATACTAAGCAGCTTACCGATGCCAGTGATAACCTTAAACAAAGTAGCGAAGGTCTTTCGAGCGTAGTTAATCGTTTTAAATTAGATTAATCGATAGCGTTCTCATAAAATGCAAAAGCCCTGAATTAACAGGGCTTTTTTATTACATGTAAGTTTTTAGCTTACAAACAATAACGTGCAAACAAGCTCGTTACTGATGCAGCTGTTGGCTTACCATGCTGCCAATCACCGCCTTCAACACCGCTACCTGCTATATCCATATGAACATAAGGTAGAGGCTGTGCAGAGTCGTTACCGTGCTTATCAAGCCCACCAACAATAGCCATAAACGCCATAGGGAACTGATGTCCACGAGCAGTAACGGCAGATGCTGCGTTATTGCTAGATAAAACATCGTCAGCTAGCGTACGTGGTTTAATAAAGTCGTAGTCTTCACGGCGTGAACGCGATACTTCAGCGCCATCGGCCCACAAATCTCCAAGGTCAGCTATTTGACGTGAGACACCAGCACTACGAGCTGGACCATTTTCAACATACGCACCGTAAGGACCCATTGCACGTGCCGCATGACCCGTTAATGTAGCTACAGTAAATAACGTTGGATTAATCTCACCTTTAGCTAAATCTTTCATTTCGCTAAGCAGGTCGCCCATTGCTAAACGCCCTTCTGCATCGGTATTACCAATACGTACACGAACACCTTCACGGCTAGTAATAATTTCATCTGGCACAAAACAATCTGAGCCAATAGAGTTGCGAACAACAGCTAAGTACGATACCACTTTAACGCCTTTAGGCTGATAATCAGCAACGGCTTTCATAAAGCCCGCAACAGAAGCTGCGCCGCCTTTATCACGACTCATGCCTGCCATATGGCCGCCTACTTTTAAATCTGCACCGCCTGTATCGTATACAAGGCCCTTACCTACAAACATAAGTGTGCGAGTAATTTCGCCCTCTGGTACATATTCAAGCTTAACAACACGTGGGTGATGGCGCTCAACTGCATACGATGCGCGAGCAACTGTACTTAGCATTGGGTAATTTTTATCAATAGCTGCAATATCATCAATTACGTCAACTGCAATGTTTGAGCCTTTAAACAATTCAACGCAGTAATCAGCAAAACGTGGAGGAGCCATACGCTCAGGTTCAGTACCACACAGGTCACGCGCTGCATATTGGCCAGCTGCAATTGCATTAACAGCTTTAATAGTTTGCTCGCTCGCGCCAACTAAACCAATCTGTGTAATAGGTTCAATGCTTTCACCGTGATATTCACGCGCTTCTAATGGCTGCCATAAGGCTTGGCAAGCGCCTAAATAAGCAACTTCTAAAGCATGCTGATAACGGCTATCGCCATTTAAATTTGGTAAAAATAATGCAGGGTTAACACTGCCCGACGCTTTTGCTTCGTTAATTGCTAATTTAGCAGCATCAAAATAACGACGCACGTCGTCGTAATCTCTATTTAACGGACCGGTTGGCGCAAGTACAACGCGCTTGTTTTCAATTACTAATAAAGTAACTTGCTTACCGATGCGAGAATCTACGTTTGCTTGAGCTAAAATAGCATCACGTAATGAGTTATTTGGTAACTGAGAAAAGTCATTACTAATAATAATAAGCGCATCATGAGATGTGCATTCAAGGCTTGCACTAACCGCTTGAGGGTATGCCATAAATAAGGTCCTGTTAGAAAACATAAGCCCCTATTATCGTCGATTTAAATATTGAAGACCAGCAAGGAGCGATGAGCTAATCACATAACCTGCCAATAAATGGCAACTTGGAGTTACAGGCTTTACAGCTTAATCGAGAATACTAAGTTGGAAGTTTTGCTCTGGCTCGTTTTTAATGCCAACGCCTATGCCAAGTAATCTTACAGGCTGTTGTAGCCCACGCTGGTAGGCCTTAGTAAGTAGTTGAACAAATATTTCTGTATTTAGCTCGTGATATACCTGATCGGCAGAGGTCACTACAAAATTTGCAAACTTCACCTTAACACTCAATTTATTAATACGGTTTTGTAACTGCTGTTTATTAAGCCTTAAAACTAATTCCTCTAACAACCTTGGCAGCTCATCTAAGCACTCTTGCAAACTTGTTTTGTTGTACTCGTAGGTATGTTCAACACTCAGCGATTTTCTTATACGATCTGTGGATACTTTACCAACATACTCACCTGCACATTTTTGATAAAGCGACACACCAAAATTACCCACATGTTGCTGCATCCAGTTAACGCCTTTTTCACGTACATCCTTGCCGGTATATAAGCCTTTTAAATTTAGCTTTTCGAGCGTTACTTTGCCCACTCCTGGAATTTTCCCCAGCGGTAATTGCGCTAAAAAGTCATCGACCTCATCAGGCAAAACGACAAATTGACCATTCGGTTTGTTTTCGTCACTGGCTATTTTGGCAATAAATTTAATCGGTGCAATACCTGCTGATGCAGTGAGCCCTGTAGCATTGTAAATATCGGCTCTTATTTGCTGTGCAATAAGTGTGGCACTGCCTTTACATGCGGTGCTGTCTGTTACATCTAGATAGGCTTCGTCTAAAGAAAGGGGTTCAATTAAGTCTGTGTAGCGGCTAAATACTTCACGTATTTGGTTTGAAGCTTCTTTGTATACAGCCATGCGCCCTGGGACAATAACTAAATCGGGGCATAATTGTTTAGCATGATAGTTCGACATAGCCGATCGTACGCCATACTCTCTAGCTATATAGTTAGCGGTTGAGAGCACGCCTCGTCGGCTATTGCCTCCAATAGCAAGCGGTACACATGCAAGTTTTGGATTATCTCGCATTTCTACTGCTGCATAAAAGCAATCCATGTCTATGTGAATAAACTTCTTCATCACCACAACAATAACTGGTTATTTATACAGTCATTATTATTGAATCACATGCGATAAGCAAGCCTAGGGCCTGTTTATCTTTCGAGGTTAAATTTGCAGCAGTATGTTTGGTATTTAGGCAAGGCAGAGCCTATGTAGTGTGGTTATTCCCCATAAATGGGCGATAACGTAGCACAAATGCCAAACATACGCTGCCCGAAGGGTTCTGCCTAGGGGCAATTTACTCTTTGTTGCCTACATGGATGTAGGTAAGGGGCGTGAGCAGGACGCGGAAGCTTTGCTCGGTTTTTTTACTTAGCCCACTAGGTCACAAACCTTGCGCCGCGATTAAATAGCCCCTAGATTGAACAAATTTTAATCCTGAAAGGTCAACAGGCCCTAGTTAACGATTAAAAAAAGTGTTTATTATCCTCCGTTCTCTTATAACCACGTAGCCAATACATAACCTCAAATAAAAATCCTGCCAACATTAAAATGATAGCGCCAGATTCATTCCCCATCGCGTAACAGGTAAAAGAAGCTATAAAAACCAAACAAGCTAAGGACCAATTAATTATATTCTGCATATTTTTACCTTTGTGTGTTTTTGTGTTTGTCTGTGTAATTTAACTGTAGACCTAAAATTAAACAGGTACAATCATCTTATAAAAAAAACATGCCATTAATTACCTTGAGCTCGTAACACCATGTTGATAATCTAAGTACTTTGAAAATCAAGGGCCAATAAATAATGCAAACGTTTAAAGATCAGCACCCTATTCATACCGATATCACCGTAGCATGGGCTGATATGGATGCGCTACAACACGTAAATAATGTAGTGTATTTACGTTACTTTGAAATAGCCCGAATCGACTTTTTAAATAAAATAAATCTGTTCGACACAATAAGCCCAAACGGTGTGGGCCCAGTAATAAGCGAAAATAACGTTCGCTATAAACGCCCAGTAACTTTTCCCGACACACTCACTGTAGGCGTTACAATTACAGATCTTAAAACAGATCGCTTTACCATGAACTACACCGTTTACAGCCATGCGCAAAAAGCAATAACGACTACGGGTGCATCTAAAGTTGTAATGTTTGATTTTACTACAGGGCAAAAAGCCCCAATCTCCGAGCCTCTTTTATCGGCTTTAATCAGCCATGCTCAAAACTAATTTAGTTAAGGAATTTTTATGCAATACAACCCACTAGGTAGCAGTGGCGTAAACGTATCTCGAGTGTGCCTAGGGAGTATGACTTGGGGTAAACAAAATACTCAAAGCGACGCTGATGAACAAATAGCCTACGCGCTCGAGCAAGGCGTAAACTTTATTGATACAGCCGAAATGTATGCTGTGCCTCCTTCGCCAGAGACCTATGGTAAAACCGAGGAAATTATTGGCAATTGGCTATCGCGTAATCAGCAAAAGCGCAGCGAAGTGGTACTAGCTACAAAAATTGCAGGCAATGGATTATCGTGGGTACGTGATGGCGGCAATATTACTCGCCAAACAGTAATAGAAGCCGTAGATGATTCACTTAAGCGACTTCAAACAGACTACATTGATTTATATCAACTACATTGGCCAAACCGCTCTACCCCTCACTTTGGCAGACAATGGCCCGGCACTCTTAAATTTACCGACGTAAATACACAAGAGCAACAAGCTAGTATGCTTGATATTCTAGAAGGCCTTAATGAATGTGTTAAAGCAGGTAAAATTAAGCACTGCGGTTTATCTGACGATACGCCATGGGGTATAAGCCAGTTCTTAAGTTTGGCCAAAGAGCATAACTTACCGCGTATGGTATCTATTCAAAATGAGTTTAGCTTAGCGCACGCTAAAGACTGGCCGTATTTAATAGAACAATGTGTACACGAAGATATTGCCTACTTACCGTGGTCGCCTTTAGCAGCCGGTTTATTAACGGGTAAATATCTAAATGGTGCTCGCCCAGAAGGTTCTCGTTGGACCTTCATGCAGCGTAACGGTATTTTTAGAGATACACCCAATGCAGAGCAAGCCACTAAGCAGTATGTTGAGCTGGCTCATGCAAACAATATTACTCCAGCACAACTAGCCTTAGCATGGTGTAACCAAGTAGATGGCGTAACTTCTTCAATTATTGGGGCAACATCTATAGCTCAATTAAAGGAAGATATAGACGCATTTAGCATAACGCTAAACGACGAAATTCTTAGTGAGATTAACACCATATTTAGAAACCATCCGATGCCTTATTAAGCATGTATGAGTTAAAAGCAGCCTTGAATGAGGTTGCTTTTAAACTAAAATATTTGACCCTACTACAACCAACACTATACTTTTATTAAGTTTTCTTAATTCAACGAACACTTATCAATGCTGAAAAACGGATACTATGCATTTTGCTTATTAATTGTATTCAACGCGCACGCCGTTGAGCAAAAAGTACAACCTCTAGAAGAAATTATTTGGCTGCAAAGTTACACGCCCCCTTTTCATATAGCTAAAAGTGAAAGCGCACCACAAGGCGGAATTTGCGACAACCTAACCGAGCAACTCATCAGAACCATAACTGATGTAAAACATACCCGCTTAATTGTTCCTCAGCAGCGTATAAATAAATATTTAAATGAAGGAAAAAATGTATGTTTTCCGTGTGTTATTTATAAAAAAAATAATAACCAACAACTTAACTACTCAAATCCAACAACGGTATATCCCCCATTTTCAATTATCACAACTAAAGAGCTAAAGCCGCAATTAGAAGAAAAGCACGGCTCGCCTATCCACCTTATTAATTTATTAACCGACCCGCAATATGTATACGGGCAAGCAGCTGCACGTAAATTTACAACTAAAATTAATACAATTATTGAAAATACAAAACGAGATAAAGAGTCTTCGTTAAGTTGGAATAGCGAAAATGAAAGTCAGGCTGTTATAGCACGCTTGAGTCACGGCTTTTTAGACTACTCAATTGATTACCCGTTTATGGCTGATTACTTTAATAAACAAGGGGAGTATACGAATATAGAAAGTGTGCCAATTGCAGAAAATGACATTCAATTTATAAGAGGAGCAATAGGCTGTGCGGCTAACGCACCTAATAATTTTGCACAGCAAGCCCTTAAAAAAATTAACCGCGCACTAAAAGCTAATGTACTCCAATCGCCTGAGTATCAACAAAGTCAGCATAATTGGCTTAAAACTACCTTTACTGACTTTGATAAACACTACCAACAGCAAGTCATTAATTTTTACTTACTTGCCACTGATGCTCAAGCAAACACTGATCATTAGCATAAAGCGCCACTGCAAAAATACTTTTAGCTGTTACCTCACCTACGCCCGACGGTGTACCTGTCATTATTACATCACCGTCTTCTAAGCTCATAAATTCACTAATTTCTTGTAAAATTGAGTCAGGGTTGTGCAGCATAAAATGAGTATCACCTCGCTGAACCACTTCATTATTAATTTTAAGTTCAAAGGTAAAGTGCTTCATTGCATCAGTTAACGCTACAAAATCAGTTAAAATTACAGAGCCGTCGAACGCTTTAGCGCGCTCCCATGGAAGCCCTTTATTTTTTAATTTACTTTGCACAGTACGCTTAGTTAAATCAAGGCCGAGTCCAACACCTGCAAATTTTTTATTTTTAACTACAAAACATAGCTCGGTTTCATAATGCAGCGTATCGCCGTTGTGAGCTGCAAATAACGTATTAGTAATTGCGCTATTTGGCTTATTAAATAAAACCATTTGCTCTGGCGTTTCGTTATTTAGCTCTGCAATGTGTGCTGTATAATTACGCCCAACACACACTACTTTTGATGGTGTTAATTCTTCAGATACTAACTTTATTGAATGCATATAAATAATTTCTCAGTTATTGGACCTGTTGACCTTTCAGGATTAAAATTTGTTCAATCTAGGGGCTAAGTAAAAACCGAGCAACAAAGAGTAAATAGCCCCTGGGCATAACCCTTCGGGCAGCGCATGTTTGGCATTTGTGCTACGTTATCGCCTATTTATGGGGAATAACCACACTACACAGGCTCTGCCTTGCCTAAATACCAAACATACTGCTGCAAATTTAACCTCGAAAGATAAACAGGCCCTAGCTAATAAGCGTTTCAAGTAAGCTCAAATTAATAGGTTTAAGTAAAACCCGGTCAATATTTAAATCTTTTATTTCTCTAGGGTCTGGCTCTGCGCCACTTACAATCACCAAGCGTAGCTCTGGATATCGTTCATTAATTTGCTGACCTAAGTCAACGCCACGACCATCAGGTAAATGCATATCTAACAATACCTTATTAAATTGCTGATCGTGATTAAGTATTTGCAAACATTGTGCGCAGCTAGACGCAATGACGGTTTCAACGCCTAAACTTTCTAAAAGTAGTTGCGTAATTTGCGCTGCATCATGATCGTCTTCCACAAGTAAAAAGCGCTGCTTTTTCTCGGTTAAGCCATTACTACAATTTATATCTTTAGCTTGCGGTGCATGCTCTGGCGCTACCAAGTAATCTTGCAAACATTGATATAAAGCCGCGCTATCAACAGGCTTTGGTATTACATCGTTAAAACCAAGTGCAGCAAGCTCCTCATGTATGCCTTTCATCGTAGCGGCAGTGAGCGCAATTATTGGGCCTTTGTAGCCCATTTTTCTAAGCTCTATGGTAGCTTCCTTGCCGCCCATTACAGGCATATGAATATCAATAAAAATAATATCGTAAGGCGCTTTATACGCATCTGCTATGCGTACTTTTTCAAGTGCTTGCTGGCCATGTTCGGCATAATCTACGCGCGCACCACAGGTACTGATCATATGACCAACTAACATGCGTAAATCACGTAAATCATCAACCACTAACACTCGCCCATGCACTTTGCATGGAGCCGATTTACTTTGTAATTGTGGGGCACTACTAAAATTAAGTACTTGTCGTTCTACTTCGCTAATATCACCTGGATACACCGAAATCGTAAATGTAGAACCTTTGCCTATTTCAGAGTGCAAACTAATATCACCGTGCATACGCGCTAACAATTCAGCACATATTGCCAAACCTAAGCCTGCGCCACCTACAGAGCGTGATTCTACATCGGCTATTTGTTCAAAAGGCTTAAATATAAGTTCTTGTTTTTCAGGGGCAATGCCCATACCTGAATCTTTAATGCTAAAAAATAGCATTTCGCGATTATCAACCCATTGCGTCCACGCATTAACAACAATTTCGCCTTTATCGGTAAATTTAACCGCATTGTTTATTAGATTTATTAAAATTTGACGAACTCTTGTTGCATCCAGTCGTGCAACCAAAGGTAATGGCTGATGAGATTCAAAGCGCAGCGTAAGGCCCTTATCAAGCACCGATACGCGCATTAGCGTGTAAACATCGGCAAGCATGCTATCAAGGTTAACTTCGCTTAGGGTCAGCTCCAGTTTATCGGCTGCTATTTTAGATAAGTCGAGCACATCGTTTAACAAGCTCAATAAGTGTTTACCATTTCGATAAATAACACCCAATTCATTTTCAGCTTGCTGACTAAAATCGCTCTGCATTAACAGTTCGGTGTAACCTAAAATAGACGATAGAGGAGTACGTAACTCATGGCTCAAATGAGCTAAAAATCGATCTTTTGAACGGTTTTCGGCTTCAGCTTTTAAGCGCTCTACTCTCTCGCCTTCAACATCTTTACGTGCCAAAGCATAACGAATAGCACGTGCAAAGCGGCTCGAACTCATTTCTGTTTTAATTAAGTAATCTACTGCACCGGCATCAAGCGCCGCCGAGTCTAACTCGTCGTTTGACTGCCCGGTAAGCATAATAATGGGTCCGCTAAAGCCATTGGCAATTGCTTCTTTTAATACATCTAAACCATTCGATGCACCCAAGCGGTAATCAAGCAGGCAAATGTCGTGCTCATTTTTGCTAAGCGTTGCAATTGCCTGCTCTGGGGAGCTTATCCATTGAATGTTAAACGTGTGTGAATCCAATTGGTCCAGATAGTCGCAGGTGAGTATGTAATCATCTTCATCGTCTTCTACAAGCAGCAACTGAGTCACTTTATCTAACATACAATCTCCATTAATCGTTAAATGTTGTCGGTAGCTCTACAAATTCTACCCAGTATTTTCCTAGCGTTTTCATCAAATCAACCAAACCATCAAACGTTACTGGTTTTGTAATGTAAGATGCAGCACCTAAGTTATACCCTTTAACCATGTCTTCTTCTTGTTTAGACGTAGTTAATATAACAACCGGAATTCCCTTTAAGTTAGGGTTTCCTTTTATAGCTTCAAGCGCTTCACGGCCATCCATTCTAGGCATATTTAAATCAAGTAATATAAGTCCAGGACGCGGCGAAACGGCTTTGTCTTCAAACTTACCTTTACGCTCTAAATACTCAAGCAACTCAACGCCATCTTCAACAAAGTGAAGCTCGTTAAGTACACGGCTTTCAGCAAGGGCATCTTGTGTTAACAAACGATCATCTTCATCGTCGTCTGCCATTAAAATAGTAATCGGTTTTACTTTTGAATAGGGCATTTAAGCCTCTCCTTGCAATGTGAAAAGCTCAGCTTCCACAGGTAGTTTTATAATAAAGGTTGCACCTTCACCGTCTTTACTTTGGGCTGTAATTGTTCCGCCGTGGCGCTCCACAATACGCCTACATACAGAAAGGCCAATACCCGTGCCTTTATATTGTGAGCGTCCATGTAAGCGTTGAAACGGTACAAATATTTTATCGGCATAGTCTTGTGAAAAACCAATACCGTTATCTTCTATGGTAATAACTTGAAAACTTAAATGTGCATTATGATCCGCACTAAATATGTCTTCATCTTGATAACTAATTTTTATGTGTGGGTTTACGTTGGGACGCCTAAATTTAACAGCGTTCGACAACAAGTTTAAAAACAGCTGCTGCATTTGGCTTTTATCGGCCTGAATAACTGGCAAATCATCTACATCAATTTGTGCTTCAGACTCTTTTATCGCTATCTCTAAATCACTTAATATATCAGCTACAACTTCATTTAAATTCGTGTCATCAAAATCTTTACCACGCGTTGTAATTCGCGAAAACTCTAATAAGTCGTTTATTAAATTAGACATACGCTGCGCTGCATTTTTCATGCGCCCAATGTAATCCATCCCCTTTTCACCCAATTCATCTTTAAACATGGTTTCAAGACGGTCGCTAAAGGCTTGGATTTTTCTAAGAGGTTCTTGTAAATCATGGCTTGCTACAAAAGCAAACTCTTCAAGCTCTCGGTTACTACGGCTCAATTCATCTGAATATAATGTTAGCTCTTGTGTCCGCTCAGAAACCTTTATTGCTAAAGTTTCGTTTTGTTTTTCAAGCTCAAAACGATATTGTGCTGCATTTCTTAAATTAAGGCGCGTCATAATAAACATACCAATAATCAGTAACGCACTCGTTATTGCTGTTATAGCGAATGTAATTTTAGCTTCATTTTTAATCTGTGCTAATTTAGAAAAATGGCTTACTTTAAAGAGTAATTCGCGGTCTTGAATTTCATTAACATACTCTCTAATTTGCTTGTAAAGCTTTCTTCCTTTATGCGTATTTAATACATACAACGCACGTCTTTCTTTGTCATCTAGCGCAAGGTTTACAGTTTGTTTTAATTCTTTAATTTTACTATCTACAAGAACTAACAACTGGGCTATACGCTCAGCTTGACCGTCAATCTCAGAGTGAAGCGACTTGACATGTTCTGTTTGCGCTTCAATTTGGCCTACAGCATCGTAGTACGGCGTTAAATAATCAGCCTCTTCTGTCAATAAATAACCACGCTGTCCTGACTCAGCCTGCACTATGGATAGATGCAGCTTCTCAATTGCAGTGGTTAGCATGCTAGTGTTGTCTAAACTTTTTTGGGTTTGTGTTAAGCCTTGAATCGTATTCAATGCTAAAAATGCGTTGCCCACAATAATACCTAGCACAACCACCATAAATGTTGCCCAAGTGATATTCGCCTTACCTTGCTGTTTTTTCTTGCTCATTTAGCTTCCCGAATTAAAGTTTATACAACACTTAATATTTATTGAGAGTCTGATATTTTTTGCAAACTTTCGCTGCACTGTTGGCAATTATTGATAATTTTATCAAGTGCATCTAACGCTTTTTCTTTTGGCATATCGTTTTCAAGTACCAATTTAATCAGCTCAGCATTCATCGAAATACGATTTAGCGGCCCTCTTGCATCGTGTACTAATTTATTGAGTTGCTCTGTTTGGTTATCGGATGTCATGCCCTTCCTCAAATCTATTTATATTCGCCAATACCGCCATATGCATTAAGGCGGTTATAAAGTGTTTTAGTACTAATACCCAGCATTTGTGCAGCAAGCGTTTTATTACCTTGCACCTTATCAAGCGTTGCATGAATAAGTTCTTTTTCAACTTCTTCAATTGTTTGCCCTGCTGATACAGGCTTTTCGGCAGCTTGATTATTAACGCGCGAAAAAGGTGACTCTAAGTTATCAGGTAAAATAATGTCGCCAGTTTGTGGGTCGCTCATAATAAATGCACGGTGTATAGCATGGCGGAGCTCTCGCACATTACCCGGCCATTCATAGCTTTGCAGCTCTTTGAGCTGTGCGGCAGTCCAACTAAAGGCAGTGCCGTTTTCGTCATTAAGTTGATCTAAAAAGGCTTTTGCTAATAAAGGTACATCTTCTTTTCTATCGCGAAGTGGCGGTATATCAATAGGAAAAACAGCCAACCTAAAGTAAATATCTTCACGAATAACATTATTTTGTGCTAAATCGGTAAGCGAGCGGTTAGTAGCTGAAATAACACGGCAATTGGTTGGTATTTCTCTGTTACCACCTACGCGTGTTACCTTTTTAGTTTCAAGCACTCGCAGTAAATTTGGCTGCATATCAATTGGCATTTCAGTTACTTCGTCTAAAAACAAAGTACCGTTATTTGATTGCTCAAATACACCTTCTTTACGTGCAATTGCGCCTGTAAATGCGCCTTTTTCGTGGCCAAATAACTCACTACCAATTAACTCTTTTGAAAGTGCGCCACAGTTGCTAGCAACTAATGGCCCTTCGCACTGGCTTGCGTTATGAATAGCTTGAGCCACTACTTCTTTACCTGCACCACTTTCACCCATAAGCATCACGTTAGCATTTGTTTTAGCTACGCGTTCAATCATGTTGTAAAGCTTTTGCATTGGCTCAGATTCACCAATTAAACCGCCAAAGTGGCGTACAATACCGCTCGACTTTGCTTTTTTAACTGCTTTTTTAGGACCATTTAAAACGAGTTCTAAATCTTCACGTTGTAATGGTTTTAATAAATGCCCTACATTTGGCTCACACATATCAGCTAAAATACCTTTAACTGAAGGATGGCCCGAAATAAGTGTAATTTTTGGAGATTGCCCAATCGTTTTTAAGTGATCAAGTAAGTGCAAACCGCTACCATCAGGCAGCATAAAATCAAGCAGCACATGATCAAAGGTATTATTTTCAAACCATTGATGTGCTTCTTTTAAACTGGTAGCTGTGCTTATATTGTGGCCGAGGAATTCGACTATGTGGCAAACAACGTCACTAAATTCAACGTCATCATCTACTAAAAGTATGTCTAACATGATAAATCCCTATGCTTTTTTCTTATTCTACGCATCCTAGATATTAATTTAAAGGTGCGCCCAGAATCTAATTTTTAAAATAAACTTAAGCGATTAAATGCTATAAATGTTACCAACCTAATATTTACGTATGCTGAAAAAAATCGATCATAAATTATGATTAATAATTAAAATCGTTTCTATTTATAGAATGGTAGCAACTATTATTATTAAAAACCTAAAAAAGGAGACGAAATGCAGCAATTAAAAACCTTAATACATTCAGGTATTAATATTGACCAAGGCACCCAATTTACACGCTTAACAGCTCGCGCCATTGTAATTAAAAATAATAAAATACTTTTAATGTATACAAACCGTTATGAAGACTACAGCCTACCCGGCGGTGGAGTAGATGACGGCGAAAGTATTGAGCAAGGCTTAATTCGCGAACTAAGCGAGGAAACCGGTGCACAACAAATAAGTATAGTTAAAGCTTTTGGACTCTATGAAGAGTATCGCCCTTGGTATAAAGACGATTTTGATATTATTCATATTAAATCGTATTGCTTTGTATGTAATATTGCCGACGAGTTTGGCAAAGCGCAGTTAGAGCATTACGAGCAGCAAAATGGCATGACAGCCAAATGGGTTGATATTAACGACGCAATTGCACATAACGAGCGCACCATTGCTAACAGTGAAAAACAAGGGCTTTCTATTTTACGAGAAACTTACTTATTAAAGCGCATTGCAAAGGAGCTAATATAAAGCTCTGTGTTTGCCCCAGAGGGTGTTGTAAATTTTGCAACGCCCAGAATATTTTACTGCCTCGAGCACTTCAATTTTTATATTTAAAAAATACCCCCTTCAACAAAAATATAAATTTAACTAATAAAATCAGATGGATAAAAACAAAATCAACTTATGATAAAAACTGGCTCTAGCCTTGCACCTTTTAAATAACTAAATTTGTAAGGAGATAGAAATGAGTAACACAGTTAAAACGATTAATCCCGCAACTGAGCAAACCATTGAAACCTATACACTACTTTCTCAAAAGGAAGCAGAACAGGTAATCGAAAAATCTCACGAAACATATTTAAAATGGCGATTAACGTCATTCACTGAACGTGCAAAATGCCTTAATAAGTTAGCCTCACTCTTTGAAGATCAAAAAGAAGCTATTGCAAAACTCATGACCGAAGAAATGGGTAAAGTTTATGAGCAAGGCTTTCAAGAAGTTGAACTATGTGCAGGAATTTGTCGTTATACAGCCGAACAAGGCCCACAAGTACTTGCTGACGAAGAACGTGATATGGACGGCGGCCGCGCAATTATCAGCTACCAACCAACAGGTGTACTATTAGGTATTCAACCGTGGAACTTTCCGCTTTATCAGGTAATTCGCTACAGTGCTGCTAACATCATGGCGGGTAACACAACCGTATTAAAGCATGCTGGTAATGTATTTGGCATGGCTGAAAAAATAGAAGAGCTATTTAAACAAGCTGGTTTCCCAGAGTATTGCTTTAACAATTTACTTATCGACGGCAAAACAGCCAGTTCTTTAATTTCGCACAAAGCAATTAGCGGCGTAACCTTTACCGGTAGTGATGCTACAGGTAAAAAAGTAGCAGAAGAAGCAGGTAAACACGTTAAGAAAACAGTGTTAGAGCTTGGTAGTAACGACGCTTACTTAGTACTTGATGACGCAGACCTAGAGCTTGCAGTTAAAACCTGTGTAACCGGGCGCATGATCAATAACGGTGAAACGTGTGTTTCAGCTAAACGCTTTGTTGTTGTAGAGTCACTTTACGATGACTTTAAAGCGCAAATTAAAGAGCAATTTGAAGCCATGAAAATGGGCGACCCAATGGCTGATGACACAGACTTAGGTCCAATGGCACGTGAGGATCTACGCGACGGTATTCACGACCAAGTAATGGAATCAGTTAAAGCAGGTGCAAACATAGTAACGGGCGGCGAAATACCTTCGCAAACAGGCTATTACTACCCACCTACTCTACTAGATAACTTAGCCCCTGGTATGCCAGCCTACGACGACGAATTATTTGGCCCAGTAGCTTCGCTTATTAAAGCCAAAGACAACGACGATGCAATGCGCATCGCTAACGACTCTCGCTACGGTTTAGGCGGCGGTATTTTCTCTAAAGATGAGAAAAAAGCCATTGAACTAGCTAAAAAGTACTTCGACACCGGTATGATCAATATTAACGGCTACGGTTTAGCACAACCTAACCTACCGTTTGGTGGTGTTAAAGAAAGTGGCTACGGCCGAGAGCACGGCGGCTTTGGTATGCGCGAATTTGTGAATATCAAATGTATTATGATCAATAGCTAATTTAGCCTTAAATACTAGTACATTAAAAAACCTAAAAGTGGGTAACCGCTTTTAGGTTTTTTTAACTTTAAAATTAGATTACAGAAGAGCTTAGTCTTTACTAAGTTCAAACCACAAAGCAACTACACAGTAATAACTGTAAATGAGCAGTTTGCTTTTTAATAATTATCAACATACAAGAATAATATAATAAATTCAGAGGCACTAATTGCAGCTAGCTGCATTATCAGCAAAAACATAATACCAATCCCAGCCTGAGGGTCAGGTTCAATACCAAAGACAAGTACTGGCGCTAAAGTAATAGTACATAATGCAGCTATAATTCTAATAAAAATGAGCCGTTTATTTTTATAGTTTTTAGCGTTAGCTAAAAAATATAGAAGCAAATAAGGCAACAGCATAAACGCAAAGCCAATTTCAGTTGGCATCCAGTACTTAATAGCAACAGCAACTAAAGATAAAACAGCAAGCGCCTTAACTGGGTAGTACATTTTTTTATAATTCACATGCTTTCCTTTGCACGCAGTGCTTTATTAGCACCAAATAAAATATTGCCGAACAATATAAAAACTTTAACTATGCAATGCAATCTATTTCACTAGACTTAACCTGACAGGCAACAATGAGCGCTAACCGGTCGTTCGGGTGAGTCGCCATTAACTTAGTAATAATATATGGAAACTTTCCCCTTTTTACATATTTATATAAGCTACAGTAAGCATAATATTTATAGCTGGCAATAACTTATAGTATTTGCTATTAATATAAGTTCACAAAATAAGGATGTCTTCGCGCTAAAATAGGGAGGTGTCCTCTGATAAAGTTGTTATACATTTAGAAGGAGGTGTAGTGATCCGTGCTCTTAAAATTTTAATTTTTGGACTATTTAGTGGACCAATTCTAGCCGAATTAATCGGTTTCATATCCCCTTTTGTCATGTTACGAAATGAAGAATTAGGTTATCAATTCCAAGATTCAGCTTATTACATCGGAGCATTTTCAAGTGTGTTTTTTTCAGTAGCATTGCTGTTCGCTGCTTTTAACACGTCAAAGATTTCCTATAAAATTGGGAGCTCTGTTATAGCTTTACTTTACATAATTTCCTCGTGTTATGTTTTTCTCGACAGTGAGAGCCGAATGGAAACGATAATCTATGGCTTAAATTATTTGTGCAGTGTGGCTAGTTTAACTTTAGGGGCCTTTATCGCCTTACACTGTTTTAAAAACACAACTCACTCTGTATATAAACATGCATAACAACTCAGTAAACTCGCTCACTACGTTCGCTGGGACGCATACACGCAGGGCGGCTTCGCTATTATGCTTATGTGCCTGCGCCCGTTATTGAAAAGTTATACGCTAGGAGTTTAAATGGAACTTAACCAGGTTACTTTACCAGTAAAAGATATGGATGTTGCTGTTAACTTTTATCTAAAACTCGGCTTCACTCAAATTGTCGATACGCCCCATTACACAAGGTTTTCTTGCCCAGATGGGAATTCTACTTTTTCCTTATCACTCGAATCCAGTGAATTTGAAAACAGTTCTGTGATTTACTTCGAGCATGAAAAACTTGATGAACTGTGTGCTGAGTTGACCAAAAAAGGTTTTCAGTTTGAACAACAGCCGACAGAGCAACGGTACTTGTGGAAAGAAGCAATACTTAAAGATCCGTCTGGTAATAAAATCAAACTTTACTGGGCAGGTGAAAACCGCTTAAATCCTCCTTGGAAAGTTGAGAAACGCGTATAACAAGTGACTTAGGTTATGAGCATCCGTCATGGCACTTTCTAGCCACTCGACAACATAAACGTGGTAGTCGTGTTGTTGCTAGCCAATTCATTATTTTTGTCGGATGGCGTGGCTTCGCCACTTATCCGACCTACACTGCCTAATAGCTATAACTTTTCCTCAAACCTCGGCACTTTTCGCTTATCTGCCTTATTCATAGCAAGCTCTTGGATTTCTTCATGCTTTAGATCTTCGGGTTTATCTTCTAGTGACTCCTGATTGGCGTTCTCAAAAGAAAGCTCAGTAAGTAGCGCAAAGTGATCAGAGCCATACTTAGCTAAGCGCTTAATACGTTTTACTTTAAAGCCTTCGCTGTGAAATAAGTGATCGAGCGGCCAACGCATAAAAAAGTAGCTTGCATGAAAGGTGTTATAAAAACCACGGCCTTTTCGAGGGTCTAAAAAGCCACTTATTTGCATAAATAAACGGGTGCTACGCGACCATGCTACGTCGTTTAAATCACCGGCAACTATGGTAGGTCGTGTTGGGTTTTTAAGTGCTTTAGCCACCATTATTAGCTCTGAGTCGCGCGGACGCGATGAGTCTTCCTCTGTCGGGCTTGGTGGTGCTGGGTGAATAAAGTGCCCTTGCATTTGCAGGCCTTCATCGTTTTCAAACAAAATATGAATTGAGGGAATATCTTCTTCTATTAGCTCACATATTTGTGCATCGAGTATTTTAAACTTGCTATATAAGTGCATGCCGTAACGATTGTCTTTAGGGCATTCTATGTAATACGGGTAATTTTTTTTAATGACTGATAATTTATTTTCCCACCAGCTATCGCTCTCAAGCGTAATAAGTAGGTCGGGTTGGTGCTCATCTACAAGGCTAATTAGCTGCTCACTTTTATGGTTCGACATCAGTACATTTGCCGACATAATTCGTACGCTGTGGTCTATATGCTTTGGTGCGCTTTGCACTTCTTTTTTAGCAAGCCACGTATACGGGTAAATCCATTTACCTTGTAAAATCATTATAAGTAATGAGGTTAAGGCTATAAATACATAACCTATTGCGCTACTTTGCCATAATAAAAACAACGATGTAACGGCTACAAAACTGGCAATATAAAATACTTGTAAGCGCACAAAGTCGCAGCTACGCACTAAGTAATGCTGGCTGTACGACATAGGCAACAAGGTAACCAGTAAAAAAAAGCCAATAATTATAGCCAACGCAATAAGCATTTTAATATCCTTATAAAGTTAATTTAGCGACTTAAAATTGAAAGTATTTCTCGGGTGTCGTGCACCATATGGATAACTGTACGGTCTATTTCTATACTCACTGTACCATTATCTCTAGAGCGTTCAATCACTCTACCTCGTTTATATAAATCACGATCTAAATAGTCGCCTCTGTGGTAGCTTTTACTTAGCCCTGGTGGCGTCCAACCTGCGCGAATTAACTGCTTTGCCTCTTTTTTAGAAAGGTAGTCATTGTCGTTGTGTTTATGTGAATGATGCTTATTATGGCCGTGTTTATGACCATGCTTATCTTTATGCGGTTTTGCGTCGGCGCTTATTGAACATAAAGCCAATGCTATTAGTGTTGTGTATGTTAGTGCTCTCATAAATAATCTCTAGCGTAATTAATAGCTAAAGGTTAACAAACACGGCTGAACATCATATGAAACAGCTTACACTTATTTAACGTTGTTTATATTGTGTTTTACAGTGGCTTCGCATAATAGCGGGATCGCGTAATTTTAAGTGTTTTGTTTTACGACCAGCATGGCGTTTACGCCACACTTTAAAACTGCCTTTTGAAATATGTTCGCGCATAAATACCACCAGCTGGGAGTATTTTAATCCGTATAACTGCTCTATTGCCTCAAAAGGGGTTCTATCTTCCCACGCCATTTCGATAATGCGTGACTGCTGCTCTGCGTTAAACATGGTATATCTCACAAAATTTAACTTATACGCTAGGTAAAAATACTTAGATCAATGCAATTAAGCTCAGTAACTGTATAATTGGCGTTCAATTTATGTATTTTAAAAGATATCGAATTTTTATTTATGCGCGCAATATTTCTGTTTTTAGCTTTAACTTTACCTTCGTTATTACTTGCAGCGCCAAGTAAAACTTTGCGGTGCGTAACAACCCACTACCCGCCTTTTACTATATTTGATGAGAAAAGCGATACGTTCACGGGTTTAGATATTGAATACTTAACCTTTATTGAGCGTAATTTAAATCTTAAAATTGACGTAATTCATCTGCCATGGGCGCGCGTTAAAAAAGAAATGGCGCTGGGCTACTACGACTGCTATTTCTCTTTGGCCAATACAGAGGAACGAGCAGAGTATTTAGATTTTACAAGCGTGCCCTTGCATACTACTAAGTATGGTTTATTTGCTTTAAACAAAGATAAACTGCTCACTGACGATTTATCAAATACCCCAATAGCGATGCTACGCGGTGTTGCTGTGCCTGAGGTTATTGCTAAAAAGTATAAACTTGATGAGAATAATCTGCTTCGCTCACTTTCAACTAAAGACACTTTTGAGCTGCTAGAAAAAAATCGCGTTGAATACGCAATAACTAACTATCAGGCGGGTTTGTGGTACTCAAAGGAATATAAAAACGTATACGCTAGGCAGCTCAATGAGTTTACGTTTCCTACTTACATTGCTTTTAAGCGTGGCGTAATAGATACAAAATTAGTTGATGAGCAAATAAAGCGTTTTAAAGCACAAACTCAATAATTAACACTGCACACGTTAAGAGATAACCAATGTTTACAAAACTACCAAAGTGGGTTGAATATGGCGCGTTTACGCTCGCATTTATAGCGGGCATAGTAAACGCTGTAGGCTTATTAGGATTTGAACATCAGGCTATTTCGCATGTATCTGGCTCTGTTACTTTACTTGGTATTAAAGCAATAACTAATCCCAGTACTGCCTTATTGTTACTTTCAATAATTGTTAGCTTTATGTTGGGTTCGGCACTGTCGGGCTTTTTGCTCTCTGGTGGCTCTTTAAAACTTGGTCGTCATTACGACACTTTGCTTTTTATTGAAGGATTGCTACTACTTGCGAGTGCTTATTTACTCAAAAACACATTCGTTTACGGCATTATTTTAACGTCTGCTGCGTGTGGGTTACAAAATGCGCTAGCAACTAATTACAGTGGTGCTGTTATACGTACGACACATTTAACCGGTATTTTTACTGACCTTGGTTTAATGCTAGGTAAAGCGCTTAAAGGTGAGCAATTTGATACCCGTAAAGGCGTTATGTTTTTACTCATTATTGCAGGCTTTTTACTAGGCGGTATAACCGGCTACGTTTTATTTAAGCATTACTTAGTGCTGGCTTTGGTGTTTCCTGCTGTGGCTTGTTTTGTTTTATCAATTACGTATCGGGTTTATAGGTTACGTACGCTTTAACGCAACGAGTTTAAAAGCACATTAAAACCGCATATTATAGAGGTAATGCAATATAGATTACTTTCAAGGAATGTATGAAACCTTATTTTTTGCCGCTGATATTACCCTTTAGCCACACTGCGTTTGCCGATAATCAAAATAATGATGCAATAGAAACCATAACAACTACGGCATCACGTATTGAAGCACTATCGACCCCACTCCCTTTATCAATAAGCACACTTAGTGAAGCACAGCTAAATAGCATAGCGCCTACCCATATTGAAGAAGCCCTGCAACGTGTAGCAGGGGCTAATATTCAACGCGGAAATGGCCAAGAGTATTTACCCGCGCTTCGCTCACAAGTGCTTTCGGGCGCAGGCGCTTGTGGTGGCATATTGACTTTGGAGGATGGTATACCACTTAGAGCCGCTGGGTTTTGTAATATAAACGAGCTATTTGAGGCGCACAGCGAAATGGCGCAGCGCATTGAAGTGCTAAAAGGCCCTGGCTCTGCACTTTATGGCTCAAATGCTGTGCATGGGGTTATTAATGTAATAACGCCCGACACTACTCAAGGCGGTGGTTTAGTTGGTTTAGATTATGGCTCGTACGGTTATACTCGCTACAAATTACGTGCAGGACAAGATTACGGCAACAGCGGTATAGGCATTAACGCAAGTGTTACCGACGATAGCGGTTACCGCGACGACGAAAGCGTAGAACAACAAAAAGTAAATATTCGCCATCGCTATTCAAATAATAATTTATTACTTACCTCAGGCCTTACTTACACAAATCTTGATCAGCAAACGGCTGGATTTATTACAGGCTTTGAAAGCTATAAAAACGAAGACCTCTCGCAAAAAAACTTTGACCCAGACGCATTTAGAAAAGCACGTGCATTTAGAGCATGGAGCAATGCAACATGGCAATTAAATAACGATGATGTGCTCTCTACTACGTTATATTTTCGCGACCAAAGCATGGACTTTTTTAAGCACTTTTTACCCGGCACACCGCTTGAAAAAAACAGTCAAACAGGGTTTGGCGTACAATCGCTTTATCAATATAATTTACAAAGTAATATAAAAATAAACCTAGGGCTTGACGGCGAATACACGCAAGCCGATTTTACTCAAAGCCAAAACGAGCCCACTCAAGGTTCTGCTTTTTTAGTTGCTACAGTGCCACAAGGTAAGCATTACGATTACGATGTAAACGCCACGCTTTATGCCCCTTTTGCATCTATTGATTGGCAATTAAATAAGTGGTTACTTACCGCAGGTGTGCGCTACGAGCATATGCAGTACGACTACACCAATAATATGCTTGCAGGTAGAACAAAAGACGACGGCACAGAATGCGGCTTTGGTGGCTGCCGATACAGCCGCCCTGAAAGTGGGAAAAATAGTTTTAGTAATCTATCGCCAAAGCTTGGGGTCAGTTATCAGTACAATACAAATAACACGCTTTATGCAAACTTTTCTCGCGGTTACAGAGCGCCACAAGCGGCTGAGCTATACCAATTACAACGCGAGCAAACCACTGCAAATTTAAGCGCCGAAATAGCCAATAATGCAGAACTGGGTATTAAAGGAATTTACGAAAAACTACTTTATGGCGTGTCACTTTACGCTATGAGTAAACACAATACGATTTACCGCGATAGCGATTTTTTTACGGTAAATAATGGCAGCTCTCGCCATCGTGGTATTGAGCTTGAACTTGACTACCAGCTAACGCAGTCGCTTGCGCTTAACTTTGCAGGCACTCACGCAAAGCATACTTATACTAACAACCAAATACTTAACGGTTTAAATATAAACGGCAACGACATAGATACCGCGCCGCGTAATATTGCTAATCTCGATTTAACATGGCAGGCATTAAACAACGCGCAATTTGCTTTGCAGTGGCATCGCGTTGGTAACTACTACACCGACCCAGAAAATTTAAATAAATACCAAGGGCATGATGTTTTAAGCCTACGCGCACAGTGGCAAGTTACTAATAACCTTGAAGTGCTTGCCCGCATTATTAATTTAACTAATAAGGCTTATGCGGAGCGGGCCGATTACACCAGTTTTACCGGCGACAGGTACTTTCCTGGCAAACCACGTAACGCGATGCTTTCGGCAACTTATACGTGGTAATGCTTATTAAGGGCTAAACTTATTTAAGAGCTAAGCTAATTTAACTGATTTAAGTCGCTCATGTATTTCATGGGCGACTTTTTCATTACCTTTTTAAACATAGTAATAAACGCACTAACCGACTCATACCCTAATAACTCCGACACCTGCTGCACACTTTGCTTATCTGATAGCGCTTTTAAGGCTGTAATTATATGCAATTGCGTACGCCATTTTCCAAATGTCATACCGGTTTCTTTTTTTATTAACCTCGCTAATGTGCGCTCAGTTAATGCAAACTGCTTAGCCCATTGTGGTAGTGTTTTTCGGTTATTTGGCATATTTATAAGCTGATCGCTCATGGTTTGAATTACCTCATTTTTAGATAATACAAAATCCAGTGGTTGTACGGGCATTTCAATAAGTTGATCAAATAACACCTGCGCTAAACGCGCTGTTTTACTATTTAAAGTATAGTGCTGATTATGCGCAGCCAACTCGCACATTAGCTCTTTAACTAACGGCGTAATAGCTAACGTACAAGTATTTAGCGGCATACCGCTTTTACTACTATCAATAAATAAATGACAAAGCTGCGCGTTATCAGACGCCCTATTACTATGCACCTTTTGTGCTGGGATCCAAATTGCACTGTGCGTAGGCACCATCCACATTTTGGCCGACACTTCACACGTTACATAACCATGCAGCGCTAAAATTAATTGCCCTTTTGGATGGGTGTGCAGTGGTATTTCGTGACTTGCATGGGCATGCTCTATTTTGGCTATTATGGGCTGCGCCATAGTTTCAAAATTTTTAATGTCGTCCCAACCAATTGCATCAAACATAGTTTTGTCTGTTTTTAGTTATTTAATGTCATTATCTCTAAATTATAGTTTTTGCTAAGCCTTTATACTAGCGCCCATTAAGTATTAGCTTTAATGGTCTTCCCTTTTGTTAAATAACACACCTAAATCACGCTTTGCTGGCATATTACTTGTGCTTGGCATATTACTTATTGCCGCAAATTTACGCGCCACATTTACAGGTATTGCACCTGTGCTTGAACAAATTATTAATCACTTTGGGCTTAGCGCATCGCAAGCTGGTTTTTTAACAACACTGCCACTCATTGCCTTTGCGGTTGTATCGCCAATGGCCGCAACTCTTGCTAAAAAGCAGGGGCTAGAGCGCACCTTGTTTGTGGCTTTGTTATTTATACTTGCAGGGGTTGCAGCGCGGGTAATAAATACCTCAGCCATGCTTTTTGTAGGCACCGCTATTATTGGTGTGGGCATTGCCATTGCAAACGTATTATTACCAAGTTTAATTAAGCGCGACTTTCCTGCAAAGGTTGCGTTAATGACCTCAGCCTACGTGCTTACTATGGGCGTGGTATCGGGTGGGTTTTCTACTTTGGTATTTCCGCTTAGTCAGTTAAACGGATTAGGATGGCAACTTGCGCTGGGCTCATCAGCTCTTATTACTCTGGCGAGTATTATTGTATGGATGTCGCAATTAAGTAAGCACACAAAACCCGCGAGTATTGCTCAACACGCTAACACGTCAAAAAGTGTATGGCGCTATTTACTAGCATGGCAAATTACCCTACTGCTGGGCTTAAACTCGTTTTTAAATTATATAATTATTACGTGGTTACCTAGCATATTAACCGAAGCTGGCCAAAGTGCTACGCAAGCAGGTGCTTATCATGGGGCTTTTCAAATTGCGACCGCATTGCCAGGTTTTATATTAATTCCGCTACTTGCCAAATTAAAAGATCAAAGCGCGCTTAGCTTTATTTTAGCTATGCTCAGTGCACTTAGTGCATTGGGGCTGCTTTACATGCCTAACTTTGCCTTTGTGTGGACCTTAATGCTGGGCTTTTGCTCTGGGGCATGTTTTATATTGGGGCTGTCGTTTATTAGTTTACGAACTGACGATTCGCAACAAGCAGCGTCGCTTTCAGGTATGTCGCAAAGCGTAGGTTATTTGCTCGCGGCTATTGGTCCTATGCTAGCTGGTGCATTACACACTACAACAGGCAGTTGGAGTGCGCCATTATGGTTATGCGCTATTGCCGGTGTACTGTGTGCTTTATGTGGTTTAGGCAGTGGTAAAAATACCACTTTAGCTAAATCAGCTAACGAGTTGCTGTAACCACGAAAATAAACCTAGTGAAGGCTTGTTGCTCGTGTGTTTTTGCTCATAGCGTTTATTAGTTGCTTCGCGCTGCTCACGACGCTCTTGCGCTAAATTAGCTTTTGCAGCAAAGCGTAGACGCTGCTCTTGAGTAAGCTCATCATTAAAACTAATGGCTGTTTTTTTAACTGCTCGGCTGCTTTTAGGTGAACTACACATATTATTTCCTCTGTTATGTAACTATTCAAATAGACAGCCGTTTAGCTAATAAAATTTCAGAAAAACTTAACTTTTAATTTAAAGTGAACCTATACACTCAACTTCTACTAAAGAATCAAGCGCTAACGCCTTTACAGCAAAAGCACTACGTGCAGGATACGGCGCACTAAAATACTGAGTATAAATGGCATTAAATGCTTTAAAGTCGTTTATGTCAGTAAGCATAACCGTGCATTTAACTATATTGCTCATGCTGTAGTTATATTGCTCTAAAGTGCGTTTAATATTTTCAAGTGTTTGTTTAGTCTCGCCTTCAAAACCACCAGCCGCTAACTTACCGGTTGCAGGGTTAATCCCTATTTGGCCCGACATATAAAGCGTGTTACCGGCTTTTACTATTTGCGAAAATGGTAAGTTAGGATTAGCTTTGCCTACATTTAAAAAGTCGATATTACTCGAAGCTGCAAATGCACTGCCGGTAATTAATGTACTTGCTAAAAAAGCGGTTTTTATCAGTGAGCTCATCATCTGGCTTACCTTATTTTTGTGGTGTGGTTTCAAAAGCAGGAACTTCGTGTAAATTATTTAACCATGTAAGCGTTGATTGTGACCAAATTTGTGCAGACGGTTTAAACTCATCGCGCTGATCAACCGCACCAATACGCAACCCATAAACACGACCTTCTTTTTCTGCATTTGTAGCATAAAGTGTTGTACCACATGTGCCACAAAAGCCCTGCGCACGCTTGTTACCACTTTGGGCTGTTTTAACAAACTCTTTTGGCTCACCTTGGGTAAACACAACCGAGTTTGGCTCTGCAATTATAACGGCTCTAAATGGACCGCTCGACATACGTTGGCAATCGCTGCAATGGCAAACAAGTGCATTATTGTTTTGAGATTCTGCTTGGTATTTAATTTCACCACAGTAACAGCTTCCAGTAATTTCCATTATTTAAATCCTTAATGCTTATGAAGATTGAATCGAGATATAAGACCGGCAATATCGATTCATTATTTTTAAAATATAAAAAAACTGCTCGCCGGTTCATTTGTATGTTCGGTTAGATTTTTAATTTTTGAGAGTGATTTTCAACGTTGAGCAAGTGCTACAAACATGATCCGATGTTTTAAATAAAACAGCAATACCACGTTAAGCTAATAGCGTAACGTGGTGCGTTTAAGCTATCTTTTATGTGCGTTTAAATAATCAACGGCTAATAGACTAAGTGCCTTAGTACCTACTTTAAACGATGATTCGTCGGCATAAAAATAAGGGGAGTGATTACTAGCCACTGTATTTAAATCTTGCTCACTGGGTGTGCCGCCTAAAAACACAAATACACTTGGCACTTCTAATGCGTAAAACGAAAAGTCTTCTGCGCCGGTTATTTTTCCCATTTCAACTACGTTTCCATTACCCGCTGCTTTTTTAAGACTAGGTAACATTTGCGCGGTTAGCTCTGGGTTATTAATCGTTACCGGATAACCTTCGTGAATGTGTACCTCTGCAGTAGCACCTGACGATTTAGCAATGTGCGTGGCTGTGGTTTTTATTTTTTCAAATATTTGTGCTCGGTTATCCATATCAAAATTACGAATTGTACCTACCATTTCGACTTCTTCAGGAATAATATTATTACGTACCCCACCCGCTATCTTACCAAACGAGACAATAGCAGGCTCTTTGGTAATGTTGATTTGGCGACTAACAATATGATTTACGCCTGTTACTATTTGCGCAGCTGCGGCAATGGGGTCAACCCCAGTCCACGGTGCAGAGCCATGTGCCTGCTTGCCATGTACAGTTATTTCAAATCGGTCTGCACTGGCCATTGCAGGGCCACTTCTATAGCCAATTTTACCGCTGTGCAAACTAGATGTTATGTGTAACCCAAAAGCAGCCTCTGGTTTGTATTGTTTAAATATGCCTTCTTTAAGCATTAGCTCAGCGCCACCCTCTTCCCCCTCTGGTGCGCCTTCTTCTGCAGGCTGAAATACAAACATAATATTACCGTGTAGCTCATCTTTCATGTTTGCAAGCACTTGTGCAGCGCCCATTAGCATGGCCACGTGCGTGTCGTGCCCACAAGCATGCATTATGCCTACATCTACACCACGGTAATTAGTGGTTTTAGTTGATTTAAAATCAACATCGGCTTTTTCAGTAACGGGCAGCGCGTCCATATCTGCGCGTAGCATTACTGTCGGGCCTGGCTTTGCACCTTTTAATAGCCCCACAACACCTGTATAAGCAATCCCTGTTTGTACTTCCATACCCAGCGACTTTAAGTGCTTAGCGACAATACCTGCTGTGCGGGTTTCGCGATTTCCAAGCTCAGGGTTTTGATGAAAATCACGTCGCCAATCAATAACCTGTTGCTCTATCTTTTTAACTTGCTGATCAATGTTTGCATTGGCATTAAACGCACTAAGGGCAGCAAAGCCCAACGCTATTGAAATTAGTGATTTTTTCATCCTGTTTGTCCTTATTATATTTATTGGTTTTTATAATATTGATGAGCACGAGCCCTTATGTATTATTGAGAACATAATTAGTTTGCTCTATAACCACTATTACTGAAGGCTCTACAATAATCAATCCCATTTAAGCTAGATGCCCAACTATGAAGGGCCACTTCACTTTTCACTGGCTTTCTCTGTTTTTAGTTTGAAGATTTAGCGCTAATTAGCGCCTACCACTTTTGCTTTTGTTGATTTAAAAATGGCATTGAATAGTCAACCAACGCACGTAAAGTGAGTTTTAATAAGCGCGGTGGTGGATAGAAGAAGTTAACGAGTAATAGGCTTGGCACATAATTGCTATTCAAACTATAAAATAAGAATAGCAATGCAGAACCTCCCCTTATGTTGGGGGTAATTATTTATATGCATTCGCACTTTTAATGCTGTCAAAATCGTTAAAGCGCACGTTGTGCTGCGCCATTACTTTAAGTATTTTTTTACTTAGCATTTGGCGTAAATAAAACGGCTGATTTGGCACAAAATGATGGATGGTATGCGTTTTACCAAAGTTAAAACAAAACAAGTGAAACGGCATAAATAAACGACTCGTTAATACATGTGTTTGTTCAAGCATATTATTAACGCCGCCATAGTAGTGCATGCTTGAGGTAACAAAATTAAGCGAACTTGAACGAATAATATTAGGCACAATGAGCACGACCATTAAAAATTCAAACACGTTCATTATACTTAGTACCCAGCTAGGCGAATTAAGCGAAAGTGGTATAAATAAATCAACAATATGAAATACAATAACGCTATATAAAATAGCGAAATACGCAGTCGCTATCGGAAACCCCGCATTAAAAACACTCGAAAAACTAAAGCCATTAATTTCTTTTCTAAAACGTTTAGTAGAAATAATTAGCCCTAATAACCCATCTACAATAACTAGCGCACGTAAAAATGGATTTTTAATACCGTTTCCCACCAAGCGTTCTTCTAGGTCTTGTTGTGTGCCTGAGGTTTTGTGATGGTGTAAATGCATTTTACGTCGGTACCATGGGCTAATAGTATTTGGCCGCATTAACCATACTACTAACATCATAAAATTATGCATGAAAGGCTGATTGCTAAAGTATTGTTTATGTATAAGGTCGTGCTCTAACTCATGGGAAATAGACGCAGCAATAGCCGCAAGTACTATACATGCCCAAGCAGGTATAATGGCTAAATAATATAAAACACCAACACCAATTAATACGCTAAGCGATAGCAATAAAATGATCAACCCTAAGGTGTTTTGATGTGCAAGTAACGGGTGCTTTTGACGAAGTGATGCTTCCTCTGCCTTAATTGCTTTAACAATCGATTGAATGTTCTGTTTGGCAGTTAATTGGGTCATGATTATTATTTATTTCAGAGTAATCTATTAATTACTATCATACCTTAATCAAATGCATGTTAGAAATTGATAGTCAAATAGCTACCGTTGGCAGCTATTTAAAACTAAAAACTACTTAGTTTTCGTATTATCCACCTCATAGATTGGATTACCTTCAACTTCAAAGTAAGACTGTCCATAAATTAATGGGATATACCACTGCACAACTTTAACGGTAACATTTGAAAGACCCACCGCCGAAGGCGTTTGCTCGATAGCATTATCCATAGCCTCTTTCATGTTAGATATTCCTGTTGGGAAAATTAAAACAGTATGTTTAACATCCTTACCAACCACACGTGTGTCATAATCAACTTTGTGATTGCTATTTGTATGATTCATATTTTTTGTAGAGGCAATTGTAAAATCACCAATACGGTGAGTACAACCAGATAAAGCCATTGCACCAACCAACAAACCAATTACTTTTTTCATTACTCTTCCTTTGCTTCATATTTACTACCCAACTCTTGGGCGACTTCTAAATTTAGTAGCTTGATACCTAAAAATTTAACTATGACCATTAATCTTAGGCATAAAAAAACCCCAACCAATTTGGTTGGGGTTATAAAAAGTGGTACCAGCGGGCGGACTCGAACCGCCACTCCTTTCGGAAGGGGATTTTGAATCCCCCATGTCTACCAATTTCATCACGCTGGCGTCATTTTTCTTTAACCTTCTAAACACGAGAAGATAAAGAAAAACCACTTTAGAGCTAAGGATTATTTATGTGCCTTCGTCTCTATGCCAAGCATTATACAAACAATAGGGTTAGCGGCAAGCGTTTTATGACATTAGCGTGATCAACCGCTTAACAATTAGGCAATCATTAACATTTGAAAGAATGTATAACTATTTAAAGCCCTGGACTAAATAAACCCTAAATACAATGTTAAAATACCTAGGTTTTTTAGATAAACGTTGTTACCTCCAATAACTATTCTTCACTCCCCCTGTTTCATGACAAAAAATATGTTATGTAGCGGTGAGTGTGTAACCTTTAAAATGGAATTTATAAGATGAAAAACATAATAACTTACACTGAAAATTTAAAAGAAAATAATTGGGGTGATTTTCACTTTGATTTAATAAAAATAAATACACTGCCAGAGTTTGAAAATTTAGATAGCTTTGGCAGTATGAGTATTTTTAGAGAAGCTATTTTTAAAGAAATACAAAATCTAACAGCAAAGAGTACGTTAAAGTTGCTCATTATTACCCCAGATTCAACGTCAGAAAAAGCGTATGGTATTGCTTTTCTACAGGACAAAGAAATTTTAACCATGCAAGTAGAAGCAACGCCTCTATTTAATCAGTGGTTTAGCTCAATTAATGACGATGCCTCAACACCTAAAGTATATACGTTTACAAGTAATAGCAGCTCAAGTCGCTCCCTTTTTAACAACGAAAAAGAACTCACTCATAAAGGTATGGGAGAGTTTATTTGTAGCCAAGTTCCAAACAGCTTTATTGCTGAAAAGTTAACCAAAGAAAAAGCGGACTTTTTAACGCCATTTATTGAGCTTAATGCATCTGATAACTTTGAACTAATTGAACAATATTTTAAAGCGTTGGTAAAACAAAATAACCTCAATGTTATTGAGCCCAAAAACAACGATGCTATTTATGCTGAATTTGAAAACGAAGCCGGCTTTGCATTCCCAGCTATACTAAAATCGTTTTTAACACTACATAATGGTGTCGAAAATACAGCATTTATGGATGCTCAACGCATTTTAAAAGAGTGGCGCGACTGGCAGTCTATTTATAATGAATGGACTCAAGAAGAGTTATTCGACACCGATAATGAAAGTAATGTAAAAACCCTACCCATGTACGTTACCCCCTACTGGGTACCATTTTTTAATTTGGGAGGTGGTAATTTTATAGCGCTAGATTTTGTACCAAATACCAAAGGTACATCAGGTCAAATAATATCATTTGGCGCAGATGAACAAAGTGCCATTTACGAGGCTGAAACGTTAAGTGAGTTTCTAAAAGGCTTTATTACTGTAGATAGCTCTGAATAACTTCAATAGCTTAAGAACTTACTTTAATAGCACTTACCTTAAGTAACAAAGCGCTCTTATGATTACTTTAAGAGCGTTGATTTAATTTACTAGACACTTAAATTACGTTCAAAGTTTACAATATCAACACCGGCTTTTACTTTGTATAACTGCGCTAAGCGTCCACCCGATTTAACTTTTTCATCTAGTGTTTCAAACATATCAGCAGCTTCAATGCGTCTAATAATACTTTTACGCTGAACAGATTTACCTATAATGGTTTCAATTACGGACTTAAATTGCCCTACGGTAAAATGCTCTGGCAAACAATAAACCGGCGCCATTGAGTACAACGCTTTTTGTTTTAAACGCGCTTTAGCTTGTTCAATAATATACTTGTGATCAAAAGCCACTGGTAAATCATTAACTTGTTCAACATCAATCCACTTCGCATCATCAACTGTTTCTATGTGGGTTGATACTTGCGCCTCCGCAATTAATGCAAAGTACACCAAAGTGACACTAAACCCTCTCGGATCTCGATTAATGCCAGAATATGTTTGTAACTGCTCTAAATATTGAGGCGCTACACTGGTTTTTTCTTTAAGTTTTCTAAGCGCAGTCATACTCACGCTATCGTCAATATCTACGTCGACAAACCCACCTGGTAGTCCCCATCGACCAGAAAAAGGTTCGTTCGCTCGCTTAACCATCAGTACTTTTAGAGCGTCATTCTTAACAGTAAATAACACACTGTCGACAGTAAATAATGGGTTTTTGTATTCGGTAATATCGTAATGATTAGTCATTGCATACCCATGCAAGGTTAATGTCTTAGTGACACAATAAATTAAACACACCTCAATTTCAACCTACAGTAAAATTACAGACAATACACAAGTTCAGCTAGTTAGTTTAAAAAATAACTTGATTACTATAGGAACATTTGATAATTTAATTGTGTCGCTAGGACACAAACATTAAAAGAACAAAAAATGAAAGTATTTAGCTATGACTCATCAGGAAGTAAATCGTTAGTTGATTATGAAAATTTCACTTTTTCTGGTGGTGAAGAGCATATCAGATTTAACGCCGCTAATTTTTCAGGCTCTATAAAAATAGAGATTTTTGAACGACTAACCACCTCTTCAAAAATGGTTAGATTAATGATTGCTGTAGATGCGTTAAAAAGATTAACAAATGACAGAACGCCTATCGAACTTGTTATTCCCTACTTTCCTTATGCACGCCAAGACCGTGTTTGCGTTGAAGGAGAAGCTTTAGGCGCTGCTGTTATGGCTAACTTTATTAATAGCTTAAATTTTTCAAAGGTTACTATTTGGGATGCCCATAGCGATGTATCCCCAGCTTTAATTAATAAGGTAACCAATGTTGAACAAATTTCGTTACTTGAGCGCTCTGAAGAACTAAGCCAAAGACTCTTGCAAGGCGAATTAACACTCATCTCTCCAGATGCGGGAGCAAGTAAAAAAACCATTAAAATTTCAGAAAAGTTCAATGGCGTACCTGAGGTTATACAAGCTCAAAAAGTGAGGAACTTAAAAACAGGCGAAATAATTAAAACCGAAATTATTGGCGATGTTAAAGGTAAAAGCGTGCTTATTGCCGATGATATTTGTGACGGCGGCAGAACCTTTATCGAACTTGCCAAGGTACTAAAAAGTAATGGCGCGGTTGAAATTTCTCTTTTTATTACTCACGGTATTTTTTCAAAGGGGCTTGATGTTTTTGAGGGCCTGATAGACCGTATTTATACAACAGATTCGTTTAAACCGGCTAATGACTTTAAAAATAGTAACACCATTAGTTTACAAATAATTGAGATGTAAGGAAAACACCATGACTATTACAGCTGCAAGTATGCAAAAAGATGTTTATAAAGAATTCCATAGCCGCGCTTATCATCCTGACGTAAGTGAGGTTTATGCAAACTTCACATCAAGAAGCGGAAAACTTAGCAATATAGAAAATAACGATAAAGTTGCGTTTGTTGGCCTTCAATACTTTATTAAAAGTTATCTTTTAGAAGAATGGAGTGAGTTTTTTAAAGCTGATAAAGCAACCGCAGTTGCTAATCACAAACGTATTATGAGCTCAATGCTTGGCTATACAGTTGATGTAAAGTATTTAGAAGACTTACACGATTTAGGTTACTTGCCATTAAAAATTAAAGCATTACCGGAAGGAACGCTAGTCCCTTATTTAGTACCTCCTATGACGATAGTAAATACTAAAGCTGGCTTTCAATGGTTAACAAATATGATTGAAACAGTATTAAGCTGTGAAAACTGGCCAATACAAACCAGTACTACAACTTCTGTTGCATATTTAAAAGTATTCAAAGAATTTGCACAAAAAACAGGAATGCCTATGGAATTTGTGCCGTTTCAAGGGCATGACTTTAGCTTTAGAGGTATGTTTGGCAAACACGCTGCGGCAATGAGTGGCTTTGGCCATCTAGCATCAGGGCTGGTAGGCACAGATACCATTCCCGCTGTTTTATTTGCAGAAAAATATTACGGAGCAAATGTAGATAACGAGCTAGTTGGCTGCTCTGTTGATGCAACTGAACACTCGGTTACCTGCTCATGGATTATGGAAGGTGAAATAGAGTTTTTTAAGTACTTAATGAAAGAGCAATCACCAAAAGGGATTTTAAGTGTTGTATCTGACACATGGGATTTTTGGACACTTGTTACTGACTACTTGCCTCAGTTAAAAAGCGAAATAATGGCGCGCGATGGCACCCTAGTTATACGCCCTGACTCAGGCGACCCTGTTAAAGTATTAACGGGCTACAAAGTTTCACCGGTATCTGATTACAAAGAGTTATTTGAAACACAAAAAGAGGCTGAAAAAGAGGCTATTCTAAATGGCTTTGAGGCATATCGCTTTAACGGTCAATATTATGGACTTGAAGATAACAACACCATTGAACTGATGGAATGTGAAGTTAAAGGACTTATAGAATGCCTATGGGATATATTTGGCGGTACAACAACATCAAAAGGTTATAAACTGCTTGATGATCATATTGGCGCTATTTACGGCGACGCAATAACACTAATCCGTCAGCGCCAAATTTTACAACGCCTCATGGATAAAGGGTTTGCATCAAAAGTAGTGCTTGGTATTGGCTCTTACAGCTACCAATACGTAACACGTGATACGCATGGCTCTGCTGTAAAAGCAACTAGCGTAGTTAAAGCTGGTGAACGTTTGGCTATTTTTAAAGACCCAAAAACTGACTCAAAGAAAAAGTCGGCAAAAGGGCTCTTAAAAATAGACAGAGTAAATAACGAGCTCACCTTATTTGATGATGTAACTGAACAAGAAGAGGCAAAAGGGTTATTAGAAGTCGTATTTGAAGACGGTAAAATAGTTAAAGAAACCACCCTTAGTGAAATAAGAAACTTAATAGATAAACAAATTTAGGGCTTATTCGTATTAAGTTTATGCCTTGAAAATTTATTACGGACCCACTAATTTAAAAGCCGCTGTAGTAATACTACGGCTTTTTAATTTGTAATCGATACAAGATCATCAGACCGTGCTGGCCTTTGAAGATTGAAAATCATTCAATCTAACGACAATTTAATTGCCCTTTAGCATAGTCTTTCGGGCACTGCATGTTTGAACTTTATAAGTTGTTATCGCAAGTTTGTGAAAAGTAACTAAACAACTAACTCCAGTATGACCTACTACAATTTACCTTTTTAACACCAACGCGCTTCCGTAAACTTAACCTCGAAAGGTTAACACTCGCTAGTTATGCGTCTTGCTCTTGATTTGTTATATTCCCGATTCGATTATTTAACTCTTCGTCACTAACATCTTCTTTGTGTGTACCAATGATCCATATATGACCAAATGGGTCTTGTAGCGTGCCGGTCCTATCACCATAAAACTGATCATGTACGGGTCTTATTTCTGTTGCACCAAGCTCAATTGCTTTTTTAAACACGGTATCAACATCTTCAACATAAAGCATAAGGCTTAGCGCTGTACCACCGAGTTCTTTTGGGTTTTTTAAATGCTCTTCAGAACCATTATCTGAAAGCATAATATGCGAATCACCAATTATTATTTCTGCATGGGCTATTCCACCATCAGGTAAAGGCATCTGCATTACGTGTTCAGCATTAAATGCATCACAATAAAAATCTATCGCTTTTTGTGCGTCATTCATAATTAAATAAGGTGTAACTGAATGAAACCCTTTTGGTATTGCTGAGACTGCCATAATATTCTCCTTTACTTACGCGGTGATTTTTAATATTTAATTAACTAAATATGCGTTTAATTGCCCCTAAATTTAAGCTTAGCTCATACAAAAAATTGCGTTACTTTTCGAGGTTTAAACGCTTATGCCAAGCAGCAATACTTTCATCAGGGTATTCTTCAAACTGCTTGTCACCTTTATTAATGGGCGCATTTACCCAATTTGCTTTACTACCAAGCATTAAATGAGTGCGCTCTGGCGGTATGGGTAACTCACTATCTATTGCACCAGCAAAGGGGTGAACTTGCTCAGGCCAACGTGCATCGTATAACCACAAGTTAGCACTACAATGCTTACAAAAATGACGCTCTGCAGGGCTTATTTTATCGCCTATTTTTGCATGATAAATAGTTATGTGTTCACGCCCTGTAACCTCAAGCGTGCTGTATTGCGCGTTTAAATTAATAACAAACCCGCCGCTCCCTGCGGTTTTACGGCATATAGAGCAGTAACATAAATTGTAAGGATAAGGGTGTTTTGAGTTGACCGTAAATACCACTTTGCCACAGTGACAAGCGCCATTAAGCTTCATAATATATCCAATTTTTATTGTTGGCTTGAACTAATACCTTAACTAGGTGAGCTAAAAAAAACCACAACAATTACATGCTGTGGTTTTTTAATTATTGAGCTTACTAACGTTTCCAGAATCTTAAATTACGTAATGTATTTATAAATTTATCGGCTGAATGTGCCTCTAAATCTATCCAACCATTATCTACTTTTCCATCAAGGCCTGCCGCTTTAAATAAAGGCTTAGCCTCATTTGTAAAGCCTATAAATTTCATATGTGCGTACGCATCACTTACAAAGTCTTTAGCTTCTGCTATGGCAGCTAGTTTTTCAGCTCCATCTTCGGTGGTGAGTACAAGTACCGCATCGTATAAAACCGATGGACCACCATTAATAACCTGATCAGCTTTAAAGTGCTTACCTTTACTGCATTTAGCACCGCCAACTTGCGGGGCAATAATTTCAAAGTTTGCACCTTCACTTTTAAGTGCATTGGTAACCGATTCAAAAATTTCTGCATTAAAGCCATCACTTACTAAAATACCTAATTTACGGCCTTTGAAGGTGTTGGGCGCATTTTTCAAAATACTTAACGCATCAGATACAGGTAAGTCTTTACGTGTTGGCATAGCAGCTTCAGCTGGGTCTGGCATTTCTTGCAAGCCAAGTCCTTCGGCAACTTTATTTGCGAGGGTTTCGTCAATATTTAACAAGTGCGATACCAAACGTTCTCGTATTGGCAAATGCTCAACTTTAGACAGCTCAAACACGTACGCAGATTGAATATGCGCCTGCTCTACCTCTGTTTGACTTAAATAAAATTGACGGGCTTGACTGTAATGATCGCTGAATGTTTCTGAGCGATAACGCAGTTTATCACCGCCGCTTACTTCAGGTTCCTTTGAGCTTTTAAAGCCATGTACTGGGCATTCGCGCGGGTTGTTTTCGCCTGCGCTCCATGAGTTTGGCTCATAATTAACACGCCCTTTTGGATTGTGCATTGCCATGTGGCCATCTTGCTGAAAATGACGCATTGGGCATTTAGGCGCATTGACCGGAATATGCGTAAAGTTAGGACCACCTAAACGCTTGGTTTGAGTATCTAAGTATGAAAAGTTACGACCTTGCAGTAGCGGGTCGGGAGTAAAGTCGAGCCCCGGTACAATGTTTTGAGTACAAAATGCTACTTGCTCTGTTTCTGCAAAAAAGTTGTCTACAACACGGTCAAGCACCATACGGCCAACAATTTGCACTGGTACTTGCTCTTCAGGTATAAGCTTGGTGGCATCAAAAACATCAAATTCAAATTCATCAGCAAATTGCTGATCAAACACCTGTACACCTAGCTCCCACTCAGGGAAGTCGCCGTTACCAATAGATTCCCACATGTCTCTGCGATGAAAATCAGGGTCCGCGCCGTTTAGCTTAAGAGCTTCGTTCCATACTACCGATTGCATACCGCCTTTTGGCTTCCAATGAAATTTAACAAATTTCTCATCACCTTTGGCATTAATAAATTTAAAGGTATGAACACCAAAACCTTCCATAAAGCGTAAAGAGCGTGGAATAGCTCTATCAGACATTGCCCACATAACCATGTGCATTGACTCAGGCGATAAGCTCACAAAATCCCAAAAGTTATCATGTGCTGTTTGCGCTTGTGGAAAGCCACGATCAGGCTCGGCTTTAGCTGAATGAACTAAGTCTGGAAACTTCATCGCATCTTGAATAAAGAATACCGGTATATTGTTACCCACTAAATCCCAGTTTCCTTCTTGGGTATAAAATTTTACCGCAAAACCACGTACATCACGTGCTAAATCTGGAGACCCTTTATTACCTGCAACTGTAGAGAAACGAGTAAATACTGGGGTTTTTTCACCTTTTCGCTGAAAAATATCTGCACAGGTCAAATCTTCAAGCGTGTCGTAAGTTTCAAAGTATCCGTGTGCACCATAGCCTCTGGCGTGCACTACACGCTCAGGAATGCGTTCGTGATCAAAGTGAAAGATCTTCTCGCGCATTATATGATCTTCTAATAATCCTGGGCCACGCTTTCCTGCACGTAATGAGTTTTGATCGTCACTTACAGGGCAGCCCTGCGCGGTGGTCATGGTAGGGTGTTCATCCGATGCCTTTTGATGCAATTCGCCGCCATGCCCTTTATTACCTGAGTATTTAAATGATTCAGCCATGTTTAGTCCTTCATACAGTTTGATTTAATGGGTCAATAGTTTTTATGAGCTTTAAAGCTAAAAGCGACTATGCAAATGCAAAATAAAGACCAGCCATCCAACCTAGTAAAAAAGGGCTGTACAGATAACAATGTAGTATTTGAGGTGATTTATAAAAGAAAAGGTTACACAGGTATGTAACTTTTTCACACAAAAAAAGAGCACTTAAAAGTGCTCTTAGGTTTAAACCGTTTTAAATTTAGTTAATCTTTGCTTTCGTTAACTAAAATAACTTTACGATGTGGGAAAGGTATTTCGATGTTGTTTTCATCAAGTGCTTTTTTAATTAACTCTGGCACCGTGTAAAGAATATCGAAGTAATGCTCGCCCTTACAAAAAGGTCTTACTAAAAAGTCTACTGAGCTGTTGTTAAGAGTTTCTACTTCAACAAAAGGCGCTGGATCTTTTAGTATGTGTGGGTGCGCTGCAAGTACGCCATCTATAACTTTACGTACAGCCGTTGTATCTTCACCATAAGCAACACCAAAATGCATATCAACACCACGAATTGGATGATGTGAATGGTTTATAATTTGCGCACCCCAAATTTGACTATTTGGTATAATAACCTGTTGGTTATCGAACGTTTGTAAAATAGTAGTAAACATATCTACTTCTGTTACTTTACCAAAACGCCCTGCAGCCTCAATAAAGTCACTCACTTTATAAGGTCTAAATATTAGCAACATAACGCCTGCGGCAAGGTTCGACATTGCACCTTGTAACGCCAAGCCTATAGCAAGTCCCGCAGCACCGAGTAAAGCAATAATAGAGGCTGTTTGAACACCAAAGCGATTTAACACAGCAATAATAACGAACGCTAATATGATGTAGCGAGCCATGCTTCCTAAAAAGCGAAAAAGCGTATCATCAAGATGAGTGTATTTATGGCATAAGCCAATAATTAAATTGCGTACTTTGCCCGCTAACCATAAGCCCGCAAGTAAAATTGCAATTGCTAGTAATATGTTGGTTGCCCACGTAATTGCAGCGGGTAAATATTGATTAATATCAATGTTGTTTATTATGTCTTCCATTATTTTTCCTGTTTTAAAAACTTTTAACTAATTTTAGCTAGTTTTGCTATATCAAGCGCAACAGTTTAACAAAAAATTAACCAAAGTACGAATATAGGTTCAGTTTTACATGTATAAACACTTTGAAGGAGGGATTTCTTAACTACTGCTTTTAAAACTATGGATTAATAAAATATAATTTTAAGCCCTATTTAGCACCAATATTTAATTAAAGATTATACCCAGTAATATCTTGCTATAACGCAGTTTGACTCATATAGTCAGCAAATTATCACACCTTATTTTGAACATCTTTGTTTATGAAAGCTTCTGCTCCTGCTAGTGATTTTGGTACTTTATTAGGTTATGCACCTGGTAATGTTGCTGTTTACTCATCTGATTATGATACGGCTGACGAAAGCATTTATCCTAATCGTAGCGCCTATCGTAGTTACCTAGACGGTATTTACATGGGCTATAAATGGCAATGCGTTGAATTTGCCCGAAGATGGATGTACCTCAACCATGGTTATATTTTTGATGACATAGCCATGGCTTACGATATTTTTGAGCTGCGTTCAGTACGCGAGGTAAATAGCCAAAATAGACTGCCACTAAACGCGTTTAAAAATGGTGCTAAACATCACCCTCAAGTAGGTAGTTTACTGATATGGGAAGAAGGCGGCGAGTTTGAAGAAACAGGCCATGTTGCTGTCGTTGTTGAAGTGCATGAAGATAAAATACGCCTTGCTGAGCAAAATGTAGGGCATCAAATATGGCCAACAAATCAAAACTGGTGCCGTGAATTAAAAGCAAAAGTAACTAAAGATGGCGACTATTGGATTGAGTGCTCTTACAGCGACGCCACTATTTTAGGTTGGATGACACAAACTGATGAAACAGAATATGCTGAGCCAACGTCTGAGCTAAACACTGATTTATTTATTATAGAAGCCCATAAAGCAGTAGATACAGGCCAAGCAAACAAGTCATGGTTAAATATTGCGAATGACGATGAAGCTGCCTACGTAGAAATGATGCAAGGCCATAAACTTACATCCGTAGATGAGGATCAACATAATTACTTTGCAATATCTCAAACGGCGCAGCAAAGCATTGAGCATGCAACAAATGAGCTGCATGGCTTATTTATGCATGCAACCGACTATGTATTGCAGCACCCTGAGTTATTAAAAAAGTTTAATTTACCCGATGTTGTGCTTAATAAAATTCGCCAATCGTGGGATAACCGCTTAAACCAATTAATAACCAGCCGGTTTGACTTTGCCTTAACAGCAGCAGGTTTAAAAGTTTACGAATACAATTGCGATTCGGCATCGTGTTACATGGAAAGCGGCAAAGTTCAGGGTAAATGGGCAAAACACTTTGGCGTTAAAACAGGTGTAGATGCAGGCCAAAATTTATTTAAAGATCTCGTAAAAGCATGGCGTAAAAGTGAGGTAAAAGGTCTTGTTCATATTCTGCAAGATGATGAACCAGAAGAACATTACCACGCATTATTTATGAAAGAAGCTATTGAAGCCGCAGGCTTTGAATGTAAGTTAGTAATTGGATTAAGCACACTTAGCTGGAATGAGTCAGGCAACATAGTAGATGCAGATGGCGCACAACTGAGTTATGTATGGAAAACCTGGTCGTGGGAAACCGCACTTGATCAAATTCGTGAAGAGTGTGAAGCCGACCAATCATTAGGTGATAACTTTGAACCACAATTCAAAGCTGGTGAAACGCCGCGCTTAGTCGATGTATTACTGCGTAAAAACGTGATGGTGTTTGAACCGCTGTGGACATTAATTCCAAGTAACAAGGCTATTTTGCCAATACTGTGGAGCTTATTCCCTAATCATAAGTATTTACTTAATACCGCGTTTGAGCTTAACGACGAGTTATTACAAACCGGATATGTAGTTAAACCAATAGTGGGACGCTGTGGCGCTAATATTCAACTCGTTGATGAGCAGCAGCAAGTTATAGAAAAAACAATGGGGCACTTTGCCGAGCAAGACCAAATATATCAACAGCTATTTGCACTGCCCAAAGTAGATGATTACTTTGTACAAATATGTAGTTTTACAGCCGCCGGAAAATACTCTGGTGGTGGCGTACGTGTTGATAAAAGCATGATCATAAACGGCCATAGCGATTGTATGGCGCTGCGTATTAAATAATAAACAATACTAAGCCCGCAATTTGCTGCGGGCTTAAGTTTGTGTAGCCCTTCCCTCTTTTAAATTTTATAGCTATCTCGAGCGAGTTACTCCTGATAGAGTAAATTTATTAAACACCACAAATTAAGGTATTTCATGGCGAATCAATTTAATGTACTCGGCACACGCTTAAAACTATGTTGCGGTAATGGTGGCTACACACGTGAAGGGTTTTGTTATGTACCAGAATCAGATCTTGGCAATCACAGTGTGTGTGCAATTATGACTGATGAGTTTTTACAATTTTCAAAATCACAAGGTAACGATTTAATAACCCCGAACCCTCTTTACGATTTTGAAGGTTTAAAAGCCGGTGATAAATGGTGCTTGTGTGCGCTAAGATGGCTTCATGCTATTTCAGCAAACGTTGCGCCACCGGTGGTACTTGAAGCCACAAATAAAAAATCATTAGAAATAGTGCCGCTCGATGTTTTAAAAGCGCACGAATATATAGCCAACGTTTAAATACACTTAAGCGTTATTAAATTAAAGTCTGCAGATTTTACAAATGTATGCAGGCTTTTCAAAAACTCAATCCCCCCTCCAGCCTCTAAAACCTTAAATATAAACATAACATCTTATTTTTAAACAACTTTTAAAATAAATCAACTTACGGCATAACAGTTGCTTCATTAAGTTTAAGTCATGCTCATAACGCAGCATATTATATGAGCAACACATTACTTAATGTAGGAGAAATTATGAGTAACAATAACGAATCAAACAAAACAACTAAATTTACCGCGCCAGGTATGAGTGACGAATCAGCTCAAAAAACAATAGCTACACTCGATAACCGCATGGTTGCATTGATAGATTTACAGCTTACTTTAAAGCATATTCACTGGAACGTAGTGGGACCTAATTTTATTGGCGTACATGAAATGATAGACCCGCAAGTAGACATTGTACGCGAAATGACAGATACAATTGCAGAGCGAATTGCGACACTTGGTGCAGTACCTGTTGGCACACCAAAATCAATTGTAGATCGCCGTACTTGGGACGAATACCCTGTAGGCAAAGGTTTAGTAACCGAACATTTGGCTGCGCTTGATAAAGTATATAACGGCGTTAATGCCGATCACCGTAAAGCAATCGAGACCCTTTCTGAGCTAGATCCGGTCTCTGAAGATATGATCACCAGCCAACTAGCCGATTTAGAGCAATTTCAGTGGTTCATACGAGCACATTTAGAATCATCTACAGGCGAATTACAGAGCTAATACATCTAAAGTAAGAAAGCCCAGCATTATTATGCTGGGCTTTTTTTTGCGTAAAAATCTATTTATCACTACCTAGCTTATCGCCCCCACCCCAGCTAGTACAAAATCAATATAAAAACAATAGAAAATTGGTATTACCAAAATGATTTTTAATTATTTTAACCTCTCCACTATTTCGCAAATTTATAAATCATTTCGAACTTTTAATGGTCGCTCTTCCAATTCAATATCACTTAAAAAGTAAACTAAACACGTATAAAAGTACGGCATAAAATTTAAAAATAGTACTAACAAATGTATTAAATAGTACAAATAATATATAAAAATGCCTTTGGTAAAGATACTTCAATAAAATTCATTCAAAATACAAAAAATAAAAACACGCTATAAGCCATTAAATTTATTAAATATAAGCAAAATAAAAGAGGTTTTTGTAATACACATTGTGAAATTTTGGTAAACAAAGGTTGTAAATAAAGTTGAATTGGATTAATTTCAACCATACCACCTGTATGACACACTACAGGAAAGTAACAGTTAAATTGGTTAACCAAACCAAGTAACAACACACACACAATGACGCAAGTCGTACCCAAACGGGAGAGATACATGAAACTCAATCAAATTACTTCAACATTAATTAATAAACATAAAAGAAGTAGCTCTACAGCAATCAGTGCCGCAGCCCTTTTACTAATGGCTTCTTCAAATATTGCAGCGCAAGAGGCTCCCGCAGCTTCAGAAACGGCAGCTGCAGACATCGAAGTAATTGAAGTAAAAGGCATGCTAGGTAGTATGAAAGCCGCCGCTATGCTTAAGCGTACTGACGGACGTATTGTAGATGCAATTGTTGCTGAAGACATTGGTAAGTTACCTGATAATAATATTGCAGAAGCACTGCAACGTATTACTGGCGTATCTATTAATACCGATTTTGGTGTGGGTGACAGTGTTTCTATTCGTGGCTTACCTCAAAACCGTGTTGAATTAAATGGTCGCTCTACTATTGGTGACTCTCGTGACGGCATTAGCTTGCAAGATTACCCATCAAGCTTCTTAAAAACAGTAGAAGTAGTTAAGTCTCCTACTGCCGATATGATTGAGGGTGCATTAGGCGGAACAGTTAGTTTAAAGACAGTTCGCCCATTAGAGTTAGATAAATTAACAGGCGCAGTTTCATTAGATGGCGAATACGCTGATAAAACAGAAAAAGTAGCACCTATTTTTAGTGGTTCAATTGGTAACAACTGGGACTTTGACGAAATGGGTACCTTTGGTGCCATTGCTATGTTTTCATTCCAAGATCGCGAAATTCGCCAAGATGAAACATCTAGCCGTGTTAAACCTCAAGATATCGAAATTAATGGCCAAGAAGGTAATACACCTAGTGGCAACGCTATCGTAAGAGACGAGCACAGTGTTGAACAATATGTAGAACAACGTAAACGAACTGCTGTAAATTTATCTCTTCAATGGGCACCACAATCTGGCAATGGCATGGTGTATCTTGATTTAAGCGGCACAAAGCGCTCAGGTGAACAAGCTGGTAACTCTATTTTAGGTGTCGCAGGTTCGTTATCAACAGATGCAAATACAACTCAAGATGCTAACGGCGTAAATAATTACACGTTAACAAACGAGTTTGGTATTCCTAAAACATACAGTGACTTTCGTGAAACTGACTCGTTTTCAAATGCACTTGGTGCAGAGTGGAACCTTACTGACAGCATCAAAATCTCTGGTGAAATTGCAGTAGCATCATCAGAAAGCGTAAGACCTGACTCTGAATTTACACTTCGCCCAATCGAAAAATCAACATTTGAAGCAAGTGGCGGAACTCAGCTAACAAATCATTTATATGATGGTGCATTCTCGCAAGACGGTAATAAATTACCAAGCATCATTCATTCAGATCCTAATGCATTTACTGACCCACAAAACTTAGCACTTCGTACGTTTAAAAGTGAAGATAGAAGAACAGACAATGACGAAACAGCTATTCGTTTTGATGTTGAAATGTTTGAGCCACTCAGCAGCTTAAGCTGGGTATCTAAAGTAAAAGCGGGTGTACGTGTTACTAACCGCGATTACGAATATGAGCAATACAAAGTAGAAATTAAAGACATTTATAAAAATGCATTTAACGACTCAGACGGTTCGTTAGCCACTTTATGGGTTGATGACTACAACGCTGCTTTTTCAAATAGCTTTACAACAGTTAGCCACGACAACTCTTTTGACCAACTAGGTCATTCGGGACAAAACGACCTACTAACCTTTTTAAGCTACAACGGTTTATCTAACCCGGCCAATACTTACGCTCAGCTTCAGCAGTTACTTGCAGGTACTAACTTGGCGTCAACAGGTAGCCTTTCAGATAACCAAGAGTTCCAAGAAAGCGCATACCGCAACGTAGTTGAAGATACAGCTGCCGTGTATATATCAGCCTACTTAGACTTTGATAACATCACTGCAATTGTGGGTGGTCGTTATGTAACTACAGATTTAGAATCAAGCGTATTTCTTAATGGCGAAAAAGTAACTGGCGACAATGACTACAGCGACTTTTTACCAAGCTTAAACGTAACGTATAACTACTCAGACGAAACATTATTCCGCTTTGCTGCTGCAAAAGTTATGCGCCGCGCTGACTTTAGCGAACTAAGCCCTGCATTTGACGTTAATAACGACATTACAGGTGCAACGCAAGGCTCTATTGATTTAGAACCATATCGTGCAACGCAATACGACTTATCTGTAGAGCATTACTTTGACCAAGGTAACGTAATTTCTTTCGCAGTATTTTATAAAGATGTTGAATCTTTCTTAAGTAACGAAAGTAGCTGTGTAGCGGCATCAAGCACTTCAACAGGCCAAAACGTAACTCAATGGAACCAAGTATGTCAGCTTGACGTTGCAGGTGTTTCACAAGATAACCTAGTTTACTCGGATGCAACTGACTTCCCAGTAGATGCTGATGGCTTCAACCATGTTGCAGGCTTACGTGACGCAGGACTAACGGGTATCGATACTGTTAAAAATGTAAATGGTGAAAACGGCTCAGTACAAGGTTTTGAAGTTGGTTATCAACAGTTCTTTACAGACCTACCTGGTGCATTTTCTGGCTTAGGCATTAACGCAAACTACACATACGCAGACAGCGAGCAACCAAACGGTAACCCGTTATTAGATATTTCTAAAAATACGTATAACTTACAAGTATTTTGGGAATACGAAGGTTTCTCTACTCGTCTAGCTTATAACTACCGTGACAGTTTCTTAGATACTGAAAACGAGAAACGTGTAGAAAATATTAACTCAGACGGCAGTATTTCAGCAGAAGGTACTGTTTACGGTAATAACTACCGTGACGACCGCGGCCAGTTAGACTTCTCAGCAAGTTGGGATATTAACGAAAACGTGACCTTAGTAGGTAATGCGACCAACTTAACGGGCGAGCCTTCTATTTACCTATCTGAACTAGGTGGTGCTTGGAAGTACACTGAAGCGGATCGCCGTTACAGCTTTGGTATTCGCGCTAAATTTTAATTTTCCCTAGAAACTAAAGCCTGCTTTTATGCAGGCTTTTTTACGTCTACAAAAAAGTGGCACTTGTGTTAAAACATCGCACAATTTTTATAACTAAATATTTATTTAAAGCAATAAAATTATCATTGAATAATACTCCAAACTAAAATTTAGATACCGCGTAAACAATATCAACCTCCCGCACTTCACTTTTAGCGCACAAACTAAGCACCATACATTGCACTAAAAACCAGCAACCTTGCAGCTTGGTTATAAAATGTCTAGTATTCTAAAGCCGTACTTATAATTGGTACGAAAAAAGGATTAACAATGTCTCTAAAATACATAACAACAATATCAATCACATTATCATTACTATTATTAACAGCATGCGGCTCTGGGGGAAGTAAAACAAAAGAGGCTGAAAGCATTGAAATACCACAATCAAAAGCGGTTATTAATAACAGTCCCTTAAGTGACTACAAAATAATTATCTATGGTAATAGCCATAGTTCACAGTTAGGGGGCTTATTAGAAATAATTATTACAAACCAGTTACCTAGCACTTCAGTCAAAATAACGACTGTTAGTGGTCGATTTTTAGATGGAATAGTCGCAGTAAATGCGAATGTCGATAAATTAAAAAGTGATAACTGGAGTCATGCAATTTTTCAAGGCCAAAAGTACTCACAATCAGGTTCGACTGACTACCCTACAAGTGCAACTGAGCGATTAATCTCGAACGCAAAAGAGCATAAAATTACACCTATTTTATTTCCAGAGCATCCTCAAAAAGGGGATCCCGCAGAAGCAAAGCAGGTTTACGACCTCCATTTAGCAATCAGTCAAAAACAACCTAGCTGCATAGCGCCTGTTGGCTTTGTATGGAATAGAGTATTAGAAATAATGCCTAGTATAAACCTTCATAGTGCCGACGGTAATCATGCATCCTATGCTGGGAATGTCCTTACAGCGATGACCTTTTATCAAATCATTACCTCGGAATTAACAGACACAATGCCATTTATTCCTGCTATAGATTTAACACAGCAAGAACAAGCCTTATTTGGACAAGTAGTAACAGAGGTGCTTGAGTTATATCCGGCATGTGGTGCTAAATAATCTTAAAAAATTTAAAACTAGATTTTAGATTTAGTGATTTCCTGAGGTGCTCAATATCAGTACATTAATACTACGCACATAAGCTGATTAAAAGACACCTCAGGAAAATTCAATTTTCACTTTTTTGCCAAATTATAAATTTAATATCTTGATAAATAATCACCTGCAATTTATTAAAATAACACCCACCTAGCTATACTTATTTGAATATTAAATTTACTATCAAAACGTTGTAACTATTAGCAGGAAAACTAAAGTGCTGTCGCGTTTATATAATTTTATGCCCGGTTTAAATACATTGCTGCACTATGAACGCCAATGGTTTGCTGATGATGTAAGGGCGGCGCTATCAGTAGCTGCAGTGGCTTTACCTGTTGCCATTGCTTACGCACAACTAACCGGTGTTAACGCCGCCGTAGGGTTATATTCTTGCATACTGCCAATGATGCTATATGCACTTTTTGGTACTTCAAAACAATTAATAGTCGGCCCTGATGCCGCAACCTGCGCCGTTATCGCCGCTGTAGTAACACCTCTTGCTGCAGGTGACAGCTTTAAGCATTGGCAACTTGTTGTCACCATGACCGCTATGACCGGCTTTTGGTGCTTTATAGCCAGTAAATTTAAGTTAGGTGTATTAGCCGACTTTTTATCTAAACCTATTTTAATAGGCTTACTAAACGGCGTAGCCATCACTATTATTGTTGGTCAATTTTCTAAAGTATTTGGTTTTACTTTTGATGAGCGCTACTTACTTGAACGCCTCGGTGGTGTGCCCACATACCTAGCGAAAACACACGTTCCCACCTTATTAATGGCTTTATTTACACTGGCGGTTTACTTTGCCATGAAGCGCATAAGACCCACGTGGCCTGCATCTATGTTTGCTATTGCTTTTGGTGCGCTTTTGGTATGGATTTTTGATTTAAAACAATTTGATATAAAAACCATTGGCACCGTAACTGGCGGGCTTCCCGTTTTTAATACCCCTGTTTTTGATTTAGGGATTATTCGTGAGCTAGTGGTACCCGCACTTAACTTAGCCATCGTGAGCTTTGTTAGTATGATGCTAACTGCCCGCAGCTTTGCTGCTAAAAATGGCTACGACATAGACGCCGATAAAGAATTTAGAGCGTTAGGTATTGCCAATATAGCGTCAGCTCTTTCGCAAGGTTTTGCCGTCAGTGGCGCCGACTCACGCACCGCTGTTAACGATGCAGCAGGTGGTAAAACACAGTTAGTATCAATAATAGCAGCGGCCATTATTGCGCTCATAGCTGTATTTTTAACAGCCCCACTTGAATTTATTCCAAGCGCAGCGCTAGGTATTGTACTTATTATTGCCTCTGTACACTTACTCGATTTAAAAGCTGTTTGGCAATTAAAACGAAAAGACAAACAGGCATTTTATCTCGCCTCAGCCACCTTACTTGCGGTGTTATTTATTGGCGTTATACCAGGGATCACACTTGCTGTATTACTGGGGTTATTTCAATTTATTCGCACTGTAATGCGCCCAACCGACAATATACTCGGCGTAGATGTTAACGGTGTAGTAAGAAGTTTAGACGCCACAGATAAAGCAAAAGCGGTGCAAGGCGTTTTTATTTACCGCTTTAATTCACCTTTAACTTACTTTAATGCCAGCTACTTTAAACGCAGATTACTTGAGCAATACGCAAGACAAAAAGACGACACCCAATGTGTAATAATTGACGCTGTGCCCTGCTTTACTCACTTAGATTTAAGTGTAATGGCCATGCTTGCAGATCTCGACGTTATATTTAAAAAGCGTGATATAAGGCTTGAGCTTGCAGGTAGAAAACGCCAGTTACTTTCGTGGTTTGATATTGCAGGAATGAAGTCTGGAAAAGAAGGTATATATATTCACTCAGACTTATACATCGCCCTAAAAAGAAATAGCGTAAGCCTGCATATACAAGAAGTTAGCTTGTTTAAGTCAGACGAAAATAAAGAACCGCTCACACAGCAATAAAATACAATAAGCAGATCAGCTAACTGATCTGCTGTTTAGCATTAAGTACTTTTTATACTTTTGGGTAATTTGATGGGAAAAACGCTTTTTTAGCGTCTTCATCAAACTCTTTTTTAAAGGCTATATCAGTACCAATTGCGCGTGCGCGTGCAACCGCTGGGCGGCTATCAATGCTTTCAAACCAACGCTTAAGATTTGGGTACGGTGCTAAACCCTCTTCACCTAATACAACCGTTGCTTTATCAATCCAGCCCCATGCAGATACATCAGCAATGGTATATGTATCACCCACAATAAAGTCACGACCTTCAAGGTGAGTATCAAGTACTTCGTAATGGCGCTGCGCTTCACGTAAATAACGATTAACCGCGTAATCAAGCCCTTCTGGCGCCATGTGTCTAAAGTGAACACTTTGCCCTGAATATGGACCTAAACCCGATGCGATAAACATTAACCACGACAGCATTTCTGCGCGGTCATCGCTCTTGCCTTCAAGCTTCCCATACTTTTCAGAAAGGTACATTAAAATAGCATTCGAATCGAACACACGCGTTTCACCATCAACAATTGCTGGCGCTTTAGCGTTTGGATTAATTGCTTTAAATTCAGGTGTATGTTGCTCACCTTTTAAAGTATCAAGAGGAACAAGTTCAAACGGTAAGCCTGTTTCTTCTAAAAAGAGCGCAACCTTCATTGGGTTAGGAGTATGGTGAAAATAAAATTTAATCATGTAAAGTTCCTCAATAATTGAGCAATGATTAAAGCACAACTTGAGCGGGTGTTCAAATTAAGTTTTAACTAAGTAAAATACACAGTTAAAACGTGATTTAATTGTGAGTATTTCGTGATACTTCAATCGTAAAAATCACTTATGCTAAAGAAAAAATAAACTTTTGTAAGAAGTAATATGCTTAAAAATCAATTGCAGAAGCAACAAACTAAAAGTATGGCAAGTATTAGCACTACTCATATTTGGCCCATTAAATAAAAAGCCGATATTGAGCAACGCTCAATATCGGCTTTATTAATCATTTAATTTTGTCTAAATTAATCGGCTAAAGTTGGAACTGTAATAGGAATTACAACCCTTCTTACAACTGCGCTACCATCACCTCTTATCCAAAGTATCACTTCGTAATTTAATTCCTCAAGAGAGGCATTTTTAATCCCTTTCAAATTAATTTCAAAGGTCACTTCTTCATTTGGTTTAACGTTCTCAATTAATACAGGGGTAATAGTTTCAACCCACTGCTCTCCTGAAATCACTTCAATTGAGAGATCGATTTCTTTTAAAGCCTCATCAAGAGCTGAAGAAATAGCCGCTGCAATTTCGTTACTATCATACGACAATAAAAATGTTTGTCCTTTGGTAGCTAACACAATTGAATCTAAATCATCTGTAGCTAAGCCAATTGAGCCGCTTTGCAATCCAAATACAGTCACACCTTTTTCTTGTAATACATTGATGACCTCAGTTTTGCCCGCACCCGGGTAATTCTCATCTATATCTGAATCATGAAATGGCGCGTCTGTCGCTAATAAAATAACTTTTAAAGCACCTTCACGCCAACCAATATTCATAGGTTCAATATCACCTAAACTAGTATAATTTCCATCGTTGTCTATATCTCTACCAGCTCCAGTTACAGCTTGGTACAAACCTTCTAACTGTGATTCTTGATAATCATTACCTGAATAAATGGTTAAATTATTGATTCCTGTTTTTGCGGCATCTATATCTGTAGTCACCGACTGTAATAAATAGAACGCTTCATCACCATCGTATTCATGGCCGTATCCATCAATAGGAAAGTCTGAGAAAGCAGAAACCCCAAAAGCAACATTAATTCCACGACCAGATAAGTTTTCTAATATATTGTCAGCTTGCTCTTTTAAGCTGGCTATATCATCAGTATAACTACCGCTAACATCAATTAAAAACATGACATCAATTGCTGTCACAGTAGTTTCAGGTAAGGTAAAGCTTAACTGCGAAGTAGTTTTATCCCCTTTAGGTAAAGCAATTGGAGCCTTAACATCTAAAACAGAATCAACAGTTAAATCGGCTGTTTGTATTGCAGAGTGAATATTTAGTAACTGCGTAGGACCGGTTGTGCCTAGAGCTTTTGACTCTTCAGAAAGCGTTAAATTAGAAGATGTAGCAACTAAAATATCTTTAATCTCCGCTGCTTTTAATGAACTATTAATTCCTTTCACAATCCCTGCAGAGCCTGTTACTAAAGCAGCTGAAAATGATGTACCTACGCCTAAGCTACCATCAGTATTCCCCCACCCCATTTGATCACCAGGAGCCGCAATATTTACGACGTTACCCATACGTGTAAAATCAGTTTCTTTATCATCTGCATCTGTTGCCGCTACAATCAATGTATTTGTTTGCCAAGCATCTTGGGCGATATCATTGATATCAACTAAAAGTTGATCATCATTTTTTTCACAGTTATTACCAGCCGAATAAACTAGTAATACATCTTTTTCTTTTGCGTATTCCACTAAGTTAGTTTGTTGTAGACGCCAATTTCTATTACTTTTTAATCTAACTTGTGAGTCGTCAGCACAAGTGCTTGTATCACCCCAAGATATATTTACAATGCTCGCACCGCTATCTATAGTCGCCTTAGTTCCTGCTATTAAATCTGTTATATAAGTTTTAATAGGAGATTCAGATGAACACTCTTCAGTAGTTGATCCATCCTTACAACGCTTAACATAAATATCGGTATGTATTAAGTTGGCACTGTGATCAACACCATACACAGCAATGCCTTCACTCGTGTTATGTCCTGCAATAAAGCTAGATACCCACAACCCATGAGAACTATCAGTTTCTGTATCATCACCTTCAACAACACCAAATTGGCCATTCTCTTGTGCGCGAAGACGAGTTAAGCGAGAACTTTCAATGCTAATTTGTCCTGCACCTATACCGGTATCAACAACACCTAATGTCACTGGCGCTAAAGTACGTTCTTGTAATGCATCCCATGCTTTATCTGCGGCTACAGCTTTAACCCAATAATCTCCAGAAAAAAGAGGCTCATCAGTGCTTTCCTCTGCAATATATTGTATTACAGTGTTTTTATTTTTGATTACATGATTATAATTACTAATCAGACTTAAGTTTTTTGACTCTATAACAGTATTTAAACCTGCATGCCTAACGCCGCCCATTTCCCCAATTTTTGTTATCAAGCTATTTTCAGAAGCGCCTTCTCTAACTCTTATCTGTAATACTTTTAATGCATCATCAAAACTTGCGATTCCAGCATCATTATTACTAATCTCATCAAAAACAGCTTCTAATTCAGCTTCTGTAACATCATCGTTTAAATGTACTAATACTTCATTCAGCGCTGCTTCAACGGTTTGCCCATCTATAACAATATTTTCACTACCACCAGGTATAGACATAACACTTGCGGCAACATTAGTCACATCAACAAAAACACTACTTGTAGCTGTTTGACCATCATTATCAGTCACTGTTAAGTCAAAAGTTAACGTTGTATCAAAATCAACTTCTGGAGCAATAAATTTTAAAGAATCATTAGTTAAGTTATCAATTTCAATGATAATGCCGTCAGTTTGTTGCCAAGCATACGACACTATTGAGCCATTAGAATCTTCTGCTATGCTTGTAATTTCTACTTCTGTATTTTCTTCAACAGTGACTCTTTCGTTTAAGCTCAATGTTGGTTCTACTAGTACATTTTTAATAGTAATTGAAATAGAGTCAGATGCAGTCAAACCACCATCATCAGTAGCAACTAATTCAAATACAACAACTTGCTCTTCATCTACTTCTGGCGCTGTAAAAGAAAGGGTGTTTGTATCTAAGCCGCTAAGCTCTAAATCAATCCCAGAGGTTTGCTGCCATGCATAGCTTGCTATTGTACCGGTTGAGTCTTCAGCTGTTCCTGTAAATGAAATAGATTGATTTTCATCTACGATAAGGTCAGCTCCTGCATTTACTGAAGGTGCTGTATTGGCTACTACTTTAGGTGTTTCACTAGTACTAGATGGGTCTTTATCACTGCCACACGCAGTTAAAATAGAGGTTGCGATTAAACACAATGCAAAGCACTTTGTCTTTTTCATTTAATAAATCCTTTTGAAATTTACTGATTTTTAGTAAATCAAACATCCGTTTAAACTAAAATCGGGTGTTTTGACCCAATAAAAAGTTATACTGAAACCTTATTTTAACTAAATGACACTTAAAGGCAACAATTAAAAACCAAATAAAACAACAGGATAGCAACTTAAGCAACACAATACCGTACCACTTATCAGAACAATAAAAAAATAAAACACAAATAATTAACTTAATTAAAATAATAAAACGAAGCGATACTTCCTAAAACAACTCACTCCCCCCTTATTTCTAGATAAAAAAGGCTAAAAAACTAATTAGCATAATATTTATTAGGTAAATATAGCCTTGATAAATATCGCAACTTTTATTGCCAATAACTAAATAAAAACTCAAAATTTGATAACCTCTATATAAAAAAAACACTTACACACTAAAGGTTGACGCTTTTAACTAACAAACCATCAAATTAAGTATAATATTTCCTAAAAATAAAATTTAGTCATGTAAAGTATTTCAATAATTGAGCAGCTAAATAAAATACACAGTTAAAACGTGATTTAATTGTGAGTATTTCGTGATACTTCATTCGTAAATATCATTTATGCTGAATGCAATATCAGCCTTTGCGAGAAGTAACATGCCTTTTAAAGCAATATCCCGTCCATTTTTAATCTCACTTGTTGGGTTAATAATTTTTTGCTTTCAAAGCCAAGCTGCTGAGCAAGTAACTATTTCCAGTACAGCTAATCCGACTACCTTTTTAGAGCTTTACACATCGCAAGGTTGCAGTAGCTGCCCACCAGCAGAGCGCTGGATTTCAACGTTTACAGATGATGAAAAACTATGGACTGATTTAATCCCTATTAATTTTCATGTTACTTATTGGGATTATTTAGGATGGAAAGACCCGTTTGCCTCTGCTGTTTTTAGTAAAACACAACGCACTTATAAGGCACTTGGTAAAAGTAGGATTGTAGCTACTCCAGGATTTATGGTTAACGGCAAAGGGTGGCAAGGTTGGTTTTATAAACAAGCTATTCCTGTAGCTAAAGCCCGTTATTTAGGTAATTTAAAAGCGACTATAAACAACAGTAAAATTAATCTCGAATACGATACTGTTAATACCGAAGATAATACTAACCAAAACTTAATAGCCCATGTAGCTCTGCTAGGCTTTGGCATAGAAACACAAATACACAGCGGCGAAAACGCAGGCCATAAGTTAAAACACGACTTTGTTGTTATTGGCTACGAGCAAAGTGACATGCAGACCGAGCAGCAATTATCATTAACTGACTTAACCATGCCTCGCGCTAAAAAAATATCGCCAACAAAGCAAGCCTTAGTGTTTTGGGTATCTAAAAAAGGCGACCCTACTCCACTACAAGTTGCAGCCGATTGGTTTTAAAAATTAAAGTTAATTGAATAAAATTACTAATTAACAACTCAGCGCGCAATAAATGTCCTTGTATATCAACTATAGAAAAAGGCTTTCAATAATTTAAAAACTAATGAATTAGCATTGTTATTACAAAAAACTTATTCTTTTTTATTGTGTGCATCTGTATAAAACATAAATAACATTGTATTTACATCGACTTTTGTTTATAAAGTAAGTTGAATGGACTCTTGAAATAAGTAATTGACTTATAAGTATAAAAATCAAGCGCCTATCAATAAAAACTTCTGCAATTATCTATATGGACAAAAATTTATGCGAATTAACCAAAGCCACATTAAAACAATTGTAATCGCTGCAATTACAGCTTCGTCTTTAGCTGGGTGTGCTACAACATCATCAAAAGTAGTAGAAACACCAACTGTTGCTAGCTATAACACAACCTACTCAGGTACAAAAAGCAAACTAGTCGTAGGTCAGTTTGTAAACCGTTCGAGCTTTCAAAATGGTATATTTTCATCAGGCCAAGACCGTTTAGGCAGCCAAGCAAAAACAACACTAATGAGCCACTTACAACAAACAAATCGCTTTAGTGTGCTTGATCGCGACAATATGGCAGCCCTTGCAGAAGAAGCAAAGTTAACAGGTACAAAACAAGTTCTTAGCGGTGCTAAATTTGTTGTAACTGGTGATGTAACAGAGTTTGGCCGTAAAGCCATTGGTGATCGCCAGCTTTTTGGTTTATTGGGTAAAGGTAAATCGCAAATTGCTTATGCTAAAGTAACGCTTAATGTTGTTGATGTTACTACGTCAGAAGTTATTTATTCAGTGCAAGGGGCTGGTGAATACAGCCTATCAGAACGTGAAGTTATTGGTTTTGGTAGCACAGCTTCATACGATGCCACATTAAATGGCAAAGTACTTGACCTAGCTATTCGCGAAGTCGTTAACAAGTTAGTTACTGGTCTTGAAGCTGGCCAATGGGGCAATAAATAATGAAAAAGCTAATTACCTTAGCATTTGTTTGTATAGCCCTAACGGGTTGTAACTCAACGAAAGAACCTATTTACTATTACGGTGACTATAGCACTGCCGTATACGCCTATTTAAAAGCAGATGACGTAACAGCCGAAGAGCAAATTAGTATGCTTGAGCAAATTATTGCCGATGCCGCAAACAAAAGTAAGAATGTTGCACCTGGCCTACATGCTCACCTAGGTATGCTGTACTTTGAAACGGGTAATCCTTCATTAGGCACTACTCACTTCGAAACTGAGAAATCACTTTTCCCAGAATCAGTTCATTACATCGACTTCCTTCTAAAATCTGCGAAAGGCGCTTAATATGCTTAATTTAAAATCATACACAGCGATCGCATTAGTCGCATTACTCGCTGGTTGTGTTTCACCTCCACCAGCACATGACTACACAGCATTTAAACAAGCAGACCCTCACTCAGTTATTATTTTACCTCCGCTAAATAATACACCTGAAGTAATTGCACCATACAGTGTGATGACTCAAATGGTCGCGCCTATAGCTGAGTCGGGTTTTTATGTTTTTCCTGTAGCTTTAGTTGATCAAACCTTTAAAGGTAATGGCCTCACTGTTGCAAGCGACGTACACCAAGTACCGGCGAATAAATTACATGAAATTTTTGGTGCAGACTCTGCGCTTTACATCACTATTGAAGAATACGGCACTAGCTATGTTGTAATTTCTAGCGAAACAGCTGTAACTGTGTCAGCCTCACTAGTTGATTTACGCACTGGCGAGCAATTATGGCAAGGCAAAGCAAGAGCCTCTTCAGCTGAACAACAAAGTAATGGCGGTGGTGGCCTTGTAGGTATGCTTGTTATTGCAGCAATCAATCAAATTGCTGAAACGGTAACCGATAAAGGCTTTGAAATCGCAGCAATGACTTCAACACGCTTACTTTCTTCAGATGTTTACAACGGCTTATTATATGGACCTCGTTCACCTAATTATGGCCAACCAGCACCAAGCGAAAAGAAAAAATAAACTTTATAATTACTAATCTATTCTAGAGTTTTAAAAGGCCGTACTACCAAGTAGTAACCGGCCTTTTTTTTGGATGCTCAATTAGTACCGGCTATGCGCAACAGCCGTACGACTATTAATTATCTCAAACCAACCACTTTAGCAGTCGTTCAATTTACTTATGTTTACAAATAATTATGATTTAACTAGATTTACTGATTATTTTTATTCACAATTCATTCACTTTTATACATTAGTTATGCTCAGCGTCATGGCTAATCTTATATTTCAGTTTATTTATATGGCTTACCAAAGCTCAGATTAAGGAAGATGTAATGCGAAAGCTACTCTCTGTAATATTTTTATCAACGAGCTTCATTTCCGGTTGCGGTGGCGGTGGCGGGGGTGAAGACGCCCCAAACTCCGCTGTACTTGCTGTTAATGAAACATCAAAATCAATTAGTGCCACTTGGTTTTACGAGTACCCAAATAAATGCTTAGAAACATTTCAGTTTAATACAGATGGTAGTTTCGAAATCAATTCTAATCAGTCGAATGTAACCGGTAGCTACTCATTTGATGCATCTGTTGATAGCGGTGAACGTCACTCATTAACCCTAAGCTTTGAGCAACAAAATCAAGGGTATGACTGTGAAAGTTCTTTTGATTATATTGTTGGGGCTAACCTTGAGCTATTTGCTAGTTTTCCTAACGAACAACAAATGCAATGGTATGAATCAGGCGCTGGCGGCAGTGCTATTTTTACACTTGATAGAGCAATAACGTTGTCTTTATCAAGCGCACCTACTGAAGCAAAAGCAGGCGAAGAAGTTACATTCAATGTAAATAAAGATGCTGAGTCAGACACCCCAGTCGAGTTATTATACGGACCCACTGGAATGACGGTATCAAGCAAAGGGGAAGTAAAATGGACCCCACTATTGCCTATGATAACGCAACAAAATACGGTTAAATTTGCTTTTACATCTGATAGAACCCTTGAGCCATTAGTTAGTGAAATAAATGTAACAATACAAAACTTTAAAGCACCTACAATGCGAAAGGATATTGAGCTCACCCATATATCTAACGGTATGCAAATTGGTAACTTCATTGGCGATGAAAATAACGAAATGTTGGTGCTTGATAAATTAGGTGGACTGTCTGTTATATCTCAAAAAAGCGATGGATTCGAATCAATTTACAGCTACCCATACTCTTTTGGCGGTAATCAGAATGAAATGCGCCTATCTGTATTTAAAGAAGATAATGGCGCAAACAATACCTTTGTAGGAACAAATAATAATATCTATCAAGTAAGTGGTTTTACACAGCCCCCTCGCAGTGTATTTTCGACAAATAAAACTATCCACAATTTTATGGTAAAAAATATTGATAGTGATAGCGAATCCGAATTAATCGTAATTTTTGGTGAAAGCTATAGCGCTAAAGAAGCTGTTGTTTACGACAATAATTTTCAAACAGAGCTTTTTAGCTTTTCTCTAGAGGGAGATTCTCCTATTGAAATAGCTGTTGCCAATATCGATAGCGACACATCATTAGAATTAATACTCTCAAACGGTGAAATTTTTGATATCCAAAGTGCTAGCAGTCAATGGTTTAACGCTGACGGCTTTGGCCCAATTATGGCAACGGGCGACGTAAATAGCGATGGTATAGATGAGATCATTAGCACTGAAGGATGGAATTCGATAACAGTATGGAATGCTAATGATCGCTCTCAAATCCTAACTATTAATAATCAGGATAATTGTTCTGTAGCCACAGCAAATATAGATAACGACCCAGCCGATGAGATAATAATTGGCGACTGCCAATGGGGTCAAGTTCACGCCTACGATATTATTGATAATACCCATGCAGAGCTGTGGACACTGCCACTTATAGATCATGGCAGCGCTGCGATGGTTGTTGGCGATATTAATAATGATGGTAAAGAAGAAATTGTTTGGGGGACAGGCTTAAGCAGTTCAGGTAAAGATATACTAGTAGTCGCTGGTATTACTCCAAATCCCGAAATTTTATGGCATAACGCAAATAGAGAATCACCTTCACAATACGATTCCTATATTGCAGCTGGGTGGGCAAATATAAGCCCTGAAAAAGAGGCGGCAGTTTATATAATTCCTAGTACAAATAGTGGCTATATTCGCCCTCGATACTTAACTATGAATGAAGATGGTGAAGTTACACCTAATTATAATAGCTCATCAAATATTCTCGAAGCAGCCCTAGCAGCAATAGGTGATATAGATTCAGACAATTATGATGAATTATTTATATTTGGAACTCGCAATTACTCTCCTTCCCTAAACGTAATTGAATTAGAGTCTGATATTTCTAAATGGCAAGTAACGACAGAAGATGACTCTTCTAATTATAATGCTTTAGAGGTTACTGATATTAATAACGATGGCTATGACGATGCATTAATAGCCACATATGAAACACTTACCGTACACGACATTAGTAACAATAATATTCTAGCTACATGGACAGCTAGCAGTGCCATCACCTCAATTACTGCCACAACAAGTACTTTAGGGGAAAAATTAGTAATACTAAGTACTCGAGATAGCCTAACAACTCTTACCTTTGAGAATAATAAACTGAGCATGCGCTCCAGTTCAGTAAACTCAGAGGAATGTAAGAGTCTTTATGCACAACCTCAAACGGATAGTGTTTTATGTTTTTCTCCTGAATACTCATATCAGGGTAATTTAGTTACTTTTTCATTAGACTTAGAACTATTACTAAAAGCTCGAATTAATGGTGAAGTAACAGGCCTAATACAATTACCTGATTCTGATAATGTATTAATAACCACAAACTCAAGTGACAATAATTATTATTCACAATCAAGTCTTATCTCTGAAGTTAGTACAAAGACAGGTGATATTGTATGGCAAGGCTACCCATTAGCGGGAGAAGTAATGGGTAACTCAATAAAATTTGGCAAAATAGGTAAAGATACAGTGCCACTAGTTTTTGGCACTAATGTTGGAATGTTTTTAACTCATTAATTTAAATTAAAGGGCTACTTGTGGTTTATTAAAAATAATAAACCACAAGTATGCGCGAGAAAGTAGAGATAATTTAGTTTTGACTAAATAAACATGAGGTTTAAAAACTAAAATTAATAGCAACAGAAAAAATAGTTTTTATAATAATACTAACTAAAAAAGCCACCATAAAAAACATAGCAAATGCTGAAACAGCCCCGCCACCGGTATACCCTGCTTTAGCTTTTTCCACCATCAATACATAAATTCCTAACCCTACGCTTACCTTAAACCATAGCCAGTAATCGTTGCTAAAAAGAGGAATTGCAGCAAAACCTATTATGGGCACTAATATTTTGCCCTCTTCGTTTTTGTGTAATAAATAAAAAGCCATAATCGCAATATAAAATAGAGCCGTTATATCAGGCATATAAATAACTTCCTTGTAAGAAAATAATAAAACCAATAAACGCAGCGATTATACCTATTACTGAGTCCCTATAAAATCTGATAATTGTGTTTACTTTTTAGCTGTGCAATATTAATTCACTAATAAGTACAAGGATTGCTAAACCTATTTACAGGTTTGGTATAAAAACTAAAAGGATGAATATGATTAAGCCATTTTACGCTAGCTGTTTGTTAGCCCTCTTGCTATTAACACCCAGCCTTGTAAAAGCAAACCCGACGGCCTCGCAGTATCAGGAAATTCTTAACGAGAGCCTAGTTGAAAACGAGCCTGGGGTATCGGTAATTATAAGCAAAAATGGCAAAGTACTTTTTAAAGGAGCGCGCGGGCTTGCCAACCTCGAACATAACATTGCACTTAATGAGCAAAGCGTTTTACGTTTAGGTTCTATTTCAAAACAATTTACTGCAGCTGCAATTATGATGTTGCAAGAGCAAGGTAAGCTAGCGGTTACCGATGATATTCATAAGTATGTTGCAAGCTTTCCTACTGAAGGCAACCTCGTCACAATCGAAAACTTATTAACCCACACCTCAGGCATGGCCAACTACACAGATGACGACGATCTCTTTGATAAAGAAATACAAGTACCCACCAGCGTTGACGATACACTCAAGAGATTTGCCAAACACCCAATGGTGTTTAAACCCGGCGAAGCGATGGCTTATTCAAATACCGGCTATTCACTGCTTGGTAAAATAATTGAAGTGGCAAGTGGCCAGTCTTACAAAGACTTTATTGAACAACACATATTTAAAAAGCTAAAAATGAACCAGAGTAGTTATGAAGGGCAAGAACTTGTTGCCCATCGCGCATCTGGCTATGAGCAAACAGAGCAAGGATTTATCAACACCAGCTACATTAATATGGATTGGCCTTATGCCGCAGGTGCGCTTATATCTACCCCAACCGACTTAAACATTTGGTTTAATGCACTATCGTCTGGCAAGCTTATTAGTAAAGCAAGTTATGAGAAGATGGTCAGCCCTTTTAAACTTAACGACGGCAGCTTTTCATCCTATGGTTACGGATTAATTATTAAGCCTTTGAATGAATACACCGTAATTAAACACACTGGCGGAATAAATGGCTTTTTAGCACATGCACGCTATATTCCAGAGCAAAAGCTATATGTTGCAGTACTGGCTAATTCAAACCACATAAACCCTATTTTTATCAACGAAAAACTCACAGCCAAAGCACTGGGTATTGCGCTCCCCGAGTTTAAAAAAGCAGATGTAACAGCGCAGCAGTTAGCGCCCGTATTGGGTGATTACCGTATTGATAAAAACACCTTACGCAGCCTAATTTTTGAAAATGACGTTTTGTACTCTAAGCGCACCGGTGGCGATAAAACAAAACTTATTACGATGTCTAAAAATAGCTTTTACTATCCTAATTCAAACAATTACTTAGTAATAGAAAAAGATAGTCAAGGCCAATTAGTAATGAAGTATTTTAGTGGATTATCAACAACGCCCACTGAGGCGATTAAAATTTAGCGACAAGTTTGAGCGAGGCACAAAATGCTTCGCTCTTGTTAAATAGCTCTCTCTAAAGCTACTTTGATTTACTAAGCATCGCTTTTAAATCGGCAAATGGAGAATGTGTTGCAGCCTCAACTTTTCGCTCTGTAGTCGACCCGCCATACATAATATGTTCGTGGTATTTATTGTGCTCATTGTCGTGGCAATAAATACACAATAACTCCCAGTTACTGCCATCCTCTGGATTATTACTATGGTTATGATCTATATGATGCACCGTTAACTCTCGTAAATTAGAGTACTCAAACTCACGGGCACAACGCCCGCATACCCAAGGGTATAATCTTAAGGCTTTAATTCGGTAACCTTCCTCTTGCTTCACATAAGCCTGAGGTACTGCGTTATTCTTACTCATAGTATTCCTGGTAAATTTACTATTTCGGTGATCATTACTAAAAAAACTTAATTACTGACAAATCACCAAAAGAAGTATCTATATGCCGGCCTGTTTGCTCCCACGCGCGTAGTACGACCATAAGTTTTTTATTGTCGGAAGTCCAAGAAATTCCACCGCCGTATGCTTCAACTTTTTCGGCGCCCGAATCTTTTAACCCCAACCCAGGGTTTGTGTTTTGAATATGCCCTTTACCTACTTTGTATTCAGCAAATACGTGAACATTATGCGGTAACGAAAATGATAAAAGCGAGCCAATACTCGCCCCGTACGAATTAGAAATTAACTTAGTGACCTGTGGTGCAGACGAATTTAAAAAATCAGCCTGAAACACAATATTATCTTTATTCTCAAGAGATACATGCTTGAAAGACCACGCGCCAACAATACTTAACGACATATCAAATTTGTTACTTAGCTTTGGCCTATTAAGAAAAAAATGCTCAAACAAAGACGCTTTATTATTGAAGGTATAAAAGTTGTGTTGGCCAGATAGCTCAAACTTGGTTGAACGTGTATTTTGCGAGAAAATTTGATCAGTTTGATTGCTGCTTAAATTGCTAGCCGTGCTTTGCAGCCCTTCAAGCGTTTGATAGTTAAATGTGATTTTAGAATTTTTAAATTTTCTATACGAGAGCAGTATATCTTGTGTTTTTGTTTCAACATCATCTTCAAAAATATCGGCTGAGTAACCAATTTCAATGTCGTTAATATCAAAAAACACACCCACACGCTGGTTATTTATGGGCTCTAACGAAAACAGTGTTTTTTGATTACTCCCAGCCAAGTCGTCGTATATTAGCGCGTGGCTAGTGCTTGGGTTTGAAATAGTGGTTCGTACCGATTTTAAGTCGAAGTCAAAAGCTAATACAGAACCAGATAGAAATGCCGATAAAACGGCAAAGCCCACAATAACCAAGTAATTGCGATTCATTAAAAACACTCAAAAATTAATTTGTATTAGAGTAGCGTTTTTTTCACCTTAACTTATCACAAAAGATTAACAATTTATGAAAACTTTAAATAAAGTTCTTTATCTAACTTTTTTAAGTGCTTTCAAGACTAAACTCATTCACATGCTTAACCAGCTCCGGAAAAAACGTTAAAAACACGTTTTCTAATTCATTGTAGTTACGCTTTATATCATCAGCCGCGCCCGCAAAAGTGTTCGTAAAACGAATGCGTTTGGCTATGTTATCGAGCGCAAGCCCTACTCCCTCAACGGTTTCGTACTCTTTAAACCAATCGTTTTTAGTCATACTTGTTACAACGTGCTGCATTCGCGCTGGCATAACAGGTATGCGATTATTCAAAAGCTGATAGCTGGTGTACTTAAAATCACTTAAAGGTTGCTTGCTAAATCGCTGCCAATGCACAATTAAAAAATGATCAAACACCACATCAATAGCCACACCAGCAAAGCGTTTACGCTCAGGTGAAAAGTATTGTTTAGCGTGTTTTACTTCGCGGTGAGAGTCGGTAAATTTATCAACTAAATAATGGTTATCGAGGCCATTTTTAACTGTGTTTGGTAAGTGCTTTACATGTCTTTTTCCACCAAAGTCACCCAACAGGTTCCCAAAGTGAGAATCGGCTGTGGGCTGCGCTAAATAAAGATGAGCTAAATAATTCAAAGTGTTCTCTGATTGGCTAATACAAATAAATAATAACGCAAGTTTAAACTAAACTCACATTCGTGTTTAAAGCAGTACTTATGGTTTTGCTTACCAGTTTTTACTCAAACAGACTGCAAAGTATTGTATAAACATCGCAACTATAAAACGAGTATATAAAAAGCCGCTATATCAGCTATGGCGGCTTTTTAATGCTTAAGCTTTGTTGTTAGTTTAGTTACTCGACTTTACCCAATTTCCATTATCATTTTTACTATAACTATTTTTAACCGCCGACCAAGCTACTTTGTGCGCTGTTGTTTCGCGGTCATCATCGTTTTTTCTATCGCTAGGGTCCTTATAGGTATCCCACGCACTATTAAACGCCTCTTGATATATCTCTTGAGCATGTTTAGGTAAGTTACTTTTTACCGACTCAGGTAGTTCATCACGATTTTTATATGGCATAACTTGCTCCTTTTATTTACTCAATTACGCCACAAGCAACACGTTTGCCACCGCCACCTAATGGCTTTGGCTTATCTGCATAGTTATCACTTCCTTCGTGAATCATTACTGCGTGTTGTTTAAGTTTTTCAAGCGTGAGCCTTGGCGCTAAAACAGGCGATTTAGCTTGGCCACTTTCATTTACATACAACGCCGGTAAATCGCCTAAATGGCCATCCCCCCAAGGAGCATCATGATGCTCACTAGCTTTTGGATCGAAATGCCCACCAGCGGCGCCCCCCGGCACAACTTTATCGCCTTTTTCCTTGGGTTCACAACTAGCAAATTGGTGAACATGAAAACCATGCTGCCCCGGTGTTAAACCTTTTAAACTTGGTGTAAAAACAACGCCGTTATCATTTTCTGTTAGTGTAATAGTACCTAGTGATTGCCCTTGGCCTGACTTAGTTACTTGGTGCATTTGAACTTTTACATTAGCCAGTGCGCTATTTTGTAGTAACACACCGGTAAGTAGTATCGCAAAAGCTGGTTTTAAAATGCGGGTTAAAGGTCTTTTAGCGTTTGAATCAAACTGCAAACAATTCATCGTCATCTCCTCGTTTAGTATCAAATTAATAAAGCAATAACGCTAAATTAAGCGACTATTAAACAAGTAGTTTCAATGTATATACCAGCCCTACGCGTAAACATGATTTTATGTATTATTTATTTTTAATTTATTGATTAAAAAGTAAATTTATAGTTTTTATTACGTTTAAATAAATAGCTAATTAATTAAAAAAACTGACTTTCATCCAAAAGTTAAGCAAAAACCAAGGCATATTTACAAACAGAATGGCAACTTTACAAAACTCATAAAAGAAGACTACCAACACTCCAACCCAAAAAGACAAGCCAAGTTAAAAAGTAGCTATTAAAAAGGCCGTTATTATATACGCGGTAGTCTCGAGAGTTGGTGTTGTTAGGGGGGCCTTACGACATGTAATAAAAAGCGCCTATCTAAATAAGTCTTTTCTATAATCAAAGCATGTTTAAAACCAATTTACTTATATATGGAGTTTATTTAATGACAAAAAATTACGTTAATATTTATGATTCCTCCGCCGTTAAAAACGAAAAAAAGGTGAAACTAAGTTTCACCTTTTTAATTAATTTTGAAACTAATTAGTTAGCGTTAAGCCGTAGAAACGTTACTTGCGCCTGCATTGTTGAGTATTTCTTCAATAGCGTTTTTGTTGTCACTATCGTACTTAACACCAATTAATATAGAGCCCTTTTCAATGGCATCTTCATAATACTTAATTTCGTGCTCAGGAATAAACGCACCAATTGCAGCACCTAAAGTACCGCCTACTGCGGCGCCTGCGCCACCAGCAGCAAATGCTGCGACTAATGGTCCGGCAACTAATAAGCCCGTACCACCTGTTGCTACAGTACCTACTGCAGTAAAACCGCCAATAATTGCTGCAAGAATACCACCTGAAGCCGCGCCTACAAGGCCACCTTCAGCGGCTTTTGTACCTTCGTCTACAGCAAAATCTTCCTTTGCGTATGAGTCGTTGGCTACAATGCTTATGTCAGCTTCATTAATACCTAAAGCTTCTAATCTATAAATTGCGAGTGTTGCTTGTGATGCACTTTCGAATAACCCAGTAATAACGGTACTCATAATAACTCCTTTATTTTATTTAAGAAAATACACTTACTACTAAGCAAAACCCAAACCAAAAATTTAACTATTAAAAATCAGTACCTTACACAAATGATTGTATCAATTTACTTATTTAAAAGGTAAAAGTTGCTAAGCTTTGTAAAAAACTCCTACCTAATATAAGAAAACTTACTAGTAAGCAGTACGCAGTACGCAGCTTTAACATAAAATAAATTATTACTTACTCCACGTAATTTCAGCTAATTGGTTGGTCGCTGTTTGATGAATGATCAACCCATTATTCCCCATGCGCATATGCCTAATTAAGCCAGAGTAGACTCCTTCTTTACTCGGAATTTGCCAGCTCTGCATAGTTTCGGTATTAAGGTCGAACCTTACTAAGGTTTCAGGACGCTTGGCTGACTCGTTAAACCAAATGGCGTTATCGGCATATTCAATTGCATACGGGTGACTGTTTTCACCACTGGGATTATCCCACTGCGTTATTTTACCGTTTTTGGGGTTATAGCGGCCAAGTTTACCCATGCCAGAGTTAACATAAAAAACCATATCGTCAGGCGTAATGGCTAATCGCCTAGTATGCGTTTTAGCGCCTGGGAGTTTAATCTCACTAAGCTCCATGGTATTTTTATCAACTTTAACCAAACAGTTACTACCATTACACGACACCCACGGCGAACCGTTTGAATCGAGCTTAATACCATATGGGCGTGAGCCTTTAGTGGGTAAAGTAGCCAATTGAATATCGCCAGTTGTAGGGTCTAGCTTGCCAATCATATTGCTATGCTGGAGGGTAAACCAAAATATTCCGGCTTCATCAAATACACCAGTATGCGGGTCGCGGGCATTTTTATTTGGCATTTTATACACTTTAAATTTTTCGGTTTTTAAGTCTAAATATCCAACCGTGCCATTTTTATTGCCTAAAAACCAAGGGGTTTGATTTTTATCAAGCGACACACTGTGCGCATAGGTACCACTTGGCAGTGTGTACTCTTTCATATCGCCGGTTTGAGGGTCTAACCTGCCTAAAATATTACCCCACTGGCCAACCCACCAAATAATGCCATTTTTACCTTGCACCGGATCGCGAGCGCGCTGCCCAAGCGTTGGCACTTGCCAGTACTTAAAGCTAAGCTTTAAATCGCCGGAAACAACCTTAGACTCGCGCTTAGTGTTTACAGGATAATGCTCCGCTAAATAAGCACTTATATCTTTATTAAGCGCGGTATCTGCGCCCGCATCAACCATATAGCTTATTAATGTTTGCCAGTCCTGCTGGCTATAACCCGCGCTGCGCTCAAGGTTAGTTAAACTATGGCAACTAGCACAAAGCTGCTCAACTACTAGCCCCTCATCCTTGCCATAAACAGATAGCGGTGCAAACAAAGTGCCCGACACAGCCATTACCAAAACGTATTTATTAAATAAAAATCGATTTTTACTCATAACGCCCTCCCTTGTTTTTTAATATTAAAGCATAGGGTGAAAGTGTTTACTATCTGTACAGCAATGAGTGCGATAAGCCGCCTAGAAGGTAAGTTAAATTGCAGAGTTAATATCTAAAAAGAAGATTTTGAGCAGAGTTGCGCACGCTCTACAATGGTTATTTAGCTTGTGTGTAAATGTGGTGAAAGTGTGATGTGAGTGTGGTTTTAAACGACTAATTTGCATAAAACAAGAACGCCCTAATTTAAAAGCGCCTCAGCCTATCGGTACGTAAATTGCTGTTATTAATATTCTTACTTAAAGAGTTATACATAAATAACGCTGCCGTTATTTATAAAAAGGAGAACATTATGAGTAATAAACAACTAATTACGACAATAGGTATAGGTCTCGCCGCTGCATCTGCAGGTATGTTAACAAGGAAAACTTTACAAAAATCGTGGGAAAAGGTTACCAACGAACCAGCTCCAAAAGATAGACCAAGCGAAGAAACAGATCTTAAAGAGGCCGTTACATGGGCAGTAGTCTCAGGTATTGGTGCGGGTGTTGCAAGAATGGCCGTACGCTACGTACTAGACAAGCGCCGCTCCTAATAAACCTACCCAATTAATACCTCTTATAAGTATTAAGCGTAATGTGGTGAGGCGCTAAAGGCGCCTTGCGACAACCACTCCCCAGTTGTCGCAAGCAACTTGGCAAAAGCCTAGGTTAAGGTTACTTAACTATTGAGCTAAAAAATATATTAATACCTAAATCGGAGTTCAGTGATGAAACTTAAAAAGTCGGATGGCACGGCTGCGCCGCTTATCCAACCTACATAGGTTGAAAAACTGGAGGTGCCTTGCAACATGACCCTTTATTTTAAGCAGATACACTCTATTAAACATTAACTCTCTTTCAAAGTTGTTGCCTGCCTACAAGCTTGCGTATAATGCACGCATTCCGGCTGCATTTTTTTAGCCGCTAACTTGGATTTTAATAATGAAAAAACTCTCTGCAGTGCAAATAAAACAGCAAGCGCTTGTACTTAATACTGCTGAAAAATTAGAAGAGCAAGGCCGCACTGAGCTACCTGGTATGTTGCAATGCTGGTTTGATGTGGAATATCACTTATTTCCAAGTTCACTACTGTTGTGTTTTCAGTTTGAAAACGAGCAAGCCTTAGCAGCCGCAGAGCCTGATTTATTAAAATGGCAAAAGCGTTTAAGCGGTGCAATGCTTAAAAAAGGCGTGATTTTAAAAGATATGCGTAAACATTTAGTGTTTACCTTAAAAGGGCCAGATGATTAAACTAGGCTTAAGTAATAGCAGGTAACCCTTAACTAATATCCACAGTAAAAAAACGTGGATATTGCCGCGCTCGTTTATAAATCGATATTTGAGTCTGTAATACGAGCAAAATCTGCTTGAGCTTATATAGCGGCAATCAATTACTCAACTTCTCATATTGCCCTAAGATCAACTGCTGATCTTTTTGTTCAGCAACCACAAACGAAAACACACAGTTGCCCTCTCCCCCATTCTTAAATCACTAATAACAACCTGTTTATTTTGTTGATAAACACCGTATAGTCCTTTGGTAAATCGTTTTAATAACACGGCTCGCTTTGTATCATTGAGCTTAGTTAGCAACGCGTTTTCTGTAGGTAAAATTGAATATCAATGTTTTAACTTCATCAAACACAGATACATAAACCTCAAGGTGGCATTTTGGCGATACATTTTAAGTAGTAATATTTACCTCGTTTAAATTTGTAAGCCCTGAATACGTATGTAGTGGGTATCTATCGCACCACCTGAGCAGTAACATAATTATAACGTATATTTAACGATAGATGACTCTGCCTATGTCTTCACATATTTATCATTTACAAGCCTTTAGAGGCATTGCGATCTTAAGTATTGTCGCAGCTCATGCGTGGTCATTTGCTATTTTTTGGACTGGCGATTTAGATTCTCTCGGTTTAAAAGCGCTGTTTTACTCAACTGAATTATTGTTTCACGGCAGCACACTATACTTCGCCATTATCTCGGGATTACTTTTCAGCAAAGTTTTACAGAATAAAGGATGGATTTCATTTTATAAGAGTAAAATACTAAATGTTGTTTTACCCTATGTTGCCGCAAGCACAATAGCGACAGCTGTGTACTGGCAATATTATCTTGCTGATGGTGCAGCAACCGATATATCGTTTATTATCACTGTCGCCACAAATCTAGTATCCGGAACCGCAGCTATTCAATTTTGGTACATACCGATTTTATTGGTACTTTTCATATTGACACCATTGCTAAATTTTGTGAATAAACGCGCGCCAAAGCTTATGCTTCTTTTTGCATGTGTGCCCTTAATTATATCTCGCAGCGCCTTTCCTGATTTTTTAAGCATGCAGAGTTTGGTGTATTTTTGTGGTGCATATTGTTTCGGAATGATAATAGGGAGTCATTACGAAAAGGCAATGGCTACGGTCAATCAATATAAAACGTGGTTAATCGCTTTTACTGCCTTAATCAGCGCAGCCATCCTTACCCAATATATTAATGAATATAAAGTAGGTGGGTGGTATTCATCCCGACAAACTCTTTTCTACATTCAAAAAATCTTAGCTTGTTTACTAATCTTAAAGTGGCTTCAAAATATTGAAACACGTCTACCCAAAGCCATATGCAACATTGGTGAATATTCGTTTTCTATTTATTTTTACCATGTGTTATTCGTTGGCTTTCTAATTATGGGCCTACAAGACTATATTCAAAGTCACCGAGATGCCTTCATTATTGGCTTATTAGGTATTGCAAATATGATTGTTGGAGTCGGTACAACAATGGCCCTCGCATGGCTAATAAAGAAACCAGTAGGGCGACACTCACGAAAGCTAATCGGCTCCTAACGTATTGTTACAATTAAATAAGGATTGCCGTGAATGCTTGTCGTTCAGATAAGAGTGTGTGGTTCCTCAAGGTTTGCTCCCTTTCGTTTACAATATGAAGTGAGTGTACTCACTCCACAAAGTGATTAAGGTCTGACATTCACAACACACTTAACAAAATAAAAGCAAACAACGTTATTTTTAATACTCTATTAAATAGGCATAAAATTCCCATGAAAACCAAGTGGTATTGAATGAGGCAGCCATGCCTTACAAACAGGGCCTTCACTCACCCTACTCGCTTTAAATATATTTACACAGGTGCGCTTTGAAGGCACGTGTAAAGCAGTGCCAACTAGGTAACCATTTCCTTCTTTTTGTGAGGTATCAACCACAATGTGCTCTTCTACTAGGTATTCTTTACCATATGTAAATATATCCTGTTTTCCTGTATTAGTATTAATAACACGCACAGAGTCACTCCACACATCACTTTCAATGGAGGATAATGTAACTAAAGTATCGTTTTTTAATCCCGTTAAATGATTATAAATACGAGGAAATTCACTCACCCCTGATAAGGTTTCTTTCTTAGTTTGGCCATTTTTATATAATGTAAAAAATGTTGTTTTAGCCGGCTCAGGATGATTAATCCTACCTTGCATAATATCACTCATATAATGCAAGTTATCTAAATTTGGATAAAGGCTAGCATCAAAGCGAATATTACCTTGCTGATCTTCCCACGCATTTCCAAAGTGAAAAGCAAATCCCGGTTCGAGGTTATATTCTCTTTTTAATGTCAGCGTTTCCTTATCAACAACGAGCACTCGCATTGGTAACTGTTTAGCAAAACTAATAGCGCCAAAAAATGTATTATTAGTTTTGTCTTGAATAATAGAAGGCAAAATAATAAGTAAGTGCTTATGAGTAACTAAGAAGTCGTGCAACATGCCGCCACGGTAATTCGTTTTTAAAATATTAACTTTTTGCGTAATCCCTTGTTTACTTAAATGGTACAACACAATATCGCCAGTAGTAGTGCTACCAAAATTCCAAATAGTGCCATCGGGATCTACCTTAGGGTGAGCTGAAAATGCCAACCCTTTTAAACTACGGCCATACTTAGTGTTTTTACCAAGATCAACCAACCCTTTTGTATTGAGCGTATTCGCGTCAAGTGCGGTTGCTGATCCGGCTTCCCAAAGAGCCCATAATTCACCATTTACTGGTAATACATTTATATTGGCTGTATTAATACTGTCAGGACCAGTAACTGAACGGCTATGCTTTAATTTGCTGTCGGGGCCTGAAAATAAAAACTTCTCTGCTTGCTGCTCTTGGATAAATTTATCTGTATTAACAAATTTTGCCTGATGGGTCACCCCCTCTTCAGAAAATGAAAACTGTTGCACCATGCCATCACCTTCAAATAAATGTGAATAGCGTTGCTCCTGCCTTTGATGTATTGCAGGACCGTTTCTATAAAATGCCCCTTTAAAATCAGCTGGTATTGCTCCTTCAATCATCAGTGTCTGCGGGGGGATATTTTGCTTTAATCCAACAAAGCCCTGTAAATTTGGATTGATTAATAAAGCCTTATTAAAGCTCTGCGCGTTCTGCTTTAATAAATCACCTTCGGCCGAAGATAAATTAGCAAAAGATGGTAGCGGAGCAACCGCTGCAGCAATAGATAAGCTAAATATATTTTTAAGTACCTCTCTGCGTTCCATATCGGTGCCCTCAATAGTTAATAGTAGAGTGAGTTTTAACAGGCTGTTGAGCAACCTTAAACGACATTTGTTCATAGCTTGGAGGACCAAAATTCACAATGGCGTTATTTGAAAAACCATATCCTTCAACTGGTAAGCCAAATAAGTTGGTATCCATGCTGCCATTGTTGTTTTCATCATGAAAATAGCGAATAGCGTAATCACCTGCTTCAATGTCGCTAAACTTAACACTAACAGTGCCCTCTTTTGCTTTTACTATCGTGGCACTATAAGGCTTATTACTTTTATAGCTTTGTTTACCTTTATACAGTTGTATGTATAGTTTTCCTTGATTATGCTGAATAGATTGAATATCAAATTGCACCGTTTGTGCCGATACAGGTACTATTACTAATGTAAGTGAAAGCGCTGAAAGCTGTAATAAGTTCATGGTATTTCCTACTCCTAATAAGTTAGATTGACGGAGCCCTCTTGGCTCGTTGAAATAACAATAAGGTTAACAACCAACACCTTCCACAGCGCTTTCGTAAGCTATACAGTAAACTTCGTAAAATAAGTAAAAAAACTAGGAGTTCAATTGACGAATCGTGAAATAAACCATATTAATCAGTATGTAAGAGGGAGCTGGGATAAAGGAAGTATTTTATCTGACTGCGTGGTTGTGGCTATTTTTGTGCTTTTTTTAACGTTTCTAAAACCATTTGGTATGCATGAAATTAGCTTTTTATACAGCGGAGCTTTTTGGACAATCATTTGCTTTAGCGGCTATGTAATTTACTCACCTACAATACAAATTTTATCCGTATGGTTGTTGAAATCCTTACCTCAGCCTTATAACAATGCAGCAATTAGGCTAATTATTTCAACACTCACGGCCAGTGCCATCATGGCTCTTTTGACCCCCTTAATCATTAACCTATTTTTTAACTCGCTTGAAAATTACTGGCAATCGCTCCCCATGTCTTTTTTTGCGTGTGTATTTATTGGCGGAGTTATTGCGGGTGTAAGTTCTATAAAAAGCATCTTAATACAACAAAATAAACAGTTACAGCAAAGTGAAAAAGCACTTACTGATGAGTCTGAAAAAATCGTAACTATTCAAAATCAACAAGTAAACGACCTAATCAACGAATTACCACTAGAAAAAAGAGGTCGATTAATTTGTCTACAAATGGACGACCATTACCTAAATATAGTTACAGATAAAGGCCAGCACCTATTACTTATACGGTTTAAAGATGCTTTATTAAAATTAGAAAATTACGATGGTTTTCAAACACACCGCTCTTGGTGGGTATCGCGAGAAGCAGTTGCTGCAAGTAAAAAAGAAGGCAGAAAACTTATACTTATTATGGAAAATGGTTTGGAAGTACCAGTATCACAAACCTATTTAGCAAACGCCAAAGCAGCTTTAAATATTTAGCTAAAAAAGAGCCTCTAGCAAACTATGGGAGTTCCACAGTTACTTAGTTATCAAAGTAACTTAGGCTTTATTAATAGTAGAGGCGTCTGTAGACAATTTTGTAAAACTTTTCGAGCTATCGCCCGACGCGCCAGCAAGCTAAGCGCCGACAACCAATAGCATTGGTATTTATCTGTAGCTGAATTTATTACATTGGCTATGCGTTGGCTTTCGCCTATCCCAAACCAACCAACAGTTGTTGCCCGTCTACAAGCTTTTGAATAATGCCCGCATCCCGACTCCACTTTTTAGCAGCTCGCTAATTTGCGATTTTATTAATAGAAAAACACTCTGCAGTGCAAATAAAACAGCAAGCGCTTGTACTCAATACTGCTGAAAAATAAGAAGAACAAGGCCGCACTGAGTTCCTTGGTATGTTGCAGTATTGAATTGTATAACAAACAACAAAAGCAAATTTCAGTCGATTCAACGTTAATTGGTTGCCCTAAGTTAGTAATAATAGGATAGTAAATTACACATAAAACAATAGCTTTATCTTAGGAGTATTATGATCAAAGTATTATTAGCGACCAGCTTAATTGCCTCTTCATTCGCTGCTTTAAGTAATCCTTTAACTGTTGAAGAACAGCGCATCAACAAAGCTCAATCAGCAATGCCAAATGTTTTAAAAGCATTTACCCCACAAGTATCAAGTTTTGAGCAACAATTTAAAGAATTAAACGACTTTAAAAGTGCAAAAGCATTAGTACAAAGCTTTAGCTTTGAACTGTGGGAAAACGCCAAACAACGCATAATAAAAACCAGTAACTACGACGACCGAGAGCTCTACTGGGCACGCCTGCTTTCAAGCAAAGTAATACGCACAACGTCACCTAAATTTTCAATTACGCAGGCTCAACTAAATACTTTACTAACCCTACTTGAAGAAGGCAGCAGAGGACGTACCGATCTTGCTTTTTCATCAGGCAGTACTAAAAAAATATTACTAACGGGCTTTGACCCTTTTTTACTCGATAAAAACATAAACCAAAGTAACCCCTCAGGTGTTGCGGCGTTATTACTCGACGGCCAAGTTATTAATTACAACGGCATAAGCGCAGAAATTAATACCGTTATGGTGCCTGTGCGCTACGAAGATTTTGATCAAGGCATAATAGAGTCGCTACTTGCCCCCTACTACGCACTTAATAATGTAGACATGGTAGTAACCGTAAGTATGGGCAGAACAGAATTTGATTTAGAGCGTTTCCCAGGTAAACGCCGCAGTGTAACCGCCCCCGATAATGCCAATATTGTATATGGCGGAACGCAAACAAGCCCAGTGATACCAAAGCTTAATGGCCGACCACTCCCGGGCAACGAGTTTGTAAAATTTAGCTTACCTGTAACTTACATGCAAAACGCCAAAGGCCCTTATAAAGTTATCGACAATCATGAAGTCACCACGCTTGAAAAAACCTATAAAGCGCCTTCGTACGGTGAGCTTAAAAATAGTATTGCGGTAAATGGCGGCGGTGGTGGTTACCTGTCTAACGAAATATCGTACCGAAGTATTCGCCTGCGCGATGCGCTTAATTCAAGTATACCTACAGGGCATATTCATACCCCACGTATACAACAGTTCGAACCCGAAACAGAAGCTAAAATAGTAAAACAAATAAAGGCAATGCTAGAGCAAAGCTTAGTAGCGCTATAGTTTAAAACTACCAATTTAAGCGCATAAAAAAGGGCAATAATATTGCCCTTTATTCTCATGCACTCTCCCACGGTTAATCACATGGTAAACGCATTCTTAAACTTTATTCGTCGTGGTCTAGACAGAGTAATTGACTTGATGAGCAATAAACTAAAAAGCTAGATATTTGATGTGTAATAAAAGTTTGGCGCCTTTGGTTTTACAGTTAACTGAGGGCTTAATTAGCTCTTAGTTTATTTAATGCTATTCCAGATAGGTAACATTTTCCAATTTTCAGGAAAGCCCATTTCGGTTACTTTAATATCATATGCCTCAATTAAGCTAGCTAGCTTTTGTTTCCAATGGTGGTTAGGGCTAATTAAATCCATAAAATAACCACACATAACGAGTGTGTTGTATAACTGTTTAGTTGTATCGCTAAAGCTATTAAGTAAAACACTGTCGCCATTTGTTGGCAGCTTCATCGTAAATGTAAAATCTCGGTTGTATAAGCGACTATGATGGGCACAGATATTACGTACCGTCGTTATGTGGTGTAAAAAAGATGAGAGTATTGTTTCTTTTACTTTATATGAATCTGCAATATCATTTTTTAGCGCTCGTCGCCCTATTGCATCATAACTTCTAGAAAGCCAGCCAAAACTCATTACTTCAGCAACAATCCAAATAGCGGGGGTTTCTTCATTATATTTCTGATTTTGCTTTTTTATATTTGTATCTGACGTTCGTTGAATTTCAGCACAAATATTACTAACAAAGTCATTATGGTTAAATTTAGAAGTGAATGCAGTAGGATCTAAGTGTGCATGTGAGCCATGCTTTTTTGCTAAATGATATGACCACTGAGTTCGCAGAGATACTTCTATTCGCTCAATGGCATCAAGTAGTAACAACCTTAACTCTCTATCAAAAGAATACAGATTTAACACTTGCTCAAACGTAGTACCAGACTTAAAAGTATGATTTTGATGATCTTCAATAAACGACCACCAATAAGTGCCTAGTCTGTAATAATTGATATGACTAAGATAAAAGGCTGCTGCTTCTTTATCATTAATTACTAGCCCACGCTCTTCAAGTAAGTCGACTTGCTTTGCAAATGTTATGGGGGCTTTAGGGAACTGCATGAAGGCTAAATCCTTTTACCATGCTATAGAAATAATTAACCCCTCGCAGGGCGCTGAGCTTACGGGTAGCGGGAGGGGTGTTGTTACGTGTAATTATAGAGCTTAAAAGTATAATTTCAAGATATTTATAGCTTGGGCTGATACTGGCGCTAAACAGTGACTCAGGCGAAAGCCAAGGGCATTAATTTATATGGCGTTTTTTTCAATATTCACACCAATCGACGTCATTACTAGGTGCGTAGCCATATTTAAATTGAGTTTAAATAATAAGAACGCTTGGTTTTGAATAAAAAATCTAGAAAAAACAGCTACCTGCTTGACCGGAACTTTCTAATGGGTGATCCCTCTGGTTTTTCTATAGCCTAAAGTCATTATTCAAAAAATAATGTAGATAAAAACATTAAAAGTACGCAAAGCATAAAAATTACAAAATACACTTTAAATAGTATCGAGGCTTGAGCTGGCACCTTATTTCTATCACTTAATAAATTATAACATTTTGCATACCAATCAAATAAAAATACACTGCCATAATGAAGTAAACCATGGAGCACCATAAAAATATTTAGGGAATAATAGCGGTTTCCTGACTCTAAAATATCTTCAACTGTTCTGAGCTTTTTCTCTTTTAAATAAAAGGTTAAAGGTAAAATAATGATAAAAATGACACCTAGGCCAACACCGAAAAATATCAAATCCATTATTTAATCAACAAAGAAGAAAAACAGTCAATCTAAACCCAAATATGCAATAAGGCATGCTAATAAAAACATAGAGCTAAATATTATAAATAAAATATAATAAAGCTTAAACCACACCTGTAAATTTTTCGGGACCTCTTTTCTTTTTTCTATTACTTTATAACGTCTTGCATACCAGTCGAATAGAAATATAGAACCATAGTGTAATGCTCCGCTACCAGCAGTTATGATATTTAATGAATAAAAACGGTTTCCATCATCTAGAGCATCCTCTATCAGACGTGTTTTTTTATCTTTTATAGCTATTAATATTGGTAATATTAAAAAAAAGAAAAGACCCGCAGATGTAAGAAATAGAGTTAAGAACCACAATTTAATAGGCTCCATTACTTTTCAACAACCTCATATATTAACTCGCCAGCAACCCCTCCAGCATGGCCTCCACCAAAACCTCCAAGTACACCACCTGTTCCACCCGCTACGATACCACACCACAAAAGGCTCGTTCCTCCGGATGGTAAACCAAAAACTACACTACATAATGTATAGGACCCAAGATAGCCTAACGCTGCACCTCCTAAAACTGCACCTCCAGCTTTGCCTGTCTCAACATACTTAGCCTTAGTACAAGCTTGCTCATTTCCTTCTGTGCATGCTTTTACAATATTTGCACTTGCCTCGACACCTGTCAGCGCAATCCCAACATACCCAACTCTTTTCAGGTTTTTGGCCATATTGGCTACTGTTTTATAGTTTTGGGCAAATTCAGGAATACTTTTAGCCATCCCACCTTGTTGTTGCCAATGATGTATCATGCTTTTAGAGCTTAATCCTAAATTTCGCCTTATATCACCCGCCACTAAACTTCCGCCTAAGGCTGGCTGAGCAAAGCGGCTTAGGGCTGTATCTAAACGAGTAAAAAGAAGTTTGCGCCTATGGAAAAACTGTTGGTTATTTAAATTGCCATGCGCATTGTATTGATTAACATATGTCTTTTCTAACTCCTTTAAAATCGCTTTAACTTGCCCAACGTGTGAATTCCAAGAGTTGTTAGCAACACCTAAATACAACCCATTATACTTAGCGACATTACTAAGCAGCTCATAACGCTTAGAAAGTATTTCTTTTTCATGCTCATCGAGCTCTCTTAGCTTTTTATCTACTTCAAGAGCTGAAGCCTGAAATTGCTGTTCTAGCTCAGTGCACTCCATTGTATTGATTGGCGATATCAACACGATCTGCCCTGGCTTTGCATAGCCATCAACAATATGTGAGTTTACAAATTTAAAGTGTTTAAATGTCTTTTCAGAAGGGGTGTTATAAAGTGCGATTATTAAAGCATCTATACTCATTCGCTTTTCTACAATATGAATCGCGTAGTCGTTTGGTACTAAGAATTGATCAGTCATATTCGCTCCTTGCGTTATTAATTACTCTAAAAAGCATACTACATCATGTAGTTTTTTTACATATCTCAATGCTTACATATATTAAAAAATGAATCAATAAAACACCCTAGGATAATTAGAAATACAATCTATAAAAATTATATTAATTTGTACAAAGGAGATGAGAGCTGTTCACGTCATTAAACAATACGAATGCACTTCAATATTAAAGCAAAGGCTTGCTTGATCAATGCAGTATAAAAAACATCTAAAATCGTCATCACTCAAGAAGGTATTTTCACACCCTATTCCAATGTTCATCGCATGATAAAACCTATAAAGCCGGTTTGTAGTGGTACGGCGAGCTTAAAAATAGTATTGCGGTTAATGGCGGCGGCGGTGGTTACCTATCTAACGAAATATCGTACCGAAGTATTCGCCTGCGCAATGCGCTTAATTCAAGTATACCTACAGGGCATATTCATACTCCACGAATACAATAATTCGAACCTGAAACAGAAGCTAAAATAGTAAAACAAATAAAGGCAATGCTAGAGCAAAGCTTAGTAGCGCTATAGTTTAAAACTACCAATTTAAGCGCATAAAAAAGGGCAATAATATTGCCCTTTTATAACCCGCATTAAGCAAAGTGTTCAATACATCAAAATCCAAGATCATTTAGTCTATTAAAATAGATACAGTATTTTAATCTATTAACTTCTATAGCTCACACAACGACATTTCATGTTTTGGTTTTGCTATTTTTTTACTTGTTAGTGTTTTTCCTGTTTCTGTATCAAGGGTTATAACATCCCAATTTTGGTTTTTATTGGTTGTTATTAATACTTTTAAGTTCCCCTTACACAGCTTTGGTGGAATATTTATTTGAGTCCACGATAATTCAATATCCCATGTACCATCCAACCTATAGCAACTGCCTGTATTTATAGAACTAAGCTTTGCCCACCCGCGCGGATAGCATGCAATTAAATAAGGTTTTACAGCTACCACTGTAGACTTAGGCTTAACTTTAAAGCCTGTTGAGGTTAGACCATTCTCTTCAATTTGAAGAGCATCTCCAGCTGAACTAATAACATAAAATTTATTATTAGCTTTGAAAAATTGTGATACATAACCCCTTGTTAAAGGCCAGTATTTTATTGGTTCCTTGTTATAGGGAATAAAACTCACATATGAAGCGTTACTACCATTTATTATTTTATAACCTCCAAGTAACCAGCCATTATCTGAGTCAAAAACGGTAGATACGCTATCAAGTTCAATAGATACTTCATTACCGTTAGGCAGCAAGTACATACTTGCAGCAAGCAGGTTATTACTAAATAAAAAAAAAGCACTCATCGTCACTGATAAAATGCAGATACTTTTATTAATTTGATTTATAACGTTCATGATATTTATATACCGTAAATGAAGTGCCTCGTTTAAAAGCACCTATGGTGAATAAGCGATCTCTATCGTTAGGTTTTAAATGAATACACCCATGCGAAGGTACCAATCGAACAGTCGAACCTGTTGTTTTTTCGGCTTCGTTCTCTGGCGTAGTGTGAAACATTTGCCCTGATAGACGCTCTTTTCCATCAAGTATTTTATTCCCATTAATATCTTTAAACCAACGAATAGCAGTAGGCCCGAAATCATTGAACACCCACGTGTCAGGTACCACCTCTTCTCCATACAATTCTTTATGCATTTCCATAATCGCACTACGTACAGGTAGTTTATATAACTGATTTAGACTTCCCCACTTACCACTTGGTAAGGCATACCAAATATCTCCTTTTGCAGGCATATCTTTCAACTTAGTACCCCAAGTTAGTCAGGGCTAGGCTTGGGGTCAAATCTTGACTTCATACATCAAACTATCTCGAAGCTTTTCGAACTGTAAGTTGACCTTATCATCTTCAATTATTAACTTATTTAGCCTGCATACCGTTTGGGATATGGCTGAATAATGTTGAACATTAAAAACAACGGCTAACGCTTTCAAATTTTTCCCTGATAAATCTTGGCACAACTTTATGGCAAACATACGAGGTAAGTTTTTCTCTTTACGCCCTTTTTTAACCGTTACAATATCATGTGCATCTATACAAAAATATTTAGCTAAGTACGCAATAACATCATCAGTTGAACGCCTCTGAACAACAACACTTTTTTCGTTGTCTGATTTTGCAATATACTCCTTAATATTCTGAATAAATTCATCGCCGCCCAACACCGAAAATAACTTTTTAGCGCCATAAAAGGTACTTATTTCTTTATTGTTTTCATATTCAACAAACTGTTTGTACGCAGCATATTTACGATTTTTTCCTTGAAGCGAAAATATAAAGTCTCGAACCAACCATTTTGGCGTTGCTGTTTTTTTTATGAAGGCTGAGTAGCTAGACCATTTATATTCAATGAGTTCATCGACTAGCGGTGTACTTGTTTCTATAGGGTTACGATGTATATAACGGCTAACATGTAGTAAGTAATTATCAGCATCCACCAGCACCGCCTTGTAGCGACCTCTAAACAGTGCACCATCTGTATTATGTGTTCTATTAAAATATTGCGTATAAAGGCCATTAATATGCTTCATGGCTCTGCCTAAATTTGCATCAGGGGTTTTTATAAGTAGGTGATAATGATTGGTCATTAAGCAATACGAATGCACTTCAATATTAAAACGAAGGCTTGCTTGCTCAATGCAGTATAAAAAGTGCTTAAAATCGTCATCACTCAAAAAAGTGTTTTCACGCCCTCTTCCACGATTCATCACATGATAAAACGCATTTTCATACTCTATTCGCAACGGTCTAGACATAATAATAAACTCAATGAGTAATAAACTATAAATCTAGACCATTGATGTATGAAGTCAAGATTTGACCCCTTTGGTTCTTTCCTTTGGTTCTTTGGTTTTTTCAGTAGCAACAAAATCAAACAAATGGCCGCTATCAGAAAAGGCGTTGATGCTGAGAAGGTACACGCAGACTTTAGCTCAATGAATACAGCACTGTCAGTCATTTCTAACCTCTCATTAATACGCTGTGCTCAACAGCAAATTAATGTGATCGAAGGCGCTATTTTAAAACAAACATCACTCTCCCCTGAGTTTATGAACTTAACCAGTATTGATGGAATTGGGAATACCTTAGCACTGACCATTATGTTAGAGACAGGCACTATCAAACGTTTTGATAGCCCAGGTAATTTCTCATCGTATTGTCGCTGTGTTAAAGGAGCAAGGTACAGTAATGGAAAGAAAAAAGGCGCTACGAATCAGAAGAATGGTAATCGTTATTTAGCGTGGGCGTTTACTGAGGCCGCTAATTTTGCCATTCGGTACAACCCGACAATCAAAAAATATTATCAACGAAAACTGGCTAAAACGAACCAAGTTATCGCAATTAAAACGGTTGCGCATAAGCTCGCAAGAGCGTGTTATCACGTGCTTAAAGACAATGTACCATTCGATGAATACAAGGCGTTTGCTTAGCGACTATAAAAAAATTAGGTTAACGTGTTGAGCTCGTAATGGGGTTGGTAAAACCATTAGATTTGATTGAGCCTGCACGTTAACCGCTCATATTTTAAATACTGGATATGCCCAATGTTTGAGCCACAAAGGGTTGGTTATGTTCAAGCATAAACCACAGAATTGTTACAGCGCAGTGTGTAAACACAGCCAGAAACTAGACTGACATTGGTACTAAACGATGACTGAGGCGAAAGCCAAGGGCCTTAATTAATCATCAATAATGCTTAATTAAACTGCCTAAATTCATATGGGTGACTGGTGCATATTCACACCAATCGACGTCATTACTGGGTGCGTAGCCATATTTAAAATGAGTTTAAATGATAAGAACACTTGGTTTTTGAATAAAAAGATCAAGGAAACACAGCTGCCTACTTGACCGGAACTTTCTAATGGGTGACCACTTTGGCTCCTCGTGGCTCCTCGAGTTTTTCGTATAAGTAATAGGGTCACCCATTAGGTTTGACCCCATTAGGTTTCTTTTAGTTTTATTTAAGTATAGCTTCAAGATGTTTTTTTGTTTTATCTAAGTAGTGAAATTCTACCTTATCATCTTCTTGTAACTTATTAATTTGCTTTAGCATTCTGTTACATGCATCGATAAAGTTAACTTTATTTTTCTTAGATAGCTTTATAAAGTTAGTCTCAAAAAACTCATAGTAACCACTAACTTGCCTATATTTATATATATCGTCTCTTAACCTTTTTAATAGATTATTCGCTTTCTCAAAGTTGCTATAAACGATATTACCATCAGTTATTATATTACTTTGCTTCAACCATAGCCGTGCTTGTTGGGTATCTATATTGTTTGTATGGTAATCTTGTTTCTTTTCTGCATAGTCATACGCTTCATTTAAATACTTCTGTGCTTTTACATAGTCTTTAAAAGCGATGAACGTCATTGCATATTGCAACCAGAAATGAGGGTTAACTCTCAACCATGGGATATTTATTTTTAAATCTTCATAGTAACGTTGTAAATTACCTACCTTTGTTGTATTTGGTAATATTCTTTCAATGAAAGAAAATTTGAGCATTGCTTTAAAAACTTTTTCTTGAACAGGATCTTTTAAACTTATCCCCTCAAATTTAGATGCAATTCTCAGGAGGTTTTTTGTCACAAAAGCCGCAGAATAATGTTCTTTCATTAAACATATACAAAAAATACTTGAAGAGTTAATAACTTCACCATTACGTATATTAAACAGCTGTTTAAATTCATCTGTGCTAGTTAATTCTTTTGTATATATAGCATCGTTACCTGAGACATCTGAAATTAAGCTTTTGGTGGCAGGAACGCCGATAATTTTACACAAACATATAGAAAGTACTGTCTCTTTGAAGTCATCGTTTTTTTCAAGTCTATCGACTAGTTCTTTTATTTTTGATTTGATAATCGGTGAGTTAAAGAAGTCAATTAGTGCTAAGGAAATTTGAGATTCATTTTTCCTTTTTATATACCTTTTTTTCTCAGAAATCGTAGTTGCTTTATCAGCCCATTGCCCTAAATTATCAAAGATAGCAATTAATTCAGTAATTTCATCATCGAAAAGAAGGTCGATGTTTGTTTCATCAAAACTAAAATCCATACCTATTAATTGATCTCTTAAAAACTCGTGATCTGCTAAACGGGCAGAAGCCACAATAGTTATATTTTCAATTTTAGAGCGAGATACATACTCAATAACATCAATGTGTTGCTCATAATCATCCAAAATAAGGACGACATCAAAGGGTAATTTTGAAAGATAATCTAAGTCACTTCGGTAATCACCATATATATCATCAATTTCATATACATGAAGATCCTTTTTTGAAAGTTCAACTTTCAACTGCTTTAGAAGCAACGATTTTCCATTGCCTAATGATGAGTAAAAAATACTATGACGATCGTTAAATTTAGAGTTAATAACAATGTCACTATAATTTCGATGAACTAGATATGGGACTTTCATATCACCAAGCATATAATAATCGACATGTGAATCCGGAATATTGCCATGAAGTAATAGTTTTTCAACATCATTATCACGAATATCAACTTCATCGCTGCTGATTTCATACTTACTCATTGATTGTAAGTGATAATCAAAATCAATAGTGCAACTATCTTTAAATTTATCAATTAACTCAGCAAAACCGTCTGCACCGATAGAAATCACTTTCCCATATTTCGAAAGAGTAAACTTCGTTTGAATGTCAGGTTCTACAACTGTTATGAAGTAAGTTTTGTCTTTCAAGGTAGAGTCATCAAATAAAAGCCTTTGAATATCAATATCATAAAGTGAATAACCAATGAAAACTATTGCATTAGCTCTATCTAAGTCATTTTTGAAGCAATAACGCCACTCTGAATTAATAAATGATTCAGGAGATACATAAGATGAATTAGATAATTTAAAGGATTTATTTAGGCTCTCTGAGTTTAATGAGTTAATTGAGCCATTTAAATGGACACACATTGACGTTCCTCGGCGTGAGAATTCGCCAAAACTATGACTAATATCAATGGTTTCAAAAACTTTACCTGAATTCTGAGATGCAATCTCAACCGATAAGTCATAATTAGTAGTATATACCCTGGTCCAAGGAAGACTACATATAGAGTTTTGAGTGCTTGATGTAGATTTTAGAGTGTAATTTTCTTTTAATATATTTATTAGCTCAACATCAGATTTCACACTTAAAAAATAATCAGATGTAAACATGAGATCATCATGCTTTTCAATATCAAGCTCTTCGCTTAACTTATTTGACAGTGACTTAGCTCCTAAAGGCTCATTCCCAAGGGAGTTAATCGCGCCATACGAAAAACCTGCCCCTGTAAACAGAATAGCTTTTCCTGCTTTTATTTTATTTATTAAAGTTTCATGCTCTTGGACAAGCTGAGTATTATTAGCGATAACTTCCATATTAGATCCTATAAATATTTCTCAAAGTAAGACTCTATTGTTTTGATACATAACTTTCAACAAATAGTAAATAAAAATATGAATACAAACAGAGTGTAGGTTCAAAAAATGCGGAGGGCCAAGTCTTGTATCTTGCCAAGGACAAGCACCGCAATCACGTTTAACACCCTCCCCCGTCATCATGCCCTGAAAAAAGCAATTGATGAGTAATATTGCGCATGGATGCGCGATAAGGCGAAACTAGGCCATGGATGGCCTATCTTCGCCGTTTACGTTCACATCAATTAATTATTTGAAGGATTAAGCGTGATGCTCGGGGCGCCGTGGGGTTCCAAGGGGCGGTCGGCGTTAGCCGCCCCTTGGTTGCCGCCAGCAATCTGGCAAAAAACCTCGAATAAGGTTTCTAATTTCTAGAAGTACCAAACGTATTCGCGTTATCGGTGATGATAACCTCAAACACCTATTCAAATACTTATTCGGGCTACCGCCCGCGCGTCAGCAAGCTAAACGCCTACAATAAATAACACATACTCTTGGTTTGTGAGCGAGTAAGTATATTTGTGATTCGTTGGGTTTCGTTTCACTCTACCCAACCTACGCCCATATAATTTATGGCGAATCACCACACACAAAAAAGCCGTTGCATTGCTGCAACGACTTTTTTAATTTTGATAAATTCCCAAACTATAATGGGACTTACTACCCATTAAAGGTCAAAAAATTAGTCTCTGTTCTTAGTCGCGATAAGTCTCAACCGGTGGACAAGCACACACTAAGTTACGGTCGCCGTATACGTCATCAATACGTGTAACGGTTGGCCAGAACTTGTTTTTAGCTACTGCAGGCACTGGGAATGCAGCGTAAAAACGGTCGTACGCGCGGTCCCATTCGTTACCTAACACATCGCCTTGTGTATGCGGTGCAAACACTAGCGGGTTGTTTTCGATTGACCATTCGCCAGAGATTACTTTTTCAATTTCGCCTTTAATTGACACCATTGCTTCGATAAAGCGGTCAATCTCACCTTTTGATTCAGACTCAGTTGGCTCAATCATTAATGTGCCAGCTACTGGGAACGACATAGTTGGTGAATGGAAACCGTAATCTTGCAAGCGCTTAGCTACGTCCATTTCAGTAATGCCTGATTGCTCTTTAAGCGGGCGCAGGTCAACAATACATTCGTGAGCAACACGGTTGTTACGACCACGGTATAAAATTGGGAAGTGCTTGCTTAGCTCATGCGTTAAGTAGTTAGCATTAACAATTGCCATTTCAGTAGCTTGTTTTAAGCCCTCTGAACCCATCATGGTGATGTAAGCCCATGAAATAGGTAAAATAGCGGCTGAGCCGTAAGGCGCTGCCGATACCGCACCGTTACCAATGTTAGTACCTGGTACGTTAATTACGCTGTGGTTTGGCATAAACGGCGCAAGATGCGATTTAACACCAATTGGGCCAACACCTGGACCACCGCCGCCGTGTGGAATGCAAAACGTTTTATGCAAGTTTAAGTGCGATACGTCTGAGCCAATAAAGCCAGGGCTTGTTACACCAACTTGCGCGTTCATGTTAGCGCCGTCCATGTAAACTTGGCCGCCGTGCTCATGAATAATGTCACAAATCTCGCGAATTGTTTCTTCGTATACGCCATGCGTAGACGGGTATGTGATCATGATGCACGATAAGTTTTCAGACACTTCCTCAGCTTTCGCTTTAAGGTCGGCCATGTCTACGTTACCGTTTTTGTCGCAGTTAACTACCACAATTTTCATGCTCGCCATTTGCGCTGATGCAGGGTTAGTACCGTGCGCAGAGCTTGGTATTAAACATACATTACGGTGTGCATCCCCTCGTGACTCGTGGTATTTACGAATCGCGATTAAGCCTGCGTATTCACCTTGTGCACCAGAGTTTGGCTGAAGTGATACTGCATCGTAACCGGTAATGTTTACAAGCCAGTCGTGTAGCTCGCCAATCATTATTTGGTAACCCTCTGCTTGATCTAGCGGGCAGAATGGGTGAAGGTTTGCAAACTCAGGCCACGTAATTGGGATCATCTCAGCTGTTGCGTTTAGTTTCATGGTACATGAGCCTAACGAGATCATTGAGTGATTAAGCGATAAGTCTTTGCTTTCTAGTCGCTTAATGTAGCGAAGCATGTCTGTCTCGCTGTGGTAGCTGTTAAAGTTTGGATGCGTTAGTACTTCGTCATCACGTACTAAACTTGCAGGAATTGACTCGCTGCCATTTGCTTCAACGTCTGCTGCAATAGCGTCAACACTTAGGCCATGGCCTTCGCCTAAAATAATATCGAATAACTCAGTAATATCGGCGCGTGTTGTTGTCTCTGATACCGAAATTGAATACTCGCCTTCGTGATTTGTTGCAAAGTTTACGCCTTTTGCAATTGCACGCGCTATTACGTCGTCTTTGCTATCGCTTACTACTGTTAGCGTATCAAACCAAGTGCTGTGCTTAAGTGCGATGCCTTTAGCTTTAAGACCACTTGCTAAAATATCAGCAAAGCGATGTATACGCTGCGCGATAGTTTTTAAGCCTTGTGGGCCGTGGTACACCGCGTAAAACGCTGCCATGTTGGCAAGTAATACTTGCGCTGTACAAATGTTTGAGTTGGCTTTGTCGCGACGAATGTGTTGTTCGCGCGTTTGCATTGCCATACGTAGTGCATCGTTACCTAAACGGTCTTTAGATACACCAATAATACGACCTGGTAATGAACGTTTGTATGCGTCACGTGTTGCAAAAAATGCAGCGTGTGGGCCGCCGTAACCCATAGGTACGCCAAAACGTTGAGCCGAACCAAGTACTACGTCTGCGCCTAGTTTACCCGGTGCTTTTAACAGTAATAAACTCATTATGTCGGCAGCAACACAGGCAATCGCCTTTTTGCTTTGTACGCCAGCAATTAGGTCAGTTATGTCTACCACTTCGCCTGATGTAGTTGGGTATTGGAACAATGCGCCAAAAATGTCGTGGTTTACGGCATCTTCTGCTTTACCTACAATTATTTCAAAACCAAACTGCTCGGCACGCGTTGTTACTACGTCGATTGTTTGTGTGTGTACGTCGTCGGCAATAAAAAAGGCATTGGCTTTTTTAGCTTTTGATACGCGTTTTGCAAGGCCCATAGCCTCTGCAGCGGCTGTTGATTCGTCAAGTAGTGATGCACTTGCTAAATCAAGACCGGTTAAATCTAGGGTCATAGTCTGGAAGTTTAATAATGATTCTAAACGCCCTTGTGCAATCTCCGGCTGATACGGTGTGTACGCTGTATACCAACCTGGATTTTCTAGTACGTTACGTAAAATTACGTGCGGTACGTTAGTTGGGTGGTAGCCTTGGCCAATGTACGATTTGAAAACTTTATTTTTGCTGGCTACTGATTTTAAGTAGCTTAGTGTTTCAACTTCAGTACGGCTTTGTCCAACTGTTAACGGTTGCTCTAGACGAATGCTAGCCGGTACAGTTTGGTCAATGAGCTCTTGCACACTCGATACTTCTAAAGCACTTAGCATATCGCTTACTTGTGCTGGGCTTGGCCCAATATGGCGGCGAATAAAATCTTGCTTTTGCTCTAGTTCTTCAAGAGATTTGGCGTTTGACATGTGTCCAGATTCCTATGATCCAAAAAATGTGGCTACTGCTGATGGGTAAACAGCAATAACTTAAAGTTCTTATGATTTAACAGCCCACTTTGTATGGAAAAGTTAACTGTAAAATCATAAAAGCCCCGATATCTAAATAAAACACGCGGGGCTTTTAGTTATCTACAAAGAATAATTATTCTTCGTCGATAGTGTGCGAGTAACCTTCAGCGTCTAATAAGTTGTCTAGCTCAGACTCGTCAGATGCTTTAATACGGAATAACCAACCGTCGCCGTAAGCGTCGTTGTTTACTGTTTCAGGTGAGTCTTCAAGTTCTTCGTTAATAGCAACAATTTCGCCACTGATAGGTGCGTAAATGTCTGATGCTGCTTTAACTGACTCTGCTACTGCACAGTCTTCGCCAGCGTCTACTTCGTCGCCAACTTCTGGTAATTCAACAAATACCATGTCGCCAAGAAGCTCTTGCGCATGCTCAGAAATACCAACAGTAAATGTACCGTCGCCTTCGTTACGAACCCACTCGTGTGAAGGTGCGTATTTTAACTCGCTAGGAATGTTGCTCATTTTATTTGTCCTTTGGTTTATATTGGGAGGATATCAATCACTGTAATTACACTGATTGATATAACCAAATTATTTAAATTATTGATTTACCGTTACGTACAAAGCTAGGCTTTACTACTTTAACGTTTACTAATTTTTTACGCATTTCTACTTGAGCTGTATCGCCTGTTGAACGTGGTACACGTGCAAGGGCTACACTAAAACCAAGTGTTGGTGAGAAAGTACCTGAGGTAATAACCCCTACCCCACCGTCAACAATTACTTTAGAACCGCTACGCAAAACGCCTTTTTCTTCAAACACTAAGCCAACTAGTTTGTCAGTGCTTTTTTCTGCGCGTTGCTTAACAAGTACGTCACGACCAATAAAGTCACGATCTTCTGGTTCCCATGCAATGGTCCATGCCATGTTAGCTGCAAGTGGTGATACGCTTTCGTCCATATCTAGGCCGTAAAGGTTCATACCTGCTTCTAAACGTAGCGTGTCGCGTGCACCTAAACCAGCAGGCTTAACACCTGCGTCTAGCAGTTGTTGCCATAAATCGGCTGCTTGGTCGTTCGGTACTACTATTTCGTAACCGTCTTCGCCAGTATAACCCGTTGTGGCAATAAATAAATCACCTACTTGAACACCAAAAAACGGCTTCATACCTTCAACAGCGGCTTGTTGCTCAGCATTTAAAAGAGTAGCTGTTTTTGCTTTAGCGTTAGGCCCTTGCACTGCAATCATTGCAAACTCTGGGCGCTCTGTAACAGTTACGTCAAAGTCGCTCGATACGTTAGCTAAATGCGCTAGGTCTTTTTCGCGCGTTGCTGAGTTAACAACTAGGCGGTAAAAGGTTTCGCTAAAGAAATAAATAATTAAGTCGTCTATTACACCGCCTTGCTCGTTAAGCATGCCTGTGTAAAGCGCTTTGCCTGGTACGGTTAATTTTGCAACGTCGTTAGCTACTAGCTTACGTAAAAATGCTTTTGCTTGAGGCCCTTCAATATCAACAATAGTCATGTGTGATACGTCAAACATACCAGCGTCGGTACGTACGCTATTGTGTTCTTCTATTTGTGAGCCGTAGTTGATTGGCATTTCCCAGCCATGAAAATCAACCATTTTTGCGCCCGCTTCTAGGTGCTTAGCATGTAGTACAGTTTTAGAAGTCATAACATTCCTTCACGTTTAAATTAACCCTGTTTAGGGCGTGGCTTAAATAGATATAAAAACAGGTAAACATTGTAATGCTCACCTGTTGTTTTTATTCGTTATGCGGCTTCACTATGCATAAGTGCAAAACCTTGCGCTTGCATGTAGCTTTGCCATTTTTGTAATTCTTGTTGTTTAGCTACTAATACAAAGTGTTGTTCGTCGTTTTTATCAATGGCGGTAATAAATACATCACCGCTTTGTGCACCGTAGCAAAGTTTCGCGTCAGAAAGGCGCAAACCTGGTGTTAATTTAAAAGCATTAACTAGGGTATCAAAGGCGTTGTCGCCACTTAAAATAAAGCTTGCCAGATCGGTGCGTACTACATAATCAATATCAAAACGTAATTGCTGCTCGTTTATAAGCGCTTGTAGTTGAAGGCTTGCGTTGTGTGGCAGTACGAATCTAAAGGCGGTTTCGCTAAAGTAATAAACAGCAAAACTGTAGTCAGAATTATAGTCGCCATCAAGCGTGCCTTTTAAGCCTAAACCGCTGGCGGTAAGCTTAGTTAAATCAAGGCCTAAAATAGTGCTTAAAAATACACTGGTTTCGGTGCCGCTAAAATCCATTACAACGTGATTGTTGTTAGTTTGCAAAGCGTTAGTAACCGCACTACTTGCGTTGCTGTGGCGGGCAAACATTATTGGGCTAAAAGTCATAACAAACACCTGTGTATTTTCGATTACAAAAGTATATTGCCCACGCCTATCAACAACAAATTGTAATTATTTATCAATTGATAAATAATACTTATATATATGGCTATATAAATTGTAATTTTAAATATGAAAAACATATCAACAGACGGTTTACGTACTTTTGTAATGGTAGTTGAAATAGGTGGCTTTGCTAAAGCAGGCGATTTACTTGGCCTGTCGCAACCTGCTGTAAGTTTGCAAATAAAGCGCTTAGAAGACGTGCTTGGCTATAAACTATTTAAAAAACAAGGGCAGCGCCAAGTATTAAACCAGTACGGCGAGCTATTATTGCCTATGGCAAAACAAATGATGCAACACAACGATGCTATTTTGCAGCAGTTCACCTCAGAAAACATCGCAGGTAAAGTGCGCTTGGGTATTCCGAGCGAATTTGCAGCGCGCATACTACCTTCTATTATTGGCGACTTTGTGGCGCTCTACCCTGAGGTGTCGTTAGAGGTTAAGTCGCGTTTAAGTAAGCATTTGCTTTCGGCTTCTCGCCAAGATCAGTTTGATTTAGTACTTGCGCTAAATGAGCGACTCAACTCTGATAAGTTTCCTATTTTTATGCAAGACGAACTAGTGTGGGTGGGCGACCTGTCACTTGCGCATAATGAGGTGGTTACCCTAGTTACCGCACCAGAGGGGTGTATTTATCGTCGCCGTGCTACTGATGCGTTAAAAAGTGCAGGCATTAGATACCGAATAGTTTATAGCAACGCCGATTTAACCGGCCTTATTGCTGCATTAAAAGAAGGCTTAGGTATTACGGTACTTGCCAAAAGTACAGTACCGAGTGAGCTTAACTATCAGGTTCAAACCAAGCATTTACCAGCTCTTGGTAATATTGGTATTAGCTTGGTTAAAAGTTCGGGTGAGTCGGAAAATGCGGTAGATAAACTCGCTGAATTTATAGCTCTACGCTTGGGCTAGCGCTTACGTAGCACATATAATTCGTTCAGCCTTTATAGTTAGTAAAACAATTACAAAATAATACAAAAGAAACAATTTAGTTAATTAAGTTGCATAAGCAGGTGTTTTTAGTTCTATTAAACTGAATAATTAAATAGTTAATAACATTGATTCGTATTCGTTAACGTGTTCAAATTACGCCAATTAAGATAATTGACATGATTAGGAACACAATGAACCCTAAGTTTTTAGTATCTACTTTGGCAACTGCGGTTGCTTTGTCTTTTAGTGCTACTGCAATAGCAAAAGACACCAGCAATAAAGAACAACGCTTTGAACAAATTACTGTTATTGGCTCACAGCAAGCAATTAACGATATTCCTGGTTCGGCTACGTTTATTTCTGAAGAAGAGCTTCAAAAATTCCAGTTTACCGATATTTCTCGCGTTCTAGCGTCTGTTCCGGGCGTTTACGTGCAAGAAGAAGACGGTTATGGCCTTCGTCCTAACATTGGTATGCGCGGTACAGGTACTGGCCGTAACGATAAAATATCAGTAATGGAAGACGGTGTATTAGTTGCACCAGCACCATATTCAGCACCTTCTGCATACTACTTCCCTACTATGGGTCGTATGGAATCTATTGAAGTATTAAAAGGCGCAGCCTCAGTTAAGTACGGCCCGCGTACTACGGGTGGTGTTTTAAACTTACTTTCGCGCAGCTTACCAACTGAGCCAAATAGCTCAAAAGGTATGGTAGATGCAGCCCTTGGTAGCGACGGTTACTACAAAGGCCACGCTTACTTTGGTAAAGAAAAAAATAACACAGCAGGTTTAATTGAAGTATTTACTTACGGCGCAGATGGCTTTAAAGAGCTGCCAGTAGGCAATGACAACACCGGCTTTGAAAAAACAGATTTACTATTAAAGTTTGGCCATACGTTTGGTCAAAACGATGCGCATAATCTTGAGCTAAAAATTAAGTACTCTGACGAAACATCAGACGAAACATACATGGGCTTAACTGACGAAGACTATCAAAAAAGTCCTTACCGTCGTTATGCTGCATCGCAAAACGATGAAATGAATACGCGCCACAACGCATACCAACTTAACTACGCGTACCGTTTTGGTGATGGCTATGAGTTTTTAGCTACGGCTTACTTAAACGATTTTCATCGTAACTGGTATAAAGCCAGCAAAGTAAGCGAAAGCTACCTTGAGCAATACAGTGAATTTGAAGCAAACCCAACAAGCGAAGGCATTGAAGGTATTGGCGTTAAAGCTAATAACCGCGACTACCAAGCTAAAGGTATTCAGTCTGAATTACATATTCCTGCAGGCGATCACTATGTGACTGTTGGTGTACGTTACCACGAAGACGAAATGGATCGTTTTCAATGGGAAGACAAATACACACTTAATCAAGACCTAAGCTTAACGCTTACAGAGCAAGGCGTTCCGGGCTCAGACAGCAACCGTGTAGATAGCGCAGAAGCAAGTACCTTGTTTATTCAAGACGAGTGGACAATTGATGCATTAGTAGTAAGTGCAGGTCTTCGTTATGAAGACATTACTATTACGCGTGAAGAGTGGTCTAAATCAGATCCAACACGCAGCAACGGTTTAACTAAAGATGTGTCGAACGACACTGAAATTTTAGTGCCGTCGTTAGGCGCTACATACACGCTTAACGAAAACGTAACGCTACTTGCGGGCATTCAAAAAGGGTATGCACCAGCTGCACCTGGTAATGCTGACCAAGAAGAAGAAGAAAGTGTAAACATTGAGTTTGGCTCTCGCTTTAATATGGATGGCTTTAGCGGTGAAGTAATTGCGTTTTACTCAGACTACGACAACATGCACGGTAACTGTACTGCAGCGGTTGGTTGTAGCGACGACAACATTGGCGACCAATACAACTACGGTGAAGTAGAAGTAGCGGGCTTTGAATTTAGTGCAGCACGTACTTTTGCAACTGATACAGCGATGTTCCCAGTTAAATTAACGTACACCTACACAGACTCTGAGTTTAAAAACGATTTTGATTCAGAAATTTGGGGCGCGGTAGAAAAAGGCGATGCAATGCCTTACGTACCAGAAAACCAAGTAGCGTTATCGTTAGGTGCTGAGTTTTCTGCGTTTGTAGTTAACAGCCAAATACGTTACGTATCTGACGCGCATGCTAACTTAACGCAGTCGGGCTTAAACGCAATTGATAGCCGCGTAGTATGGGATTTAGCTGCTAAATACTTAATCGATGAAAATCAAAAAGTATACCTAAGCGTTGATAACTTGTTTGATAAAACATACGTTGCTAACCGTTCAAACGGTGGCATTCAACCAGGTAAGCCGCGTACTGTACAGATGGGCTACACTTACTCATTCTAAATTGAAAGCTGGTTAAACGGTTCACTAACAGCGTTAATAATTTTTTATGTAAGACCAAAAATTATTGCCTTGTTTTTAAACCGTTTACCAAAGCTTACAAAGTTAAAGCGTAAATTACAGACACAAAAAAGCCGAGATTGAATTTCAATCTCGGCTTTTTAATACATAAAACTTATCGTTTTATATATTAGTTATTTGCGTTACGTTGGCGTAATACTTCAAACAAACAAATACCCGTGGCTACCGATACGTTTAAGCTTGAAACAGTACCCGCCATTGGGATTTTAACAAGCATATCGCAATGCTCACGCGTTAAGCGTCGCATGCCCTCGCCTTCTGCGCCCATAACAATAGCCATTGGCCCCGTTAAGCTTGCATCAAATACGTGGTTATCAGTTTCGCCAGCGGTACCTACAACCCATACGCCTGCATCTTTAATTTCGCGAAGCGTACGCGCAAGGTTAGTCACTTGAATAAGCGGTACTGTTTCGGCTGCGCCACAGGCTACTTTACGTGCGGTACCGTTAAGCTTAGCCGACTTATCTTTAGGTACAATCACAGCGTGAACACCTGCCGCGTCTGCACTACGTAGGCATGCACCTAAATTATGCGGATCGGTAATACCATCAAGCACAAGTAAAAACGGTGTGTCTTCACGAGCGATTATCGCATCAAGATCTTTTTCATTAAACGTTGGCGCTGCTTTTACGTTGGCAATAATACCTTGATGCTGCTCACCCTTTGATTTGCTATCAAGGGCTTTACGCTGCATAAACTGTACTGAAATACCAAATTTACGTGCTTCATCAATAATCGGAGTTGAGCGTTTGTCGTCACGACCTTTAAGGGCGTAAATTTCCACAAAGCGCTCTGGTTCGCTTTCTAAAATTGCTTCAACAGAATGAAAGCCAAAAATTAATTCATTACTCACGTATTGTCTGCTCCTGGGCTAGTACGTTTGCGGGCATTTTTACCTGCTCTTTTAGGCTTTTTAACGGCCTTCTTTTTTGGTTTTTTCTTTACGGCAGAGTCTGCTGCTTTTTTATCTGCAGGTTTTGTTGCAGACTTATTTGCAGGCTTGCCTTTATCTTTATTTGCTGGCTTTTTTTTACCTTTTGGTTTGTCATCGCTGTGCGACTTTTTACCCGGTACTTTGCCTGCTTTTAATTGCGAACGCACACTTGCTGGCGCATGCTCAGATTTGCCTGAGCCTTTTTTTGGTGCACGACGACGTGAGTATCTGTCTTGTGCAACATCGCCTTTAAGCGTTAAGTTTATACGGCGATCGTCTAAACTAACCGACGCAACTTTTACTGTTACTTTATCGCCAAGGCGATAAACTTTGTGAGAGTGCTCACCTATTAGGGTGTGTTTTGCAGCATCATGCGCAAAAAACTCGTCGCCTAAATTAGTAACGTGAATAAGCCCATCAATTTGTAAATCGTCTAAACGAATAAACAAACCAAAATTGGTAACCGATGAAATAACACCATCAAACTCTTCACCTACATGGTCTTGCATAAACTCACATTTAAGCCAATCAGCTACTTCGCGAGTTGCATCGTCAGCGCGACGCTCTGTTGTAGAACACTGCTCACCTAGTTGATCAACTTCGTCGTCGGTGTAAGCATATTCGCCAGACGTTTGCTGACCTTGTGCTTTTATTACTGCTTTAATAGCACGATGCACTACTAAATCTGGGTAACGACGTATTGGCGATGTAAAATGCGCGTAAGCCGATAACGCTAAACCAAAGTGACCAATGTTATCTGGCTGATATACAGCTTGTTTCATTGAACGCAGTAACATAGTTTGAATAAGTTCAGCTTCTGGGCGGTCACCTAGTCGCGCTAATACTTGCGTTATTTCTTTTGGTGTTGGCTCGTCGCTTAATGTGCTTTCAATACCTAACTCGCCTAAAAACTTAGTAAAGTTACCTAGTTTTTCTTGGTCTGGTTCGTCATGCACACGATAAAGCGCACTCGCTTCGTGCTTTTCAAGAATTTTAGCCGCTGATACGTTGGCTAAAATCATACATTCTTCAATGAGTTTGTGCGCATCGTTACGAATAACAGGCACTATTGATTCTATTTTACGCTGAGCGTTAAATACAAAACGTGTTTCTAGGGTTTCAAACTCAATGGCACCACGGTCTTGGCGTGCAGCTTTAAGTGCCATATACATTTGCTGTAAGTCAGTTAAATGTGGCACAACGGCTGAGTATTCTTCACGTAGTTTTTCGTCGTTTTGTAAAATGGCATTTACTTTGGTGTAAGTTAAACGTGCATGCGAGTTCATTATCGCTTCGTAAAACTTATAGCCCGAAAGTTTACCCGCGCTCGACACGGTCATTTCGGCAACCATACATAAGCGATCTACTTTTGGATTAAGTGAACATAATCCGTTAGAAAGCACTTTTGGTAGCATCGGAATTACTTGCTCAGGAAAATACACTGAGTTACCACGCAAAATTGCTTCTTTGTTAAGCGGCGTGTTCATTCCTACGTAATGCGATACATCGGCAATGGCAACCCATAAGCGCCAGCCACCTGATTTTTTAGGTTCACAATATACGGCGTCATCAAAGTCGCGTGCATCTTCGCCATCAATAGTTACAAGTGGTAAATCACGTAAATCTACACGACCTTGTTTGTCAGCTTCTTCAACAAATTCACCTAGATGAGCAACTTGTGCTTCAACTTCTTCTGGCCATACATGTGGAATATCGTGATTGCGCAGTGCAACTTCAATTTCCATACCTGGGGCTAAATGCTCACCAAGTACATCTATAACTTTACCTACCGCGTTCATGTTACGACTTGGGTTTTGCGTAATTTTAACCTGCACCATTTGGTTATGGCGGGCACCGTTTTCGTTGCCTGGTAAAATCATTATATCTTGCGTTATGCGCGGGTCTTCAGCGACTACAACAGCAACACCGTGCTCAACAAAGTAACGGCCAACAATTGGCGCGCGCTCGTTAGTAAGCACTTTTATAATACGTGCATCGCATTTTGAGCCAGAACCACGTTTAGTGCCTTTAGCTAGTACAATGTCGCCATGTAACACCATATTCATTTGGTGCTTAGCAATAAACCAATCTTTACTCTCGCCTTCAACTTCTAAAAAGCCGAAACCGTCTCTGTGGCCTATTACTTTGCCTTTGGTTAAACCGGCTTCGTCAATTAGGGCGTAGCATTTAAATTTATTGAAATACAGCTGTCCGTCACGCTCCATAGCGCGAAGGCGGCGTTTAAATGCTATTTGGCGTTCGTCATCGTTTACTGCTAGTTCTTCACATAATTGCGCGTAGTTAGCAGGCTTTGAACGCTCTTGAAGGTGAGTAAGTATAAACTCACGACTAGGGACTGGGTTTTCGTACTTTTCTTGTTCTCGACTGAGATTTGGATCTTGGTTTGACATTCACTATCTTGTTAGTTGGTTATGTAGGTATTTTAACCCATATAGTTATAATGAGACAGGTAAAAGCTATTAAACTTTTAAGAAAGCACTTTTACCTTACTGTATAGTTTAAAAATCTAGCGCAATGGGACTTAACGATCCCTTAACTGCAAAGTGTTTAGTCATCTCGTAGCAATGCTAAAATCTATACTATTTTTTTTGTAGGTTTTTCCACAGCAGTTTACTTATATTATCAATAAAGCTTGGGTCTTCTTCTTTCATCGTAAGTAAAATCTGCTTATTCATTTGTGTTTTATTTTGAGCGTAAATCCAACGGTTTTTATTAAACTGCTGGGCAAACTCAAGTACACCCGCTTGTAGTTCATCGTTATTTGCAAACACAGCTTCAACTACTTTGTTCTCTAGCAACTGCTGTGCACCAACCCGCTCTCCTGACATAGCTAGACGATTAAAGAAGGTTTGCGAAATAGCCTTATTAATTATAGGAAACATCGACGGAACAAATGGCACCATTACATCCACTTCAGGAAAACAAAAAAAGCCTTTGTCTGATTTCATAAATCTAAAGTCGCACGCACACGCAAGTACAGAACCATTACCATAGGTATGCCCGTTTAACGCAGCAATAATAGGCATAGGAAAAGTAACTATACGTTTAAATAAGTCACTTATTTGAATCATAAAGTCTGAAATTGCTGCAGGTAAAATACTTGGATTAGACATCCATTGAAGGTCGATACCCAATGACCAGTTTTTATCACTTGAAGACGTTAAAATAACTGACTTAATATTTTGTTCTGCTTCAATGTGGTCTAGGTGTAAATTAAACTCAGCCAAAAACGCTGGGTTGTGGCGGTTTTCAGCGGTATTCATAGTGAGTATAGCGATATTATTTTTAGTTGTTAGTTCTATTAAGTTTGCCATTAAAACCTCTTTTAGCGCTTTTTAAGCTAGTTTTAAGCGCTGTTCGTTACTTTTACATAACATAGTAATACTTTGCTTATAATTTATAAACCCGCTAATTAAAGCCACCCTTTTTGTTTAGCTATACGCGCAGCATCTATGCGGTTAGTGGCGTTTAATTTTGCAATGGCATCCGATAGGTAGTTACGCGTAGTCCCTTCGCTAATAAATAACTGCTTGGCTATGTCGCTTGTTTTAAGGCCATCGCTTGCAAGTTTAAGGGCTTTGCGTTCTTTATCGGTAAGTGGATCTGCATCGTCCAATGCATTAATAGCAAGCTCTGGGTCAATTACCTTTTGTCCCTGCATTACTTTTTTAAGCGCATTTATTAACTCTTCACTTGGTGCTTCTTTTAAAATAAAACCTTTAACGCCTGTCGTAAGCGCTCGCCTAATATAACCCGCACGAGAAAATGTAGTCATAATAACCATTTTTATAGTAGGAAATTTAACAGCTATTTTTTCGCTAAGCTCTATACCATTCATGGTTGGCATTTCTATATCGGTTAAAATTATATCGGGATGTAAATCACTATCAAGCGCCTCAATTGCATTAAGTGCATCTTGCCCGTTACTTGCTTGCCCAATAATCTCAATATTAAAATCAAGCCCTAACAATGCTGCTACTGCGTCGCGTACAAGCGCCTGATCTTCCACTAAATATACTCTGATCATTATAAATCCTTAGCTGTAATTGGCAGCACTACTTTTAAAGTAAAATTATCGCCACAGGTAAATGCTGCACTGCCATTTAGTTGCTCTGCTCGCTCTTTAATACCATTTAGGCCATTGCCCGAATTCAATGTACTGCACGGACCATGGTCAATTACGGTTATAAGTAACTGCTGCGCTGTTTGTTCTATATTTATTTCGCAATTTTTTGTGTTGCTATGGCGTAATAAGTTAGTAACTGCCTCTTTAATTATAAGGCCTGCTATACCCTCTACTTTAGCGGGCAGAGCATTTAAAACCACATTAAATGAAACGTTAAATCCTTGCTCTATTAACCTTTGCTTTAACTGTGCTACTTGGCTGACAAGATTAAGCTGTTTTAAATCACTTACGGCGCTTCTTACATCGCTAAGTAACTGCCTTGCCAAATCGGCCACTTGTGCAATTTCGCTATTTGCTTGAGCGTAGCGCTCTCCTTGGTTTAATTTATTAGCAAGCTCAGCTTTTAAAGCAATAGATGAAAGTGAATGGCCTAAAATATCATGCAAGTCGCGAGCTATTCGTTCTCGCTCTGCAATAGCTGCTAATTGCTCTAGTTGGTTAGCGCTTTCTTGTTCGCGCTTTTTGTATAAGCTTTCTCTTTTTGCTGCAATACCGTAACTAAATAATGTGGCGCATAGAATCAAAGCAACGCCTAAAAAGTATTGAACCTTACCTATATCTCCAATATATGTGCTTAATAAAACCGTGAATATAATTGCGATCGCAGCATAAATTCTTTGACGGGAGCTGTAAGAGTAGCCTGCTATATAAGCTACGAAACCAAATAAAGTAGGCGTACCTGTGGTGTAAAAAGTAGCGCAAAAACAAATTAAGAGCATGGCTAAAAATAACTTAGTCACCCCTGCACTTTTACAGTTTATTGCTTTTACATACAAAAGAATAAAAGCAATATAGAAGGCTAAAGACATAACAATTTGGTTAACTGTAAAGCTCGCAAAATTAATTATTAGCGGGAGTAAATAAAAGCCGGTAAAAATTAAATGTCCATATTTCCAAAAACCTTTATCGCTTTGTTGAGAAAAGCTGCTTAACGAGCTCATACTAATACCTCAGGCATATTATTTTTACTTATAGCACTATTTTTATTAATAAATATAAATAACATAAAAATGCATACCAGCATAAAGCAATCTGCGTACGTAATCGTAAAACTTAACGCCTCTAGCACTTCATTAATAGTTAAGCTGATTAAAATTAAAGAATTCATAATTATCTCCTGTTGAGTAAGGTAACTATGCCCGCGTACAAAAATAATAAGAGTGTGAAGTGTCATCAACTTTAATGACTTTTGTCATGCGGAAAAAATTCATCTTAAGAATTTTTAAGCAATGTTAATATATTCAAAAAGTACAACAAGGAAATTAAATGCAACCTCAGCAACAAAGTTTAATTTATTTACACATAGCGGTATTACTTTTTGGCGGGACCGCTCTATTTGCCAAACTTATTGGTTTAAATGCTTTAGATATTACCGTTTACAGAACTGCAATTGCAGGAATGGCTATTTTAGCCATGCTTTATTTTCAAAAAAAACAAATTAAACTCAACAAACCTAAAGACTATCTTATTGCATTATTTTTAGGTGTTGCTGTGGGTATTCACTGGGTTACCTATTTTGCTGGTATGCAAATGGCCGGTATAACTATTGGAATGCTGGCATTTTTTAGCTATCCCGTAATGACGGTGTTTTTAGAACCCTTATTTAATAAAAGCAGGCCAAAAGCAAAAGATATAATAAGTGCAGCGGTGGTTGTTTTAGGTATTTACTTATTAGTACCAAGTGCAAACTTAGGCGATGATGTAACCCTAGGTGTAATAACAGGTGTGATATCGGCATTGTTTTTTTCAATAAGAAACATTACTCATAAGCGCTACTTTAGCCAATATGGCGGGCCGCAAACGATGTTTTATCAAACCTTAGTGGCAAGCATTATGTTGTGTGCATTTATAGAAGTACCAGTGTATGAGGTTAGTAATCACGACCTGATTTTAATTGCTGTAGCGGGTGTTATATTTACAGCTACACCGCACTCGTTATTTGCAGCAAGTTTAAAGCATTTATCAGCGGCAACTGCGGGGTTAATTTCTTGCTTGCAGCCACTTTATGGCACCATACTGGCTATAGTAATTATCCATGAACGTCCTACTGTTATGACGTTAGTTGGTGGTGCACTCATAGTGAGTGCCGCTTGTTTTGAAACGTGGTCAATCACTAAAAAGGCTCGACAATGAAAGTATTTGCACACCGTGGTGCCAGTGGGGATTTTCCTGAAAACACCAAAAGCGCTATTTTAGAAGCGTTAAAAGTAGGTGTTGATGGTATTGAAGTAGATATTCAAAGTTCCTTAGATGATTACATGGTAATACATGACTCATGGCTTGATAGAACCACCAGCGGTAAAGGTAGGGTGAGTAACTTTACTGCTCATGAGCTCTCTAAGCTTGATGCTGGAAATGGTGAAAAAATTCCTACTCTTCAGCAGCTGTTTGATTGGAATAACAATAAATCTTTATTAAATATTGAGCTTAAACACACGTTTGCACTAGAAAGGTTTGTGGCTCAATTAGAACAAAACATTGAAGCTAAAAAAATATCGAAAGCCAATATTTTAGTATCATCGTTTGATCATCATCAACTACAGTGGCTTAAAAACAAGCTACCATGGCTTAAAATAGGTGCCCTTACTTCTTCTATTCCAATTAACTATGCAAAGTTTGCTAGTGATTTAAACGCTTATAGCGTACATGCAGATAAAACCTTTATAAATAAGGCTTTTGCAGACGATGCAAAAAAAAGAGGCCTAAAGATTTATGCTTATACAGTCGATAGGGAAGAAGATATAGCGCTAATGCTTGAGTATGGCATAGACGGAATTTTTACAAATTACCCAGCGCGAACCAAAGCTTACTTGTTGTCGTTACAAAAAGGCTAACTTACATTCCCCTCACTTAAATAACAATCGTAGGGCTTGAGCATAATGAGTGGTTTTATGAAAATTTATAACTACATAGAGCAAACATTCTTTTTTACGTTAACCCGTAAAATAGTCGGTAACTTAAGTTTTGTATTATTGTTCCAAGCAATTACGTTATTTTGGCTGCATCAGAGCTTAAGCGAACAACAGCAAAGTACAGGGCTATTTTGGCTGCTTACGCTTGTGATTATATCTGGTTTTATTTTTACTCTTTTTTATATGCGTTTTTTAATTGTTCGCCCTGTTACTGCTATGCGCGATACTTTGATAGAAATAAACCAACAAGATGCAAATTTAGCAGCAAAACTTCCCCACTTTTCGTATGACGAATTTAAAGATTTAAGTTCACAATACAATATATTTACAGCCCATTTAAGTGAGTTACTCAGCACAACATATAACAGTGCTCAAGCTAGTGCACACAGCAATACACAAGTCACTGAATCAATGAAAAATACTGAGCAATCAAGTGAGCAACAAATACAGTTAAGCCACAGTATTATTAATGCCAGTATGCAAATAACCCAAAGCTTACAGGACATAGTAAATAATACAGATAGCGTACATAACGTTAATAATGAACATCTTAACTTTGTAAAACTATCTGCGTCAGAACTCGCTGCTTTAGTAGAGCAGGTAAAACTTATTACTAATATGCTAGGTAGCTTTTCAAATACAATTGCGGGACTGAAAGAAAACAGTGAAAACATTCGTAGTATTTTAAAAATGGTTGAAGAGTTTTCCGATCAAACTAATTTGTTAGCCCTTAACGCCGCAATAGAAGCAGCTAGAGCGGGTGAAGCTGGCAGAGGGTTTGCCGTAGTTGCAGACGAAGTACGCACGCTTTCAATAAAAGTAAGTGGCGCAACTAGACAGATTAGCGACTTTATAAATCAGATGAATGATTTGGTAAACGAGACAAATAAAGAGTCAGAGCAATTAATGACTCACTCCAATAACGCACAAAGTTCAATTAGTGCAACCTGTGATGGCTTTACTAAAATGCTTAGTGAATTTGAGCACAACCAGCAGCAGCTACAACAAATAGCCAGTGCTGTACATTTGCTTGAGGGCACCCAGAGTACGACTCACCAATCGGTAGAGCAAATCGTAGCTTTAGGGGAGCAAGCTAAACAGCAAATAGATACGGCATTAGCCGATAGCGAGCAATCTCAACAGCTAAGCTTGCAAACCCAACAACAGTTAAAACGCTTTGTGCACTAAGAAGCGTTTTCGGGCTCAGAGAAATATGGTAAATTACGCAGCTATTAATTTAAGTGTGTAAAGCGTGTGAGCAACCCTACCCCAGACTATGAAAAATTAGCCCTGCAAATAAAAACCTGGGGGCAAGAGCTTGGCTTTAGCGAAGTGGGCATTACTGATATTGACTTATCTAAGCACGAAGCCCAATTGCAACGTTGGCTGGATGCAGGCTACCACGGCTCGATGGATTATATGGCTGCCCACGGTATGAAACGCGCCCGCCCTGCTGAATTAGTGCCTGGTACACAGCGTGTTATATCCGTAAAAATGAATTATCTGCCTCCCGATGCTGGCTTTGCAAAAACTTTAAAAAATAAAGAAAAAGCATATATAAGCCGCTATGCATTAGGTCGTGATTACCATAAATTAATGCGTAATCGTTTAAAAAAACTCGGCCAAAAAATAGAGCAAGAAATTGGCGAGTATGGCTTTAGACCCTTTGTAGATTCAGCCCCTGTACTTGAGCGTCAACTTGCCGAAAAAGCCGGTTTAGGGTGGCGCGGTAAGCATTCTTTATTAATTAACCAAGAAGCTGGGTCGTGGTTTTTTTTAGGCGAGCTATTTATTGATTTACCTCTACCAATTGATGCAGAAAACACCTTTGAAGGCTGCGGTAAATGCGTTGCTTGTATTACTCTTTGCCCAACAGGTGCAATTGTAGAGCCCTACGTTGTTGATGCACGTAAATGTATATCCTATTTAACCATAGAACACCAAGGGCCAATACCAGAGCAATACCGTTCTTTATTAGGCAATCGTGTTTATGGTTGTGATGATTGTCAGTTAGTATGCCCTTGGAATCGTTATGGACAAATAACTGACGAAAATGATTTTCATCCCCGTACTCAATTAAAAAATAAAGATTTACTTGAGCTGTTTGCTTGGGATGAGCCTACATTTTTAAAAAATACCGAAGGCAGCCCTATTCGCCGCATTGGCCACGAACGTTGGTTACGTAATATAGCAGTTGGTTTAGGTAATGCAGAGTTCAGCCCCGCTATTATTAATGCCCTACAAGATAAAAGCCAAATATGCAGCGAACTTGTTTTAGAGCATATTGAATGGGCACTTGCTCAGCAAAACGATAAACAACGATTACAAATTCGTAAAACAGCTAGGTTAATTAGAATTGTAGAAAAAGGCTTACCAAGGGATGCATAGCACCGCTTAAGTAAACCTTTATATTGCGAAGTAACTAGTTTTTCAAAAGTAACGATAGATCTTGTTCTATCTCTGTAAAGGCTGCTTTGACTTGTTTAACAGACTCTTCTCTTGCTACTGAGTTTTGGATAGTTTCATCTACTTTTTTATAAATAAACACCTCCTGATCTTCATCCAGTCCCATTGATGGGATACGTTCTTCGAGCTCTTCTTGTAACTGTTTAAACACTTTTTCGTTGTTTTGACGGTTTTCATTCAACAAGCTAATTAAGCTATGAAACTTACTATGAACAGTACTTGCTACGGCATTAAGTTTCGCTCGTTGTGATTCAAGCATTTTCTTGGTCATGATGGCGCGTAGCTGCTGCTCGGTAACACTAACAATAAAACATACGTGGTCGCGTATACGGCCATGCTTATCAGGATCATGATCGGGCATATTTAAAATAAGTAAGCTAATCAATTCATAGTTAACTAAAATTCGGTGCGAAAACTCATGTAAGCGCCCTTTGTTTTTCAGCATTTCAAATAGCTCCACCACAATAGGTGAACACACGCCGTTTAGTGCAAAGTGGCTAATTTCATTATTTTCTCTAAATTCTACATTGCTTTGTAAATCAAAAGACTGAAGGCAATCTACAAGCGCTTTACCTAACTCTTGAGGATCGTTAATAAAGCCAATGTTTTCAACGTAGTTAACTATTTGCCCCATTTCACTGCTATTGGCCATTGCATTAAATGCAGTTGATGTTGCATCTTCAACTTGCTTTTCTAGACTTTGCTTTTCAACAAGTACTTGATTTAAATTTTTAAGCTTAGATTTAAGTTCGTCATGGCCAAAAGGTTTTACAATATAGTCTTCTGCGCCAACAGAATAGCCTTCCATGCGTTCTTCAACAGTGCCGCGAGCAGAAACAAACATAACAATAATGTGTGCGGTATTTGGATTTGCTTTAAGTGCTTTACATACTTCATAGCCGTTCATTTGCGGCATACTTACGTCGAGTAATATAACCTGAGGCATATAACCTTCAACCATGTTTAAACACTCAGGACCACTTGTTGCTACTTGTAATTCAAAATCAAGCTCCTCTAAAATTTCCTCAATAATTTCAAGGTTAAAGGGTTCGTCATCAACGGCAAGTATTTTAGTTAAGGCCATAATTTATCATCCATTCAAATTCTTTAAAAAGTTACTTGGTATGCCAAAAAGCAATTAATTACTGTGTTGTATTAACTGATCTTCAGCTAAATGCTCGTCTAAGTTTATTTCTAATGGCACTTGTATAGATATAGTTGCACCACCATTTTCGTTGTTACGTGCAGTGATTTCACCTTGGTGTAAAGATACAAACTCTCTACACAATGCAAGGCCTAACCCTGTGCCACCAGCACCACTATTTGTTTTACTGCTTTGCACAAACTTAGTAAAAATATGCTCCAACTCATCTTCTGGTATACCGACCCCATTATCGGTAACCTCTATAGTAGCAAGCTTATTATCTGACTCTAAATTTACCCGTATTTTACTTTTAGGTTCGCTAAATTTAAGTGCGTTACCTAGTACGTTTCGAAGTAACTGGTTTATTTGCTCTTCATCACATTGTGCAATTACAGGTAATGGCTGTGCGGTAAATATAACCTCAATTTCTTTTTCCATTGCCGTACCAGACACATCGTCAATACTTGTTTTAATAATATTCGCTAAATTATAGGGACGAGGGTTAAATGGAAACTTACCTACATCTAGCTTAGATAGGTCGAGTAAATTATTTAGTAACGACAGTAAACGCTCACCACTACTCTCTATTCGCGATAGATACTTAATGAGTTTTTCTTTTGCAAAATCTCCAGTTTCTAATTTGCTTAAACCAAAACGCGAAAAGCTTAAAATAGAGTGCATAGGAGTACGCAGTTCATGCGACATGTTTGCTAAAAATTCTGATTTACTTAAGTTTGCAGCCTCAGCCACATTTTTAGCATGCTCGAGTTGTGAAGTACGCGCTCTTACTTGCTCTTCAAGAACATCTTTTGCTTCAAGTAATAAATCCTCTTTTTGCTTAAGATGAGTTACATTTTTAAATATGACCGCAAGTGCTATTTCGCCATGGTGATCTATCTCATTAAAAGAGCCAACTAAGGGTATATAACCTCCTGCTGTTTTAGATAAACGTAAATCGCAGCTAAATTGTCGATTACTATTTAATGTCGAAATCTTATCTTTAATACCTAAAATTGAATCATCGTCTAAAAAATCAAATACTGATTTACCTTCGAGTTCATTAAACGGTAAATTAAATAGTCTCAAGCAAGCATCATTAGCTTCTATCACTCTACCGCACTTTTCAAATAACATAATTGCATCGGGCGTATGTTTATAAATAACCTGAAGTAGGCTGTCTTTTTCAATCAGGGCATCAACCGTATCTTGTAGCCTTTCTACAAGCTCTGCGTTATGACGTTTTAATAACTCTGTTTGCCATAATTTATGTATTGATTGTAATAGTGAGCTATCGTTTAAAGGTTTAATGAGTACATCTTCTACGCCTTGACGAATTGCTTCGATCATTGAAACTTGATCAGGGCGTGAGGTAAATAACAAACAACGACAATGCGGTTGGGTTACTTTTAAATTTGAAAAAATTCCTAAACCTGTTCCGTCATCTAAAACAAAATCGCTTATCAGTATATCTATTTGCTTTTCTTTACTAATTTCTAAAGCTTCTGCGGAGGTTGTTGCAGTATGAGTCTCGATATGAGCACCGATTAAGCTATTTTTCATTTTTTCGAGACGTTCAGGAACATGGTCGACGAGTAAAATAGTAGGTAATTGCAAAATATGGTTAGAGCCTAATTCTAATAGGCTCTCTAAAAGAGAAGTAATTTCTTTATTAGAAAAAAATGGGTAGACCACGGTTGCGTCAGGCGCAATATGATTTAGCTCGCTAAACGCAGTTAGTTGTTCACCGCTTTGTGCTTTTGGCGCAAGCAGCATAAAGCGCTCTTGCGCTACTTCGCTTACAAGCGGTTTTATAGAATCAACAGGCACACCATGGGCAACAACAACTAAGTCGTAATCGCCTATATTGGTATACATGTCTAGCATGCTGAAATGAATTAATTCGACTTCACACCCTATTAATTCTAAAAGCACTTTCACACGCATCGCGATGACACTACTACTATCAATAATTAATATTTTTCGAATCATCAAGCCACACTTCAAATTAATAAACTTAATATCCTAATAGCGTAGTCTATTTTTATTTAATTGGCATAAAGCCCTATCGTTTTTTTGTAAAAAAATATTACAAGGTTTCATAAAACAGTTTATTTAAGATGCTTTCCAAAAATAGTCAGGCTGTAGGGCTTGTTATCCATTATGGCAACGCTTGGCAACTCGCCCCATATTTCAAAATCAAAATGCTTAAATAATTTAACACTGGGTAAATTATGACTAAAAATAAAACCAAGCAATACTTTAATATTTAATTGCTTAGCTTGTGTTTGAGCAAATATCATTAGCTTTTTACCAAGCCCTTTACCTTGTGCTTTACGGGTAATGTAAATGCTCATCTCTACTGTACCATCGTAAGCAGGGCGCCCATAAAACGACTTATAACTTACCCAAGCAAGTACTTGGTTATTTTCGCAGTAAACATAAATAGGCCTTTTATCGTTATGGCTATTAAACCAGTCACGCTTTTCGTCAACAGTAACTTCTTCGGTATCTGCAGTTACCATTCGCCCTGCAATGGTTTCGTTATAAATGGCTACAATTTCACTAAGATCATCAATAGTTGCTAAACGGGTTGTCATAGGTCATTCAAAGGTTGATCAATTTGTTTCATATTAGCGTATGATTATCCAATCAAACAATTGAAAAGTTTAGGTAATGTAATGCTAAAAAAAATTATAATAGGATTAATGGCTTTATTTATTAATGCCCCACTCCACGCTGAAACATCATCAACTATTAACCAAACCTCTACCCAAGACTGTCAAGATTTTACCAATGTCGATATTCGAAAGCTGCGCTCAAAAGAATCTATTAATTTATGCCAATTTAAAAATAAGCCTTTATTAATAGTAAACACGGCAAGCAACTGCGGTTTTACACCCCAATTTAAAGGCCTTGAAGCGCTATATCAGCGATACAAAGAACAAGGTTTAGTCGTATTAGGGTTCCCTTCTGATGATTTTTTTCAAGAAGAGGATAGTGAAAAAGAAACTGCAAAAGTATGCTTTGTAAATTATGGTGTAACCTTCCCTATGTTTGCTACAAGCGAAGTGCGTGGTAGTAAAGCGAATCCAATTTTTAAATATTTGAATGAGCAAACTAGCTCTCCAAATTGGAACTTTTATAAGTATTTAGTGTCTGCTGATCGTGAGACGGTTTTACGGTTTAACAGCAAAGCAGCACCTGATTCAGAACAAATGATTGCTGCAATTGAAACTGTGCTTTCTGATAAATAAGTTTATACTGGTACAATTAGTTGAAACTAACTAGAATGATATTTTAATTCGGTTAAAAAAACACCACACTATACTCGGGAGATTTTATGACAGTAGCAAGCGCACGACATATACTTGTAGACAGTGAAGCACAATGCTTAGACTTAAAAACAAAAATTGAGCAAGGCGAAGACTTTGCTGAATTAGCCAAAGCGCATTCAAACTGCCCATCAGGTCAAGATGGCGGTGCTCTTGGTGAGTTTGGTCCTGGTATGATGGTTCCAGAGTTTGATAAAGTTGTGTTTTCAGCTCCAATTAACCAAGTACAAGGCCCTGTGCAAACTCAATTTGGTTATCATTTACTTGAAGTTACTAGCCGTTCAGAATAAATTTAACTGTATCGTAAGTAACGTTTTATAAAAGCCGCTTATGCGGCTTTTTTATGGAGTAATTATGCAATTAATTGGTTCTGTACCTTCACCTTACGTGCGCCGAATTAGAATTTGGACACAACAAAACAACTGTAAACTAGAGCTTGTGAGTCTTGATATATTTTCTGAGCAAGATCGCCCTACTATGGCCAGTAAAAATCCAGCTCGAAAGATTCCCATTCTGGTAGATGGCGACTTAACACTTAGTGACTCTAATTCTATATTGCGCTATTTACTTGAAAAAACAGGGCAACCAAAACTAACGTGGCCGCAAGAGCACTTACTTACGACTATAAATGCCTGTAACGATTCGCTAGTAGAAATGCTGCTATGTGAACGCTCTGGATTTGACACCAAAAGCGATAAACTCTTTTTTAATTTGCAAAACGAACGAATTGAACAAACATTAAGCTTTTTAAATACCCATTTAAGCGATGAAGAATTTAAAAGCTGTGAATACCTCAACATCAGTTTATACTGCCTGCTTGATTGGATTTGCTTTCGTGAATTAACTGACTTTAGTCAGTATTCAGAGCTTGTTGCTTTTCATAAGCAATATGGCAAGCGTCAAGCAGCAATAGATACTAATCCTCGTCACTAATTTAAAAAGGTAAACACATGAGCGATATCGAAATTGAATCACAACTAGTTAACTTTGTAGAAAAAGTACGTGTTAGCGAAGTAATTTGGGCACTTGGTGCAGAAGATAATGGCTTTGTAGTGTGCGATTCTAACCAATTTGACGAAACTGACGTACTACTGCTTTGGGAAAGTGAAGAAGCAGCTAAAGCGCAATGTAAAGAAGAGTGGAAAGACTACAGCCCTGTAGAAATAAATCTTGATGAATTTTTAGATGCATGGGTTGAAGATTTAAATGAAGATAACGCACTTGTTGGCATTAACTGGAATGATGACCAAGTATGTACAGAGATTGAACCTACTGGTTTAGCTCGCGCTTTAAGTGAGTAATACTTTATACGCTTTATTTTAAGAGCGGATAAAACCCGACTAGCATCTACTGCTAGTTGGGTATAAAATAAAACACATCATTATTTTCAAGGTATTACGTTGAAAACCCATCTTGGTCGCCGGCCCTTTTCAGCCATGGAACTGCACACTCTTTATAATGGATATATATACAGTGATTTTAAAGTTGCACGTGAGCAACCAAAACACTGGCATTTTTGGCTTCCTCTAATTGCATATTACAGTGGTGCATATAGCGATGAAATTGGCTATCTAACGCTTGATGATCTGTCTCTTGAAAAAGATGTCTTATGTTTTAATTTTCATACTCACGGTAAGATAAAACCTCGCTTAGTTCCTGTGCATCAGGCACTTATAGATGCCGGGTTTAATGAATATTTAGCATTCATAAAATCACAAAATCAACAACGATTAATGTTCGACTTACCCGCTAAAACTGGCAGATACAGTGAAAAAGTCCGTATTTGGTTTTCAGGTGAAGGTGAGCGAGCCGGCTATTTACAAAAGTGTGATATACCAAACGTTGATCAACTCGGTATGAAAACAGCCGTAAGCAGCCTTCGTCTTAACTTTGAACAACAAGTGCGTATACATGCTCTGCAAGCCAACTCTAAAGACGCCTTTAATTACCTCATGGGATTTAACGAATACCCACATAATGAATTTAAGGACGTTCTTTTATTAAATAACGTGATCCAAAAAATACGTATTATTAACTCACACCTGCATTGGCAGCGTTTTATAACGCGCGAAAGCCACTGACAAACTTTGTTACTATTTCCCCTTAAAGTCACCGTTATAATCAATTACTCTATTAAAAAAAACTGTTAGGATATCTAACCCCCTAATAATATGAGCATAAAAAAGCCTATTTAGGGTAGTTTCTAACAACAACAATCTAGGGATCACTATGTTTCTTAAAAGCCTCTTAACAGTGAGCGTTGCTTTGGCAATGGGTGCTGCAAACGCTAACGAATTCGTTATTGAAAAACTCGCAAAACCAAGTTCACAACAGGTATCGTTAACACTCGATCCGAGCCAAGATACATTCACAGGGATGACTGAGATTTCCCTAGAAGTACTAAAACCAACAAAATACATTGAATTAAATGGCGTAGCTTACGCTGTTAAAATGGCGCAATTGCTTGGCGACGAAAACTGTGACTTAAACAACGAAATGCTTAAAACAGGTAAAGTTAAATTTAGCTGTGATGAGCAAATCCAACCAGGTAAATACACCCTTAAAGTTGATTTTTCAGCGCCATATAACCGTCAAAGTGTTGGTTTATACAAAACGTTAGACCAAGGAACACCTTATTTATTTACTCAATTTGAAATGAGTGATGCACGCCGTGCATTCCCTGTTTTTGATGAGCCAAGTTACAAAATTCCATTTCAGTTAACGATTACTGCGCCTACATCACAAAAAGTATATTCAAATACGCCTGAGCTTAAAGCAACGGTTGATGGCGATATGACCACACACTACTTTGATAAAACGCCGCCAATTCCTTCATACTTAGTCGCAATGGCTGTTGGCCCATTTGAAGAGTTAGATATTAAAGGCATGCCAATTCCTGGTCGTGTAATTACCCCTCAAGGTAAAATTCACTTAGCCCAATACGCAAAAGAAAACATGCCAAAAGTACTAGGTGCACTTGAAGCGTATTTTGGTATTCCTTACGTTTACAAAAAATTAGACTCAGTAGCGGTACCAGAGTTTCCATTTGGCGCAATGGAAAACTCAGGCTTAGTAACCTACCGAGAAGATATTTTATTAGTTGATTTAGCTGCAGCAACACGCAGTAAAAAACAACGTAATGTATCAATTATTGCTCACGAACTTGCTCACCAATGGTACGGTAACTTAGTAACCATGAAATGGTGGAACGACTTATGGTTAAACGAAGCGTTTGCTAGCTGGATGGCTGCAAAAATTACTAAGCAGCTTAACCCTGAGTTTGAATCGCACTTAGACCTGCCACAAAACAACGTAATGGCACTTGATGCACGCCTAAGCACCAAGCCTATTCGTAAGCCAATTAAAACCGAAGCCGACATTATGGACGGTTTAGGTCTTGCTTACAGTAAAGGTAGTTCAGTACTTGCTATGGTTGAAAACTGGATTGGCGAAGATGCATTTCAAAGAGGTATTCAAAGCTACTTAAAAGAGTTTTCATATAAAAATGCTGAAGCGGCCGACTTATGGGAAGCACTTGGTAAAGCGTCAAATAAAGACGTAGCGAGTGTTTTAAAATCGTTTATTGAGCAATCTTCTTTCCCACTAGTTAAAGTAACTCAACAAGGTAGCAAAGTAACTATTTCACAAAGCCGCTTTGTAAACGCAGGCGTTGATGCGCCAGAGCAGCTATGGAATGTACCTGTTGCAATTAAATATGGTGCTGGCGATAAAGTAAAAACAGCAAACGTATTACTTAATAAACAAAGCCAAACACTAGATTTAGACTTTGAACCAGAGTGGATTTATCCTGACCAAGGTGCATTAGGCTACTACCGCTGGGTAATGGATGATGCACAATTTAGCGCACTTGTTAAGAAGGCGCCAAGCGTACTGAGTGACCGTGAACGCTTAGCGTTACTATCGGCTACTGATGCGCTACTTGATGCTGGTGTTATATCTGCTGCTAAGTTAATGCAAACACTTGAAGTGTTCGTAAGCGATAGCCACCCTCGCGTAGCAAATACTGCACTAGGTTACTTAGTATCGCAACAGCGCACTTTTAAAGACGATAGCAATAAAGACCTATGGCCTGAATTTATTCGCGGTGCAGTAACGCCTGCTGCTAAAAAATATGGTTTAGAAGCAAAAGCGGGTGAAGACGGAGCTATTGCACAACTTCGTGCAGCCGTTGTATCACGCTTAGGTTTTGATGGTGAAGATCAAAACGTCATCAATAAAGCCAAAGAACAAACGCAAGTTTATTTAAATGATCCACAAAAAGTAGACCCATACTTAGCGGGTACGTACTTAACTCTTGCTGCTTTTCATGGTGATAAAGCACTGCTTGATCAATTCATGACAACGTTCAAAACGACTAAAGATCCGCAAGTACGCACAAACATGCTTGCAGCTATGGGCTTTTTTGGTAAACCTGAGTTACAAAAAGCAGTATTAGCTTATAGCTTAACGGATGAAGTAACGGCATCTGACATGCGTACTATTTTGTCAGGTCAAAGTTACACAGATGAGCGCCAGGCATTATTTATTGATTGGGTTTACAGTAACTACGATAAAGTAACAGCAAGTTTACCGCCTTTCTTTATTCCTAACTTGCCGTACTTTACAACTGCAAGCTGTGATGCAGAAAGCTTAGCGACAACAAAAACCTTCTTTAACGAAAAAGTAGCTGATGTAGCTGGTTACGCGCGCACATTAAGTAAGCTTGAAGAAAGCACAAACGATTGTATCGCGCTTAAAACACGTGAACTTAAATCGGTTAATAGCTTCTTAAAAAGTAAGTAATTATTAGATTTATTGAGCTATAAAAATACAAAAGCCGCTGAATATAAATTCAGCGGCTTTTTACTTTTTATATAAAATTAGTTGCCAATAATCATAGTTAGCTTGGCTATAAAATCTTTGGCTGCTTGCTCAGAGTTTATTTTAAACGCAACACCGTAGTGAATAGGTTGAGCGCTTTTAAAAATGCGCGTAGGAAAGCGTGTCATCTCACTGCTATGGAAGTACCCTTGCGCACGCGTCACGCCATCAATATCATTAAAATCATCGCTAAACACCTCAAATGCTGGGCGAATTACTATTTTACCCTTGCCGCTTTCGCTGTGGGTATAAAATGCTTCTTTAGAGTTTACTAACATGTACTCTGCAATATTTTTAATCTTAAAATTACTTCTGCACTGTAATTTAATGAGCTGTTCTGTCAGCTCGTCTGCACTATAAGCCACGTGTAATCCCTATTAGTTAATTTGCGTATTAGATTAACGCATACACACAATAAAATCTGAATTTATTTGTTTGCTTTACTTTGTTATATCACATACAAAAGCGAGTTTTTCATTGTTGTAACTCATTCTTGTTATATTTGTTTCGCAGTAGGTGCTTAAATTAAGCCATTGCGATACTTCATCACTTCCATCAAGTTTACGCTGATAAACGCGGTTTTTAATAGCATAAGCAATGGTCGTATTATCTTTTAAAATAAAATCTTGAACTTGAGCCGGTAACCTTAATAAGTCTTCAACTTGTTTATCTTGTGGATTAAAACTCGCTAAAATGTGTTGCTCGTTTTTAGTGTAACTAAATAAAAATGCAGCCATTGAGTTGTTATAAATAAGCGTTCGGCCAATATTACTGGCAGCTATTTCCCCCTTCGCTTGTGCAACAGAAGTATATTGAAGAGTATGAGGCTTTCCTAAAATAAACATCACTAAATCATTTTGGACACCCCATGCATGGTATCCAACAGGTTCAATCCAATCAAAAATACGACTTGGCGCATCTTCGTTTTTGAGTGGGTATTGCCACAATTTTTGCTTACCGTCAGCTTCTACAACAATCGCTGATATCGCATCACCACTTGGCATAACCGTTGGTGAATATTCGCTTACAGGAGAGTTAGTTATATTGGTAACTTTTTTTGACGTGAAATCATAATAAGCAATATCAGTTTGGCTTTGCCCTTTATTAATTACTTCATGAGTAAAGTATAAACCTGTACTTGTTAAGTGCGGTTGGTTGTTATAACTATTTTTATCGCTCACTATACTAACTTGTACCCCGAAAGGTGTATTTAAATCAGCAAGTAATACTTGGCTTTTTGGCATGCTAGCCTGCACCACTATTGGGCTCAGCGCTGCTATAGAAAATAATCCAAGTAATGGTTTAATAAGTTTCATGCTTTCTCTCGTTTTAATTTTAAGCACCTCATGATAACGTTATTTGCTGATGGCGTCACTTGAGCTAAGTCAGTCAACTCTTAAGATACCCAAACGACTTAAAATAATGTTAAGTTTAGTCTGGTTATAAACCTGGTCCTAAAAAAGAGAATTAACATGTCAGCTAAAAATCCTATTATTGCGATTACGGGTTCATCTGGTGCGGGTACAACCACCACAACGAATGCAATTAAACATATTTTCCGTAGCCTTAATATTCAAGCGGCTTTTGTCGAAGGAGATAGCTTTCATCGTTACACTCGCCCCGAAATGGATAAAAAAGTTCGAGAAGCACAACAAGAAGGTAAACATATTAGTTACTTTGGCCGAGAGGCCAATGACTTTGGCGCTTTAAAAACGCTGTTTGAAAACTATAGCGAAACAGGTCAAGGAAAGTTACGCCGCTACTTACACACCTTTGATGAAGCCGTTCCGTACAATCAATTACCTGGAACATTTACACCTTGGCAAGATCTTGATCATAATACTGACATTTTGTTTTATGAAGGGTTACACGGTGGTGTAGTTGATCAAGATGTAGACGTGGCAAAGCATGTCGATTTATTAATAGGCATGGTTCCAATTATTAACCTTGAGTGGATTCAAAAATTAATACGCGATACATCCGAACGAGGCCATTCTCGCGAAGCGGTTATGGGCTCTATTGTGCGCAGTATGGATGACTATATAAATCATATTACCCCGCAGTTTTCTCGTACCCATATTAATTTTCAACGCGTGCCGACCGTTGATACATCAAACCCATTTAGCGCCAAAGATATTCCATCTCTTGATGAAAGCTTTGTAGTTATTCGCTTTAGGGGTATTGATGATGTTGATTTTCCTTATTATTTACGGATGATCGAAGGCAGTTTTATGTCTCGTATTAATACGCTTGTAGTACCAGGGGGCAAAATGGGCTTAGCTATGGAGCTGGTTCTTACTCCACTTATTAAAGATATTATTTTGAAAAAGCGTGCACTGGAAAACTTAGCACCTTTGGATATACCTATTTAACTCCTCTTCTAAGATTGAGCTCTCTCACGTACACTGCTGATTTTTAGTAACAATAAGGGACATTGTGTTGTACTCATTAAAAATTATTGTGGGTTCTAAAAACCCTGTAAAAATTAACGCTGCTAAACATATTTTTGCAATGTATTTCCCTGAACATGAAATTGATTGCCAAGGTGTTGATGCTCCATCCAATGTGCCAGATCAACCTATTGGCGAAGAAGAAACACGTGTTGGCGCACAAAACCGTGTTAATTATTGCAAAGAGCATTACCAAGCTCACTACTACGTGGCAATGGAAGGCGGTGCAGAGCAATTTAGCTATGGTGCAGCAACCTTTGCTTACGTAGTTATTGATAATGCCTTAAATCAGGTTGTAGGGCGCAGCAGCAACCTCCCCTTGCCTCAAGTGCTTTATAACGCATTACTTAATGGCGAAGAGCTTGGCGATGTAATGGACAAAGCATTTAATACCACCAACGTTAAACAAAAAGGGGGCGCTATTGGGTTACTTACAAACAATCACGCCACGCGCGAAAGCACCTACACACAAGCACTCACTTTAGCTATGGCGCCCTTTCTACACGTAGATCTCTACAGCCAAACAAATTAATTTAGGAAGTTTAATGAAATACAACTATGTATTGTTTGATGCAGACGAAACCTTATTTAGGTTTGATATTTTAGCGGGCATGACTCGCATGTTTAAAGCTTACAACGTAGATTTTAGCCAAGACGATTATGTTCATTATCAAAAAACCAATAAGCAGCTGTGGGTTGATTATCAAAATGGCACTATTAGCGCAGATTACTTACAAGTAACACGCTTTAATGAGTGGGCTTCAAAACTTAATGTGCCCGCAAAAGAGCTAAACGATGCTTTTTTAGATGCTATGGCGCAAATTTGCGAGCCATTACCTGGTGCTATTGAGCTTTTAAATAAACTTAAGCCAAATGCTCGATTAGGTATTATTACTAACGGATTTGCCCGCTTACAAACCGTACGCCTTGAGCATACTGGCTTAAAAGATATGTTTGAATGGTTAGTAATATCTGAACTTGTGGGTATAGCAAAACCAAATAAAGCGATTTTTGAGCACACATTTGAGCTAATGGGTAACCCTGATAAAAGCGAGATACTTATGGTGGGTGATACTGCTGCAAGCGACATACTTGGCGGCAACAATGCAGGTATTGATACTTGCTGGTTACAACACCCTGGTGAGCAATTAGCCGATGGAATAAAACCAACCTATACAGTAACTCATTTAAATCAGTTACAAGATCTTTTAGAGTTATAATAGAGTAAATTTTACGCAAAAAAAATGACGCTAATTAGCGTCATTTTTTATAACTGTTTGCGAGCTGTTCTTTTACTGCTTTTAGGCTGGAGCTAACTCAAGACCGGGTGCAGGCATCGTCACAGGCGTTTCAAATGTTGCCCACTCCCATGCTGACTCTGTAGCCATAATTTTACGTAGTAATTTATTATTTAAATCATGACCCGATTTAAATGCTGTTACTTTACCTAAAAGATTATGACCTGTCATAAACATGTCACCAACACAGTCTAATATCTTGTGCTTAACAAACTCATCGCTATAACGTAAGCCATTAGGATTTAAAACTTTGAATTCATCAAGTACCACAGCACTATCCATGCTACCACCTAGCGCTAGGTTGTTTGCATGCATGTATTCAATATCTTTCATAAATCCAAAAGTACGCGCACGGCTAATTTCTTCAATAAAGCTTTGCGTTGTTATATCCAACCCAATACGTTGGCGACTTTCATTGATAGCTGGGTGGTTAAATGCAATCTCAAAGTCGATATGAAAACCATCATATGGTTCAACTTCAGCCCACTTACCATCTTCTTCAATGCGTACTTTTTCTTTAATACGGATAAAGCGTTTAGCAACGTTTTGTTCTTCAATTCCGCCTTTTTGTAACAGATATATGAATGGTAATGCACTACCATCCATAATCGGCACTTCTGAGCTATCTAATTCTACAATTAGATTATCAATCCCCATTGCAGCCACGGCTGCAATAAGATGCTCAGTAGTTGATAAGCGAACACCATCTTTGTTAATTAAACAGGTACACAACTGCGTATCACCAACGGCTTCAGGTGTTGTTTCAAAATCAACAACCGGATCAAGGTCGACACGACGAAATACAATCCCAGTATTTGCGCTCGCAGGTCGGAGAGTTATTGTGACCTTCTCACCTTTATGAAGTCCAATTCCTATGGCTTTGACTACTTGTGCAATCGTACGCTGTTTAATCATAGGTATGCTCACTTTTAAATCAGTTACAGTTAGACGGTGGAGTTTAACATAAATCCTTTTGCCTTTCAATATTTGTACATATTTCAAACAAAAGTATTATTAAATGTTAATCTGCCTGCTTACGTAAAAAAGCGGGAATATCAAAATAATCACCACCTTCTGATTTATCTGCTTTTTTACTATTTTGCGCTGAAGAACTTGAACTACTTGAACTCGTTGAAGGCGCTTTTTCTTTGCTTTGCGCTTGCTCTTTAGTCGTATTTTCTTCAGTGTTTGTATCTTGGCTTGCAAAGCTTGGTACGTACATACTGCTCGTTTGGTTTGATGTGCTTGCAACATCAGAACCTGATGCTTTTTTAAAGCCGTTATCAACAATACCAAACTGTGGACGACGATCGCCGCCTAAACCAGTTGCAACAACCGTTACACGTAGCTCATCAGTCATTTCTGGGTCGATTACCGCACCAACAACAACCGTTGCGTTTTCTGACGCAAGTGCTTTAACGTGATTACCAACAATTTCAAATTCTTCAATCGCAATGTCCATACCAGCGGTAATATTAACTAAGATACCTTTAGCACCTGTTAAATCAACGTCTTCTAGTAGTGGGCTTGAGATAGCGGCTTCTGCAGCTTCTTGTGCACGATCAGGACCTGACGCAGACGCCGTTCCCATCATTGCAGTACCCATTGCAGACATTACAGTTCTAACATCGGCGAAATCCACGTTAATTAAACCAGAACGTGTAATTAGCTCTGCTATACCTTGTACCGCACCAAATAATACGTCATTAGCTTTAGCGAAGGCATCTAGAAGTGTAGTCCCTTTCCCTAAAACTTTAAGCAATTTATTGTTAGGAATTGTAATAAGTGAATCTACAATTTCTGACAATTCATTAATGCCTTGTTCAGCGGCTGCTGCACGTTTTTTACCTTCAAAATCAAAAGGACGTGTTACAACTGCAACAGTTAAAATACCGAGTTCTTTAGCAATTTTAGCAACTACCGGTGCTGCACCAGTACCTGTACCACCGCCCATACCGGCTGCAATAAATACCATATCGGCGCCTTCAAGGCTGGCACGAATTGTATCTGCATCTTCTTCAGCCGACTTACGGCCTACTTCAGGGTTTGCGCCCGCACCCAACCCAGAGGTTATTTGCGTGCCTAGTTGAACTGTGATATCGGCAGCAGAGTTACGTAATGCTTGCGCATCCGTATTAGCGGCTATAAAACGCACGCCTTCTATTTGTTGTTTTACCATGTGCTCAACAGCGTTACCGCCACCACCGCCCACGCCGATTACTTTTATTACAGCTTCTTCGCTGTGTTGTTCCATTATATCAAACATGTTTACTCTCCGACTTGAGTCTTAAAACTCGCCTTGGAACCATTTAGTAATGCGGTTCCACCAATTATTGTTATCCTCTGCTTTCGACTTTTGTGCATTCATCGATTGCATGGTACGCCCGTATTGTAACAAACCAACAGCGGTTGCGTACGAAGGATCATCTACATAGTCTGTCAAACCAACCATCCCGATTGGTTTGCCTATTCTTACTGGCATTTGGAAGATGTCTTCTGCCACTTCCATAGCGCCAGTCATTTTAGCAGTTCCGCCTGTTATAACGAGACCTGCCGCAATTTGGTCTTCTAAGCCTGAACGACGAATTTCTTCCATCGCAAGCTCAAATAATTCTCTAAAACGAGGCTCTACCACCTCAGATAATGTATGGCGCGACATTAACCTTGCTGGTCGCCCGCCTACACTTGGTACTTCAATTGTGTCTTCGCTACTTGCCATTTGGCTACTAGCACATGCGTATTGTACTTTGAGTGACTCTGCATGTGATATAGGTGTGCGAAATATTTTTGCAATATCACCAGTAACTTGGTTACCCGCTACAGGTATAACCGCAGAGTGACGAAGTGCGCCATTAATATAAATGGTGATATCCATAGTACCGCCACCAATATCAAGTACTGCAACACCTAGCTCTTTTTCGTCATCTGTTAGTACAGAATAGCAAGACGCAAGTGCAGTAAAGATAAGTTGATCGACTTCAAGACCACAGCGTTCTACACATTTTTCGATATTTTTTGCCATATCGTTTGAGCACGTAATGATATGTGCACGCGCTTCCATACGAACGCCGCTCATGCCTAGTGGGTTTTTAATGCCCTCTTGCATATCGATGCTGTATTCTTGTGGCAATGCATGTAGCATTTTACGCTCTGCTGAAATAGGCACAGAACGCGCAATATGTATTACGTTTTCAATATCTTCGTCAGTGACTTCGGTGTTATTGATTGCCACCACGCCACTTTCGTTTTGACACTGTATATGTTTGCCAGAAATACCCAAATACACAGAGCTTATACGACAATCAGCCATTAACTCGGCCTCGTCTATTGCTCGTCGAATAGACTCAGACACTAAGTTTAAATCGTTAACGCCGCCTTTATCCATACCATGAGATACTTGGCTGCCCACACCAACAATGCTGAGCTTGTTATCTGCGGTGATTTCACCTACCGTGGCAACCACTTTCGAGGTGCCAACGTCTAATCCTATTACTAGGTTTCTTTCTGCTGACTTAGTCATGCCTTACTCTTATTTTGTAATTGTTCTTCTTGCATTGGCTTAAAGCTTACTGCAAGGCCGGTATCATACCGTAAATCGATTGTATCTACTTGTGCATCTGCACGTTGTTCCATTCGTGGATAAACGTCTATAAAACGTTGTACACGCTTGGCTTTATCTTTACGCCCTAAATTTAAGCGAATCCCGTTATCTAGCCAAAGTTGCCACGAAAAACGCTCCGATAATGCCAAACTTGTTAATGTTAAACCATTAACTCTGAGCATTTCATCAAATTGCTTAAAAGCAACCCACGCCTCTTCTTCACTACCTTCTGGGCCATATAACTGCGGTAAGTTATCATCTAACTTATCGCTGCTGGCTTGAAATGCTTGGCCACTTTGGTTGAGCAACAAGTCGCTATTCCAGTGAGCAACTACTTCATGTTCAACTACATACACCTGTATAGTATCAGGCCATTGTTTACGTACCGAAGCGGTAGCAACCCAAGGCAAGTCTTGAACTAGCTGCTGCACGTGCTTAACATCAAGTTCAAAAAAACTACTTAAATCGGCTTTTTTAATTGCTTTTATAATTGCCGTTTCATCTGTGTATTTGGGATGCCCTTGCACTGTAAGGTGCTTAATTTGAGCATCTTTATTTTCAACTAACCAATCAGATACACCGGTGGTTATTTGTACTAAGCCTATAACCACAACCAGAAAAAAACTCACTCCAAAAATCAGCGACCAATTAAAGTTAAGTTGCTGTTTTAGTTGTTGAGCTTTTTCTAAAAGGGGATGCATATTAAAGCGTTTGCTCTAAAATGCGAACAACTAATTGCTCAAAAGTTGCCCCGTTCGCTTTTGCAGCCATCGGTACTAGTGACTTTTCAGTCATGCCTGGTACTGTATTTACTTCAAGCAGGTAAAAATTCCCTTGCTCGTCTTGCATAGCATCAACACGACCCCAACCACTTGCACCCACTAAATCAAACGCATCTAGCGATATGGCTTGTAAGTACTTAGTATCTTGCTCTGATAAATCTGCAGGGCAATGATACTGGGTTGTATTTGATTGATATTTAGCTTGGTAATCGTAAAAACCATTAGGTGTCGTCATCTCAATGACTGGTTGTACATCGTCGCCAAGCACCGTAATTGTAAACTCACGACCAGTGATCCACTGCTCTACAAGTACTTGGTTATCAAACTTAAATGCATTAGCAAGTGCATCTTCAAGCTCTTGTGTTGTACTTGCTTGCGCCATACCTATGCTTGAACCTTCATGCGATGGCTTAACCATTACCTTTTTAAACTCATCCATAATGGCTGCAGCATCAAAGCCTTTTTTAGCATCAACTACGGTATAAGGTGCAGTACTTAAACCCGCTGATTTAAATAAGTGCTTACAACGTACTTTATCCATAGCAAGTGCTGAACCGAGTACATTACTGCCCGTGTAAGGCAAGTTCATAAATTCAAGTGCACCCTGCACTGTGCCGTCTTCGCCACCACGGCCATGCAAAGCAATAAAAACGCGATCTACATTTAATTCTTTTAACTCCCACAAAGAACGACTTTGTGGGTCAAATGCAATTGCATCAATACCACAATTTTGCAGCGCATTTAAAACAGCCTGACCCGATCGTAAAGACACTTCACGCTCTGCTGAGTTACCACCTAGCAGTACCGCTACTTTACCAAATTGTGTGTTTACCTGAGTCATACTTCACCTTGCTTAAGTTTTTCTATCGACATACCCGTTGCAGCTAATGTTTTAACTAACTGACCTATATTACCAGCGCCTTGGGTTAATACTAAATCATTGTTTTGTAAATTTGCGGCCAAAACACCTGCAAGCTCAGCATTTGTTGCTACGTGAAGCGGCTCTTTGCCACGTTGGCGAAGGCTACGGCATAAGCTTTTGCTGTCGGCCCCTACAATAGGATCTTCACCAGCGCTATACACATCAAGCAATAGTAACTGATCTACATCAGCAAGAACTTTTACAAAATCTTCGTATAAGTCGCGTGTACGAGAAAACCTATGAGGTTGATAAACCATTACTAAACGCTTATCAGGCCAACCTTCACGCACTGCTGCAATTGTTGCTGCAACTTCTGAAGGGTGATGCCCGTAATCATCAACTAACATCACGTTGCCCCGCTCGTTTTCAAATTCACCATAGTGCTGAAAACGACGACCAATGCCTTCAAACTTCTGCAGCGCTTCTAAAATTGCATGATTCGCAATGTTTTGATCTTTTGCAACAGCAATCGCAGCGGTTGCATTAAGTGCGTTGTGTCTACCTGGCATATTCAATGTGGCAGTTAAACACTCACCTTGTTTGTTAGTTACTGTAAATGTGCACGTATTAGCTGATTGGCTAAAGTCGCTCATGCGATAATCAGCATCTTTCGATTCACCATACGTAATAACTGGGCGACCAAAGCGAGGGATAAGCTCTGCTGCAACTTCAGAATCAATACATACAACAGCTAAACCATAAAACGGCAAGTTATGAATGAAATCGACATACGTGTCTTTCATTTTTTCAAGACTGCCGCCATAAGTATCCATGTGATCTTCTTCAATATTTGTGATCACCGAGACCATTGGCTGTAAGTGTAAAAACGACGCATCGCTTTCATCAGCTTCTGCTATTAAAAAATCACTTTTGCCTACTTTTGCGTTACTACCTGCGCTATTTAACAAGCCACCAATAATAAAAGTTGGATCAAGTCCTGCTTGTCCATAAATACTCGCAATTAGGCTTGTTGTCGTTGTTTTACCATGCGTTCCCGCAATCGCTATACCGTGGCGAAAACGCATTAGTTCTGCGAGCATTTCTGCGCGGCGCACAACAGGGATTCTTGCGGCTTTAGCTGCAATAATTTCAGGATTTGTTTCATCAATCGCGCTTGAAACAACCACTACATTGGCATCTTTCACGTTATTTTCATGATGGCCGATAAATACCTCAGCACCGGCTTTTATTAAGCGATCTGTCATAGCGCTATGAGCAATGTCAGAACCTGTAATACGGTAGCCTTCAAAAGCGAGTACTTCAGCAATACCGCCCATACCGGCTCCACCAATACCAATAAAGTGAATGGTTTCTATTCGGCGCATTGCTGGGCGCGTGTGTTTTTCTTGTACTGACGTTTCTTTCACTTATTTTCTCTTATTTGTTACTTGCTCACAGTGCGTTGCTACGCTTGCTGTGGCATCTAAAATGGCTTGTTTTTTTGCATTTGTAGCCATTTCAGTAATTAATGAAGGTTGGGCTAAATATGGGCTTAATAGTTCAACAATTGATTGTTTATTAAACTGCCCTTGTGGCATTAATAATGCGCCATTAGCCATCACTAAATATTGTGCGTTTGCTGTTTGATGGTCGTCCACGGCATGTGGAAAAGGAACAAAAACAGCCATTTTACCTGCTGCTGCAATTTCGCTAACAGTTAATGCACCAGCGCGGCAAACAACAATATCAGCCCAGCTATACGCCGCGTCCATATCATCAATAAATTCAGCTATTTTTGTATTACCATCCGCAAAGCCATGCATTTTATAAGCTGTTTCTACAGTAGATAAATGACCTTTACCTGTTTGATGCCATACGCTTATAGGAGCTGTATTATTTAGTACTTTAAATGCTTCTGGTAATGTTTGATTAAGCACTTGTGCACCGAGCGAGCCCCCTACCACTAAAATATTAATAGGGCTTGATACATCGCGTTTGGCTATACTCATAACGCTTTGGCGAACTGGGTTACCTACTAGCTCGGCTTGACCCTGTGCAAAAGCACTTGGAAATGCTGCTAATACACGTGTAGCCACCTTAGCTAGCAGTTTATTGCTCATACCCGCTACAGCGTTTTGCTCGTGAATAACCAGCGGAATACCTAAACTCTTTGCGGCAATTCCCGTGGGTCCCGTAACATAACCGCCCATTGCGAGTACTACATCTGGACGCTGTTCTTTCAATACCTTACGCGCTTGCAATACTGCATTAACTACCATGAATGGGGCTTTAATAAGACGTTTTAATCCGTTACCACGAACACCTTTTACATTAATAAAATCAATATCTATATTATGCTTAGGTACAACGCTTGCTTCCATTCGATCTGGTGTGCCAATCCAGCTAACTTGCCAGCCCTGCTGTTTTAAATAATCAGCCACTGCAATACCAGGAAAAATGTGTCCGCCAGTTCCACCAGCCACTACTACTAATTTTTTACTCATCGCTTGCCTCCACGTGAGGTGGCTTGTTTGGTTGCCATTTTGGTTTCAAAATCTACGCGCAATAAAATGCCCGTGGCAATGGTCATAATTAACAAGCTTGAACCACCATAAGAAATAAATGGCAGGGTTAAACCCTTAGTTGGCAAAATACCCGCGCTCGCACCTACATTCACCATGGTTTGAAATGCAAACCAAATACCAATGGCAAACGAAAAATAGCCTTCGTATTCTTTGCCACACTTAAGCGCTTGTTGGCCTATTAATAACGCTCTAAATACTAAAGTAGCTAATACCATTAAAATACTTACAACGCCTATTAAACCAAGTTCTTCACCTATTACAGCAAAAATAAAATCGTTATGCGCTTCAGGTAAATATTGCAGTTTTTGTACACTGTTACCTAAGCCTTGGCCAAACCAACCACCTTGGCTATAAGCCATTAGCGATTGAACCAACTGATAACCTTTACCAAAAGGATCATCCCAAGGGTCTAAAAAGCCGACAACACGCGCCATTCGATATGGTTCAACAATAATCAGTAATACAACCAAACCGACCCCCGTTAAAATAAGTACAAAGAACTGCCATAATTTAGCGCCAGCTAAAAACAGTAAACCAACCGTTGTTACAAACATAACAACCACTGTGCCTAAGTCGGGTTGCAGTAAAATAAGCAGCGCATACACTGCAAATACAGCTATTGGCTTTGCAAAGCCTTTAATATTTTCTTGTACTTCTTCGCGTTTTCTTACCAAATAACCCGCAATATAACTAAAAAAGTATAATTTAGCGGCCTCAGCAACCTGAAAACCAACAGGACCAATAGGTATCCATCGTTTAGCACCATTCACTTCACGCCCAACAATCAATACCGCTATTAACAGCACCATGCCTAATATTAATAAATAAGGGTTGGAACGTTTCCACCAATCCATTGGCACACAAACACTTATCCAAAAAAGCACAAAAGACATTGCCAAAAACATGCTGTGGCGAATAGTAATATGGTATGGGTCATCAAATAACCGCTCAGCGGTCGGCATTGAAGCGCTGGTTACCATGATAAAACCAACACCAATTAACATAATTACGCAGTATAGCAGCGGTACATCATACAACTGACCTGAAGGTTTTGGTGTTAATGCATCTCTTATATCGGCAAAAGCAATCATAGTTGCCCTGCCATAACACATTGAATAAAGTCATCACCACGTTGCATATAGTTGTTATACATATCAATGCTGGCACATGCGGGTGCTAACAAAACAATATTGCCTGTACTACTAAGTACGTTGGCCAAAGCAACGGCTTCTTCCATGTTGTTAGTTAAATAGCTCTTATTGGTAATCGCAGCTAAGTCACTTGCATCTTTACCAAAACAAATTAATGCTTTTACATGCTGTTCTATGTAGGGTTTAAGTGCGTTTAAATCAGCGCCTTTAGCATCGCCACCTGCAATAACAATCAGGTTTTCACCATCACTAGCCAAACTATCTATTGCAGCAATGGTCGCTCCAACATTCGTTGCCTTTGAATCGTTAAAATACTTTACACCGTTAAGCTCAGCTACAAATTGGCAGCGATGAGCCAATCCATTAAATTGACCTAACGCGTTCTTATATTGCGCTTTACTTACTTCAAACGGACTTAAAAGCGCCATTACTGCAAGCGTATTTAAATAATTGTGCTTACCCACTACCGCAAGCGTATCAACAGGTAAAAAGGCATCGCCTTTAACCATAAAGTGAGTTTCGCCATTGTGCTGCGCTAAATGGTAATCACCTTGTTGAGCACCAAAGCTAATTAGAGGAGCCGTACCACGCTCAACAGGATGTGTTTGACTATCGTCTGCATTGACAACAATAAGCTCTGCAAAATTATAAATACTTAGCTTTGAGTCTATATAAGCTTGGTAACTGTCGTAGCGGTCAAGATGATCTTCAGACACATTTAATACCGTTGCACTCACAGGTTTTAAACTCGTTGTGGTATCTAACTGAAAACTCGATAACTCAAGCACATACACATCAAAATCATCATTGAGTAAATCAAGTACCGCTGTGCCAATATTCCCACCCAAAGCAACTTTATAGCCGGCTTCTTTTAACACCTCATAAGCGAGCGTCACCACGGTTGATTTACCGTTAGAGCCCGTTACTGCAACAACAGGTTTTGTATTAATGCGTGCAAATAACTCAACGTCGCCAATCACTTCAACACCTGCGTTAATTACATCTGCAACAGCTGGTATTTTTAAGCTAAGCCCAGGGCTTATAATAATCATATCGCTTGAACAAAGCTCTGCGTCATCCAACTTACCGAAGTGGGTATCTAGAGTTGGCGCGTGCTCTTTTAACCAATCAATCCCCGGCGGGGTTACTCGGCTATCAACGACCTTTGGTGTGAGGCCATGAGATAATAGAAAACGCACAATGCCCAGACCGGTTACACCGAGTCCGAGCACTGTTATTTGTTTGTTTTTTATCTCGTTTAAATACTGCATTTATCGAATCTTTAAAGTAGCTAAGCCAGCAAGCACTAGCACAACAGAAATAATCCAAAAGCGCACAATAACGCGAGGCTCTGGCCAACCTTTTAATTCATAATGATGATGAATCGGCGCCATTCTAAAAATGCGTTGTCCGCGTAATTTATACGACCCCACTTGTAATATTACCGATAGTGCTTCCATTACAAATACACCGCCCATAATAATAAGCAGTAATTCTTGGCGTACTAAAACAGCAATAATACCTAATGCACCACCAAGTGCTAATGAGCCAACATCGCCCATAAATACTTGTGCTGGGTAAGTGTTAAACCATAAAAAGCCAAGCCCTGCGCCCACAATGGCAGTACACACAACTACAAGCTCACTCGCCAGCGGTAAATGTGGAATATGTAAGTAAGCCGAAAAGTTAATATTACCTGTTAAGTAAGCAATAATTGCCAATGCTGCAGCCACCAAAATAATTGGCACAATCGCCAAGCCATCTAAACCATCTGTCAGGTTTACCGCGTTTGATGTACCTACTATCGCAAAGTACGTAAGCACAATATAAAACAAACCTAATTGCGGTAATACGTCTTTAAAAAATGGAACAACAAGAGATGTCTCAGATGCTTGTGCACTGGTAAAGTACAAAGCAGTAGCTACAACTAATGCAATGACCGATTGCCAAAAGTACTTCCACTTAGCAATTAAACCTTTTGGGTCTTTACGAATAACTTTACGGTAATCATCAACAAAGCCAACAATACCTAATGAGCCAATTACAAACAGTGTTGCCCACACATATTTATTTGATAAATCGGCCCAAAGTAGCGTGCTGGTAAAAATAGCCGCTAAAATAAGTAAGCCACCCATAGTCGGTGTACCCGACTTAGACAAATGCGATTGAGGACCATCGTCGCGAACTGTTTGACCTATTTGCATACGTTGCAAACCACGAATTAACTTAGGCCCTAAATAAAGAGACATAATTAGCGCAGTTAAAATACCTAAAATGGCACGTAGCGTTAAATACGAAAAAACATGAAAACCACTAAAATACTGTGTTAAATACTCTGCCAGCCAAACTAACATTATGATACTCCATTGATGGCTTGTTGCTGGCCATTAACTAAATCGGTTACTAATAATTCCATGCGAGAACTGCGCGATCCTTTCACTACTATTGTTGTTTTTTTATTCACTTTATTAATGCTTTCTTGAATTTTTTGCTGCATCTGTTCGCGGCTCGAAAAGTGACGATTAGGGAGTTCAAACACATCACTTGCGTATTTACTTAACACGCCTAATGTAAATAACTCATCAATCCCTTGTTCAAGTGCATACTCGCCAACTTCTTGATGGTACTTACGTGCATCTTCACCAAGCTCACCCATATCTCCGAGTGCTAAAATGCGGTGACCTTGCATATCACTTAACAAGTCAATCGCAGCCTTTACCGACTTAACATTGGCATTATAAGTATCATCAACCACGGTAAGTAAATCAGACACTTCAATTAAATTAACGCGCCCTTTTACATCACCCATTGTGGCAAGTGCATTGGCTATTTCTTCAAGGGTTACATCAAATTCACTGGTCAGCGCCGCAGCGATAAGTGCATTACTAATATTATGCTTACCAGGTAGTGCCAAAGTAACAGGCACTTGCTTGTTTTTAGTGCAAAGCGTAAAGCTTGCACGTGCATTGGCATCAAGCGTGATGTTCTCTGCCCAAATGTCTAGTTTTTCGGTTGTAGAAAAGCGTTTAACATTACGCCCTTCAAGTTTATCTAACCAATACTGGCTAAATTCACTATCGCAATTAACAATGGCAACACCGTCATCTTTTAGGCCATCAAAAATCTCACCTTTAGCTTTTGCAACGCCCATTAAGCTACCAAAACCTTCCAAGTGGGCTGCTGCAACATTACATACAACGGCCACATCTGGTTTTGTCATTGCCGTTGTGTAAGCAATTTCACCTAAGTGATTTGCACCTAGCTCAATAACAGCAAAACGATGTTGAGGCTCTAAGCGCAATAACGTAAGTGGGACGCCAATATCGTTGTTAAAATTACCTTTAGTAGCTAATACATCACCGTGAACCGACAAAATTGCCGCACACATTTCTTTTACGGTGGTTTTGCCTACACTCCCTGTAATTGCAATTGTTTTAGGCGCCACTTGCGCCATAACCGCAGTGCCAATTGCACCTAGTGCAATACGTGTATCGCTTACTATAAATTGTGGAATATCTACATCAACTTTGTGCTGAACAATAACGCCTATAGCGCCTTTTTGTTTAGCCTCAGCTATAAATTTATGGCCATCAAAATTTGGCCCTTTCAGTGCTAAAAACACTTCGCCATCGCACACTGTACGAGTATCAGTATTTATATTTAGCACGTGTTGATTATCACCTTGATAATCGGTTGTTAGTACATTAGCTAACCAATCAAAATCCATTGGGATCATTGTGTTATCCCTCTTACTGCTTTTTTTAGTTGTTCTTGTACATAGCGGCGATCGCAAAAGTCGATGCGCTTATCGCCTATAATTTGATAATCTTCGTGGCCTTTACCTGCAATCAAAATAACATCATCAGCTGTAGCATTTTCTATAGCTAAACGAATTGCAGTTGCTCTATCAGCCTCTAAATGTGCATTTTGAGGATGGGTTAGACCGCCTGCTACATCTGCAATAATGTCATCAGGATTTTCAGATCGAGGGTTATCGCTGGTAATAATAACTTTATTAGCGTTTTGCTCTGCAGCTTGCGCCATTAATGCGCGCTTACCTTTGTCTCTGTCGCCACCGCAACCAAATACACAACTTACACCACCTGGCACATGCAACTGCAATGCTTGTAATGCAAGTGCAAGTGCATCGGGTGTATGGGCGTAATCAACAACACACGTTGGCATGCCAGCTTGACTAAAAGCTTGCATTCGACCAGCGACTGGCTGTAACTGCGCACAACCAGCAACTAGTTGCTCAAGCGGATAATCTAGCCCTAGTAATGTAGCGAGCGCTGCCGTTAAGTTATATAAGTTGAATTCGCCAAACAGAGGCGATTTAATAGAAATATCACCCCAACTTGTCGACAACTGCGCCGAAATACCTTCACTTGAATATTCAACATCAGAAAAATAAACGTATCGGGCATTCTTAGGAGCTAAGTTTTTGCGGCCATAACAAATTAGGTTATTAAAATCATACTTTTCAAGCCATTGCTCAGCTTGAAAGTCATCTTGATTGAGCACTACAACTTGCGGCTCAAAATCACGGAAAAGCATTAATTTCGCATCACCGTAACTTGCCATATCACCATGGTAATCTAAGTGATCGCGCGAAAGATTAGTAAACACAGCCGCTTTAAACTGACATTTAGCAACGCGTTGTTGCACTAACCCATGAGATGATACTTCCATGGCTACCAGCTTTTTATGCTGCGAATTTAAATCGCTCAAAATATGCTGTAAATCAACTGTTGAAGGCGTAGTGTTTATCAGTGGAATTAAGTTATCAGGATGACCATAACCTAAAGTGCCAATAATAGCCGAATCAGTACTGCAAAATTGCGCTAAGTGGGCAATCATTGCTGTGGTTGTCGATTTACCGTTTGTACCTGTCACACCAATTAAATCAAGAGCCTGACTTGGCTGGCTATAAAAGCGACTTGCTAATTCTGGAAGCTTTTTATCAAGCTCCGAAACTAAATATAGTGGCTCAAAACTTGTTTCAAATTCACATAATCTGTCAGCAATAATAGCTGTTGCGCCATTTTCAATTGCTTTATTAATAAATTGACCGCCATCAAGTGCATGGCCTTTAATAGCAACAAATACATCACCTGGCGTTACTTCACGGCTATCAAGGCGTAAATGTTTTACCAGTTGCGAGGGCGCATCTATTTCGATGTATTTTAAAATATCCTTTAAATCACGCATCGTTATCTTTACCTTGTACGTACGCAACCTCTTCCTTGTCAGGCGCTACGTTTAATATTCTTAATGCGTTAGAGATGATTTCTGCAAATGCAGGGCCAGCGGTGGCACCTCCATAGTACACATCACCACCTGGTTCATTAATCATAACTACCACGGCTAAACGAGGATTACTTGCCGGTGCTACACCTGCAAAGTAACCTACATATTCATCACCATAACCACCTGCTACGGCTTTTTTAGATGTACCTGTTTTACCGGCAGCACGATACCCATCAACTTTTATGTTGCGAGCAGTACCGTCTTTTTCAAATACACTTTCCATCATGTGGACTACGGCTTCTACGTCTTTTTGTTTAAAAATACGTTCGCCTTCAGGTATATTATCTTGCTTTAAAATAGTCAGTGGTCGATTAACTCCACCAGCGCCTAACATGGTATAAAAGCGCGCCATTTGCGCAGTACTTACCGAAATTGCATAACCAAATGATAAAGTTGCAATTTCAAAGTCAGACCAACGACGATTTGGATAAAACAAACCACTGCTTTCACCTACCATTCCAGTACCGGTGTCACTGCCAAAGCCTACTTTTTGATATAAGCCTACAAGGTAATCTTTAGGCACTAACTGAGTAACCTTCGCAACCCCCATATTTGAGGAGTACTTTAGTATTTCGCGCAGTGTTAGTTCGCCGTGATTACGAGTATCTCTAACTAAACTACCACCTAAACGCATCCAACCTGGGTAGGTATCAATCGTGTCATCTGCCTGAATGGCGCCGTAGTCTAGCCCAGCCAAAATGGCTAGAGGCTTAACAGTTGAGCCTGGTTCAAACAAATCTGTAATTGCGCGATTACGACGCTTATGAGGTGCAGCATCGCTTAAGTTGTTTGGATTAAATGAAGGGCTATTTACCATTGCCAGTACTTCACCGGTTTTAACATCAACTACCATAGCTGAGCCCGATGTGGCTTTGTAAGTCAGTACAGCTGATTTTACAGCTTTGTAGGCAATAGCTTGAATTCGTTGGTCAATACTTAGTTCTATACTTTCTGGCTCTACGCGCTCACGCTCGTCAAGCACTTCTACTTCACGCCCTTGTGCGTCTTTACGTATAGTGCGGCGGCCTTCCTCGCCCGTTAAAGCGTTTTCGTATAGCTTTTCAATGCCTTCAATGCCTTTACCATCTATATTAGTAAAACCAATAACATGAGCGGTAACCTCACCGGCGGGGTAATAGCGTTTAGATTCATCTAGCAAATGAATACCTGGTAGGCGTAAATCGCCAATATAATTTGCTACAGCAGGAGTAACTTGGCGCTTTAAATAAACAAAGCGACGCGAGGGATCGTTTAATAGTCGAGAGTTAATCTTCTTAGGATCAATGCGCAATACATCAGCAAGCTCACGCCAGCGTAAATCGTTTTTATAATATAGTGCAGTACGCTTATCAAGCTCGGCGGTATTTTCAGCTAAAGATAAATGATCTTCGCCGCTTTTACGTGCTTGTTTAATTACTTTAGAGACAAGCGACTTGTGCAATGCTTTAGGATCAGCATATACACTTACCACAGGCACACTTACCGCTAACTCTTTACCATTACGGTCAAAAATCATCCCGCGTTGCACATGTAGTTTTTCAACGCGCACGGTTCGTTTGTCACTTTCTGAACGTGCTTTATCAGGTTCTATTACTTGTAAATAAGCAGCGCGAGATACGAGTGTTACAAACACCATAAACACAACTGCACACACCAGCATAAAGCGCCATGTGATTAAATTAGTGACTGGTTTTTTGCCTCTATTTCTCATTGTACTATTATTACCTGCTCATCTTGACTCGTAGGTCTTTTCATTTTCAATTGTGATGTAGCTACTTCTTCAATGCGTGCATGTTGCGAATAAAATTCTTCTTCAACAAGTAAGTAGCGCCACTCTAAATCGAGCTCATCGCGTTCTTGTAATAATTGATCTTGCTGTATAAGTTGGCCACGAGCTAAGTGGGTTGTTTGCACAACAGCTAAACTAGAAGCGAATATCACAACCAACAAGGCCGAGGTTAGCTTATTAGCTCCTAGGCCTTTTAATATTTCAAAGAATAAATTAGGTTGCCGATAGCTCGCTTTTTTACTCATCCCAACCTCTGTGCAATCCTAAGTACAGAACTACGAGAACGTGGATTACGCTCTACTTCTGCAGCACTTGGCTTAATAGCTTTACCCACTGCTTTTAACGTCAGATTTTTATTTATTTGTGCATCAGTTAAAGGCAGACCTCTGGGTAATGCTTCTCCCTTACTCTGTTTTCTAATAAACTGTTTTACAATACGGTCTTCTAAAGAATGAAACGAAATCACCACTAAACGTCCGCCTGGCTTTAGCACTTTAACTGCAGACTGAAGCGCAGTTTGAATTTCTTCAAGCTCACTATTAATGTAAATACGAATAGCCTGAAAAGTACGGGTAGCTGGGTGTTTAAACTTATCTTTTACCGGTACAGCTTCATCAACAAGGTCAGCAAGCTGCTTGGTAGTTGTGATTGGCGTGTGCTCACGAACTTCAAGTACTTTGTGTGCAATGCGTTTACCAAACTTTTCTTCGCCCAATTTTTTAATTACGTGGGTAATATCATCCAACTCAGCCTCTGCTAACCACTGTGCTGCACTGCGACCTGTTGTAGGGTCCATACGCATATCGAGTGGGCCCTCTTTCATAAAACTAAAGCCACGCTCAGCGTCATCTAGTTGTGGTGACGAAACACCAATGTCTAATAAAATGCCATCGACTTTACCAATTAGATCGTTTTGCTGTGCTACTTCGTATAAGTTTGAAAAGCGAGTGTGTGCAATTGCAAAACGTGGGTCATCAGCAAATTTTTCAGCTGATTGTATTGCTTGTGGATCTTGGTCAATTGCTTGCAGGCGACCTTCATCACCAAGGCGTGCTAAAATTTGCCCAGAGTGGCCACCACGTCCAAATGTACCATCCATGTATATGCCGTCTGGCTTAATTGCAAGGGCATCGATGGTCTCATCCATTAATACGGATACGTGTTCAAATTGCGCTGTCATTAGCTATTGTGTGCCTTTTTTTTGTGCCGTTAGAGTGTAAAATTATCTAAATCTTGGTTAGGTTCAAAATCACCAAGCCTTTCAAGCTCAGTATCTTGCTGCATTTGCTCGTGCCAACGCGCCTCGTCCCAAATTTCAAACTTATTCATCAAACCAACCAGCATGATTTTTTTGCCAAGAGATGCATGGGCACGTAATGACGGCGCAAGCAAAATTCGACCATTTTTATCAAGTTGATACTCTGTAGCGTTACCTAGCAACATACGTTGCATTCGTCGAGCTCGTGGATTCATATTAGATATTTTCGCTAAACGGCTTTCTATTTCGAGCCACTCAGCCAATGGATATAACCATAAACACGGTTCATTTAATGCGACGGTACAAATAACTGTCCCCTGATCTTCAGACAACAGAGATTCTCGGTACTTTGTCGGTACCGCAAAACGCCCCTTATCATCCAAACTCAGTGAACTCGCACCACGAAACATAAAAAACCTACTTTGAAATTGTTTTATTCAATTTTTTGTTTATTTTATCCAATGAGATCCACTAAAAACCACTTTTTACCACAGTGCTCCAGTTTAGGGCTTGACAAGCCATTTTGTCAAGTAAGCTGACCAGCTTTAGTGAGTCTCAAAGCTAGAAAAAATAAGGGCTCAAGCGAAGCGTTTGAATTACGTGGGAAAAAGTGGGATTGAGGTAAAGAAAAATACCAGCTTTGCTTTTATAACTTTCTGTTTACATGCATTGCTTACTGAATAACCAATGAATATTTACAATTTTTAAGGCGTTTTTATCCTCTTTGTAAAATTTACCTAGCCGTGTAGTAATAGTTACTGTTTATTTTAAAATACTAATTATCAAAAATTAAAAAAATACAAACAAAACCTATCAAATTCATTAGGTTAAAATAAATAACAAGTTTGGTTTAATCATTGCATCATCTAAATCACTATTTAAATTTTTAACTTATTAAGGATTGATTATGGCTACTGCAACGAATACGAAACCAAATACAACTTCAGATGTTAAGCCTGACGTTAAACTAACAAATACTGAGTCTCCTCTTACAGAGAAAGCAACATCAGCGGCGCACGATGCTGTAGATGCACTTTCTAGCAAAGCTGCAACAGCTGAAAGCAGTGTGCGTAAAGGAGCTTCTAGCTCAGCAGATGCATTAAGCGAAAAACAACTTATTGCACGTGAAAAACTAAGTGAATGTACTGCAAAAACTCGTGCTTTTGCTTCTGAAAACCCATTAGCAACGGCGGGTATTGCTTTTGCTGCGGGTATGCTAATCACATCACTACTTCGTCGTAAGTAATTAGTGATGAATAACCCACAAACAACAGCAACCAAGGATGGTAATGCGCAAGACCAAACTACTGAGCAACATAGCCAAAAGGACGATTGGCAAGATCATGTTGCAATGCTTTTAGAGTATTCTAAGCAGCTCAAGGATGATTACCAAACTCAAGGAAAGATCACCCACCAGCTTGCTAAAGCTGAATGGCGGTTATCGCTTAGATCGCTTGCATTGATCACTATATTTTTAGGATGCTTTGCCAGTGGTTTGGTTTTGTTGTGGGCAGGATTTCTAGGTGCTGTTGGATACGGTGTATACGATGTTTTTGGGTCGGTATGGCTAAGTATTGCAACAGCTACTTTGCTACAAGTTGCTTGTTTAATATGGCTTTGGAAAAATACAGTTTACTTAAGCAATAAAATTGGCTTTAGTAAAACGCTTAAAAGTTTAAAGCAGCTATTTAACCTACAAGGAAATTAGTATGTTAGTTAACTACTTAATTAAAGCACCTAATGAAAACGTTGATGCTCTAAGTAAGCAAATGGATACGCGCAGTGAATTGAAACGCCAACATCATGCAGCGTTTCAATATAGACTAAAGCGTTTTGCCGCAACCAAAGTGGGGCTTTCAAGTGCCTTTATCGCAGGTGCAGCAGTTCAAGCTGGTAAAAGCGAAACCAGTTTGGTAAGAAAATACGGCTGGCTAGTAAACCTAATAGCTTAAGCGCTAAACATTTCTACCGTGATCAGATAAGTAATCAATACTTGGACCACTTGGCACAACTTGTGTTGGGTTGATCATTGTGTGACTAAAGTAGTAATGACGCTTAATATGATAAAAATCAACTGTTTCAGCCACTCCTTTAACTTGATATAACTCTCTAAGGTATCCACTTAATGCAGGATAGCTTTCAATTGTGCGTAAATTACATTTAAAATGGCCAACGTACACACTATCAAACCGAATGAGAGTGGTGAATAGTCGCCAATCTGCCTCGGTGAGCCTATTATCTGTTAAATAACGCTGCTTGCTCAGTATCCCCTCTACTTTATCGAGTGCTTTGAATAAATCGTTAAACGCCTCTTCGTATGCATCTTGAGTTGTTGCGAACCCCGTACGATAAACACCATTATTTATATTTGGATAAATCAACGCATTTAATTCATCAATTTTTGGTCGTAGTGCCTCTGGGTAGTAGTCATCGTTATTACCTGTTAACTCATTAAACGCACTATTGAACATACGTATAATATCGGCAGACTCATTACTGACAATTTTATTTAGCTTTTTATCCCACAATACAGGTACGGTGACTCGCCCGGAATACTCAGGATTATTTTTTGTATACACTTGATGTAAGTAGTTACTATTAAATAAAGCATCACCAGTACTGTGGTTTTGCGTATCAAAAGCCCAACCATTATCAAGCATATCAGGGCTAACAACAGACACCGTAATTAAATCTTGCAGTCCTTTTAACGCTCTAAATATAAGCGTTCGATGCGCCCAAGGACACGCAAGGGATACATATAAATGATACCTGTTGGCTTGTGCTTTAAAACCGGCCTCGCCCGTTATTCCAGCGCTACCATCAGCAGTTACCCAGTGACGTAACTGCGCCGTTTCGCGCTCAAACTTACCGTTACTTGAATCTGTGTCGTACCATTTATCTTGCCATTGGCCGTTAACTAATAATCCCATAAAACTCTCCTAAAAATACCGTTATATTTTGCCAAACTCACCGTTTTGATAATCACGCACTGCTTGCTGTACTTCTGCTTGCGTCGTCATTACAAACGGACCCATATGAGCAATTGGCTGATTAAGTGGAGCGCCTGCTAAAACCAAAACTCCAGCGCCTTGTTCAGAGCTAATATTAATATCACTGCCTGGTTCTAAAATAAGTAACTTACCCGCTGGTATTGTTTGATTGTCGCTCGTAATTAGTGAGCCGCTATGAATATAAAGCATTACTTTTTGTTGGCTAAGAGGCTCTAAATAAGTGCTTTTACCAGCAGGTAACGTAATATCAGCGAGCGCCGCATTAGCAGCTAAACTTTGCAGCTCGCTTGTAAGCGTTTCACTTTCGAACTGCCACGATCCCGCAAGTGTTTTTAACGTCACGCCTTGCGTGTTTGTGAAACTCGGGGCTGGGCTTTTAGTCGTATCTTGATAACGTGAATCACGCATTTTTTCTGCGCTTGGCATGTTTATCCAAATTTGAAAGCCATGCAGACCATCTATAGCATCAGCGAGTGGCATTTCACTGTGCATGACGCCGCGCCCTGTACTCATCCATTGCACATCGCCTGCTTTAATTGCTTCTCTGTTACCCATTTGGTCACGATGTTCAAAGCCACCTTTTAGAATATAAGTAAACGTTTCAATTCCTCGGTGCGGATGCTCAGGAAAGCCTCCCATATAATCTTTTTTGTCATCTGACTTAAGTTCATCAATCATCAAAAATGGATCTAAATATTTACCATCAAACCCAGGTATACGGCTAATGCTCACGCCATCGCCATCTTGAGTTGCATAAGCTGTAAGTATTTTTGATATTTTCATTTTTTAATTCACTCTAAAGAATAAGTTTATGAGGCTATTAAATCATTCATTAAACAAAACAACTATGTCTTTAAATCGAGCTTAAGGTTCTAATAAATAGAACGACATTGATTCATTGGTTACATTTTCAACCTTATAATTACTATGGTTATTTGGAGTGAATTTGGCTACAATTGTTATTGCAAAATACGAAACTAAGGAATGGTTATTTTTACTTATTCTCTCAAACATCAGCTTTATCGTTTGCTTATATTGCTAAGCATTCCGGGCACAGCTGTAATTATTTTTACTCTGCTGCTTGAACGCCACCACTCTATTGAGCAAAGTGAAAAAAAAGTAGAAAACATTGCTAAGCAATTAATTTTACAGCAAAAGCACTTAGTCGATGATATTAACCGTTTAGCGCGTTATTTGGCTAAAGAGGAAAGTAAAAAAGAAAATTTAGCAACGTCCTGCCCTAATTATTTTAATCAATTTAGAGCTATTTATGCCCATGTTGCCAATATCGGGATTATAGATCCAAATGGCATTGTTATGTGTACAACAAGCGGGTTAGCCAAAACTATAAGTATTGCAGATCGTGCGTATTTTCAAAATGCCTTAAAAAGTAACCAATTGTCGGTAGGTTATTTTCAGCACGACCGAAGCCTGCAAAAAAACACCCTTAACTTTGCGTTGCCTATCATTAATAAAAAAAATGTAATTCAGGGCGTTGTAGTTATCGTTGTTGCGCTTGACTGGTGGAACAATGCTTTTAATAATATTGAACTGCCGACTGGCTCTATTGCTGCAATCGCTGATTCTAATGGAAAAATTTTAGCGCGTTACCCACCAACAACTGCAGCCCTTGGCGATAATATTGCAAAGACTTTATTAGCAACTGATTCTTCGATTGATAATGAGGCATCAACAAAAATAAAATCTATTGAGGGTGAAGATCGAATGCTTCATCACTCTATTATTTATAAAGATCCGAGTAATAACAGCTTAAATATACATATTGCACTTCCTATTACTCATGCTTTAAAGCAAATAAATAATAATTTTTTTATAGCGATTGGTGTGTTTATTTTATCACTGCTAGTGCTATGTTTAATTGCCCGTAAGCTGCTTAAAACCAGCATTATCGACCCAATTAATAATCTAACAAATGCAACAAACGTGTTGGCTAAGGGCGAAATGCCGTCACAAAAAATACAGCCAAATAATCCAGAGCTAAATACTCTCTATCAGCGCTTTAAATCAATGGCGCAAACCAGGTTAACAGCCGAGGCTAATTTAAAAAACAAGCACGATGAGCTTACCAGCTTGCTTAATACTCTACCCGACAGTTACGTTAGAATTAACATCCATGGCGATATTCTCAACATAACGGGGCAATTTAAGCCTCAAGTAAACCCAAACAGCACTGCAGCACCTCATTTATCATCAATACTTTCTCACAACAATGTGCAGCTTTTGTTATCGCAGTTATCTAAGCTTGATGTTTCGAGTAATTTAGAATTTACACTCGAAAAATCAGATCCTAAACGCAGCTTTGAAGCGCGTATTAGTGCAATGCAAAGTAAAAATGAATACGTTGTTGTGCTAAGGGATATAACACAACGAAAAATAAATGAAGAAGCACTCCACCTTGCCTCGCTGGTGTATAACAACAGTAGTGAAGGCATGGCAATCACCGATCCAGCGGGTATAATATTTGATGTAAACCCTGCGTTTTGCAAAACGACTTTATATAATAAAGAAGAAGTTATTGGGCGATCCTCTTCAATTCTTTCATCAGGAAAACATGATAAGAATTTTTACAATAAAATGTGGTCTGAATTACAGCAAACAGGCCGCTGGCAAGGCGAGGTTATTAACCGTAAAAAGAACGGGCAGCTTTACTCTGAGTGGCTCACAATCGATACGGTTTATGATACAAACAAAGCACCTATTCGTCGAATCGCGATATTCACAGACCTCACTGAGAAAAAACAAGCCGATGAAACAATTTGGCGACAAGCTCACTATGATCACCTAACTGACTTACCAAATCGTTTAGAGTTAAAGGAGCGATTAAGTCAACGATTTTCAAATGTTGTTACTCCCGACAATCAATTGGTTGTCATGCTTTTAGATATTGATCACTTTAAAGATATTAATGACACATTAGGCCACCACTATGGCGATAACTTATTAAAACTCGTATCGCAACGCATAGTTCAGTCGGCAAAAAATGCTGAGTTTGTGGCACGTATTGGTGGTGATGAGTTTGTTATTGTATTTAATCGTATAAAAAGTACGCGTCATATTAATCAAATTGCCAGTAATATTTTGCTTAGCCTATCGTCGGCTTTACATCTTGAAAACGAAGAATTATTTATTAGCGCCAGCATGGGCATAGCATGCGCCCCTAATGATGGTGAAAATACTGAACAGCTTTTAAAAGCAGCCGATCAGGCTATGTATAAAGCAAAAAGTAATGGTCGTAACTGTTTTGAATTTTTCTCTGCTGACATGCGCGAATATGCACACGCGCGCATGGTGCTATTAAAAGACTTACGAAGTGCCATTGAACTTGAACAGTTTGAGTTGTTTTATCAGCCCATTGTTGCTTTGAATGATTTACATATTCATAAAGCTGAAGCACTTATTCGTTGGCAACATCCCGAAAAAGGCCTAATTAGCCCTGTCGCATTTATTCCTCTTGCTGAAGAGACCAGGCAAATAAATGCAATTGGCCAATTTGTATTTGCTCAAACTCTGCAAACGCTTAACGATATAAAAACCCTAACCGATGACACTTTTCAAATAAGTGTAAACGTGTCGCCAGTGCAGTTATCCACGCCAGAGAGTGGTATAGATGAATGGTACGATATGCTAAAAGCTGCAAAATTACCTGCATCCTCAATTGTGGCAGAAATAACTGAAGGCCTAATGATTAACCCCGAAGCATTAACGCAACGTCGCTTAAAAGAAATAGTAAAATCAGGGATGCAGCTTGCCCTTGATGATTTTGGTACAGGATATTCGTCACTCGCTTACTTACAAGAAATGGATACCGATTATTTAAAAATAGATAAACGTTTTGTTGATAATATCCAAGTAGGCAGTCAAGAACTTGCACTGTGTGAAGCAATAATTGTTATGGCGCATCAACTGGGCTTAAAAGTAATCGCCGAAGGAATTGAAACTAAATTACAAATGCAGCTATTACTTGAAGCCGGATGTGATTACGGACAAGGTTATTTATTTTCAAGACCTTTAAATAAAAGCAGTTTTATGGCACTTCTAGCTGATAAAAAAGTCGCTTTATTAAAATAAATAAACAAAAAATCACTGTTACGCAATAAATAATGCGTCTGCGCGGTCAAGTTAAGCAATCAGATATAAGTAGTAACAGGATTTAAAAATGGCAAAAGCAACATTAGAGCAATGGCGAATGTTTAAAGCGGTTGTGGATCACGGCGGATTTGCAGGCGCAAGTGCGGCTGTACATAAAAGTCAGTCAACCGTACACCATGCTGTTCAAAAACTTGAAGCCGCCTTGCAAATTAAGTTGCTTGAAGTAAAAGGTCGTAAAGCATTTTTAACCGATAGCGGTAAACTAATTTTACGCAGAGCTGAATTTTTAATTGAAGAAGCAACTAAAATAGAATCGGTAGCAAGTACACTAAGCGAAGGCGTAGAAAGCACGTTAAAAATAGCTGTTGATGAGGTTTTTCCACACACCATTTTATACCAGGCACTTGCTAAAACGAGTGAACTTTACCCGCTTTTAAAAATTGATTTAGTAGAAAGCGTGCTAACCGGTGCAAACGAATTATTACATAACTCAGTGGTTGATTTAGCCATTTCATCAATCCCTATCTATGGAATTAGTTGCAGTACGTTATGCGATATAGAGTTTATAGCCGTTGCGCATAAAGACCATGTATTACACCAACAAACTGAACAACTCAACTTTCGCGATTTAAAGCTACACCGGCAAATAGTAGTTCGCGACTCAGCAACACACACCAGTCACAATGATGGCTGGTTAGGTGCTGATATGCGCTGGACAGTCAGCCATTTACGCAACTCTATTGATATGGTTAGTCAAAATTTGGGTTACGCTTGGCTGCCAAAAACACAAATAGCACATTTAATTGAAAATAAAACGCTCATCCCACTTAATTTAGACCAAGGTACAACCCGTACCCTTAATTTATATTTAATGTGCAACGACAACGACAGGCTTGGTCCTGCAGCACAAGAGTTTAAAGAGCAGCTTACGGCTCTCACTAACTTAGCTAGCTAATAGCTATTCATTTTTTACATCGAGGTGATCTGCTACATAGGCGCCTCGCTGTCCACGCTCTTTAGCCGGTCCTACAGTGCTATCTTTACCTGTTTGCTGCTCAGTAGCTGCATTAATTACAGCACCTAATGTGATTATATAAGCGCTGATATACAACCACATCAACATGATCACTACACCACCTAGTGAGCCGTAAGTTTCGTTGTAACTAGAAAAACGCGACACATAAAAAGAAAAACCTATAGATGCCAAAATCCAAAGCACAGTAGCAATAGACGACCCCATCGTGATCCAACGCCATTTGGCCGGTTTACGATGTGGGGCATAACGATATAAAAGTACCAATGCAAAATTAAAGGTAAAAGCTAATAATGGCCAAGAGATGAGTTTAATTAATAAATCTATACTTTCTTTTAGCCCCACTAAATTAAGCACAATAGGTAAAATACCAATAATTAGTAGCGCAAAAATTGCGACAACAATCGCCCCTACTGAAAATAAAAAGCGTACTAATTGAGCCTGAAAAAATGAACGCTTTTCATATTCACGATAACTAATATTACACGCAGTAATAAGTGCTTGGCTGCCCTTAGAACTACTCCAAATAGTAAGTATAAGCGTACCGATTGCACTTAAGCTCAAGCTGGCACTTGATGTTTTTGCAAGGCTAGAAACCTGAGATAAAATTAGTTCACTGGTACTTGGTGGGAGCAAAGTAACTATTTTACTTAAATGCTCACTTATATCTGCAGGGGATGAAAAGTACGCATACACAGATACCATCGCCGCAATGGCCGGAAAAATAGCAAGTAACGCATAAAATGCCACACCCGCTGCCACTATAGATAAGTTATCTTCACTCATTTGCTTAAAAATGCGTTTAACAATATCCCACCAACCTATAAAAGGGATATGACCAGGCTGCTCAGCTTGCTGTCCTCGTTTAGCTTCTTTCATTCTAAACCTCAATATTTGTATTACATTACTACAGCAAAATGTTTGCCAAGTTAAATAAAGTATTTGGTACTAAACTTGCTATTACCTAATATTAACGATTATAAAAACCAAACACGGACGATAAACCATGCCTAGTAGCCAATCAAACATTATAGCTTTAAACAATACGCCTCCCAGCACGCAAAGTTTTCAAGGCGATGTGTTTACGTGGCAGTTTTTTCATGAACAAGCTGTGCAATTACTTCATGCAACAGCGCAAATATTACCCACACTATTACTCGGTATAATACTTTTAGCATTGAGCTATTTAATTGCAGGGCCACTTTCTCGATTGCTTATAAAGCCTATTGACTACATGACTGACAGTAAACTAGTTCATCTAGTTGTAAGGCGCAGTATAAGCACTTTAATTATTTTATTTGGCGTGTACTTATTCCTGCGTTTAGCAGGGCTTACCGAGTTTGCTGTTGCCATTATGAGTGGCACGGGACTAATTGGACTTATATTAGGTTTTGCCTTTAGAGACATAGCTGAGAACTTTATCGCTAGTTTATTACTGAGCATACAAAGGCCTTTCAAAATCGACGATGTAATTGAAGTAGACAATCGTTTAGGTGTTGTTAAAAAAGTAACCGCAAGAGCAACCACACTTGTTGATTACGATGGCAATCATATTCAAATACCCAATGCGACGGTATATAAAAATACCATTAAAAACCTGACTGCCAATCCAAAAATGCGCGGAAAAGTAGAAATTGGTATTGGCTATGATAACGATATACGCAGCACACAAACCCTCGCCCTAGATATTGCCAATCAACAAAATGCGGTGCTTAGCGATCCACCCGCGCAAGTTTTAATAAAAAACTTAGGCTCATCTACTATTAACTTCGTTTTGTATTTTTGGGTTAATAGCGAGCAACACAGTCCATTAAAAGTAGCTTCCCAGCTTATGCGCGAATTAGTCAATGAATTCACAAAACAAAACATCAGTATGCCTGATGACGCACGAGAAAGAATTATACTCACCGACCCTAGTGAAAATGTTTCTAGCTTAGAGGAAAAACAACCATCGCAAATACAAAGCGAAAAAAATGAAACTGTTGATCAAACTAAAACGCTTGATGATGTGAGCAGTGATACCGACGAAATACGTGAACAAGCAGAGCAATCAAGAGACCCAGAACAAGGTAAAAATATTATTTAAAGATGCTTAAATTGTATTAACTAAAATTTAGACACAAAAAAGCCCGCAGGGTTAACTGCGGGCTTTTCTGTTGAATGAGTGAGTCAGCCTATAAGCCGGGTTTTGTCCTTTCCGAAGAAAGTGATAATCATTCGTCTAGGCCATAAATCGCTCTATGGCTCAAGCAACCTACCCGGTTCTCACGTGGGCCACGCGTTCATTATTTAAAATGATAGAACCCTATTTGGTCTTGCTCCGAGTGGAGTTTACCTTGCAACCGACTATTACTAGCGGCCCGGTGCGCTCTTACCGCACCCTTTCACCCTTACCAATCCGAAAATTGGCGGTCTCCTCTCTGCTGCACTTGTCGTGGGCTCACGCCCCCCAGCCGTTAGCTGGCACTCTGCCCTATGGAGCCCGGACTTTCCTCCCCCTGATCATTTTCGTCACAGGCAGCGATCATCTTGGCTGACTCGGCGCGCAGTATACATGAGGCTAATACCAAGCGCAGTAAAATTTACTCTTTTTCTTCAATAATTGTTTTGTATAAAGCGTTTTTCTTCATTCCAAAGTATGCGGCTACAACTCCACAGGCTTTTTTCATTGGCATTTCACTTTCAAGAAGTGCCAGCATTTTGCGCGCTTCAGGCGGAACATCGTCTATTTGCTTTGGTTTGCCCGCAAGCATAAGCACTATTTCGCCGCGCTGCTTGGTAGGATCATCAGTTAAAAACTGTTTAAGCTCACTTACACTACCATTAAAAAATGTTTCAAAGGTTTTGGTTAGCTCTTTAGCAAACACAACGTGTTGATCGTCGCCAAGTGCTAGTGCTAAATCATCAAGGCTTGCCATAATACGGTGCGTACTTTCGTACATTATGCTGGTGATACCTGAGTTAACAGCTTCGATAAAAAAGTCTTGGCGAGCTTTACTTTTAGCTGGCGTAAAACCAATAAACTGAAAGCGGTCGGTTGGTAAGCCTGAACAACATACGGCTGTAATGGCAGCACATGCACCTGGGATAGGTGTAACATGAGCGCCTTGTTCGCGACATAGATTTACAACCGCATAGCCTGGATCACTAATTAGTGGCGTACCAGCGTCAGATACTAAAGCAATATTTAAACCTTGATTAAGTTGATCAATAATTTGTTGTGCTTTTTGCTTTTCGTTGTGGTCGTGTAATGCAAACGTTTTTGCCTTAATTCCAAAGTGGCTAAGTAGCTTGCCGGTATGGCGAGTGTCTTCAGCAGCTATTAAGTCAACTTGCGATAATGTCGCAATGGCACGGTGACTTAAGTCGTCATAATTGCCAATTGGGGTGGCAACAATGTAAAGAGTGCCAATTTTCTGTGAATTCTCCTCATTTAACATTGAGGTCTCCTGCGTCAGTCAGTAATATAAGCAAATCGCGTTAACGTATTGGGAAATCATTGTGCGACTTAAACTAGTTAGTCTATTAATTATATTGTCAGGGTTATCGGCGTGTAGCACAACCGAAAAACCAACTAAAAACAGCGATAACGTAAGTAACCGCACTAATGCACTGCAAAATCAGGCAACCAGTGCGCAATCTATCTATCAATTGGCGCAAAACCGCCAAGGTGCCGATAAAATACAGTTATTGTATAGCGCCCGTGATGCTGCAATTAGTGAGCAAAACTGGCCTTTGTTAGAGAAAATTGGTAATGAGCTTGAATTAACCGCAAGTGTTGATCAAATCCAAAACCGTCTTTATATTGCATTTGCACAAAAACAACAGAATAAGAATGATCAAGCTTTGGTGATTTTACAATCGCTTGACGGACAACTTACTCAACCTGAGCATTTTGCTTGGCATCAGTTTTTAACAGCCAGTATTTATGCATCGCAAAATTTTCCTAAAAAAGCTGCCCCCTATTTCTTTAGAGCCTCTGAAACAGCAACAAAAAACAATATAGAAATCCCTCAGCTCAATCAAAATTTGTGGGATAACTTAAAACAGCTCTCTTCATATGCGCTTGAACGTTTTAACCGTGGTTCGGTTATCCAGCAAGGCTGGGTAAACCTTGGTCTATACTATCAAGTATATGCTAGTAGTGGCGTGGAGCTAGACCAAGCAATTAATAATTGGCGCAGGCGCTATATTGGGCATCCGGCTTTTTCTGTATTACCTGAACAAGACGAAATGCTTACTGAGCTCGCCCCTATTAATATAGAGCGTTTAGTTGTGTTGTTTCCACAATCAGGCCCTAACGAACGCTTAGGTGATGCGCTTAAAGCCGGTGTGTTAGCTGCACTTGATACGCAAACTATCAACGACACTATTTTTATTGATGAAAACTTAAGTACAGAAGAAATTGCAGCGCAACTTGAAGAAATAAAGCCTGATTTTGTAATTGGTCCTCTACTTAAAGCAAATATTGATAAACTAGCCAATGCACAAACTCTTATTGATACTCCGGTACTGCATTTAAACACCTTTGATGGTGAGCGCATTTCGCTTCAGCATTATTACTTTGCATTGAACCCTGAGCACGAAGTACAACAAGCTCTGGAACACTTTTTAACTAAGGGCTATCAAAAGCCTATGCTGCTTGCGCCAAATAATGCAAATGGCCAACGTTTAGTTGATTATTTTAACCTACAGTGGCAACGCTACAGCGAAACCAAGCCACAAATCGGTTTTTATAATGATAAAAAAGATATGCCGAACACAATTACCAGCTTATTAGAAGTTGATAAGTCAAAAGATCGCATACAAACAGTTAAAGCATTATTTAAGCAAGAAGTAGAAAACGAAACGCGTTCACGCAGTGATATAGACGTTATTTATATTTTGGGTGATGCAATAGAAACTCGCTTAATTAAACCTTACCTTGATGTAAACGTCAGTACATTTGCTGATCGTATCCCACTTTATGCAAGCTCTAAAAGTCATAGTAAACAAATTGACAGTACAGACAAAGGCGACTTAGACGGCCTATACTTCACTGAATTACCGTGGATGCTTGATTCACAAATTAAACAACATAATTTACGCCAGCAGTACAACTCTCTATGGCCAGAGCAAATTGATATTAGCCAACGCTTATTTGCAATGGCATACGATGCAGTATCAATATTACATGACATTAGACAGTTAAGCGTAATGCCTGGTAATCAATATAGTGGTTTAAGTGGTAAGTTGTCTGTTAATACCAGCGGCCATATAGAACGTATGCTCGACTGGGCTCAATATACAAACCGTCGCATTAAGCCTGTGCAATTAGAAACACAACGCCCGGTACCATTGTTTATGCAATCAGCGGGTGATATACAAACTATAAATTAAACTTTATTAAGTTAAGGGGGCGGCATGTCGTGGTTTAAAGAGCTGTGGCACAATAGTCGCGAAAAAGGCCTGTATTATGAGCTTGAAGCGCAAAAATACTTAGTTACTCAAGGCTTAACACCCATTGAACGTAATTATTACTGCCCCTTTGGCGAGCTTGATGTCATTATGAAAGAAGGCGACACCCTTGTATTCATTGAGGTCAAGTTTCGCAAAAATAATGCCCGTGGCGGTGCCAACTATGCACTTAGCCCACAAAAACAAGCTCGATTAAAACGTAGTATTTATCATTACTTAGCAGCTAAAAATTTAACTAACCAAGCACTAAGAATTGATTATGTAGCCATTACAGGAGAAGCATCTCCTAATATTAATTGGCTTAAAAATGTATTTTAAACGCAAATACAAAGATAAATTATTGGTAGGCTATGCAAGACACAATTAAAGAAATTTTTACAGAAAGCATTCAAGTTCAAATCGCTGCTGGTGAAGTGCTACCTAGTGCGCTTGAGTCAGCTGCATTTACTATTGCACAAAGTCTGATCAACGGAAATAAACTCATTTGCTGCGGTACTGCAAATTGCCACATGCTCGCTCAGCATATGGCGGGTGTATTGGTTAATCACTATGAAACCGAGCGTCCTTGTTTACCTGCAATCGCTCTATCGCAAGAAAACGTTAATCTTGGGCAAAGTACTCAGGTAGACGATCACGATACATTTGCTCGTCAAGTCCGCGCTTTTGCCCAGCAAGGCGACTTATTGCTCGTACTGGCTATTAACGGTAACGAAAAGCATGTTATTTCTGCCGTTGAAGCAGCACTAACTAAAGATATGAAGGTCATAGTTATGGTTGGTGATGATGGTGGCGAGTTGGTTGGCCTACTTGGCCCTAACGATGTTGAAATTAGATCCCCATCTAAACGCCCTAGCCGCATTATCGAATCCCATTTAGTTAACTTACATTGTTTAAGCGAACTTGTTGATTTAACGCTTTTCCCTCAGGATGAAAATTATGTTTAAACGCTCTCTTATTGTTTTAGGTACTGTTGTATTACTACAAGGCTGCGCAGCTGCTGTTGTTGCAGGTACAGCCAGTGCAGTAACTGCAGCGAACGATCGCCGTACCATTGGCTCTCAAATTGACGATAACAATATTGAAATAAAAGCGAGTATTGCACTTAGCGAAGTAGAACGCCTTGAAAAGTTTGCCAATATAAGCGCTGTAAGCGTTAACGGTATTGTTTTACTTGTAGGCCAAGTATCTAATGAAGAAATGAGAAACGAAGCACAGCGTACCATTGAGGGCGTTTCAGGTATTCGTAAGATACATAACCAAATTCGTATTGGCTCAAATATTGGCATTACTACACAAACTCATGACTCTTGGTTAACTTCTAAAGTTAAAGCTCAACTACTAACAGCAAAAGACATTAGCAGTAATAACATTAAAGTAGTTACTGAAAACGCTGAAGTATTTCTAATGGGTTTAGTATCTGACTCTGAGTCTACTCAAGCTGTAAACATTGCCCGAAATGTATCTGGCGTAGAGCGGGTAATTAAAGTATTTGAATATATGTAAACACAAAATACAGACATAAAAAAACCGCTTATTAAGCGGTTTTTTTTTGCATTTACTTATTATTTAATAACGCGTAAATGAGAGCCTTTTTTCTTCTGTGGCTTTTCTGGTGGTGTTTCATCAATAAATTCAGCTGATGAATCAACACTTTCAAGCTCAGGCACAAAATCGTCTTCGTCCTCTAAAAACTCATCTGCAGTAAAGACTGTTCCTTCGCCATTTTCACGCGCGTATATTGCAAGCACAGCACCTAGAGGCACATACACTTGCATTGGCTGACCACCAAAGCGCGCATTGAAGCTAAGTTGGGTTAAGTCTAACGAAAACTGTGTGACCGCTGATGGACTTATGTTTAAAACAATTTGTCCGTCTTGAACAAACTGTGTTGGCACTTGTACATTTGCAAACCCAGCGTCTACCACTAAATGCGGTGTACACTCGTTATCGACTATCCAATCAAAAAAAGCACGTAATAAATAAGGACGATTAGGCGTCATTATAAACGGATCTCACGCTCAGCTTCAGTTAAAGAGGCTTGGAATGACTCACGTTCAAATAAACGGATCATGTACTCTTTAAGCTCTTTAGAACCTGCACCATTAAGCTCAATACCAAACTCTGGTAAACGCCATAATAGTGGAGCTAAATAACAATCTACTAGGCTAAACTCTTCACTCATAAAGTAAGGTGCTTCGCTAAAAATAGGTGCTACAGCAAGTAATGCTTCTGTTAGCTCTTTACGAGCTTGAGCAGCATCTGACGTGTTGTTACTGATTTTGTCAGCTAGGCTGTACCAGTCAGTATCAATACGATGCATCATTAAGCGGCTACGACCACGCATTACCGGGTAAACAGGCATTAGTGGAGGATGAGGAAAACGCTCATCAAGGTATTCCATGATGATGTTTGCCTGGTATAAACCAAGCTCACGGTCAATCAGTGTTGGCACTGTGCCGTAAGGGTTAATTTCGTGAAGTGCTTCTGGCAAGTTATCTTTTTCAGCCAAATGAATATCTACACTTACACCTTTTTCCGCAAGTACAATACGTACTTGGTGGCTATACATACAGTTAGCACCAGAAAAAAGGGTCATTACAGGGCGCTTATTGGCAGCTACGGCCATGCCTATACCTCCATTAAATAACTAAAACAGCAAAAGGGGCTTAAGCCCCTATTGCAAAATTACCTTTAAAAATGTTCAACTTAATGAACATCTCTCCAGTATTCTTTCTTAAGCATAAATGCCAAGATAAATAGAATTATTAAGAATCCTATTACCTTAATACCTAGCGCTTCCGATTCAAGACGTGAAGGTTCACCCACGTACTCAAGGAAGTTTGTTAAATCACGAGCCGCTTGGTCGTATTCATCTACGCTTAATTCACCCGTACCATCAGTTTCAGTAGCAATAACTTTGGTCACAGTGTGGCCATGTTCTTCTACTTCTTTAGTGATAGGCGTTGGTAAACCTTGTAGTTCTTGAAGAACATGAGGCATACCTACCGATGGAAAAACAATATTGTTAACTCCAAACGGGCGAGATTCATCTTTATAAAACGATTTTAGGTACGTGTAAATATAATCTGGTGATTTTACACGTGCAATAAGAGTTAAATCCGGCGGAGCCGCACCAAACCATTTTGCTGCATCGTCTTTTGTAATTGCGTTGGTGATATGGCTACCTACTTTAGAGCCGTCAAAAATTAACTGCTCTAAACCAACTTCTGTTGGGATACCGATATCACGAAAAGTACGCTCATAACGTTGATACTGCATTTGGTGACAACCAAGACAGTAGTTCATGAACAACTTTGCACCGCGTTGTAAAGATGGTTGATCAGTAAGGTCGTTATTCGCTTCCATTAAAGGAACCGACGGTCCTGCTGCCATAACCATGTTAGGCAACAAGTTTACTGATAAAGCAAATAAACCAATAATAAGCTTCTTCATCATTTCGTTAACCTCTCTGGCAATGGCTTAGTTTTTTCGTTCTTACTGTATACAAACAACAGTACGAAGAACATAAAGTAAGTCACAGTACAGATTTGAGAAATAATCGTTTTCATATCAGTTTGTGGAGTTGCACCCACCCAACCAAGAAGAACGAAAGTTACAACAAAGCCTGCAATGTTCCATTTATGGAAACCACAACGGTAACGAACCGATTTAACTCTACCACGGTCTATCCAAGGTAGTAATGCAAGTACTACAATCGATGCCCCCATCGCCGCAACACCGATTAACTTATCAGGGATTGCACGTAAGATTGCATAGAATGGCGTAAAGTACCAAACCGGGAAAATATGCTCAGGTGTTTTAAGTGGGTTAGCTGCCTCGAAGTTTGGACCTTCTAAAAAGAAGCCATTCATCGCCGGCATAAAGAACACAACCCAACAAAACAGTATTAAGAAACCAACCACACCCACAATATCTTTAACTGTGTAGTAAGGGTGGAACGGTATCGCATCAACAATGTCTTTTTTGTTAGTGTAATACTCGTGGAATTTAAATTTAGGCTTATCTTCTTCAGCTACTGAGCCTTTCTTACGTTTAATCTCAATACCTTCAGGGTTATTTGAACCCACTTCGTGTAGAGCAACAATGTGTAAGAAAACTAAGATTACAATAACCAGTGGTAGTGCAATTACATGTAATGCAAAGAAGCGATTAAGCGTTGCACCTGATATTACGTAGTCACCACGGATCCAAAGTGTTAAGTCATCACCAATAACCGGAATAGCACCGAATAATGAAATGATTACTTGTGCGCCCCAGAACGACATTTGGCCCCATGGTAATAAGTATCCCATGAATGCTTCAGCCATTAGCGCTAAGAAAATGAACATACCAAATAACCACAGTAATTCACGCGGTTTTTGGTAAGAACCGTAGATCATGCCACGGAACATATGCATATATACAACGATGAAAAACGCTGATGCACCTGTTGAGTGCAAGTAACGTAGTAACCAGCCATATTCTACATCACGCATGATGTACTCTACCGAAGCAAAAGCACCTTCAGCAGACGGAACAAAGTTCATCGTTAACCAAATACCTGTTAGGATTTGGTTTACTAGTACTAACATGGCTAGTGAGCCAAAAAAGTACCAGAAGTTAAAGTTTTTAGGTGCTGGATACTGTGCAATGTGCATGTTCCAAACACGTGTCATTGGGATTCGGTCGTCTATCCAACCAATAATCTTACCAAACATTAGGCTACCCCTCTTTCTTCGCCCACTAAAATAGTGGTGTCATCTAGAAAAGTATAAGGTGGTATTTCTAAGTTTAATGGTGCAGGTACCGATTGAAATACTCGACCAGCCATATCAAATTTAGAACCGTGGCACGGGCAGTAGAAACCGTCATCAGTCCCTTCTACTTTCTCACCAAAATTACCTTGTAAAAAGCCTGGTGAACATCCTAAATGCGTACAAATACCTACAGCCAAAAATATTTCTGGACGTAATGAACGGTAATCATTTGTTGATGATTCTAATTGTTGTGGCTCTTGCGATTGCGGATCACGAAGTTGACCTTCATGTTCTTTCATCTGCTCAAGCATTTTTGGGGTACGTGATACAACCCATACAGGTTTACCACGCCACTCGACACGTATTAATTGTCCAGGCTCAAGTTTGCTGATATCTACTTCTACAGGCGCACCCGCAGATTTAGCTCGCTCACTTGGATTCCAAGACGCAATAAAAGGAACAGCAGCCCCAGCCGCACCAACACCACCTACAACAGAGGTAGCTATGGTTAAAAAGCGACGTCGGCCATTGTCTACAGGCGCATTGCTCATCCACTTATCTCCACTATGATTCTCAACACTTGCTATATTGAGAACATCAGTTACAGCAGGTTAATTATTCGAAATTTTTAAAATAGAAGCGATCATAATTAAAACCCTTGATTAAAACAAGGTTATTCAAAGCCCCATGCTCGAATAAACCTGACTTGATCAAAAATTTGATTAAGCTAGCTCGAGAATAAAGCCGAACGACTATAATAACGCTTCTGTAAAAACAATATACTGACCGAGATCAACACCACTAAGAGGAAACAGTAAAAACTGTACATAGTGTCGTTAAACTCACTCATTTTACTTCCACGCCAATTGTAGCAAAAAATTCCACCAATTAACTGATGGATTTAAACTAATTACGATAATTATTTAACTTTTTTGCAGCTATCTGAGTGTTTTTTAACTTTCGTTCGATTAATACGCAGTTATTAATAAATTTGATCATCATTAATTACAGCAATACCAAGTATGGCGACCGCTATAAACAAATTTAAATTAAGTAGCAAATGTAAACTTTTTGATTTGAAAACAAAAAACCCAGCATAAGCTGGGTTTTTGAATTCTTGATAACGTATAGATTAACGTTTTGAGAACTGTGGACGCTTACGCGCTTTCTTAAGACCCACTTTCTTACGTTCAACTTTACGTGCATCACGTGTAACAAAACCTGCTTTACGAAGTTGTGGACGTAGTGACTCGTCAAACTCCATAAGTGCACGAGTGATACCGTGACGGATAGCACCAGCTTGACCAGTTGTACCACCACCAGAAACGGTGATGTAAAGGTCAAATTTTTCAGTCATATCAACTAGCTCAAGAGCTTGATGAACAACCATGCGTGCTGTTTCGCGACCAAAATACTCTTCTAGAGAGCGTTTGTTGATTACGATGTTACCAGTGCCTGGGCGTAAGAATACGCGAGCACTTGAACTTTTACGACGACCTGTACCGTAGTATTGATTTGCCATGATGGTGCTCCTTAAATGTCTAGAACCTGAGGCTGTTGTGCAGCATGGTTATGCTCAGTACCTGCGTAAACTTTAAGTTTACGGTACATAGCGCGGCCTAAAGGACCACGTGGCAACATGCCTTTTACAGCTTTCTCGATGATCATTTCAGGCTTTGCAGCTTGAAGTTTATCAAAAGTAGTAGACTTAAGGCCACCTGGAAAACCAGAGTGAGCGTAGTACACTTTATCTTTGAATTTGTTACCAGTTACAGTAACTTTTTCAGCGTTGATAACGATGATGTAATCACCAGTATCTACGTGAGGAGTGTATTCAGCTTTATGCTTACCGCGTAGGCGGTGAGCGATTTCAGTAGCGATGCGACCTAAAGTTTTACCTTCAGCGTCAACTACGTACCAGTCACGTTTTACTGTTTCTGGTTTAGCAACAAACGTTTTCATTTATAAAAATCCAATGTTTTTCAATTAAAACCACAAGTAGTTAATATTAACTACTGCTCTAAGTTTGCTATAACCCCTTCGAGTTTTAGACTTTTGCGCCGCTCACAAGTGGCTAGACTATATGAGGACATAGAACGCAACGTGGCAGACGCGGGAGTATACCAGCACTTAAAACACATTGCTACTCACCGGTTGTTTTTTCCACAAGAAATTTCAGAAATAAGAAGTACTATATATGTACCTCTTTTTTATAGTTGCCCTATTACACATTTACTTACTTATTTAAACTAAATGCTCTCTAGCTAAATATTCTAAGGATTGCATTTCTTGTAAACGACTAATACAACGCTTAAATTCAAAGTTTAAATTACCTTGGGTATAAAGTTCGGTAATAGGTTTTTCAGCCGATATAATTAAAGTTACATGGCGCTCGTAAAATTCATCCACTAAAGCAATAAAACGTCTAGCAGCATCATCATTAGTTTGCCCTAGCTGCTTTACGTTAGAAATAATCACCGTATTGTATAAGCGGCTAATCTCCATGTAATCGACCTGGCTACGTGCTGTTTCGCACAATTCACTAAACTCAAACATCACAACGCATTTAGCTACTTTACGCGTTTTGATTTTTCGCCCTTCTATTTCTATCGGCTCATCTAATTGTCCTGGCTCTGGCGATAACTTATCGAAGTACTCAAATAGGTTCTTATCCGCATCTTCATCTAACGGACTATGAAAAATTTCAGCTTGCTCTAAAGTACGTAATCGGTAATCAATACCTGAATCTACATTAACTATCTCGGTATTTTTTTTAACAAGCTCAATTGCTGGCATAAAACGCGCTCGCTGTAAGCCATTTCTGTAAAGTTCATCAGGCACTATATTAGAGGTTGCTACAAGTACTATGCCCCGTGCAAATAGCGCTTCCATTAAGCCACCTAATAGCATGGCATCAGTAATGTCTTGTACAAAAAACTCATCAAAGCAAATAATGTCTGTTTCAGCTTTAAAAGTGTCAGCAATTTTTTCTAATGGATTAGCCGTATTATTTAGCTTTTTAAGCTCATTATGCACTCGGTGCATAAATCGATGAAAGTGCACACGCATTTTACGTGTGCCCGGTAATGATTCGTAAAAAGTGTCAACTAAATAAGTTTTACCACGCCCTACTCCCCCCCAAAAGTACAAACCTTTTACAGGCGCAGGTTCTTCTTTACTAAATAACTTAGCAAAAAAGCCTTTTTGTTTTGGCTTTGTCTGAGTTAGGTCATCGTATAGACGTTGTAAATGGCGCACAGCATTTTCTTGTGCTGCGTCGTGTACAAAGTCATCTCGCTTTAAGTCTTGTTGGTATGTTTGCCAAGGAGTCATATCTATTTACAGTTAAAACACAGTTTAATTTGCAAAGCATATTAACACGCATCATAACTCGGGGTATATTACACTTAGTATGATTTATAATTGAATCGGCATTCGTTAGTTATTTTCCCAAAGGGGTAGTTTTTATGGGCACAGTTATGTGGGTAGGTTTGATTGTTATTGTTGCTGTTGTAGCATTTTTTATTGGCGCATTTGTTACTAAAAAACAGTTCAAACAAGATGAATTAAAAGAGCAAGCAGAGCAAGCTGAAAATGCGTTAGAGCAGTATCGCCAAGATGTAGCTGATCATTTAGCGAATACTGGTAAGCTCGTAAATAAAATGAAAGAAAACTATGATCAACTGCTTAGTCACGTTGAAGAAACAAACCAGCTTCTTCTAGAAGATAGAAATAAAGCACCAGCTGAACCATTTTTTTCAAAAGAAACAACAGAACAACTGCAGGCTTCATTAAAAGAGCGTCAATGCGATCGTTCTACAGCCGCAGCACAACCAGCTGATTATGTATCAGGTGAATCAGGTTTATTTGCTGGTCAAAATAAAGTTTCAGAACATTCTAAAGCATCTTGATGAACTTTTTTTTGACCCCATAGTCTTTAGATATAACAGCTTTGTTGTTTTATCTTAATAAACCGAAAAGGGCTGCTGTAAAGTAGCCCTTTTTGTTTTGCTTTATCTTAAGTGGAGTTACCCCTGACTATGAAAATGAAATTATCACTTATCAGCGCAGCTATTCTATCTACAAGCTTGTTAATGAGCCCTGTAGCGTCTTATGCAAAAATGCCAATTGCAGTAAATGGTCAACAACTACCAACTCTTGCCCCCATGCTAGAGAAAATATCTCCAGGTGTTGTAAGTATCCAAGTTTCAGGCTCAAAAGAAGTACGCCGCCGTGCAGATCCGCTTGAATACTTTTTTGGACAGCAACAGCCTCGCAGTCAAAAGCGTCAATTTAGTGGATTAGGCTCTGGGGTAATTATTGATGCTGATGAGGGTTATGTAGTCACTAATAATCACGTAATCCAAGATGCCGAAAAAATGGTAGTAACCCTCGAAGATGGCCGTGAATTTGAAGCAACTAAAATTGGTACTGATACAGAATCAGACATCGCTCTTTTACAAATAGACGCTGATGACTTAACTGAAATAAAACTCGCAAATTCAGATAGTTTACGAGTGGGCGACTTTGCTGTCGCTATTGGTAACCCATTTGGACTTAGCCACACAGTTACATCTGGTATTGTTAGTGCTCTTGGCCGTAGTGGTTTAAATATTGAGGGCTACGAAGATTTCATTCAAACCGATGCTGCTATTAACCAAGGCAACTCTGGTGGTGCATTAGTTAACTTAAACGGTGAATTGATTGGTATTAACACTGCTATTTTAGGTGCTTCTGGCGGTAACGTGGGTATTGGTTTTGCCATTCCATCAAACATGATGAAAAACTTAGTTGATCAAATTGTTGAACACGGTGAAGTACGCCGAGGTTCGCTGGGTATTTCTGGCCGCCCACTTGATGCAGGCCTTGCTAAAGCGCAGCAACTTGACGTTAAACAAGGTGCTTATGTAATGCAAGTAATGGACGACACTGCTGCAAGTAAAGCAGGTATAAAAGCAGGTGACGTAATTGTTAGCATTAATGGCGGTGATATTAGTGGTTTCCACGAGCTGCGCAGCAAAATTGCTACGCTAGGTGAAGGCCGCGAAATAAAACTTGGTATTTACCGCGATGGTAAAATTAAAACGGTAAAAGTAACTCTTGATGGTGCATCAGGTGTTACAGCGACTGGCGAAGAGCTGCATCCTGCGTTCCAAGGCGCGACACTTGAAAACGTGCAAAAAAATAGTAATAAAGGTGTAGAGGTTACGTCTGTAGACCCTCGCTCACCTTCTGCCCGTGTTGGCCTTGAAGAAGGTGATATTATTATGCAAGTGAATCGCCAACGAGTAGAGACTATTCGTGATATGAACAAGATTATCGAAAACACTAAAGGTAATATCGTACTTGGCGTGCAACGTGGTCGTGAGTCTATATTTATTTTAATTCAGTAATAAATAGCACTATTAATGTAATAAAAATAACAGTGGCACTTGCCGCTGTTATTTTTTTTATGTCATCATAAAGAGATTGCTCACTTACATAATAAGAAAACTGTGCTGAAATTAATAAAATTTATTCTTCCCCCTTTATTTGCAGGTCTAAGTATTGCTTTTTTAGTGGTTTTTTTCAGCCCTAATATGCGAGCCGCCTTACTTCCTAATGTTCCCCTTCCAAGCGCGATGAGTGCGAGTCACTTGAGTTTTTCTGATGCAGTTAAACGAGCAGCTCCTTCTGTAGTTACTATTTTTTCAGAAAGCATTTCCAAAGAACCTCGTTATAAAAGAAAAAACACGGTACAAGAGCTAGGCTCTGGCGTCATTATGTCGCAAGACGGTTATATTCTTACTAACTACCATGTTGTGAATAATGCAGACCAAATTATGGTTATCTTAACCGATGGCCGACGCTTTTTTGATGTGCAACTAATTGGTTTTGATACCATTACTGATTTAGCCTTACTTAAAATCAATGCAGATCACCTCCCGGTGATTCCCGTAAACGATAGCTATGTATCAAATGTAGGCGATGTTGTACTTGCTATAGGCAACCCGCTTAACTTAGGGCAAACAATCACTCAAGGCATTATTAGTGCAACGGGTAAGCAAAAAATTACAGATAGCCCTTACAATAACTTATTGCAAATGGATGCAGCTATTAACGTGGGCAACTCCGGCGGCGCATTAGTTAACTCCAATGGTGATTTAGTCGGCATTACTTCTGCACAATTTAAAACCCGTGAGAACTTGAATATTCAAGGAATATTTTTTGCGGTTCCTTACTCACTTGCTAAAAAAGTGATGGGTAAACTCATTCGTCACGGTCGCGTTGTACGCGGCTATTTAGGCTTTGAAGGCACAGCAGTAGATAGTACAGGTAAAGAAGTAAACGACAGCCTAACGCCGGTTACCGGCATGCGCATTACTAATTTAGACCCTTTGGGGCCAGCATGGCAAGCGGGTATTGAAGAGCAAGATATCGTCATTAAAATTGCAGGGCTTTCGGTAGCAAACCCACAAAAAGTGCTTGAAAAAATAGGTAATACAGAGCCCGGTAAAGAAATAGAATTTGAGCTTTACAGAGATGGAAAAATAGAAAAAATCATGGTAGTGGTAGCTGAGCTTGAAACAAAGCTTTAATAAAGAGTAATACCAATCGTCAATAAAAAGGTCGGATAGCAATTTGCGTATCCGACCTTTTTAAAATAGCTTAACTAGTTATCTACTTAGCTACTTCTACGTTTAATGTTTGCACCCAACGCACTTAGCTTATCTTCAATGCGCTGATAACCTCTATCAACGTGATAAATACGGTCAACAACCGTTTCACCTTGTGCCACTATACCCGTTAAAATTAAACTAGCTGAAGCGCGTAAATCGGTTGCCATCACTTGCGCACCCGTTAAGCTTTCAGTCTCACCACAAATTGCGGTATGCCCTTCTAAACGAATATTAGCGCCCATACGCTGCAACTCTGGTACATGCATAAAACGGTTTTCAAAAATCGTTTCTGTGATCGTTGCACTACCTTTTGCTACTACATTCAATGCTGTAAACTGAGCTTGCATATCCGTAGGAAAACCTGGGTGTGGAGCTGTTTTAATATTCACGGCTTTAAGTTCTCGGCCGCGCATATCAAGATAAATACTATCGTTATGTACTTCTAGGTGTGCATTCGTAGCACGTAGTTTTTCAATCACAGGCTCAAGAGAATGAAAGTCTGTATTTTTACAAAGTACTTCACCGCCAGCCATTGCTGCTGCGACTAAAAACGTCCCAGTTTCAATTCGGTCAGGTAAAATACTGTGCTCGCAACCCGCTAAACGCTCAACGCCCTCAACTTCAATGCGGCTAGTACCTGCACCTGTGATTTTAGCGCCCATAGCAATTAGGCAGTTAGCTAAATCAATTATTTCAGGCTCGCGTGCCGCATTATCAAGTATGGTTTTACCATCAGCAAGGGCCGCTGCCATTAATAGGTTTTCGGTAGCGCCTACGCTTACCATTTCCATAAAAATTTCAGCGCCCTTTAAGCGACCATTTACCTTGGCATTAATATAACCATTTTCAACGTTTATTTGTGCGCCCATGCGCTCCAAACCTTGAATATGAATATCAACTGGGCGAGCACCAATAGCGCACCCACCAGGTAAAGAGACTTGAGCTTCACCAAAACGTGCAACTAGAGGGCCTAATGCAAGCACTGAGGCACGCATTTGCTTTACTAAGTCGTAAGGCGCTAATGTTTTATTAACCGTTGCACCGTCAATTACTAGCGTATCGCCCTGCCAATTAACATCTGCACCTAAAGTTTTTAATAAGGCTTCAGTGGTCACTATGTCGCGAAGACGCGGTACATTAGTAAATATACTTTTACCATCAGCTAATAGTGAAGCAAATAAAATAGGAAGTGCGGCATTTTTAGCGCCCGAAATAGTCACTTCACCAGCAAGTGAAGTGCCACCTTGAATTACAAATTGATCCATTAGGAGGCCCTAGTTATTGCGGTAAAATGAATTTTTGTTCACGCTTCCACTCTACAGGAGTAAATGCACGAATAGATACTGCGTGAATTGTCCCATCTGAAATTGTATTCATTAATGGACCATAAACTAGCTGCTGCTTTTTAACTCGGCTTAAACCGTCAAAGCATTCGCCTACCGCAACAACTTCATAATGACTACCATTGGCTTTTACATGTACTTCAGCTAATTGAAGTTCTTCGCGTAATAATGTTTCGACTTGGCTAGTTTCCATAACTCTCACTCAAATAGGGTTGTAACCTGACCCAATTGCATTAAATTTTGCAATTGCTCAGGTAGGTTTTGCAATTCAAGGCGAATGCCTTGCTGCTTTAATTCTGCAAAAGAGTGAATTAACCAAGCTAAGCCTGCTGTGTCAACCCTTGATACTCCACTTAGGTCGAAATAGATGATTTTATGCTTAGTTAATAACTTATTGTTCAGAAGCTGTTCATCGCCAATTGAATTTCGAGTAAGCTCACCGCTTACTCCAAAATGTTGTCCATCAACTTGGCTTATTGCCAATTTAGTCATTCGAGTTACTGCCTCTAAACTGAACTGGTAGCTGACTCTTTTGCTCTAAAAGGTTACTTACATTATCAATACCTTGCTGGCGCAAAATACCTTGCAGCTCGCTTTGCTTTGCGTCTAGTAAACTAATACCTTCGGCAATCATATCGTACGCGCGCCACTCACCGTCGCGGTCTTCGCGTACTTTAAAATCGATTCTGATATCAGGTTTACCGTCTTCAATAATTTTAGTCTTAACAACAACAACGTCTTTGCCTTTAAACGCTTGCTCTGCACCAAACTCAACTTTCTGGTTTGTGTATTGAGTAAATACACCTGCATAAGTAGCAACTAAGTACTCTCTAAATACACCAATAAAGCGTTGAATTTCTTTAATTGCTTTGGCCTTTTCAGCCTCGTCGGTAATTGCACGAACTTTAGATACTTCACTGCCAAGTACACGAAGTGCTGCATATTTATAGTCGATATAAGGCATTAATTCTTCTTCAACTATTACGCGAAGGTATTCTTGATCTTTAACAATTAATGGCTGATCTTTTTTAATGCGCGCAAATGTATTATCGGCAACTTGGCGTACCATTTTATTAGGATCGATTAATTTCACATCTGCTGCACTTACGCTTTGAGTTAGCGTCATTGTGCCAATTGCTACAATAGCTAAAAACTTTTTCAACATAATAATTACTCACTACCTTGGTTGAATAAAAACTGCCCGATTAATTCTTCAAGTACAATGGCAGACTTAGTATCAGTGATTGAATCGCCATCACCTAGTGCCTTGCTTTCCACACCGAATAAATCGTCAATTGCTTCATCTTGCTTGTTTTCTGTCACTGTTTCGCCTAAACAACGTTGCTTAGCAGAATCTGGAGAAATTATAGGGTGAATACCCAAGTACTGCTCACCTAAAATACCCGACGTTAAAATAGAGATTGAGCTTGTGTCTGAAAAACGACATAAGTACTGTGCGTCAATGGTCATATTAACGACTGGTAAAAACTCTTGTGGGTGAACATAAATTGATTCAACACGACCAATTACAACACCACCTACTTTTACCGGCGCACGCGCTTTTAACGAGCCGATGTTTTCAAACTTGGCATTAAGCGTATATGTTTCGCCAGAGCCACTAATACCTGAATTGGCAACTTTAAGTGCAAGCATCGCAAAAGCTAAAATGCCAAGTGCTACAAAAAAACCAACTAAAATTTCTAATTTCCGTGAATTCATTATCTATACCCTATTAGCTGGTAAACATTACCGCTGTCAAAATAAAGTCAAAACCTAAAACTGCTAATGACGAATGAACAACCGTTTCGGTGGTTGCTTTGCTGATCCCTTCTGAGGTCGGCACACAGTCATATCCTTTATAAAGCGCAATCCAGGTCACCACTATGGCAAATACAAAACTTTTAATAATACCGTTTAGTATGTCTTGCTGAAACGACACTTGCGATTGCATGATTGACCAAAAACTACCTGTATCAACCCCCAGCCAATCTACACCCACTAAATGAGCGCCTATAATTGCTACAGCTGAAAATATCAATGCAAGCAATGGCATGCTTATAAAACCCGCCCAAAAGCGCGGTGCAATAATACGTTTTAGCGGATCGATTGCCATCATCTCAAGTGATGAAAGTTGCTCTGTTGCTTTCATTAAGCCAATTTCAGCGGTCAAAGCGCTACCTGCGCGTCCTGCAAATAGTAATGCAGTAACAACCGGGCCCAACTCTCGCAATAAACTCAGTGCCACTAACGGCCCTAAACTATCCTCAGCGCCATAACCAACTAATACGGTGTAACCTTGTAGAGCCAACACCATGCCGATAAACAAACCCGACACCATAATAATGAGTAACGATTGCGAACCAACCATATAGAGCTGGCGAACAAGTAACGGGGTGCCTTTTTTAAAATTAGGAACATGCGCTAATGCACTAAACAGCATATAAGCAGAACGGCCAAGAGCCGCAAAACGTCCTAGCGTTTTATGCCCTAGCTTTTGAAATAAATCCAACATTATGCTTTTTCTCCAAGTAGTTCGTCTGCATAAGCCTGAGCCGGAAAATGAAATGGTACAGGACCATCCGACAAGCCTTTTAAAAACTGTTGAACTAAAGGAGATTCATGATTACGCATTTCATCTGGAGTACCAGAACCAATTACCCCTTGATCGGCGATAATTATAACGTGTTCGGCAATACTCATTACCTCTGTTACATCGTGCGTCACGATTAAAGACGATAAACCTAATACTTCGTTAAGCGATTTAATTAGCTTAACCAATACGCCCATCGAAATAGGATCTTGTCCTGCAAATGGTTCATCGTACATGATTAGCTCTGGATCAAGTGCTATAGCGCGTGCAAGTGCGGCACGTCTTGCCATACCGCCAGACAACTCAGATGGCATTAAATCTTTAGCACCACGTAGTCCAACCGCTTGCAATTTCATTAACACAACTAATCGAATCAGGTCTTCACTTAGCTTTGTGTGCTCTCTTATAGGAAACGCGATATTGTCAAATACCGACATATCAGTAAACAACGCACCACTTTGAAAAAGCATACTCATTTTAGTACGTGCTTCGTATAACTCTTTACGAGACATTTTAGGAATGCTGCCACCTTCAAATAAAATATCACCTGAATCTGGTTTAAGCTGACCACCAATTAAACGCAACATAGTGGTTTTGCCAATTCCGCTTGGCCCCATAATCGCAGTAATTTTACCTTTAGGAACGCTAAAACTCATATTTTTATATATGGTTCTATTGCCTCTCGAAAAGCTAACATCCTTGACTTCTACTATTGATTGCGACAAGTCGCTCTCCATAAAAATGTTCACTAGTGCCCCTATTTTAAAGCTTTTTTGTCAAAGATGGAAAAAACAATTCGTAAGATTTTGTAATACACCCATGAAAAGGATTATAAGACTCGCTCAAAACAGCTTAACCCCGGCTTAAATTTTTAAATTAGCTGTTTAAAAGCAACATTGTTACCTAGTTGACCTTACTCTTTTATTTATACTTTCATCTTGGCTTTTGTTACTATTCGCGCCATCCGTATTTTGTATAACTGGCTTAACACAATGGTTACCTCGTTTGTTATTTTAATTCTTGGTTTTGCAGCTCTTGTTTGGAGTGCCGATAGGTTTGTTTATGGGGCTGCGGCTCTTGCTAAAAACTTTGGTGTACCTACACTTATTGTTGGTTTGACCGTTGTAGCCATGGGCTCTTCAGCCCCTGAAATGATGGTTTCAGCCTCTGCCGCTCTGGCTAACAAAACCGACACAGCGGTTGGCAATGCTGTTGGCTCTAATATTACAAACATTTTACTTGTGTTAGGTATCACTGCTCTATTTCGCCCTCTTTCAGTTTCATCTAGTACGTTAAAACGTGAAATGCCATTAGTTATGCTCGTATCTTTAGCTACTTGGTATGTGTTCTCAGATAACTACTTTTCATTTAGTGAAGGTGTTGCGCTTTTAGTTGGCTTTATCGTATTCATCGGTGGGTTAATTATTGTATCTATGCGTGCAAAAAACCAAGATGACCCATTTGTCTCAGAAGCCTGCGACGATGTACCAAACGATGTACCTACTAAAAAAGCGGTATTTTGGTTAATTGTCGGCATGATACTCCTGCCGGTTAGTTCTCATTTTTTAATCGGCTCAGCTGTTGATATTGCTAAATACTTCGGCTTAAGCGACTTAGTCATTGGTTTAACAATTATTGCCATTGGTACTAGCTTGCCTGAACTTGCCGCCTCGGTTGCAGGTGTACTTAAAAATGAAGATGATTTAGCACTAGGTAATATTGTTGGCTCAAACATATTTAATATTTTAGCTGTATTACCTCTAGCAGGTATTATTAATCCTTCAGCAATTGATCCATCGTTAGTAAGCCGAGATATATTAATTATGATTGGTGCAACACTTGCTCTTATTATTATGTCATTGAACTTTAGAGGCACCCAGCGTATCAATAGAGTAGAAGGCGGCTTATTGCTAATAGCGTTTTTGGGTTACCAAGGGTATATTTTTAGTCAAGTAGGGTAAATGATGGCAACGCTAAACTTTATTGAACAAGGCCTTCGCGTTTTAGATGTTGAACGCCAAGCACTTAGTGATATTGCACAATATGTAGATGAAAATTTTCATAACGCGTGCCAATTAATGTACGACTGTGAAGGCCGTATTATTGTTATTGGCATGGGAAAATCAGGCCATATTGGCAATAAAATAGCGGCAACCCTTGCAAGCACTGGCAGCCCTGCGTTTTTTGTTCATCCTGGTGAAGCAAGTCATGGTGATTTAGGTATGATCACTAAAAATGACGTGGTTATGCTTATTTCTAATTCAGGGGAAACCAGCGAAGTTTTAAATATCATTCCGGTTTTAAAACGACTTGGTGCCAAAATGATAGCGATGACTGGCAATACGCAATCAACCATGGCGGCCCTTGCTAATGTACATGTGTGCATTAAAGTAGAAAAAGAAGCCTGTTCATTGGGTCTAGCCCCTACATCAAGTACCACTGCAACGCTTGCGATGGGCGATGCCATGGCAGTTGCATTATTAGAAGCTCGCGGCTTTACAGCTGATGACTTCGCGCTATCTCACCCAGGTGGTAGTTTAGGCAAGCGCTTATTACTTACTTTAAAAGATGTTATGCACAGCGGCGCAAATACACCTATTATTGATGTTTCACAAACAGTTAAAGATGCCCTAATAGAAATGTCAGCTAAAGGGTTAGGTATGACAGCCATTGTTGATGAAAATCAGCAACTCGTAGGGTTATTTACCGATGGTGACTTACGTCGTATTTTAGAGCAAAGAATTGACATTCATACAACACAAATAGATGTTGTTATGACTAAGTCATGCACTACAGCTACACAAGATATTTTAGCCGCTGAAGCGCTCAATATTATGGAACGTAAACGTATAAATGGCCTAATCGTCGTCAATGAGAAAAACCAACCTATTGGCGCATTAAATATGCAAGACCTATTAAAAGCAGGAGTGTTATAAATGCAATTTGAAGAACTCTATCAACCGCTGAGCGATGATGCAAAAGCACGCGCTAAAAAAGTAAAACTACTTATATGCGATATTGATGGTGTATTTTCTGATGGCCGTATTTACCTTGGCAATCAAGGTGAAGAGCTAAAAGCATTTAATACAAAAGATGGTTTTGGCATTAAAGCACTTATAAACAGTGGCTTTGAAGTAGCTGTTATTACTGGTCGTCATTCACAGATAGTACAACAACGTATGAGCAGCTTAACCGTACAGCATATTTATCAAGGCCAAGAAAATAAGCTCATTGCCTATCAAGAATTAAAAGATAAACTCAACCTTAGCGATGAACAAATTGCTTATATTGGTGATGACGGTCCTGACATGCCTGTTATGGAGTTAGTAGGCTTTGCCGTTGCAGTAAATGATGCCCACCCACTTATTAAGCGTTTGTCACACTATGTAACGCAAATGCCTGGTGGTTTTGGTGCTGTGAGAGAGCTCACCGATTTGCTCATGCTTGAAAATGGTAAAGCATTGACTACACAAGGCACTAGTTCATGAATGCAGCGCGCATAATATTAAGCGTTTTATTCATTAGCTGTATGGTTTGGCTTTGGTACCCTTATTTTACACAAACAAATATTGTGCCTCAGGCTGAGCCAGAAGTTATTGCTAAGCCTGATTACATAGCTATTGAGCTCAAACAGACAGCATATGATGAGCAAGGTAAAATTAGCCACAAAGTCACTGCGGCTAAAATGGAGCTATACCAGCAATTAGGTTTCACGTTTTTCGAAAAACCCATTTTTACTTTATATAACGAACAACAAACGTGGCAAATAAATGCAGACGAAGCAACATTATACGAAGATAAACAATTAATTTTAGAAGGTAATGTGGTTGCCAAAAATTTAACCGATAACGCCATGATAGACAAAATCAATGCTGATAATATTCAGGTAGATATAAAGCTATTAACAATGCGTTCGGAGCAACCCGTCATTATCACTGGACCCAATTTAAAAATCACTGGTAAAGGCCTAGAGGCCGACTTAAAAACCGAAGTGATAAAACTAATTAACCATACGCGAACCATATATTATGACCAATAAAATATTAAAATCACTGATAATTCCTACACTTATACTAGCGTTTAATAGTAGTGCTGCAGAGCAAAACACGCAACCTGCTGCCAATCAAATTTCAATAAGTGCCGACAAGCAAGAAGGTCAATTGAAAGCTAATGTGGGTATTTTTGAGAAAAACGTTGAGATAATTCACGGTGATCGCCGCATTACAGCCGATCGCCTAGAAGTACACAAACGTGATGAACTTGGTGATAATAAACAATTATTAATTGCCACAGGTAGCCCTGCGCACTTTGAAGAAAAGCAATCAGACGGCACGACTATGAGCGCCAGTGCTGACGAAGTACGTTATGATGTATCTAAGCGTTTTTTAACGCTTGTTGGTAATGCACAAGTATCGCAAGCCGGACAAAAAATAAATGCTAAAAGCATTACCTACGACATAGAGCAGCAGCTCATCAGTGCCGAAAAAGATGAAAACTCAACTGACCGCGTTCACACAATTTTAGTACCGATCGAAACTAAAAAAAGTAAAAAAGGCGATAAAGGTCAACCATGAGCACATTAAAAGCAGAACTATTGGCAAAAAGCTATAAAGGTCGTGAAGTTGTAAAAAACGTCGGCCTTGAAGTACAAGCTGGCAGTATAGTTGGCTTACTTGGCCCTAACGGTGCTGGTAAAACAACGACTTTTTATATGATTGTAGGGCTTGTTCCTAGCGACAAAGGTAAAATATCTATTGATGATAACGATATTACTCTTTTACCTATGCATAGTCGTGCTAGATTAGGCATAGGCTACTTACCGCAAGAGTCATCAATTTTTAGAAAGCTGACTGTTTATCAAAACTTAATGGCCATTTTAGAAACGCGCAAAGAACTAAATAAACAAGCCAGAGAAGACACGCTCAATAACTTATTAGATGAATTTAGCATACAACACATTCGTGATAGCCAAGGTATGGCATTGTCGGGTGGAGAACGTCGTCGTGTAGAAATAGCACGAGCGCTGGCAGCAGATCCTAAATTTATACTACTGGATGAACCGTTTGCCGGTGTTGACCCTATTTCGGTATTAGATATAAAGAAAATAATAGAACATCTTAAAAATCGTGGGATTGGTGTATTAATTACCGACCATAACGTAAGAGAGACCCTTGATGTTTGTGAAAAAGCCTACATTGTTTCTCATGGGGAGCTGATTGCATCAGGTACTCCAGAACACGTATTAAATGATAAAACAGTACGCGATGTTTACTTAGGCGAGCAATTTAGGCTGTAACATTTACGCCATGTCTTTAAGCATCTGCTAGTATTAATTATAACAACATAAAAGGATTGTTAGAGATACATGAGGCAATCACTACAGCTGCGCATGGGCCAGCAACTTACAATGACTCCACAGTTGCAACAAGCTATTCGTTTGTTGCAACTCAGTACATTGGATCTCCAGCAAGAAATACAAGAAGCTCTCGACAGTAATCCACTATTAGAGGTTGAAGAGGCAGACTATTCTGAAGACGCTGCTGGTAAAAACGAGCAAAAAGCTGATACCGATGACATAACTGTTAGCGCATCTGCTGATGATGCTCCGAGCGAATACGAACAAGATACTGGTGAAGCACTTGCAAAAGACACGCTAAGTGACGACATGGCTATGGATGTTAGTTGGGATGAGTACATGAGTGCCGCTCCTGCAGCCTCATCAGGTCCAATGCCTGAAGACGAATCAATATACCAAGGCGCCTCTACTGAAACGCTCCATGAGTATTTAATGTGGCAATTACAACTAACACCATTTAGCCCTACCGATGAAGCCATCGCTATTGCGATTGTAGAAGCCGTCGATGATTCAGGTATTTTAACTCTCAGTTGCGAAGAAATTTTAGAAAGCTTTAATCAAGAAAACGAAGATGATAACGAAGTTGAACTTGATGAAATTGAAGCGGTATTAAAACGCATCCAACTGTTTGATCCTGTTGGTATTGCTGCACGTAGTTTACAAGAGTGTTTGTGTATTCAGCTTAATCAATTTGATAAAGAAACACCTTACATTAATGAAACGAAAATGATTTTAACCGAGCATATTGATCTATTAGCAGCTCGCGACTATCGTACATTAATGAAAAAAACTAAGCTCAAAGAAGAAGAGCTTAAAGAAGTAATGACACTAATACATACTCTCAACCCAAAACCTGCAGATACTATTGTAAGGGAAGAATCTGAGTATGTTATTCCTGATGTGTCAGTTAAAAAAATTAAAGGCCGCTGGGTTGTTGAATTAAACCCAGATAGCATGCCTAAAATTCGTGTTAATAGCCAATACGCGGCAATGTCTCGCACTGTAAAATCAAGTGGCGACAGCCAGTTTATTCGCTCACATTTACAAGAAGCTAAATGGTTTATTAAAAGCTTAGAAAGTAGAAACGACACGCTATTAAAAGTTACTAATTGTATTGTTAAGCAACAACAAGGCTTTTTTGAACATGGCCCTGAAGCCATGAAACCAATGGTTTTAAATGATGTCGCTGAAATGGTAGAAATGCACGAATCGACAATTTCACGCGTAACTACTCAAAAGTACATGCATACACCCCGTGGTATATTTGAGCTTAAATACTTTTTCTCAAGCCATGTAAGTACTGAAAACGGTGGTGAATGTTCATCTACAGCAATACGTGCGCTTATCCGAAAATTAATCGCAGCAGAAAACTCAGCAAAACCATTGAGTGATAGCAAAATAGCGGATATATTGGCTGAGCAAGGAATTAAAGTAGCAAGACGTACAATCGCAAAATACCGCGAATCTCTTGCTATTCCACCGTCAAATCAGCGTAAAAGTCTGATTTAAGACGCTAAACTAAGAGGGTAATGCTTATGCAACTAAACTTAACTGGTCGTCACGTAGAATTAACCGATTCACTAAGAGACTATATTAATACTAAATTTGCGAAGCTTGAAAGACACTCTGATCATATAAATAATGTTCATGTCATTCTCGATGTAGAAAAATTAAATCAAAAAGCAGAAGCCACAATACACGTAAGCGGTGCTGAGCTATTTGCCTCTACAGAACATCAAGATATGTATGCCGCTATTGACTCGTTGATCGACAAGCTCGATCGCCAAGTAATCAAACACAAAGAGAAGCTTGCTCGACACTAATATGATGAAATTAAGTTCACTTATATGCCAGGACTGCAGCAAAGCTGCGGTCCTTTTTAATAGCAAAAAAAGAATTTTAGAGTTCATTAGCGAACTTGCTCACGACAAACTTCCGTATTTACCGCAACAAGATATTCTTAATGCTTTAATGAGCAGAGAGAAATTAGGTAGTACAGGTATAGGACGTGGCATTGCTATTCCTCATGGAAGAATGAGCGGTGCAGAAGAGCCTTTGGCTTTAGTGCTCGTTAGCGAAACTCCAATAAACTTTGATGCAATCGATAATCGCCCTGTTGATATTTTTGTCGCACTCATCGTACCAGATGGCGATAACCAGCAGCACTTAAAGACTCTAGCAACCATTGCTGATAAACTAAACAACAAAGATTTTTGTAAACAGTTACGCAGTGCAAAATCTGATACTGAGCTTTACCAAGTTATTGTCGATCAATCATAGTTTTATAAAGGGTGTTAAATGGAGTTAATTATCATAAGCGGCCGTTCTGGTTCTGGCAAGTCGGTTGCTTTGCGCGTTGTAGAAGATTTAGGTTATTATTGCGTTGATAATATTCCAGTAAACCTACTACCTTCATTAGTTCGCAGTGTGTCTGATAGCTACGATAAAATTGCTGTTAGCATTGATGTGCGCAACATCCCTAAAGAACAAGATGAATTTAACGATATTCTTGAATACTTGCCTGGCTTTGCAAACCCTACGTTGTTTTATTTAGATAGCGACGATCAGACATTGATCAAACGCTTTTCAGAAACACGCAGATTACACCCACTATCAATAGACTCGTTGCCGCTTGATTTAGCCATCAAAAAAGAAAAAGAATTACTTGATGTATTAACCACTCGCGCCGACTTTATGATAGATACGACTGATTTAAGTGTTCATCAACTCGCTGAATCTATTCGTGAAAAGATTTTAGGTAAAAAAGATAAGCAACTGATTGTCACATTTGAATCATTTGGTTTTAAACACGGTATACCAAAAGAAGCAGACTACGTATTTGATGCACGCTTTTTACCAAATCCACACTGGGAACCAGAGTTGAAGCCTTTAAATGGGTTAGATCAACCGGTTAAAGACTATTTAGCTAATCACAGCATAGTGCAAAAATTCACATGGCAAATTCAAACATTTGTACAAACGTGGTTACCGCATTTAGAAAGAAATAACCGCAGTTATTTAACCATTGCTATTGGGTGTACAGGCGGGCAACATCGCTCTGTGTATTTAGCGCAAACTATCGGTGAAAGTTTTGCAATGACACATCCCAATGTAAAAATTCGCCATCGCGAGCAAGAAAAATAATATAGCTGAATAATCACCTGTTCAGCTTAGGTAGAGTAAGTTATGCATTGTGAAGATACCTTTTTAATAAAAAACAAATTAGGCTTACACGCCAGAGCAGCTACTGTGCTTGCGCAATTAGCAGTACAATTTGATGCTACAATCACATTATTCCAAGATGACAAAGAAGCCGCAGGCGATAGCGTACTTGCATTAATGTTACTTGAAAGTAGCCAAGGAAAAGAAGTTAAAGTTGTTTGTAAAGGCCCTGATTCTGAGCAAGCTTTACACGCTGTTGGAGAATTAATAGCACAACGCTTTAATGAACAAGAATAACCTGTTTTATAAAAACAATATTCGCATTACTAATGCTTCAATTAAGACAGATATATAAAATAAATAGGTTAGTAACGCCAGTTAACTCACCTCCCCCCATAAAGTAATATAACAATTTATAAAGGACGCCAATGCCAGAAGCTTTTGAACAAGATTACCCACTACAACAACTAAAACAGGTGACGAAGTCACTCAATAGTGGTCAATTTGTTCAAGTTAGGCGCATGCTCGCAAAAACGGCTCCTTGTGATACCGCATTATTATTAGAATCATCACCGCATAAAATTCGCCGACTGCTTTGGCAATTGGTCGATCCTGATGTGCAGGGTGATGTTCTTGAAGAATTATCTGAAGATGTTCGTTTAGGCATTATTGCCCAAATGGAACCTAAGCACATTGCCGCCGCAACTGAAGATATGGGCCACGATGACTTAGGTGAAGTATTACGTAGCCTGCCAGATACCGTCTATAAAGACGTTGTTAGCGCGATGGACATTCAAGACCGTGAACGTGCCACGCAAGCACTGTCATATCAAGAGCGTTCAGCTGGTGCGCTAATGAACACCGATACGGTGACCATTCGCCCTGATGTAACACTCGATGTTGTACTTCGTTATATTAGGCTGCGTGGTGAGCTACCAGAGGGTACAGATGATTTATATGTTGTTGATAAACATAACTGCTTTATAGGCGCTTTATCGCTGAGTACATTATTAACTAATCCGCCAGAAAAAATTGTCCGCGATTTAATGGATGAAGATTGTGAGTCTATCCCAATCTCAATGGATGAAAGTGAAGTAGCGCAATTATTTGAGCGTCATAATTGGATATCGGCCCCTGTGGTGGACGATAACGACCAACTCCTCGGTCGTGTTACTATCGATGACATCGTTGATGTAATCCGAGAAGATGCCGAGCATAGCTTATTAAGCCTAGCCGGTCTTGATGATGAAGAGGATACATTCGCGCCTGTACTAAAAAGCTCTAAAAAACGCTCAGTTTGGCTAGGAGTTAATTTACTAACCGCACTTGCTGCTGCTTTTGTAGCTAGCTTTTTTGAAGGCACTTTAGATGTGCTCCCTATTTTGGCTGTGCTTAACGGTATTGTCCCTTCTATGGGTGGTGTTGCTGGTAGCCAATCATTAACGCTTGTTATCCGTGGTATTGCTGTAGGTCATATAAACCAAACAAACCAACGTTTCTTGATGATGAAAGAACTGGCCATTGGCGCGCTAAACGGTATTTTATGGTCACTATTAATTGCGGGTGTTATTGCGCTATGGCAGTGGGACTTTATGCTTGGTGGCGTACTTGCCTTCGCTATGTTTATGAACTTAGTGGTGGCAGGTGTTGCTGGTGCAAGTATTCCAATAATTCTTAAAAGAATGAATATAGACCCTGCTCTTGCAGGGAGTGTGGTGCTAACCACGGTGACAGATATTGTTGGTATATTCGCCTTTTTAGGTACTGCTACATGGTTGCTGATATAAATTAAACGCTTTAAATGTAAAAACTACAGTAAAAATACTTAGGGTAAATCAGTAGCTATGGCAACGGATACCAAACATAAAAATGACATACCTAAAAAAACGCTAAAACAAAAAAGCGTATCCATATTAAAAAGTGTACTGGTATATGGCTCTATATTTTTTGTCATTTATACCGCCGTCAATTGGTGGCGGCAACCTGTCATGCCAGCAAATCCTCAATTACAATTAATCGATTATAAAGGGCAAAACATTGATTTAGCAGCAATGAGCCAAGATAAACCCACGCTTGTGTATTTTTGGGGAACTTGGTGCCCTATTTGTAGTATTACCTCCCCTGCCATAAACGAACTCGCAAACGAGAATAAATACCCCGTTGTGAGCATCGCGATAAAATCAGGCTCTGATCAAGAGCTGCATGATTATTTAAATGAGCAAGGCTACAGCTTCAGTACTGTTAACGATCAACACGGGGAGATATTTTCCGATTGGCAGGGACAAGTCACGCCATCTTATATAATCTTAAAAGATAATAAAATGACGCAAGGACTCACCGGCATTCAGCCGTTATGGTCACTTAAATTGCGTTTGTGGTTATCATCAATGCTTTAAAAAAGCTAAACTTAGCACAGGATATCTAAAGAGAGGGGCTCTAAAACCTCACCCTTTATCACCTACAATAATATAGATAATAAAGAGCAAGGCTTACTTAATTTGCGCATGAAAAAGCGCGTACCGCAATTAAACTTATCTATTAGCAAATAAAATTACTAACGTGTGCTTTGACGATTACCGCCCACTTTTGGCTTAGTGTTTGCCTTTTTAAATTGGCTAAAACCGCTATGTCGCGTTAGTGCCGGACGCCCACTTTTTTTACCACCTTTACCTGCTTTTTCATCGCGCCCTTCTTCTGGCACTAAACAGTTAGGCCCTTTACCAATTAAATTAGCTTTACCCATTTTACGTAGAGCTTCACGTATCATTGGCCAACCAGCTGCATCGTGGTAGCGTAAAATAGCTTTATGTAATCTACGTTGGCGTGCGCCTTTAGGTACTGGAACAACTTCTGAGTTGTTTTTTATATTACGTAAAGAGTTCATCTCTGTATGGTAAATAGTTGTCGCATTAGCCATAGGTGATGGGTAAAAATTTTGTACCTGATCAAGCTTAAAGTCGTTTGATTTAAGCCATAAAGCCATGTTTACCATGTCTTCATCTTTTGTACCTGGGTGAGCAGATATAAAGTAAGGTATTAAATACTGCTTTTTACCGGCTTCTTTAGAGTACTTATCAAATAGTTCTTTAAATTGATCGTACGCTCCCATACCTGGTTTCATCATTTTTGATAATGGACCATCCTCTGTATGCTCTGGCGCTATTTTTAAGTAACCGCCTACATGATGCGTTACTAATTCTTTAACGTAACGCGGGTCGCGTACAGCTAAATCGTAACGTACACCTGAAGCAATCAATACCTTTTTAATACCCTTAACTTCACGTGCTTTTTTATATAAATCTATTGTTGGCGTATGATCTGTATCCATGTGTTTACAAATATCTGGATACACACATGATAAGCGTCTACAGGTACTCTCGGCCTTTTTACTAGTACAGCGCAGCTTATACATATTCGCCGTTGGGCCACCTAAATCAGAAATAACACCAGTAAAGCCGGGGACTTTATCTCTAATTTGTTCAATTTCTTCAATAATAGATTCTTGCGAACGACTTTGAATAATGCGCCCCTCATGCTCTGTAATTGAGCAAAACGAACAACCACCAAAACAGCCACGCATAATATTAACTGACGTTTTAATCATATCGTAAGCAGGGATTTTAGCATCACCATAACTTGGGTGAGGAATACGCTGATATGGCAAACCAAATACAGCATCCATTTCATGTGTTTCTAATGGATAAGCTGGCGGGTTTACCCAAATAGAGCGATCGCCATGTCGTTGGTAAAGCGCCCTTGCACAACCAGGATTTGTTTCTTGATGTAAAATTCGCGAGGCATGGGCGTATAAAGGTTTGTTAACACTTACTTGCTCATAAGCAGGTAACTTAACATAAGTTTTTTCCCACGGCTTAGGACGTGCAGGCTGAACCATGATTGGTTTTGCCGCTTCTGCTTTTAAATCAATACCGGCTTGTTTAAATTCTGATTTACTACAGCCAACATCATCCGCGCCATATGGGTTTGGAATAGGGTCGATTTTACCAATTTTATCAATAGCGGTAGAATCACTGCCACGCCAACCAGGTAGAGGCTCTTTTCGAATAACAGCCGTGCCGCGAATATCCTGAATCGTATCCATCGTTTCACCCGCCGCAATACGGTGTGCAACTTCAACTAGCGGGCGCTCTGCGTTACCGTAAATTAAAATATCGGCTTTTGCATCAAACAAAATACTACGGCGTACTTTTTCCTGCCAATAGTCGTAATGAGCAATACGGCGAAGGCTGGCTTCAATACCGCCAATAACAATTGGGATACCTTTGTATGCTTCACGGCATTTTTGCGAGTAAATCATCACGGCGCGATCTGGGCGCTTACCGCCAACGTTATTAGGCGTGTAAGCATCATCGTGGCGCATGCGCTTTTCCGCTGTATAGCGGTTGATCATCGAATCCATGTTGCCGGCTGTTACACCAAAAAATAAATTCGGTCTGCCAAGTTCCATAAATGCATCTTTAGAGTCCCATGCCGGTTGGGCAATAATCCCCACTCTAAAGCCTTGCGCTTCAAGTACACGGCCAATTACCGCCATCCCAAAACTAGGATGATCAACATACGCATCACCACTAATTATTATTATGTCGCAACTATCCCAGCCAAGTGCATCCATTTCTTCACGTGTAGTTGGTAAAAATGGCGCGGTGCCATAACATTCAGCCCAGTATTTAGGGTATGAAAATAAGGCGCGCTTAGCTTTGAGTGTGCTCATAATTGTGGCCGTAGAATAACAAAAGGCGCGAATTATACCCTACTAAATTCTTTATATATACAAAGTAGTCAAAGCATATCGCGCTTTAAATTCTAAATCGTTCATTAGCTTAAATAATAAGTTAATCTTTTTTAGCGTTTATTTATAAATTCTATCAATTCATGCTCAGGCATGGGTTTAGCATACATAAAACCTTGTACCTCATCACAGCCTAAGTTTTTTAAGAACTGGGCTTGTTCTTGTGTTTCAACGCCTTCAGCAATCGTTTTTAAACCCAACTTAGCACCAAGAGAAATAACTAAGGCAGCAATAGCGCCAGTGTCATCATTTGGCAGATCTTTAATAAATGCACGATCTATTTTCAATCTATCCAAGGGTAAACTTTGTATATAACTAAGCGATGAAAAGCCAGTCCCAAAGTCATCAATAGCAACTTCCATCCCTAGCTCTTGAAGCTCTCTAAGTGTATTAATAACAGTTTCGAGTTCATCCATTACTACGCTTTCAGTGACTTCTAATTCTATGTTTTTTGGCTTAACACCATATTTTAATAATGTATTTTTAACGTTTTGAGCATAACCTTTTACTTTAAACTGCGGAACAGACACATTAACCGCAATACAAATTTCGGTACCCATATTTTCTAGGCGCTTTTGTTGTTGGCAAGCTTGCTCTAAAACCCACTGCCCTATATCAACAATCAAACCCGCATCTTCTGCAAGTGGAACAAATACCGCTGGCGATATATATGATCCATTACCAGTGGGCCACCTAAGTAATGCCTCACACCCAATTAAAGACAAGTCATCTAATGAAAGTTGAGGTTGATACCATACCTCTAACTTGTTTCGAGCAAAATCATGGCGTAATTGTCTAATAATTCCTATGCGCCAAGCCATTTTATCTTGCATGTCTACACTGTAATAAATTCCCTCTTTGTGTTTTGTTTTTTTAGCTTGATTAAGTGCAATATAAGCAACTTTAAGTGTATCAATCCCGCTACTTTGAAAGTCTTGCTGTTGGCATAAACCCAATCTAAAATCGATAGGCAATGTATGCTCTTCTGCGCAAAATGGTACACCTAACTGCTCATTCAATTTTTTTAGGTCGAGTTCATCTTGACGAATAATAAAACCAAAAACATCAGCACCAATACGAGATAATAATTTAGCTGTTGGGTAGTTTTCTTTTAACCTTTGCACAATGCCAATTAATACTTTATTGCCGACCTCTTGCCCTAAGCCGTTATTAATATCAGCAAAATTAACTATATCAAGTAGTACAAATACATAATCATTCACGTGCGGCTTTTGATAACGCCCTACCCGTTCAATAAAGTTGGTACGATTTGAAATACCTGTAAGCACATCTTTATAAGCTGCATCTCTTAACTTTACAAACAGCCTTATATTATCGAGGGCCACACTCACATTTGTTAAGAAGATTTCAGCAAACTGCAATTGTGCTTGCAAAGGAACATGGTCACATTCTATATATAAAGCCGCTTTTCTATGCTTACTTTTTAATACAAATGTTGCACTTGAGTCTGTATGTTGATGCTTTGATAAATCAAAACACGACTCGACTTGTTTAAATACTTTGCTATCAACATTAATTAATTTTTCACCAAAGTAGTTTTCGTAATGCCCACAACCACCTAAGACTTGAATAAAGTCATCGCCATCTAATTTGCTGCACACAAGCCCTCGAGGTGAACACTTTAAAATAATACTCATGTGCTTGATGATTTCTTTGCATAGTTGCTTAATATCAGTAAGCCCTAAAATAGACTTTGATGCAGAAACAATCGTGTTCATTGCATCACTTTGATATTCAAGCTGGCATACCTGCTCGTAAGAGCGAATAGCGGTTATGAGCGATGTTACTAATTTAGAGCGAGTGAGTTCTGTTTTAGTTTTATAATCATTTATGTCGTACTCACGTATTACTTTTTCCTCTGGTGTATTACCAGCTTGCCCTGTTCTTAAAATAATTCTTACATGTTGATTATTTAATTCGTCACGCACCCTTTTTACAACCTGCAAGCCAGCATCGTCAGTTTCCATAACAACGTCTAAAAAAATAACTGAAATATTGTTATTTTTAGCTAAAATCTCTATTGCTTCAGCTCCCGAATAGGCATCATGAAATCGCAAGCCTGCCCCCCAAAACTCAACCCCAGACAAAGCCAACTTTGTTACAGAGTGGATCTCAGGTTCGTCATCAACAATTAAAATATCCCAAAACTTAGTCGGCTCAATTACTGCATCATCTTCATAGTCTTGTTCAAAAAATAAAAAATCGTTTTGATCTGACGACATTCGCTCTCCTAGGTAGCAATTTATAAATTATTTTTGGTTTATAATCTAATTCATACTATAGTCGATTAATAAAAAGTTGTTGTATTTCAACTCAAAAAACTAATAAAAGGTGTGCTTATTAAACCATTAAAAATATTAATCAAAGGCGTACTGTTATTGTTATTGGTATTAGTGCTGGTAGGGCTGATACTTCCCCAAAGTTATAATGTAAATAAAACAATAGAAATCAATGCAAATATTGACGCAGTAAAACCGCTTATTACTGACTTTAATCAATGGCAAAAATGGTCTCCATGGGAAAAAGTAGACCCCAGTATACGTTTTACCTTGGGCGAACCAAGCTCTGGCCTGGGTGCTCATCAGTCTTGGAAGGGCAAATGGGGGTATGGTGAAATGATCATAACTTCGGTGAGTCAAAATAAGGTCAGCTTTAATATACTTTTAAATGCTGAGCATATTATTAGGGGGACTTTTAATTTTAGTGAGCAAAACGGTATCGTCACTTTAATATGTAAGATTAACGGACAAACAACCGCCCCTTTAATATCGGGTTACACCGCAATTTTGAGCGAATATGTGCTCCGTAATACAGTTTCAATGGGGTTAAATAACCTTAAAACTGTTGCTCAGCTTAGTCATTCACAAAGGACAATGCACAGCCATGCCAGTCAAGACAGCACAAGCGAGAATTAACCTTGCTAACATTATCGAATCCTTACTTGGTTACCCTATAACAAAAATAGGCAGTAACGGAATACTGCCTACCCCCGAACAAAATTACGATATTAAAGGCCAAGTTAAGCCGCTTTATCATATCAACAGTGAAAACTCTGTTTTAGCTCGTGCCCAAAAGCGCCAAGATTTACTACTAATAAAACAACAACAAAATATAGAGTCAATTTTAGCAATGGCTATGGGGTTTTGCCCCGATGTAGCAAGTACTAAACAACCTGATGCTGACTGGGTAGAGCATTTTATCGCACTGTGCGAAGATACTTCAAATGCGTCAATGCAAACTTTATGGGCCAAAATTTTAACGGGAGAAACACTCAACCCTGGTACGTTTTCAATTAAAAGCCTGCAAACGTTAAAGCATATGACACAGCGAGAAGCTGACTCTTTGCAAAAATGTGTGTCGCTCTCAGGCTATAACGAAAAAGACGACAGCCACTTTATATTACTCGGCTTTTACAAAAAACCGTCATTGTTTGATTTGCTACGAAAAGGCAATAAAGTGTCTCTAAATTTAGGTAAAACAGGTATTAGTTTTCCTGATATTTTAACACTTATGGATCTTAATTTACTGTATAGAAAAGAAATTGAATCTGCAGTGCTTAAAGCGGGACAAGAACTTACCCTTTCATTTTTATCGCAAAAAGTAACGTTAAAAGCAAAAAGCAGTGATTTGGTATTAAGCTATTATAAATTCACGCAAACAGGTGATGAGTTATCTAAACTCATTAATTTTCCTGTAAATAAAATTTATAAGCAGTTAATTAATAATGCGCTGGAGGGAGAGTTTGATTTAGCGTGGCACGCAATAAAATAATATGCCACGCTTTGTTTAATTAGAAAATACTAATTAAAAGTGAACCTGAATACCCGCAAATGGGCCAGATGCATCAATATCAGTCGTAATATCATCTACATCATCAAGTTCTAATACCATAGAGCGGTAACCTGCTTTAACAGCAACATCTACTGCTAGGTTATCAATAAGTTCCCACGCTACACCTACTTGGTAATCTTGTACTTTGCTATCGTCAATAGCCAAAAAGCTACCTTCAAAAAATACACTTAAACCAGTAAATGGTAAGCCTGCTTCGGCACGGCCATATGCAAGAGGAACAAAACCAGAGAAGTCTTTTGTTTCAGTTTGAGAAAGCTTTTCTTCAGGATCATAGCTTACTGTAATTTCACCGTCGAACTGCTTAACATTTAAACCTAAATCAATAGAAACTAAATCATTATCGAAAATTTCATAATAAAGAATATAATCAATGTGCGATAAATCACTAACAGTATTTACTTTTCTGTTTGTATCGAAGGTACTGCCATTAAAGCTAAACGTATCGCCAATAACCGCATCACCATCAAGTTCAAGCTCTGTATATTTTAGCTTAATGTTTGGAACTAGCGGCACTGGGTGCTCAAGTGCTGCGTAATAGCTTACAAATGTTTCATCCTCAAAATCAAAACCTTGAGATGCTTTATCTTTATAAGAAAATTGACCATCGTTATCTGACTTCCACCCATCAACACCTACATATAAACCTAGTAGAGTGTCAGCTTGCGCTGCCGGTGCTAAACATGCCATTGAAAGGGCTGCTGCTAAACAATACTTTTTCATTTTTTATCCTTGAGCTAGTAGTTCGCTGAGTTCGATTAAAGCCGCATTGGCTCTAGAAATATAATTTGCCATAACTAAAGAATGGTTTGCCACATAGCCAAAACCATTGCCGTTTAAAATAAGTGGGCTCCATACTGTTTCTTGAGTCGCCTCAAGTTCACGTATGATTTGTTGTAAGCTTACACGTGCATTTTTCTTTTCAAGCACGTCATTAAAGTCATACTCTATCGCTTGTAAAAAATGCAGTAATGCCCAAGTTGCACCCCGCGACTCGTAAAACACATCGTCAATTTCTAACCACGGTGTTCTTACTTGCTGCTGCAGTGGCGCAAGAGTTGCTTGTTTATTAGATGAATTACCCGCTAAGTCGGTGTTCACTTTTTCTTGGCCTACACTGGCACTTAAACGTTGGCTTAAGCTACCTAAACGTTTTTCAGCTTCTTTAAGCCAACTACGTAAGTTATCTGCTCGTGCGTAAAATTGGCTATCGCGCTCATGCTCATTAGCAATTTGTCCACGATATACCATTAAGTAGTCAATACCTTTTTGGTACTCACCTTCGGCACTTGGCCATGCCCATGCCTCAGAGCTTATATTAAACTGCGGCTGCGCCTTTTTAAGGGCTTCATGTTCCGTTGATTGTGATTGAGAACGGCTAAAATCTTTTCGCATAGAAAGCGATAAATCACGTACCATTTCTAGTGCGCCATATTCCCACGCTGGCATATCATCCATAATAATACTTGGTGGTATTACATCATTTGATAAGTAGCCACCCGGTTTTTCTAGTAAGGTATTGGCTACCGTAATTAATGTAGAAGTAGTTACATAACCCGTTACTATTTTTTCATTACGAAGCTGCGCTTGCTCTTTCGCGTTTGCAACAACGTCAAAACGCGAAGGTTCTGTGCTCCAATAAACAGCAATTGCGTAAAAAATGATAAGCAGTAAAACAATTATTCCTGCTATTTTTCCTTTATGTTGCGACATGTGTACTCCTAATGATGAGCGTGTTGAGTAGATGGTTTTGACTGCTTAGCTTGCGCTTCAAGCGACACTACTTGAGCATTAGTAAATAAGCGATTACCGTCACTAAAATATAGTGTGAGTTTACGTTCTTGTCCTACTTTTAATGGCTCTTGTGGTTCAAATGCCATTAAATGATAACCGCCAGGTTGAAAGCTGACACTTTCGTGCGCCTTAATTTCAACCGATTCAACTTGTTGCATTTTCATCATGCCGTCTACATGTGAATGCTCGTGTATTTCAACACGCCCTAAGCCATCAATAGTTGCCTTAGTTAAAGTTGCTGCGGCACCACTGTGATTAATAAGGGTTAAATAACCTACAGTTGAAGTACTGCCAGGTAAAAACTCTCTAACTTGCGCGTTAGTTACTTCGAGCACAGCCACATCAGAACCATGATCGTGCCCTGAGTGCGCCGCCAACGATGACGAAAAAAAACTAAATATTAATGCAGAAGCCATCGAAAAACATAGTTTCGTCATCATTCTTATCCTTATGAAAACTTTAAATTACAGGCTAAATTTAACATAGTTAACCTATAATAGTCAGTCAAATTAAGGATTAAGAGGCTACTTTTTTGTTATCGGCAACAAGCCAACACAACACTGCAACAAATAGTAACGGCCATGCAATCATTATAGATCCGAATAAAAGCGCTAAAACAGTCCCTGCTAATGCCACTACACCCGCACCAACTAATCCCATAGTAATTAAAGCCACTACCGCAACTACAGCAATAATTGCGGCTAAAGCACCTACAAGCTCGAGCCCAGCCCAACTAATATCAGCAATCCATAACGGCAACTGCCAAGAATCAATCTGCACAAACGTTATTAAATCAGTAAACAGTAATAAATAGATAAATACACATACTGCCAAAGCTTTCATAGTAATTCTCCTTATACCAACCGGCTTATATATGAGGCCTATTTAACGATAAGAAAATTGCGCTATAACTAGGCAAAAATTTTTATACTTAGCTGTTCTAAATTAAAATTTTTAATAACGTTATAGGGTGATTTAATTCGTTAAATTGTTCAAATATTTATGCCTGTTGCTATTAATACTCTTTATTTTCAAGACAGCAATGCGCTATAAAATAACCAAGTGCAATTGCAAACGGAAAACTCAAAAATAATAAAATAGTAACTAGGCGGGTTGCCCAAACCGGAAAGTCCAATCTATGGGCTAAACCACTACAAACACCCGATATTTTTTTATTCAGAGTATCTTTATACCAACCTTGTTGACGATTAAAGCTGTTCATAGCAATCTCCTAAGCAGTGTGTTTTAAATTAGTATTTAAGTTCGCCTTTAAGCGAGCCAACTCAGCATCAATTTTTTCATTTTTAACTAACGACTCAATTTGGGCACTGGTAGAGCTTGCTGTATCAGTCAGCTCATAAGCCTCTACTTGAGCTTCAATACCTTCAACACGCTGCTCTATTTGTTCAAAACGAGACAACGCATGAGCTACTTTATCGCTTTGTAGTTGCGTACTGATTCGCCCTCTAGCAATAGCAACATTATGGCGTTGCATTAACTGAGCTTGCTTAGTTTTAGCCATAGCCATTTTTTGCTGCAAGCGTTCACAATCAGACTTAATTTTTGCAATAGACTTTTGCAATATTTCTAGTTGAGTTTGCTTATTTTCAATGCTTTCGTTAACGCGTTGCTTCTCAAGTAAAGCTGATTTAGCAAGGTCATCACTGCCCTTCTCAACCGCACGTTCTGCTTTCATTTGCCAAGCTGCTAATTCTGTTTTTTTAGTATCAATTTGGCGATTAATTACTTTCTCTTCACACAATAAAGCGGCTGCTGTACTACGACACTCATTCAATGCATCTTGCATCTCGGTAAGCATTAGGTTTAAAAGTTTTTCTGGATCTTCTGCTTTATCAAGCATGGCGACAATGTTTGATTGAATTACATCATTTACGCGGTTAAATATTCCCATGGTATTCTCCTGTTGATTTTTAATTAATTTCAACAAGAAGATTCCAAGAGTTGTGCCAAGTCCATCAAAAATAAAATAAAGCATTTAAAATCATAATGGTAAATAACAACCACTCTAAATTTTAGTGACTTTAAGCTGAACAACATAGAGTGTAATTAGCCAATAAATTATGATTTTGACTAATTTTTAGGATCAAAAAAGCCACTCGAAAGTGGCTTAAATTTAGAATTTTTCAAGCTTAGTTTTATTCTGGTACAAAGCTTAATGCTTTATCCATTACCGATAAATCAGCTTGCTTACCGTGACCACTTTCAGAAAGGTGGCGTCTAAAACCTCGCGCACCAGGCTGCCCCTGAAAAATACCGAGCATGTGACGTGCAATATGCCAAAAATTAGCACCCAAACGCATTTCTTCTTCAATGTAGTCATACATTGAACGCACTACATCGTGGCGTGACTGCGTATTTGCAGCATCACCATAAATTTTCTCATCAACCTCATTGAGCATAAATGGGTTGCTATAAGCCTCACGCCCAATCATTACGCCATCAATATGTTGCAAATGTTCTAGGCTCTGCTCAATTGTTTTAACACCGCCATTTAGGCTTAAATCTAGCTGCGGATAATCTTTTTTAAGTTGATAAACACGTGGGTAATCAAGCGGTGGAACTTCACGATTTTCTTTCGGGCTTAAACCATTAAGCCATGCTTTACGAGCATGAATAATAAAATCATCACACCCTACTTTATGAGACGCTTCAATAAGCGCACATAAAAACTCATACGAATCTTGCTCATCAATACCAATACGCGTTTTAACGGTAACAGGAATGCTTACTTCGTTTTTCATTGCTGCAACACACTCAGCAACTAATTGAGGTTCAGCCATTAAACATGCGCCAAATTGGCCATTTTGAACTCTGTCTGACGGGCAACCTACATTTAAATTTATTTCGTCATAGCCACGCTCACCTGCGAGCTTTGCACATTGCGCAAGCGCTTTAGGATCTGAGCCACCAAGTTGCAGTGCAACTGGGCCTTCGTGTTTATTAAAATGTAAGTAGTCGCCGCGACCAAATAAAATAGCCCCTGTGGTTATCATTTCAGTATAAAGCACAGTATGTTTAGTCATTTTGCGATGAAAAGTACGACAATGGCGATCAGTCCAATCAAGCATGGGGGCCACAGAAAAGCGTCTATCCAAAGTACATTTATTCAAAGCAAACCTCAGGGTATTAAAGTTATTAAGCACAGCTTAAAAGGCGCTGCATTTTACACAAAAGCCTAGCGAGCATCAATGTTAAGAGAAAACCTGCAAGCCAAAATAATGGGCTATGCCATTTAAAATATTGGTAACCGCAACCGAGCTTAAAATAAGCCCCATAATTCTACTTATTATACTTGCACCACTATCACCAATTAATTTATGTACATGTGTTGCAAGCAGTAACAAAACCAGTACAACCGCTAATACAGCAAGCATCATCGAAGACGTTAGTAACTGCTCAACCCAGGTATATTCTTCATTACGAGTCATTAATACGGCGCCTAACATAGCGCCAGGGCTCGCAATAGAGGGAATCGCAAGCGGAAAAATAGCGGTTTCAGTGCTGTCGCGTACACTTTTAATTTCGGCTTCCGGTTTACTTTCACCAAATATCATTGAGAGCGCAAAAATAAGTAATATGATACCGCCAGCTATTTGAAAAGCCGAAAGCGGAATTTCAATTGCGTTAAGTAATTGCTCACCTGCAAGTACAAAAAATAAGAGCACTAATGCAGATACGCCTACCGCTTTATATATAACTTTACGTTTAAATTTCTCATCATCACCACGTGTGACTGCAATAAATACAGGTACAGTACCAATGGGGTCAATAACCGCAAAAAAGAAAATAAATATAGCTAATAGTTCGTGCATTACTGGGTTTCCTAGGTAAAAAGCGCTTAATAAAAACGCTGCAACTACAACACAGTATGTTAGTATATCACGGTAGCATAAGGATAAGAGTAATGATGAATATAGAATCACTCGTAAGTAAAGCAAAACAAGTTTGTGACAACCGTGGCGCGCGTTTTACGCCTATCCGCGAGAAAGTATTTCGCCTATTAGCCAGCGCACAAGGTGGTGTTGGTGCATACGATTTGCTTGAGCAATTAAAAATAACTGAAACGGGTGCTAAACCTGCAACTATTTATCGTGCATTAGACTTTTTAGCTGAGCTAGGTTTTATTCATAAAATTGAAAGCACAAATGCATTTATGCTGTGTCATCATTTTGATCATATACACCCAGTACAATTGTTAATTTGCGATACCTGTGGTTTTGTCAAAGAATTACACTCGAGTGTAATTTCGCATGAGCTAAATAATTTAGCTGCCGAAGGTGGCTTTGTTGTATCAGGGCAAACAATAGAAGCACATGGTAAATGTGAATCTTGCAGAGCATCATAATCCTTCAAAGTTATCCTTAGTGACTATACTCAAACTATATAGTCATTTCACAGAACAAATTTAAGAGTAGCCACTATGAATGTAGAATTCATCAATCCCTTTTTATCTTCTTTAATTAATGTTTTGAGCACTATGGCTCAAACTCAATTGAAGCCAGGTAAACCTCGCATTAAAACTGATGAGATAGCCTGTGGTGATGTATCAGGTTTGATTGGGATGGTTGGCCCGCAAACGCGAGGATCATTTTCAATTACATTCGACGAAGAATTAGCACTCACCATCATGGAGCGTATGCTTGGCGAACGCCCTGATGCTATAGATGAAGAAGTTACCGATATGGTTGGCGAAATAACCAACATGGTGACCGGTGGTGCTAAAAATTTACTTGGCGAGAAAGGCTTCGACTTTGATATGGCAACGCCTATTGTGGTATCTGGTAAGGGTCATACAATTACTCACAAAAGCCAAGGTAAAAAAATCATCATGCCATTTAGCTGTGATGCTGGTAATGCAAACATTGAAGTTAGTTTCGATAAATTATGAGTTGGCAGCAAAAGCAAATTACATTAAAGCCTCGCCCGCGAGGTTTTCATATAATAGATGACGAAATATTGTCTCAGCTTCCAGAACTGGCGAGTTACAAAATAGGCTTGTTGCACTTATTTATTCAGCATACCTCAGCGAGCCTTACAATAAACGAAAATGCAGACCCCACTGTTCGTATGGACATGGAGAGCCATTTCAATAAATTCGTTCCTGAGCGTCAACCTTATTATCGCCACGATTATGAAGGTGACGACGACATGCCTGCACACATAAAAACCAGCACGTTAGGCTGCGAGTTAAATATTCCTATTTCAAATGGTTATTTAGCGTTAGGTACATGGCAAGGTATTTATTTAGGTGAACATCGCGATTCTGGTGGCTCTAGACGAGTTATAGCAACTATTCAAGGGGAGCTATTTTAATAAAAGCTCTCGGTTTCAAAGTATTGACTCTTTACCTCACTCATACCTCATAACTTCAAAGTACAACACCTTTATTGTAGGCGTATAGCTCGCGCGAGAAACCATAGCTTCTAACAACCAAAACTTTAATGCTGAATATTGCACAAAGAATAAAGTAGATAAGAGAGATTTTAAATTATAATTTTATTTATGATTTTTAATACAGAGAATTTTGAAAGGATATAAAAAGATTGGAGCGGTACACGAGGCTCGAACTCGTGACCTCGACCTTGGCAAGGTCGCGCTCTACCAACTGAGCTAGTACCG